>CAUSOG010000025.1:0-36909 GCA_963533195.1 uncultured Streptococcus sp. | reverse complement strand
TAAAAACACCCCAAAAGTTAGATTTTTTCTGTCTAACTTTTGGGGTGCGGTTCAATTCAACTTCTTTTTATTTGGAGACCATTTTCCAGAAAAAATCAATGACATAAGTCAGTCCGTAGGTATAGATGACGAGAGTGATGGGCTTGCAGAGAAGGATAATCAGCATGTACTTTTTGAAAGTCATCTTGGTCAGGGCCGCCAGCATGCAGAGAAAGTCGGCTGGACTGATGGGCCAAATCATCATGAAGATAAAGAAGCGCTCAAAGCGATTACCCTTATCCAGCCAGCCGATGTATTTATCATAAGTGCGCTTACTGACGACAGACTGGACAAAAGCCGGACCATAGGTGCGCGCCAGATAAAATATCAGGGCGCAGCCAATGACAATGCCGATATAGTTATAAATGGTGCCAATGATATGACCGTAGATGAAAACACCAGCGACAGAGGTTAGGGCGCCAGGGATAATGGGGACGACCGTCTGCAGAATCTGCAGGAAGATAAAGAGAGGCGGTCCCCAGATGCCAGCCTGCTGGATAAAGGCTGAGAGAGTTTCCTTGGATTGGAGGACGCCGGCGAAATAGGCCCAAAGACAAAAGGCCACCGTTCCTAGAGCGCCAATGGCGGACGACCAGTTGATAATCTTTTGTAAAAGAGGGGAAACAGCCTGCATCTGTCTGTTTTTTTCTGCCATACAAACCTCCGAGGAATTTATACTATCACTACTATATCATCTTTTGCTCTTTTTGTAACCTTTGAGACTGAAGGTGCCAAAAAGCCTGAAAGATGATATAATGATGTAATTAGTAAAGCATAAGTTTTCAAATAATCGTTCAAAATCAATGAAAAATCTGTAAGAGGAGAGCCTACAGTGGAAGAATATCTAAATTTATATCATCAAAAATTGTGGGAGGTCGCTAATGATAATATTGTAGGGGTCTTTATAAATCCTCTTATACTTTCTTTGGTATTATTTTTCTACCCTATTATTGTATATCATTTTGTAATAGAAAAGAAACAGGTTAAACTCTTGTTAATGATGTCAAGCATCCCCGTTATTTTTGGTCTTTCTTGCCTAATCATAGAATACAGAGATGTTTATAATCAAATCGTAAATTCTACATCTGATAAACATATGGTCTTTTTTCTTAACTATCAAGATAGAGAGGGATTCTTGGGCTATTCAAGAAATGACGAAGAAATCCAATTCGCAAGTGTTGATGGGAAATTGCATGAGAAAGATATCATAATGTTTGTAAATTCTGACGTTTTTTATACAGGATTATTAAAAGATTTATCAGCAAAGTTACCAGGTGGACATCAAGCAACTAGAATTATCCCAATTGTTCTGGTTGGTTATACAGAAAAAGATGAAATTTGGGAATCAATAGATATTCGTATAGCACCTGGAGATAATAAAGATGATTTTGAAAAGTTCTCTAAATTGATACACATCAAAAAAGAGGATACAATTAGCTCCAAATTTATATCCGATTTTCAGGAATTGTACCAAACAGATCTACAGATGAAGGAAAAGAATTATTAAAATTTTTCTTTTAGATTATGTAAGTAATTTCTCAATATTAAACTAATAGCTTCCACTTTTAGGAAGCTGTTTTCATTTGCTTGGAAAATAGAAAAGTGCTCATCACCTAACTGCTCTAGAAGAAATAGGACCATGAGTGCCAAAAAGCCCATTTTATGCTATAATAGTGAGAATACGAATTTTTGGAGAGAGATGTGGCGATTGAAGATTATATGCCGGACTTTGCGGTCGAGGCAGTTTACGATTTGACAGTAGAGAGTTTGAAAAAGCAAGGCATCAAAGCGGTTTTGGTGGATTTAGATAACACCTTGATTGCTTGGAATAATCCTGATGGAACCCCAGAGATGAAGAAGTGGCTCCATGATTTGCGGGACGCGGGCATTCGGATTATCGTGGTGTCCAATAATAACCAAAAACGGGTCAAGCGGGCTGTTGAAAAGTTTGAAATTGACTATGTCTACTGGGCGATGAAACCTTTCACTTGGGGAATTGACCGAGCGCTCAAGCTTTTTCAATTTGAAAAAAAGGAAGTGGTTATGGTGGGCGACCAGCTTATGACGGATATTCGGGCAGCTCATAGGGCTGGGATTCGTTCGATTTTGGTCAAACCGCTGGTTGAGCACGACTCTATCAAAACCCAGATCAATCGGGCGCGTGAACGCCGTGTGCTCAAGAAAATCACTGAAAAATACGGCCCAATTCAGTACAAAAAAGGAATTTAAGCATGGAAGAACTTCTCTGTATCGGCTGCGGAGCCACTATCCAGACAGAAGATATGGGCAAGCTAGGCTACACGCCCCAGTCAGCCCTAGAAAAAGGCTTGGAGACGGGCGAACTCTATTGCCAGCGCTGTTTCCGCCTGCGCCATTATAATGAAATCAGCGACGTCCAACTGACGGATGATGACTTTCTGCGGCTTCTGCATGAGGTTGGAGATAGCGACGCCTTGGTCGTCAATGTTATCGATATTTTTGACTTTAATGGATCGGTTATTCCTGGCCTGCCTCGCTTTGTCGCAGGAAATGATGTTCTCTTGGTTGGGAATAAAAAGGACATTCTGCCTAAGTCGGTCAAGGATAGCAAGGTGACCCAGTGGCTGACGGAGCGGGCTCACGAAGAAGGCCTGCGTCCAGTCGATGTGGTATTGATTTCTGCTCAGAACAAGCAGGCCATCAAGGACTTGATTGACAAGATTGAGTATTGCCGCAAGGGACGTGATGTTTATGTAGTCGGCGTGACCAATGTGGGCAAGTCCACTTTGATTAATGCGATTATTCAGGAAATCACGGGCGATAAGGATATTATTACGACTTCGCGCTTTCCGGGAACAACTCTGGATAAAATCGAAATTCCTTTGGCAGACGGCAGTCATATTTATGATACGCCGGGCATTATCCATCGTCACCAGATGGCTCATTATCTCTCTGCTAAGAATCTCAAATACATCAGTCCTAAAAAGGAAATCAAACCCAAAACCTACCAGCTTAATCCAGAGCAAACCCTCTTTTTGGGTGGCCTAGGCCGCTTTGACTTTGTGGCAGGTGACAAGCAAGGCTTCACGGCTTATTTTGACAATGAGCTCAAGCTCCACCGGACCAAGTTGGAAGGTGCCAGTGGCTTTTATGACAAGCATGTCGGCAGTCTCTTAGTACCGCCGGTTGGCAAGGAAAAGGAAGAATTTCCAACCTTGGTCAAGCATGAATTTACCATCAAGGACAAGACGGATATCGTCTTCTCTGGTCTGGGCTGGATTCGCGTCAGTGGACCTGCCCGAGTAGCTGGTTGGGCGCCAGAGGGTGTAGCGGTTGTCACTCGGAAAGCTATTATATAATACTCAAGAAACCAAGGGGAATAAATCCCCTTAAAATAAGGAAGGAAAAGGCCGTGAACAGTGATGAGACAAGCAAGTCCCAACTGACTCAGGCCTTATAGAAGAACATGACACTAACATCAAAACAACGCGCCTTTCTCAACAGTCAGGCACACAGTCTCAAACCCATCATTCAGATTGGGAAAAATGGACTCAACGACCAAATCAAAACCAGCGTCCGTCAGGCACTGGATGCGCGAGAGTTGATTAAGGTTACGCTCTTGCAGAATACAGATGAGAATATCCATGAAGTTGCTGAGATTTTGGAAGAAGAAATCGGAGTGGATACAGTGCAGAAGATTGGCCGGATCTTGATTCTCTACAAGCAGTCCAGCAAGAAGGAAAATCGCAAACTCTCTGTCAAAGTCAAGCAAATTTAAGGAAAAATTTCTGTGGAGATATCAGCCTATGGCTATTGAATTACTGACCCCCTTTACCAAGGTGGAATTAGAACCAGAAGTTAAAGATAAAAAACGCAAGCAGATTGGCATTTTAGGTGGGAATTTCAACCCTGTCCACAATGCTCATTTGGTCGTGGCGGATCAGGTCCGGCAACAGTTGGGCTTAGATCAGGTCCTGCTCATGCCAGAGTACGAGCCACCGCACGTCGATAAGAAAGAGACCATTGATGAAAAGCATCGACTGAAGATGCTGGAGCTGGCTATCGAGGGCATTGAAGGATTAGGGATTGAGCCTATTGAGTTGGAACGCAAGGGAATTTCTTACAGCTACGACACTATGAAGTTGCTGACAGAGCAACATCCAGATACGGACTATTACTTTATCATCGGTGCGGATATGGTGGACTATCTGCCCAAGTGGTACCGGATTGATGAACTGGTTGAGTTGGTTCAGTTTGTCGGTGTTCAGCGACCGCGTTACAAGGCGGGGACTTCCTACCCTGTCATCTGGGTGGATGTGCCGCTTATGGATATTTCCTCCAGTATGGTGCGGGATTTTCTGGCTCAGGGACGGACTCCTAATTTCCTGCTGCCTCAGCCAGTGCTAGACTATATCAAGAAAGAAGGGCTTTATCTATGACCTATGAAAGCTATATCAGTATGGGCCGTGAGGCCTTGCTGGCTAAGATGGAAACAGTCATGTCTGAGAAACGTCTGCGGCATTGTCTAGGTGTGGAAAAAGCGGCGCGTGAATTAGCAGAGCGCTTCGATCTTGACCCTGAAAAAGCTGGTCTGGCAGGACTCCTACACGACTATGCCAAAAAGGTTTCAGATGAGGAATTTCTGGGCTTGATTGACAAATACCGGCTGGATCCTGACCTGAAAAATTGGGGTAACAATGTCTGGCATGGCATAGTGGGCATTTACAAGATTCAGGAAGAGTTAGGCATCGAAGATACTGAGATCCTGCGAGCCATCGAGGTTCATACAGTGGGAAGTAGCACCATGTCTGAGCTGGACAAGGTCGTCTATGTCGCCGACTACATTGAGCATAATCGGGACTTTCCGGGAGTGGACAAGGCTAGAGGCTTGGCCAGGCAATCGCTTAATCAAGCTGTGGCCTACGAAACAGTAAGGACCGTGGAGCATTTGGCTCACAAAGGAATGCCCATCTATCCGCAGACCTTGGAGACTTACAATGCCTTTGTAGGATATTTGAAGGAAATAGAAGAATGAAAACAGCTCTAATCATTATAGATGTACAAAATATCTTAGTGGAGACAGGCTTTCAGTCTGATAAAATGATGGATAAAATTTCCTTTCTGCAACATCAGGCTAGGAGTAAAGGTGTCGAAATTATCTATATTCAGCATATTGAAAATCCAGAAGATAGTGAATTGGAAGATTGGCAGTTGTCTCCTCTCTTAAATCGAAAATCAGACGAAAAGGTCTTTCAGAAGAAGTATAATAGTATATTTAAAGAGACAGATTTGAAGGATTACTTGGATAAAGAAGATATTGGTCGTCTAGTTTTATGTGGAATGCAGACGGAATATTGTGTAGATGCATCGGTTAAAGTTGGATTTGAATTTGATTATAAACTTGTCATTCCAGAGGGTGCTTTTACAACTTTTGATAGGGAAGATGCTTCGGCAGAAAAAATAAATACTTTTTATCAAGAAATTTGGGACAGACGTTTTGCGGATGTTCGAGATTACAAAAACATTTTTAATTAAAGAGGAACTATGAAAGAACAAGAATTATTGGAACTGGTCGTGAAGGCGGCCGATGAAAAACGTGCAGAAGATATTGTGGCTTTGGACTTGCAAGGTCTGACTACTGTGACAGATTACTTTGTCATCGTCAGCTCTATGAACAGTCGTCAGCTGGATGCAGTAGCTGAAAATATCCGTGAGAAAGCTGCTGCGGCTGGTATTTCTGCTGGTCATATCGAAGGAGATGCAGCTGGTGGCTGGGTTCTCTTAGACTTGGGTGGCGTGGTTGTCCATGTCTTTTCTGAGGAAATGCGGGCGCATTACAATCTGGAAAAGTTGTGGCACGAAGCAACTGGTGTGGATGTTGCAGCCTTATTGGAAGAAAAAAACAAGTAATTTTTTGCCCTTAGGCAGAAAGCAGAATTCGGCTCAGTCAGCCTGCTGGCTGGGCTATTTTTGAAAGGAAAAGTATGGCAACTTATGAAACCTTCGCGTCGGTTTACGATGCGATTATGGATGATTCTTTGTATGAGAAGTGGACGGATTTCAGCCTGCGTCATTTTCCCAAGGATAAGAAAAAGCTGCTGGAGTTGGCCTGTGGTACGGGCATTCAGTCTATTTATTTTAAGCGAGCGGGTTTCGAGGTGACGGGGTTGGACCTGAGTCAGGAAATGCTGGATTTGGCAGAGAAGCGCAGCAGAGAGGCCGGTTTGGACATTCCCTTTATCCAGGGCAATATGCTGGATTTGAGTGGCGTTGGTCAGTTTGACTTGGTGACTTGTTATTCAGACTCGATTTGCTATATGGAGGACGAAGTCGATGTCGGTCAGGTCTTCACTCAAGTTTACCAGCATCTAAATGAGGGTGGTCGTTTTATCTTTGACGTGCACTCGATTTACCAGATTGACGAGGTTTTTCCTGGCTATTCCTATCACGAAAATGCTGAAACTTTTGCCATGGTATGGGATTCTTATGCGGATGAAGCGCCTCATTCTATTGTGCATGAGTTGACCTTCTTTGTCCAAGAGGAGGATGGGCGTTTCACGCGCCATGATGAGGTGCATGAGGAGCGGACCTTTGAGATTCTGACCTATGATATCTTGCTGGAGCAGGCTGGCTTTAAGAATGTCAAGGTTTATGAGGACTTTGAGGACAAGGAGCCAACTAACAAGAGCGCTCGCTGGTTCTTTGTGGCGGAGAAATGAGATGACAGTTACCGGTATTATCGCAGAGTTTAATCCTTTTCATAATGGGCACAAATATCTGCTGGAGCAGGCTTCTGGTCTGAAAATTATCGCTATGAGCGGCAATTTTGTTCAGCGAGGGGAGCCAGCTATCGCGGACAAGTGGACTCGGGCACAGATGGCTTTGGAAGCTGGAGCGGATCTGGTCCTTGAGTTGCCTTTCTTGGTCAGCGTTCAGGCGGCGGACTTTTTCGCTAAGGGTGCAGTAGACATCCTAGAAAGGCTGGGCATCGAACAGCTGACTTTTGGGACTGAGGAAGTGTTGGACTACGAGAGTATTTCGAGGGTTTATGGCGAAAAGGCAGAGCAGATGGAGGCTTATCTGTCTAGCCTGCCTGACTCCCTATCCTATCCCCAGAAGACTCAGGCTATGTGGCAGGAATTTGCAGGGCTCAATTTCTCAGGCTCTACTCCCAACCATATTCTGGGCTTGGCTTATGCCAAGGCTGTGGCGGGAAAGGCTATAAAACTGTGCCCGATTCAACGTCAGGGAGCTGGCTACCATTCCTTATCAGCTGATCAGGAATTTGCTTCCGCAACTGCCCTTCGTCAGAATCTGGATCAGCCAGACTTTCTCAAAAAATATACTCCAGCCTATCACTTGCTTGAAACGGCTCCCAAGGTGACCTGGTCGGACCTCTTTCCTTACCTCCGTTACCAGATAGTGACCTGTCCGGATTTAACAGACTTTTATCAGGTCAATCAGGAGTTGGCCGTCAGGATTAGAGTGGCCTTGAAAAGCAGTGAGACCATAGAAGAGCTAGTTGAACAGGTGGCGACCAAACGCTATACCAAGGCTAGGGTCCGGCGTCTGCTGACCTATATCCTGGTCGGAGCTAGGCAAGAAGAGCTTCCGTCAGGTGTTCATATTTTAGGCTTTTCCGAGCAGGGGCGCCAGCATTTGTCCCAGCTTAAAGGAAAAGTTGAATTGGTCAGCCGTATCAGCAAGGAGCCATGGGATAGCCTAACCCAGCAGGCTGACAAGGTCTATCTGCTAGGCAATCCCGCACTTATGGAACAGAATTTTGGACGGGTTCCGATTATGAAAGATAAGTAAGGTTGAATATTCAGCCTTTTTGCTTTGTTTGCGATGGTAAATAAAAAATGGTATAATAAACAAATAAACTTGTTTTCACTAAGGAGCATGATTTGCTTTTTAGCGGTTTGACTGTAGGTATGAAAGCTAGTATTCGGTCAATAAAACATTGCTATGCTGATTGAATGATTATCTTTCCTATCCATGTCTCAAAGGAGGAAGACTCATGAAATTCAAAAAGATTACCTTTATGGCCCTTACAGCTTTACTGACGCTTAGTTTAGGGGCTTGTAGCTTGATTGGGCAGAAGCATTCTCAAAAGAATCAGGGTGGGACTGAGAATAGCTCCCGTGAGAGCCAAAAGAATACTTCTTCTGACGATATTGAAGAACTCTTGGAGAAAGCAGAAACTGCGAATGAAGATTTAACTTCGATGAAAATGAAGGTGAAATTATCTATCACTGTAGATGGTTCTAATAAAACTCAAACGATGAGCGGAGACCTTCTCTATGATAAAAGCATGGATGAACTGGCCAAGGGGCATTTAGTAATAGATGGAAAAGAGAGTGGTCAGGAGAGTTATCAAGAAGCGATTATGCCAGGCGGAGAGAATAAACTTTTGTATACTCGTTCTTCTAAAAATGGAACATGGTCTAAGCAAGAAATGGGAACCGGGGCAGATTATTATGTTCAGCCCGATTATTTCAAACTTATGGATGGCTTTTATCAAATGGCTGATGATGTCACTGTAAAGGAAAGCGGTGATGAATATATCTTTAAATTAAGTAGTAAAAATGCTGATTTACTGGGGCTCTTTGGTGAAGAATTCAAACTAGAGCTAACAGGTGTTACTCAGGCAGATATGGATAAGAAGTTAGAAGTACGCTTGGATAAAAAGACCTTATTCTTAAAAGACTTTAAGTTAGGTTTATCTTATAAAGGTGAAGAAGGCAGTTTGGATGTTCAAACAGATACTCAATATTCTGACTGGAATAAGGTAGAGGAAGATGAGTTTAAGGCGCCTCAGTAAAGCATAAGCGGAACTATTAGCTGAGAAAGAAAGGAAAAGTCATGCCTTTATTGTTTGCTTTTCGCTATCGTAGAGGACTATATTTGACCATAGTCATCTTGACCTCTGTCTTCTTAGTCTCAGGCATCATTTTCGGTGCTTTAGCTTCCTTGCTCTTGTTTTCAATCGATAAAGCCATGCCTGGAGCAGGAATTCGTTCATTCGGTTTGCCTTCTTTCCTTACTTTTCTCTTAGCCAGTCTACTTGAAATTTTTATAATAGTGCATGCGGGACGCAAGCTGAGTAAAAAGTGCTTTGTTCTTGCGGGAACAGAATGGGGCTTGACTGTGCGAGGTGCTTTCTTGAAAGAGCATAGCTTTGCTTGGAATCAGCTGGAAAGTGTCTTTTACCGGCCGGCTTGGGGAAGAACTTCTGATGGGCAGCCTTCTTTTCGACTGGGAGTCAGGTACTATCGGAGAGACTACCTATATGTCAGACCTTACCATGGCAAGTCCGTTCGAGTAGATGTCACTTTTTTAGATGGCAGAATAGAGGATGTTTTTGCCTGCCTAAGCAGGTGCAAACCGGATTTGCCTATTGTGAAAAATTATCAGTGATATTTTTAATGGATTTTGATAAAGTTCCGCTATGACAGACCTGCCAGTTTCAGGAAATAGAATGTACCGTCCAGTTGCTCTTTTAGCGACTGGATTTTTTATGGAATCGAAAACTGAAATCAATTTTGTCTTGATTTCAGGCTAACAAGAGTTGAAGAATGCAAGCTGAATCTTCTATAAGCTATCATTTTTTCTTAGTGATTTTTCTGATTCCCTGTGTTATAATAAGAAAGATTAAAAATGTAATTTATCAAAAGGAGAATCTCCAATGGGACGTAAATGGGCCAATATTGTGGCAAAGAAAACGGCCAAAGACGGCGCAAACTCAAAAGTATATGCTAAGTTTGGTGTGGAAATCTATGTAGCAGCTAAAAAAGGTGATCCAGATCCAGAGTCTAACACAGCTTTGAAATTCGTTATCGACCGAGCTAAGCAGGCTCAGGTGCCGAAGCATGTCATTGACAAGGCCATCGATAAGGCAAAAGGGAATACGGACGAAACCTTTACTGAAGGCCGCTATGAAGGATTTGGGCCAAACGGTTCTATGCTGATTGTCGATACTCTGACTTCAAATGTCAATCGGACTGCAGCCAATGTCCGTGCTGCTTTTGGTAAAAATGGCGGCAATATGGGAGCTAGCGGCTCTGTAGCCTATTTATTTGATAACAAAGGTGTGATTGTCTTTGCGGGTGACGACGCTGACAGCGTCTTTGAACAGCTGCTGGAAGCGGATGTGGATGTTGATGATGTTGAAGGAGAAGAAGGAAGCATCACTGTTTATACAGCTCCAACTGATCTTCACAAGGCCATCGTGGCTCTGCGTGAATCTGGCATCCAGGAATTTCAAGTTACCGAGCTTGAAATGATTCCTCAGTCTGAAGTAGAGTTGACCGGTGAAGACCTTGAAACCTTTGAAAAACTTTATAGCGTTTTAGAAGACGACGAAGATGTCCAAAAAATCTATACGAATGTAGATGGATTCTAAACATTCTTAACCTGTAGCTTGAGCTGCAGGTTTTTTATATGATAATAACTTTCAGACTGTATTTACCAGTCAAGATAAGTATGGTAAAATAGAAAGGTCATATTATTAAGTTATTAAGGAGACAATGATGAAAAAAGTATTTCAATACGCTACCTTGCTTCTAGCAGGAATGAGCTTAACAGCCTGTGCCTTGCTTCCGACTTCAAATCAGGATATTCCAAGTAAGCAAAGTCAGGAGAAGAAGGACAAGAAAGCAGCCAGCAATGGGCAAGTAGAGGTCAAGATTAAGGATGGCCAGTTTATTTTGCCAAGCAATGGGGCTGCTGACTCAAAATACTTGGCTTTGTCATTGGAAATTAAGAATAAAACGGATGAAAAAATCATGATTTCCTCTTCAGACATTGGCTTTTATGATTCAGAAGGTGAGAAAATCCAGCCGGTCGGAGTTTATGATGATGCAGAAAACTTTAAAATACTAAAATATGAAGATTTAGCTAAGGGAAAGACTCTTTCTGGTTATCTTGTATTTAAGGTTGAAAAGGATAAAAAATATGAGCTGCACTATGAGAAGAAAACTTATGATGCTGATGAGAAAACAGAAGAAATCAAGCTAAATGTTGATACTTCGAGCTATCCTGATCAAATCGAAGAGTCAAAGAAATTAGCTTCTGATTATCTGAATGCTGTTTTCTTAGGTGGAGACGCCAAAAGCAAAGACAAGGCAAAGTCATCCAAGGGCAAGGAAGATTTTGTCTTAGGCGGTAATTTGGAACAAGATAAAAATGACTTTAGAGCAGCTTTTGCTGAAGACTTCAAACGTAAATTGCATGACTATCCCTTTACTGATAAGGAAGTCAATGCCTTTATCGATGCCTATGTGGAAAATAATGCAAAACGCTCCGAAATTTCTTATACAGTAGCCCAGTACATGCCGAATGAGATAGTGATCAAGATTAAACCGAGAACGGTCAGTCTAAGCAAAACCATCCTGAACTACAGTAAAGAGTTTTCTGATAAGCATCGTTCTGAGTATGCGAATCTTTCGGAATTCTATAAAGCACAAGATAAGAATTATGCTGATGACATGATGGCTGGATTGGACTCACGGCCGCTTCTCACCCCAGAACGAGATTATCAGCTGAAATTTGTCAAGACAGATGGCAAATGGGTCTTGGAGCGTGATTTTTCTTATGAATCCATTGTCATTTCTTTCGAAGGCGATATCTCATAATAGCAAAATTAGAGGGCTGATTATTGATTATTTGCTCTCTATTTTTGTGCCCTCGTCTTGCTTTGTGCTATACTGGATGGTAGATAGGTGTATTCGAGTAAAGGAGTCTGCCATGAAAAAATTTTATGATAAACTGATGCAAACGCGGCATTATCTTCATCAGCATCCAGAGCTGTCTGGGCAGGAATTTGAAACGACAGCTTTTCTAAAAGGCTATTTGGAAGATTTGGAGATTAGGATTTTAGATTCTGGTCTGAAAACCGGCCTAGTTGCTGAGATTGGCTCTGGCAAGCCCATTATTGCCCTTAGGGCTGATATCGATGCGCTGCCCATTTTGGAGCGGACAGGTCTGCCTTATGCCAGTCAGAAATCAGGCGTCATGCATGCCTGCGGTCATGATTTTCATCAGACCAGCCTTTTGGGGGCAGCGGAGCTGCTCAAGGCTATGGAAGGTGATTTGAGAGGAACGGTTCGTTTGATTTTTCAGCCGGCTGAGGAAACTTCTCAGGGAGCTAGTCAAGTTCTTGCGACTGGTCTGTTGGACGATGTGTCTGCTATTATTGGCTTTCACAATATGCCCCAGCTTAAGGCGGGACAGCTAGCACTTAAAGCGGGAGCCATGATGGCTGGGGTTGAGAAATTCAAGGTGGAGGTAGAAGGAGTCAGCAGCCATGCGGCTAGACCGGATTTGGGTGTTGATACAGTATTGACCTTAACCAGTATGATTCAAAATCTGCAGCCTCTAGTAGCCCGCACAGTGTCTCCTTTTGAAGCAGCTGTCTTGTCTGTAACTCATATCGAAGCGGGAGCGACCTGGAATGTACTGCCGCAGTCGGGCTTTTTTGAAGGAACCATTCGCAGTTTTAATCCGACCTTGCAGCAGCGTCTCAAGGAAGACTTTGTCCGAATTGTAGAGAATACAGCTGAGAATTTTGAAGCTCAGGTCAGGATTTCTTGGGACCATACTCCACCAGTGACCTATAATGACCCCGAATTGGCTGAGCTGCTTTATGAGCACTCACAGAATCTGGCTGAGGTCCTGCCTGCCAGTCCTTCCTCGGCGGGAGAAGATTTTGCCTTTTATCAGGAGAAGCTTCCAGGCGTCTTTGCCTTTATCGGCTCAAATGGTGCGGAAAATGCTCCTGACCTCCATCATGACAGCATGGTCATTGACGACGAAGCCTTCAAAGTTTCCGTTCCTTACTATGTCGAAAGTGCCCTCTTTCTCCTGCAGCACTACAGGTAGAAAGTCTAGTAAATGACTGCCTCAGAGCTGATAAAGAAAAGCTATCACCTCCATAAAAAATATATAATGGTCAAGCTTCTCCTTATTTGATATGATAAAGAAAGACTTTTTAGGAGGAATTCGAAATATGAACCTGAAGAAAACCTTGAAATACTTCTCTTTGGCGGCTGTTAGTGTCTTGGCCATTGGTGCCTTGGTGGCTTGCTCATCATCAAGTGAGAAGAAAACAGAGAAAATAAAGGTAGAAGTCGGAACAGTAGGAACGACCAAACCATTTTCATACGAGGATAAAGACGGTAAACTGACTGGCTACGATATCGAAGTCCTTCGTGCTATCTTTAAGGACTCGGATAAGTATGAAGTCAATTTCAATAAGACCAAGTGGGCTTCTATCTTTTCAGGTTTGGACAGCGACCGCTACCAGATCGGTGCCAATAATATCAGCTATTCTGAAGAGCGGGCTAACAAATATCTCTATGCTAGTCCATATGCGAAAAATCCAACAGTTCTAGTTGTCCGTAAGGGCGAGGGAATCAAATCACTGGATGACATTGGCGGCAAGTCTACTGAGGTTGTTCAGGGAACTTCAACAGCTCAGCAGCTAGAGGACTACAATAAGGAGCATAGCGATAAACCGACAAAAATCAATTATACGGACGGAACCATTCAGCAAATCTTGGCCAATCTTAATGACGGCCGTACGGACTATAAGATTTTTGAGCGCATAACTGTAGAGTCTATTATCAAAGACCAAGGCTTGGATAATCTGGAAGTGATTGAACTTCCAAGCGACCAGCAGCCTTATGTTTATCCGATTATTGCAAGTGGTCAGGAAGACCTGCAAAAATTTGTCAACAAGAGGATTAAGGAACTCTATGAGGATGGTACGCTTGAAAAGCTATCTCAAGAATTCTTTGGTGGCTCTTACCTGCCAGATGCAAAAGACATCAAGTAAGAAATCCCATCAAGTCCGATCTGCAATTTGGCCGACTGGACTTTGATACAAGAAATACGATAAGGGCGGGGAAGCTTATTTCCCCAGCCCTTTATCTGCTGTTAATAGGAGTAACGCATGCCTTTCTCAACTGAGACTGAACAAATCAAGAAATTTGAAAACGACGAGGTAGCCCAGCACTATTTTGAAGTGCTGCGGACCTTGATCTCTAAAAAATCAATTTTTGCCCAGCAGATTGGTCTGCAGGAAGTAGCCAACTATTTGGGAGAGATTTTTACAGCTGCAGGTGCCAAGGTCATGATTGACGATAGCTATACTGCTCCATTTGTTTTGGCGGAGTTTCTTTCTTCAAATCCTGCTGCTAAGACCATTATTTTCTATAACCACTACGATACAGTGCCGGCAGATGATGACCAGCCTTGGACCAATGATCCCTTTACACTGTCGGTTCATTACGGGGTTATGTATGGGCGAGGAGTGGATGATGACAAGGGGCACATTACTGCTCGTTTGACAGCCGTTCGCAAGTATATTCGAGAGCACGGTGATTTGCCAGTCAATATCATCTTTATGATGGAAGGGGCAGAAGAGTCCGCTTCGACAGACTTAGATAAATATCTGGCCAAGCATCGCAAACGCCTGCGAGGAGCGGATTTGCTGGTCTGGGAGCAAGGTAGCCGCAATAACCTAGGGCAGCTGGAAATCTCGGGCGGTAACAAGGGAATTGTTACCTTTGACATGACGGTCAAAAGTGCAGATGTTGACATCCATTCCAGCTTCGGTGGCGTTATCAATTCCGCTTCCTGGTATTTGGTCAATGCTCTATCTAGCTTGCGCAGTCCAGACGGCCGTATCTTAGTTGAAGGCATCTATGAGCAGGTTCAAGAGCCAAATGAACGGGAGCTGGCCCTAATTGAGGAATATGCCCTGCGGACTCCTGAAGAGTTGAGTCAAGTCTATGGCTTGAAATTGCCAGTTCTATTGGACGAACGTAAGGAATTTCTCCGTCGCTTTTACTTTGAACCTTCGCTGAATATTGAAGGCTTCGGATCAGGCTATCAAGGCCAAGGAGTTAAAACCATTTTGCCTTCAGATGCCCAGGCTAAGATGGAGGTTCGTCTGGTGCCAGGCTTGGAGCCAGAGGATGTGTTAGATAAGATTCGTCAGCAGCTGGACAAGAATGGCTATCCAGCGGTTAAGCTGACCTATACCTTAGGAGAGATGAGCTATCGCAGCGACATGAGTGCGCCTTCCATTCTCAATCTTATTGAGCTAGCTAAAGATTACTACCAAGAGGGCATTTCTGTTCTGCCGACCTCAGCTGGAACTGGTCCGATGCACACGGTTTATGAAGCCTTGGAGGTTCCTATGGCGGCTTTTGGACTTGGCAATGCTAATAGCCGAGACCATGGTGGAGATGAGAATGTGAAAATTGCTGATTATTATACGCATATTGAGCTCATTCAGGAGTTGATTGGCAGTTACAGTAAAGCTGACTAGCGGGAAAGGAAGGTTTATGCTATACTCTATAAGAAAAGACAAACTGAAGCAGGCTGGCTTCTTTTACCTCTTTTATTTTTTAGCCATGCTCTTAGGCGTCTTGGTTGGGCTTCTATTTGACCGCTCAGGAAATATGTTTTACGCTCCAGCTTTTACAGCTTTCTTTGGCGGAGTTCTGTTTATCTTCTATACAGAGAAAATAAAGACCTTTGGTCTAATCAGCGGCCTAGGCTGTCTGCTAGGTCTCTTCTTTCTGCTTAGTCGACATGGCTTTGGAGCCTTTCTACCAGGTTTGATTTGTGGTGTTTTAGCAGATCTTATAGCTCGGTCAGGCAGCTATCAAAGGACTGTTAGAAGCTTGCTGTCTTTTATGGTTTTCAGCTTTAGCACAGCGGGTCCTATTTTCCTAATGTGGCTGGCGCCCAAGCAGTATGAAGCTAGTCTTCTTGCCAGAGGAAAGACTCAGGCTTATATCGAGCAAGTCATGCTTAAACCAGAACCCAGCTTAGTCCTTTGGTTTGTAGCCAGCATTTTACTGGGCGCTTTACTTGGAGCCCTGTTAGGTAGGAAGATTCTTAAAGCTAGACTTCCCAGATCAGCTTCGGTCTAAATACCATCGAAAATATAACTAAGGAGAAAATATGAACAATTTACTCGTGCTCCAGTCGGACTTTGGTCTGGTAGATGGAGCTGTGTCAGCCATGATCGGAGTGGCGCTAGAAGAATCGCCTACTCTGAAAATTCATCATCTGACTCATGATATCACACCTTACAATATCTTTGAGGGAAGCTATCGTCTCTTTCAGACAGTTAATTACTGGCCAGCAGGAACGACCTTTGTGTCAGTAGTGGATCCGGGTGTGGGCTCCAAGCGTAAGAGTGTGGTAGCCAAGACTAAAAAGGGCCAGTACATCGTCACGCCTGACAATGGCACCCTGTCTTTTATCAAGAAGCATGTTGGCATTGAGGCTATTCGGGAAATTTCTGAGGTGGAAAATCGCCGCAAGAATACTGAGCATTCCTACACTTTCCACGGTCGTGATGTTTATGCCTATACGGGTGCCAAGCTAGCCAGCGGCCATATCAGCTTTGAAGAAGTAGGACCGGAGCTCAAGGTCGAAGACATTGTTGAAATTCAGGTAGTCGAAACTACGATTGCGGACAATTATGTCAGCGGAGCTATTGATATCCTAGATGTCCGCTTCGGCTCTCTCTGGACCTCTATCACCCGCGAAGAATTCTGCACCTTAAAACCAGAATTTGGCGACCGCTTCGAGGTTACCATCTACAATAATGACATGCTGGTTTATCAAAACCAAGTAACCTATGGCAAGTCCTTTGCGGATGTTCGCATCGGTCAGCCTATCCTCTATATCAACTCCCTCTATCGGGTTGGCTTAGCGATTAACCAAGGTTCCTTTGCTAAAGCCTACAATGTTGGCGTCGGTGCCCAATGGCATATTGAAATCAAGAGAATTGAAAATTAAGGAAGAAGAAAATGAAAAATAATACAATCAGAAACGTAGTCGCAACAGGAATCGGAGCAGCCCTATTCGTGGTCATCGGAATGATCAATATTCCAACGCCTGTACCCAATACCAGCATCCAGCTTCAATACCCCCTGCAAGCTCTTTTTAGCGTCATCTTTGGCCCAATCGTTGGTTTCCTGATGGGCTTCATTGGCCATGCCATTAAAGACGCTATGAGCGGTGGCGGACTTTGGTGGTTCTGGATTGCCGGCAGCGGAGTCTTCGGTCTATTGGTTGGCTTCTTTAGAAAATTCTTCCAAGTGGAAGAAGGAAAATTTGAAGTCAAGGATATTATCCGCTTTAACTTGATTCAGTTTGGAGCCAATGCAATCGCTTGGCTAATCGGCCCGATTGGTGACGTGATTGTGTCTGGTGAGCCGGTCAATAAGGTTATTGCTCAAAGTATTGTAGCAATTCTGGTGAATTCTGCGACAGTAGCAGTCATCGGAACAGTCTTGCTGACTGCTTATGCTCGCACCCGCACCCGCGCAGGAAGTCTCAAAAAAGATTAATCATAGTAGTTTCTATCAAAGAATAGCTGCCTATACGACTGGGCGGCTTTTTTTTCTAGTGGTGAATCATACAGTTGTCCATTAGGAATTGGAAAATTTAAGCAATTCATGACTTCCTAAAAGCACTTACAATCTAAGACGATATATTTAGACGAGCTAAAAAACAAGAGCAAATTTTAGAACAGCTCTGGCTAATCTGAATTTTGTAGATTTTTCTAGTCTTTTTTTGAAAACGCTTTAAATTTGTACTATAATAGAGAATAGGAGTCGGTAAGTTCGTTGCCAACGAATCAAGATTAACCAAAGATTTGAATAGTTAAAAGTCTTTGGTTCTTGTGTGACTCAGCTAGTTCCAACCTGTTATTGATGATTGTGCCTACAGTGTTTTAGCAGTAGAATCAGGTGCCCTGACAGCTGGATGTCTGGACCTCTAGGATATAGATATGGTGTGGAGTGGGTAGAAAAGGTTTCAGTTGAGTTGGTTGTGACTTGCAATTTTTTCACTTCTTGATTCGTAAAAGAGAGCCCTTTTAATTTTTAGGCTCAAGGATTATCGAATTCCAATGTGTATTTTGGGTAAAATTGGTCAGTTTGGCTGGATGGCCTTCATGATGACCATTGTTGTTTTTGTTCTACTTGTTGTAATGACAAGCGTTATTTGTAATAAAGGCTTCAATTAAAAAGCCTAGGAGGACATGTGGTATGAAATTTTTCTTAGATACAGCTGATGTGGCGGCTATCAAGGCAATTAATGAATTAGGTGTTGTGGATGGCGTAACAACTAACCCAACAATTATTTCACGTGAAGGACGCGATTTTAAAACGGTTATTCAAGAAATCTGTGAGATTGTAAGTGGTCCTGTTAGTGCAGAGGTTATTGGCTTGACAGCACCTGAAATGATTGCAGAAGCACGGGATATTGCTAAATGGGCTGATAACGTTGTTGTCAAAATTCCACTGACAACGGAAGGTTTAAAAGCTGTCTCTGTCCTCTCAAAAGAGGGAATTAAAACGAATGTTACTTTGATTTTTACAGTTTCTCAAGGACTCATGGCTATGAAAGCTGGAGCTACCTTCATCAGTCCTTTTGTTGGACGTTTGGAAGATATCGGAACAGATGCCTATCAACTGATTGCAGATTTGCGCACGATTATTGATATTTATGATTTTGAAGCTGAAATCATCGCAGCTAGTATTCGTAATTCAGCGCATGTTGAAGCTGTTGCAAAACTTGGTGCTCACATTGCGACCATTCCGGATAATTTATTTGAAAAAATGACGCAGCATCCACTGACTACTAATGGAATAGCCCAATTTATGAAGGATTGGGAAGCATTTAAAAAATAAGTTTTGGTGTAGGTACAGGAAATAGAAGTCTCTGCCCCTGACTATATTTTAAGCAGGCGATAGCGACTGAGAAGACTTTGGCTCTTTGTCAACAGAGCTAGGTTGCTGATAAGATAAGATTTGGAGAAGACCAAACTGGTCTTCTCTTTTTGATGTTTAGATTTGTGGAAATGACTTCTGAATGGATGTTAAATAAGGATGAAATGTAAGGTATATTGCATTATAGAGATTTATAAAGTGAAAGGAAAATCTGTAAGAGAATGGCAGTAAAAGCGCTTTGAGAAGTATTTGGATCAATTGGAAGAAGAGCGATAACTTTTCTTTCTCATTTAAACTTTCCAGCTCTGCTATTTTTCAAACAAATATTTTGCTCAGCTTTTCTTCTCGCGTTATAATAAATAGATGAATTAAAAAATTCAGAAAATTTTATAGAGAAAAGAGAGTTGAAATCTTATGGCAAAAGATATTCGCGTCCTACTTTACTACAAATATGTTCCAATTGAGAATGCTGAGAAATTTGCAGCTGATCATCTGGCCTTCTGTAAATCTATCGGTCTGAAAGGCCGTATCCTGGTAGCAGATGAAGGAATCAACGGAACGGTTTCTGGTGACTATGAAACCACTCAAAAATACATGGACTATGTGCACAGCCTTCCGGGCATGGAAGACCTTTGGTTCAAGATTGACGAAGAAAACGAGCAAGCTTTCAAGAAAATGTTTGTTCGCTACAAGAAAGAAATTGTCCACTTGGGCTTGGAAGACAATGATTTTGATAATGACATCAACCCGCTGGAGACGACAGGAGCTTACTTGTCACCTAAGGAATTTAAGGAAGCTCTCTTGGACGAAGACACTGTTGTCTTAGACACTCGTAACGACTATGAGTACGATTTGGGACACTTCCGCGGTGCCATCCGTCCAGACATCCGCAATTTCCGCGAATTGCCGCAATGGGTTCGTGATAACAAAGAGAAGTTCATGGACAAGCGCGTGGTTGTTTACTGTACCGGTGGTGTTCGCTGTGAGAAATTCTCAGGCTGGATGGTCCGTGAAGGATACAAAGATGTTGGTCAGCTTCATGGCGGTATCGCGACTTACGGCAAGGATCCAGAAGTTCAAGGTGAGCTTTGGGACGGCAAGATGTATGTCTTTGATGAGCGTATTTCCGTTGACATCAACCATGTTGACCCAGTCGTGATTGGGAAAGACTGGTTTGACGGGACTCCTTGCGAGCGCTATGTCAACTGTGGCAATCCAGAGTGTAACCGCCGCATCCTGACTTCAGAAGAAAACGAAGACAAGTACCTCCGTGGCTGTTCTCATGAATGTCGTGTTCACCCTCGTAACCGCTATGTGGCTGAAAACGGCTTGAGCCAGGCAGATGTGGTGGAGCGTTTGGCTGCGATTGGAGAAAACTTGGAAACACTAGTGGCTCAGTAATAAGGAGAGATCCTAATGGAAAAATTTTGCGTTTATGGTAAATTAATTGCCAAAGAAGGAAAGGCGCAGGAACTTGCTGCTTATATGCAAGAAGTTGTCAAAGAAATGCAAAATCTTGATACTTGTTTCTGCTATATCTTAGGAGAGAGAGCAGACGAACCCAACAGCATCTATATTTACGAAGTTTGGGAGAGCGAGCAAGCTCACAATGATAGCCTAACCTTGGAAGTTTTTCAAAATCTCATTGCAAAAGCTAGACCCATTATTGCAGGCATGGAAAATTTGCATAAGCTGACTATTTTTGATGGTAAGGCAAGTTTCTAAATTCCTAAGAAAAACTAAAAACTTTAGATGTTTCAAGCGTCTAAAGTTTTTTTCGTCATTTATCTACAGGTAAAAGTCTTGTTGGACAGAGATTTGGGAAAGCAGACTATTTCTGCCAGTTCTTGGGGCATCTCGCGGATTATCACTTGATTTCTGGTTTTCTTTCCACAGTTCTGATTTTTTGTCCTTTCTTTTTGATGTGATATAATGAGCTTAAATAAATGGGAAAGGAGCAAGTCTATGTCTAAAGCTATCATGGAAGAAGTGGCAGCCTATCTGCGTCAGCATGCAGATGAAGAGCTGAGTCTGACCGATTTGGCTCAGCATTTCCATTATAGTCCTTCCCATCTATCCAGAACTTTCAAGAAAAAGATGGGCTTTTCTATCAAGCAATATATGGAAGCTCTTAAGATGGAAAAAGGAATTCAGGAGATTGTGGAAGGTCGGCAAAATGTGACCGAGACCTCTATGGAAGCTGGTTATGATAGTCTAGGCAGTTTTTCCAATACTTTTAAGCGACATACTGGACTTTCGCCTAAAAAATATTATCAGGAATCAACCAAGGCTTATGATTTTATGGTCAAACAACTGGATGAGAAGGGAGCTTTGTTGCATCAGGATCCCGACTGTAAAAGTGGCAATCGGCTGACAGTGGCGCTATCTTATCCCGAGGGGTATGAACCACGCATTAGCTGTGTCGGGCTTTTTAAAACCCGCATACCCAAAGAAGAGCCGATTATCGGAGTAGCACTGAGTCAGGAGAGACGGTTTACTTTTGAACATGTACCCGATGGTCGCTACTATCTTTTGGCCTGTGAATTGCTGGAGGATTTACGCCTAACTAAAAACTATGTCTTGAAGCATAACTTTCGCTGGGGCAGCGATGAGCCTCTCACTTTTTCAGGCGATAGCATCTATCAGGAGGAAATCAGCATGCGCAGGCCCTTGCCCAGCGATCCACCTATTACGGTTAATCTTCCAGTTTTAATTATGCGTTCCCTAGCCAAACAAGCGCAATTGAGAATAAGAAAATTTTTATCTTAATTGATAAACTGATACTAGAGATTTATTCTCAGATATAAAAAATTGGAGGAACAATGATGAAATTAGACGTGTTTTTAAGTTTTAATGGTCAGGCCGAAGAAGCTTTTCGTTTTTATGCAGATCTTTTTCAGATAGAGATAAAGGGACTTGTCCGAGCCAGTGAGATGCTGGATTCAGCAGACCTTCCTGCAGAAAAACGGGATAAAGTTGCCTGGATTGCCTTAGATACGGAAAACTTAACCCTGAATGGTGAGGATGTAGGTGTTTTTAATGACCTATCTATTCCTAGCAATCATCAGCCCAATCAATGGTTAGTTCTGAGTCCAGACAGTAGAGAAGAAGCCGATGAGCTCTTTGCTAAGCTTGCTGAAGGTGGACAAATTCTCTATCCTTTAGAGGAACAAGCTTTCGCAGAGTTTTATGGCCGCTTGATTGACCGTTTTGGTATCGGCTGGGATGTGATGAAATGAGGTAGGAGGATGGCTTATAGTGAATCCTTAGCCCAGCAAGTCCGTGCCATTTTAGCTACTGAACTTCCTCCTCATGTTTTTGAAGAAGAGGTAGAAGAGAAGAAGATGTTTGGTGGTTTGGCTTTTATGGTCCGAGGTAAGGTGACCGTTACTGTGAGTTCGAGAAGTCAAGAGCTTGTCATGGTACGCATCGGTAAGGAAATGGAAAAGCAGGTCCTACCTAAAAATGGTGCTAATGTGACGTTAATGAAGGGCAGGCTTTATCATGGCTATATTGATTTAGATGCCGAAGGACAAAAAGAACTGTCTTGCTGGATCAAGCTAGCCTTGTCTTACAATCAGGAGCTGACGCAGCAGGATAAAAAATAAGAAGTGCTCAGAATGAGTTTTGCTTTCTTAGAAGTTTATTCATTGCCTTTTTACGAAGTTCAAATATATTCTTAGAATCTGTATTGATGAAGTTTTCAGTCGGAAAGTCTCTTCATGGATACAGGTTTTTTCGTCTTTTTCTTCCAAAAATGTTATACTAATATCGGAGTTCGTTTTAAGAATGGAGTTTATCCCTAAAAGCCTTGGAGAAAAGTGAGTTTGTACTAGTAGTGAGTGTTGATTTTGCGTTTTCTCGCTTTCAGAAAGGCTTTTGTCGTTAGAAAGGAGCATGGTATGAGTATTTCTTTTTACATTCAGAACCGAAAGGGCTTGTTTAGCTATAAGGCGGTCGAAACACCCCTGTCTTTGGTTTCCTTGGTAGAAGGGCTGGAGGTCGTAGGCCTCGAGGGTGATAAGGCTTATCAATCCTTGGATCAGGTCGGAACTTTTCTGGCTGTCTATTGGGAAGGGGCCGGTCGAGGGTTTGAAGTTTATTATCTGCCAGACCGAGAAACCTATCAAGTTCGTGTCTTGACTCCATCGACGGTTGGCGACTGGAAAGGGGCCATTCTCTTTATGAGTCGTTTGGCTCAGAAGATGAAGCAGGATATTGTCGATGAATACGGCACCACTTACACCGCTGACGGGATTTTTAATATTGATTTTGAAGCGGATATTCTCTACGGCCTGAACGATGCCAGAGTTGCAGCTGCGCCTATGCATGTTTTCGAAGGCTATGCTCATGATTTGTATTTGTCGCAGGAAAAACTTCTGGAACTTTTCAAGGCAGAAGATCCTGTGGAGGAGTTTGGCAAGCAGATGGCCGAGATGCAGCAGGTTCAGAGTCAATTTTCTACTCCTAAGTATTATAAGGATCAGGGTGGGAAATACCTGGGTTCTTATGTTCTGGCAGAAGGAGTGGATACAGTCCTTCCGACTCAGCCCATGCCCAAGGGCTACCTGATTAAAGAGATGATTGAGAGCGGTGCTAGTCAAGACATGGAATGGCATCTCCATATCCTGATAGAGGATGCCAGTAGTCCGCAAGGATATAAATATCTGACAACAAAGGATTTAAAAGCTTTTTTGGAGAAGATTCCGGACACTCACCGCACCTATCTGGATTCCAGCCAGATCCGGATTCAGCCACTTAGTCGACTGGAACTGGAAGCCATTTTGGATCAGCTTCCCGATGGAGAACCGAAGTTTTAGCGCTAGGAAAATTTACTTTTTTAATCTTAATAGAGCTGCCAAAAGGCGGCTTTTTTAGGTCTGTCAGCAGTTCTCACAATTTTGTGACTCTTTTCGTTTTGATAACATTATTGAAAATATCTTGAAAATTTCAGAAAGAAGCTATAGAATAGAGGTCAGTTTTATAAAAAGGAGAACGAAATGAAAGAAAAACACATGCTAATCTTGGGCTGGGTGGCCACTTTTATGTCTGTTATGATGTATGTTTCCTATATCCCACAGATTATGAATAATCTAGCTGGAAACAAGGGTGATTTTATCCAACCTTCAGTGGCTGCTCTAAACTGTACTCTCTGGGTCATTTATGGTCTATTTAAAGAGAAGCGTGACATTCCTTTGGCAGCGGCTAATATGCCGGGCATTGTATTTGGCTTGATTACTGCTGCAACGGCCCTTATGTAAGATGAGATTGGGAGTTATGCCCAGTCTTTTTTTGTTGGAAAATCATTGGACAAAGTGCTCACTTCACTTGAGCTATAGAGTCTGCCTATGGCTTTTGCTATGTAGAAAATATGCAGGCAGCGTTCAGCAGACCGCCTTTTTATGATACAATGGTAAGATGAAGTCAGCAGAGTTCTGCTGGCTGTTTCATCAAGAAGAAAGGGATAAGAGAGCAAGCCTATGATACTTGAAGAATTTGACCGAAGTCGCAAGGCCATCATCAACCCAGAAGACTTGAATGAATCCATAGAGGGTTTTCCAGAGACGGCTGTTTCCTGCTTTGCCAGGGAGACTTTTGCGCGGATGCTAGCGGATTTTGAGCATGAGCTGGTTACGACGACCAGCATGGCAAATATTGAAATTCCTATCTATCGTATTTTCGCGGATGGACGGGAACTGGCCCTCTTCAATGCACCGGTTGGCGCTTCGGCCTGCGTGGCTATTCTGGAAGATTTGATTGCTTTTGGTATGAAAAAGCTGGTACTTTTCGGTACTTGTGGCATCTTGGATGAGGAGATTGAGGAAACTTCCGTTATTATCCCGACAGCTGCCCTGCGTGATGAAGGGACTAGTTATCACTACCAGCCGGCTAGCCGTGAGCTGGAAGTCAATCTTGGCCTGCAAGAGTTTTTGACGGCCTTTCTGGATAAGTGCGGGATCTCCCATAGCAAGGGCAAGGTCTGGACGACAGACGGCATTTACCGTGAGACGCCAGCTAAACTCCGCCAGAGAAAGGCCGAGGGAGCAATCTGTGTGGATATGGAATGCTCAGCTGTAGCGGCCTTAGCAGCTTTTCGAGAGATATCCGTCTGCCAGTTCTTTTATGCAGCCGACCACTTGTCTGAGGAAGCTTGGGATATGCGCAATCTGGCCAACCACGCTGACTTAGACGAAAAAGATAAGATTGCCAATCTCGCGATTCAAATCGCTCTGGCACTATAGAGAAATAAGATGAAAAAACCAATTATCCAATTTGAAGACTTTAGCTTTCAATATCAGGCCCAGTCTGAGCCGACCCTGAAGCAGATTAATCTGACTATTTACGAGGGAGAGAAGGTTCTGATTGTCGGGCCGTCTGGCTCTGGTAAGTCAACGCTTGGCCAGTGCCTTAATGGAATTATACCTAACATTTATAAAGGGGAGGCCAGCGGTCAACTCTGGATTAAGGGGCAGCTAGCCTTTGAATCCAGCATTTATGATAAGTCCAATCTTGTCAGCACGGTCTTGCAGGACACGGATGGCCAGTTTATCGGGCTTAGCGTAGCAGAAGATCTGGCCTTTGCGTTGGAAAATGATGTCATGGAGCTATCTCTTATGCGCGAAAAAGTCAAAACCTGGTCAGAGAAGCTGGATTTATCAGAGCTTTTACAGCATCGGCCCCAGGATTTATCAGGCGGTCAAAAGCAGCGCGTCAGTCTGGCTGGGGTTTTGATTGACGAGAGTCCTATTCTGCTTTTTGACGAGCCCTTGGCCAATCTGGATCCAAAGTCAGGCCAAGATACTATTGATCTGATTGACCAGCTTCATCGGGAGACGGAAACGACAACTCTGATTATCGAGCACCGCTTGGAAGATGTCCTCTATCGGCCTGTAGATAGGCTAGTGCTTGTCAATGACGGACGCATTCTCTTTAATGGACAGCCGGATGACCTGCTCAAAACCCAGTTGCTGGCTGAAAATGGAATCCGCGAGCCGCTCTACATTACGACCCTGCGCCAGCTAGGGTTTGATGTAGAAAAAGCGGAGGGATTGTCCCGCTTGGATCAGCTGCAGCTGGCAGATGTGACCTTTGAGGGAAGAAACTGGTCTGACCCTGACAAAGAGCCTCAGGAGCCTTTACTGGAATTGGAGCACGTTTCCTTTGCTTACCAGAGCGGCGGCAAGCCTATATTGCAGGATATGAGCCTGAAGATTTTCAAGGGTGAGCGGATAGCTATCGTTGGTAAAAATGGAGCTGGTAAGTCAACCTTGGCCAAGGCTCTCTGTCAGTTTATAGAGACTGAGGGGAGCTATAGCTGGAAAGGCCAGGACATCAAAGGAGACTCCATCAAGGAGAGAGCTGAGCGAATCGGCTATGTCCTGCAGAATCCCAATCAGATGATTTCGGCAGCCATGATTTTTGATGAAGTGGCTCTAGGCTTGCGCTTGCGCGGACTGGCAGAAGCGGAAATCGAAGAGCGGGTCCATGCGGCTCTTAAAACGTGCGGCCTCTATGAATTCCGTAGTTGGCCGATTTCGGCCCTGTCTTTCGGCCAGAAGAAGCGGGTGACCATTGCGTCTATCTTGGTGCTGAATCCGGAGATTATCCTCTTGGATGAGCCGACAGCTGGCCAGGATCAGCGCCATTATACCGAGATGATGGACTTTCTAGACGAGCTCAATCAGCAGGGACATACGATTATAATGATTACCCATGATATGCAGCTGATGCTGGATTACTCAGATCGGGCAGTGGTTGTGGTGGATGGTCAGATTTTAGCCGATAAGGCGCCTGCTCAGGTGCTGACAGATCAAGAGTTGATTGCGGCGGCTCATCTAAAAGAAACGTCAATCTTTGCTCTGGCTGAGAAGATTGGTACCGACCCTCTGGCTTTGACCGAGTTTTATATGCAAAAAAAGGAGGACAAGCATGCTTAATCAGCGAAAATTAATCGGCTACCATGCAGGCGAGACTTTTCTTCATGGTCTGTCCGGTGCCAGCAAGATGCTCTTCTTCGTTCTGGTATCAGTGGCGGCCATGATTAGCTATGATACTCGCTTTTTGCTGGGGCTAGCCCTGCTGTCCCTCTGTCTCTTTCGGCTGTCCTATATCCGCATCCGAGACATTTCATTTGTTTTAGTCTTTGCGGCATCCTTTGCTGCTCTTAATTTAGTGATGGTCTATCTTTTCGCCCCTCAGTATGGTGTCGATATCTACGGAGCCAAAGATATCCTCTGGACTGGATGGGGAGCCTATAATCTAACAGCTCAAGAGCTGTTCTACCTCTTCAATCTCCTGCTCAAGTATGTTTCGACCATTCCTCTGGCAGTGATTTTCCTCATGACAACCCATCCCAGTCAGTTTGCCTCCAGCCTTCATCAGCTTGGTATTTCCTATAAAATTGCTTACGCGGTCAGTCTGACGCTCCGCTATATTCCAGATTTGCAGGAAGAATTTTTCCTCATCAGGATGTCTCAGGAAGCGCGCGGGCAGGAATTATCCAAGAAAGCCAAACTTACTCAGCGCGTAAAGGGAAATCTGCAGATTATCATTCCGCTGATTTTCAGCTCACTAGAGCGTATCAACACCATTGCCACCGCCATGGAACTGCGCCGCTTTGGGAAAAATAAAAAACGAACCTGGTACACCTATCAGGCTCTGACTAAGCGAGATATGATAGTGCTGGCACTGGCAGTCGCCTTTCTATTACTCTGCTTTGCTCTCTTCGCAGTCAATCACGGTCGCTTTTATAATCCGTGGAGGTAGGAAAGGGGAATAAGAAAGTATGAAAATAAAGAGAATTAAAGACCAATATGTCCGACAGATTCAAGTTGTTTTGATTATTTATTTGGTTTGCTGTATTCTGCGGATTGCAGAATACATGATTTTGAGGACGGATCAGACATTTTGGGGAGAATCTTTTGTCCACAAACTCCTAGGGCTGGTACTTCTGGTCCCAGCTTTGCGTTTTTACGGCCTGAATTTTAAACAAATTGGCTTGGGGACAAAAAACTTGTTCCGTCGTGTTAGTCTAGGTCTAATCTGGGGAATTTTATTTTTTGCTTTAGCTTATCTGGTAGAAATCGCTGTGTTGCTGAGTCGAGGAAATTTTCTGGGGCTTGATTTCTATGTATCTGCTTATTCAGTCAATGGCAATATCGGCCAGCAGAGGGGCCTTCTTTTTCTATTGATCTGTCTGGCAGGCAATCTCATCAATGTCCTCATGGAAGAAGGAATCTTCCGTGGACTTTTTCAAAAAGTTTTTGAAAGAAAATACAGCTTTATAAAAGCAGCTCTTTTTTCCAGTCTGCTTTTTGGTTTCTGGCATATCATGGCACCCTTCAGAAGTTTGCTTGATGGCGAAATGAGCTTGACAGGCTTCTGGATTAATAGTTTGATTTTAGTTCTCACTAGTTTTCTGATTGGTCTTCAGTTTGCTCTTATGGCTAAGATGACGGGCAGTCTCTATATGGGCATGGTTGTTCATTTTGTTAATAACACGGTGGTTAATCTGCTTCATGTCCTATCAAAAGGTGGAGTGGATCAGCTATTGAGTCTTCGAATCACCGTGGCTCAGACCTTGTCATTTTTAGTGCTTTTAACCTACTATCAAATAAGAAATCGGTCGCGCCATTGAGTTCTTTATACCTCAGTTTTCTTTTCGACTTATCTCAACGAAGCATTTAAAAAGCAGGCAATCACTGAATTGCTTGCTTTTCTTCTTATAACGGTCTTTTGTTTGGCATGCCGGCTTTGCGGGGGTATTTATTGGGTGTTTCTTTCTTCTTTTCTACCACTGTGATAAAGCGGGGGTCGCCGTTTGGTAGGGCAAAGCTGAGGTTATCTTGGACCTTGCTAAAGAGTAAGCTGAGGGCATTTTTTGCTTCTTCCAGTTCTTCTGGAGCATTAGAAGCCTTGAGCGCCAAGAGCTTTCCGCCCACTTTTAGGTAAGGAATGGTCAGCTCGGATAGGACCTGCATGCGGGCGACTGCACGGGCAGTGATGAGATCAAATTGAGCCCGAAAAGCCTTGTCCTGAGCAAAGTCTTCTGCACGGCCGTGGTAGAAGTGAACCTTGTCCAGCTCGAGCTCCTCTGCCAGCAGTTTGAGAAAGTTGATTCGTTTGTTGAGCGAGTCAATGATAGTCACATCCATCTGAGGACAGATGATTTTCATAGGGAGACTGGGAAAGCCAGCACCGGCTCCGATATCCAGCAGCTTAAGCTCTTGATTATCAATCAGGCCTTGCAAAACGGGCGCTATTGAATCATAGAAATGTTTGAGATAGACTTCATTTTTCTCGGTGATAGCTGTCAGATTGATTTTTTCATTCCATTCGACCAGAAGTTCAAAATAACGCTCAAACTGATCTTTCTGGCGGTCGGTCAGTTCGATTCCCTGCTGGGCTAAGAGCTGGTAAAATTCTTGAGGTGTCATAGTTTCATCCTTGTTTGTCAGTATTCATCCTATTATATCACAAAAAGGAGACCCCGGCATTCTGCCGAAAGGCCTCTTTTTTTATATGCCAATCTGATTGAGCTCCGCCAAGAGCAGCCGGCGCCGCTCATCCTGATTAGCAGCTGGGTCAAAGAGAACTTCTTTTTTGATCTTGCCATCTAAAATGAGCAGGACCTTGTCGGCATAGGTAGCCACGCTGGCATCGTGGGTTACCAGAAGGATACTTGCGCCCTGCTGGTGGAAGTGCTGCATGAGCTCCATAGCCTGACGGCCAGCCTGAGAGTTGAGGGCTCCTGTCGGCTCGTCAGCAAAAATGATTCGAGGCTGGTTCATAAGAGCCCGGCAGATGCCCGCTCGCTGGAGTTGGCCGCCCGATACCTGATGGATAGAGCGGTGAGCAATGTCCTTAATTCCGGTCAGAGCCATTAACTCCTTGGCTCGCTCATAGGCTGCCTTTCGCTCGCTGCCTTTCTTACCAATAATACTCGGTAGGCAGATATTGTCTAGGATATTGAGATTTTTCAGGAAAGTTGCCTGCTGGAAGACAAAGCCAAAAGCCTCTCTGCGAAGGCGGTCTAAGTCCTTGTCTTTCATGGCCAGCAAGTCCTGTCCCTGGTAAAGAATCTGTCCTTGGTCAGGTTTGTCAATGGTGGATAGAAGATTGAGAAGAGTGGATTTCCCGCAGCCAGATGGCCCCATGATGGCGATGAATTGACCGCTTTCAATCTCTAGCGACAAATCACGGAGAATGGGCTCCTGATTTTCCTGATAGCTTTTGCTGAGGTTATGTGCTTCTAATAACATAGGCTTCTCCTCGGATGTAAAATAAATACTAAGCGCTTGGAAGCTATCTGCTTAAGGTCAATGTTCCTTGAGATAACGCCCAATTTCCAGCTTGTTCAGTGCTCGGAGACTGATGTGTGCTGCTGTGAGTCCGCTAAGAAGCAGAGCTAGCGGTGCCCATAGAAAAGTAAAGGACTTATTGATGATGAGTTGGAGTTTGCTGATACCGAAGCTGCTGAGCAGCAGACTGCAGACTTCTTGCCCCAGACTAAGGAGCAGCAGGTCGGCTATTGCCAAAGCCAGCATCAAGATGAAGCAGACGGCGAGTAGATAGTGGCTCCTGAGTCGTTCACTGCCAAATCCCAGCATCCGATAAAGTGCCAAGTCAGCTTGGTCTTTGGTGAAAATCATATAGACAAAGAGAGTCATTAGGATGAAGACAATGATGAGTCCTGTCCAGAAAACGCTGGTCTGAATCAGGCGGAGCATGTCTAGAGTGTCATCAAAAGTCTGATGGAAAAAGTCTTCTACGTCGGTTAATTTATAGTTGGAATAGCGTTTTTTCCATTCGTTGATTTTTTGAGCTTTGTTGCTAGCATCTTTAAGACGGATGGTTGTCAGACTATTGAGCGTTTGCGCTTGCTTTGTCACAAAGACAGCCTTGGCAGTCTTGCCGCCGTAGGTCAGATCCGAGTAGATACCGACTACTTTTAGTTTTCTGACTTGACCGTCTACCGTCAAGGTCAGGCTGTCTCCTACTTTTAGCTTGAGCTCTTCTGCCTGCAGCTTGGATAGGGCAATTTCATGCTCGTTTTTAGGATAGCGGCCTTGGCTGTATTTGACTGGAAATCCTGCATGGTTTCCCAGCGTTACGCGCAGCTGCTGGATCTGACCTTGATGATCCAGATAGAAAAAATTCTGGCTTTGGTACTGATTAATCTCTGCAATATCCTTGTCTGCCTGCAGTTCTTTCAGAAGCTGGGCAGCCTTGGTATCGATCTCTTCAGTTTGAGAAATATCAACCAACACATCTGCCTGACCAGCACCCAGATATTGGATGAAGTTCTTGTCCATCACAGTGCTGTAGAGACTGGCTGGCAGCAGGATAAGCAAGCTAATCAAACTGACAATGGCTAACATAGTCAAATAGAGTTTTTTATGACTGAGAATCGTTTTTAGGGCGAAATAGGGCCTGTCTAAGAAGGGGATAGTTGGTAAGCCCATTTTCGGAGTAGAACGCGTCTCGGTCAGACTGTTGGAAGAAGCTAATCTTAAAGCTTGGCCGGGCGTCATCTTCTTAAAAGAGCTGAGAGGCCAGGCAGTCAGCCAGAAGATCAAGAGACAGAGCAGCAGAGCCACTAGCATTTCCAAAAGATAGCTATAGAAGGGCGTCGGGCTTTGCCCCATAGACAGTGCCATCTGCTTTTTAAAAGGAGTGCTCAGAAGAAAGGACAGTCCCCAGCCTGCGATGGTTGCTAGAGCCAGACAGAAATAATATTTGGTCAGGTAGACCCTGCTGATAAAGCTTTGGGGCAACCCCATTACCTTCATAATTGCAATCTGCTGCAGGTCTTCTTGAATCTTGGTCAAGAGGGCAAAGCGCATGCAGAGAAAGGTGATACCAATAATGGCCATAACCAGCAGTCCCATGACCAGGATGACTAGAGCATCATTGAAGCCGTTAATCATCTTGATCGTCGGATAGGTAATCATAGGCGGTCCATTGGACTCAAGCTCGGCATTTTTATATGCTTGCTCGATGGTAGAGATCTGACTAAGCTTATGTACTCGAAAGGCAATCAGGTTCTCGTTAGATGCAAATGCTTCTTTTTTTAGAGTCTGCAAATCAGTCTGTGAAATGAGGAAGCGCTTAGAGGAGACTAGACCAGCATTCATCTGGGCATCTCGAATAAAGCCCTGGACAGTCAGCTCTAGCTTGCCGACTCTTATTCTGTCGCCGATTTTGATTTTTCCGCTGTTGTAGTAGTAGAGGGGAATGTAGACTTGCCCCGGCCGAGGTTGGGCTGGCTGGTTATTCTGATCTAGCAGAAAGTCAAAGTTTTGGTTCTGATTGGAAAAGCCATTATCCTGCGAGCTGTCCTGAAGCGAGTCCTGCCCATTGATGCGAATGGCTGATCCTTCCACATTGACAAAGTCTGTCAGCTGCCAATCGGCAATTTCAGCATGCTGCTGGACAAAGTTTTGCAGGCGTTCTCGGTCAATGCTTCCGCTGTGCATTTGTAAGAGATGAGGGCTTTTGGCTGTCTCTACAAAGCGCTCAATCGAGTTGGTAAGACTGACGGTCAGGCGTGTAGCTGCAAAGCTCAGAGTCAGAGTCAGGAGTAGGAAAAGCCCGATGACCAGCATACTGACTTTGTTTTCTTTTAAATCATTTTTTATCAAGCGTTGAAACATATTCCAGCTCCTTTACTGAACGTGCTCGGGAGAGCAGGTAAGCACCGATGCTGATAGAGATACCGGATAGGATAAAGAGCAGACCGTAGCCTCTGCCTCCTCCAACACCGATGATTTTGCCGACGGAATTGGCCAGCCAGCCAAAGTAAGTTAGCGAGGGTTTGAAAAAACTATCTGCCACCCAACCCATGCTGGCGTATGCTAGAACATAGCCCAGCTGAGAAATAATCCCAATGGTTCCCCAGACCTTGCCCTGATCCGCTTTATTGATATTGATGCGGACCAGATAGTCAATGGCAGTATTGGCAAAAGGCAGAGCAGCAAAGAGGAGAAAGCCAAAGCTGCAAATCCAGATGAAGTTTTCCTTCATTCCCAGCCCAACCATGAAGAGCCCCAGTAGAAATAGAGATAGGCAGAGCATACGATGGAAGTGTTTTTTGATAGCAAATATCCCCAGAACCAAGCCTCCTATCAGCATCCCGCTGCTGGAGATGGTCATGACCAAGCCGGCTGTTTTGGCATCTGCGAAAGCTAGCACCAAGGGAGAAAGCAGGATTTGGACTGTTCCCAGAAAGAAGGAAAAGCCTGTTCCAGCTAAGACTAAAAACCAGATGCCTTTTTTTCCATAGACGATTTGAAAACCTTTAAGGAAATCAGCCCAGAAACGGCTATCACTGCTATAAACTTGTGAATGAATGGCCCGTCGGGCTAGCAAGGTGCAGGCTACTGTCACGAAAATGGTCGAAAAATCCAGCAACAGAATCGTGCTGATATGTCCACTCGCCAAAATCATTCCAGCCAAGGCTGGTGAAATCAGATAGCGGGCAATGCCATTAATCTGGGACAAACCAGATGCTTTTGATAACTGATCTTCCGGCAGCAAGTCGGAAATCGTAGCTCGAAAGGCCGGATTGACCAAGGCTGAAAAGAGCGAACTAATGGCAGCTCCGATACAGATAAAAATCAAAGCAGGATTCTTCAGACTAAAGTAAATCCAGAGAACTCCTAAGCCTGACAGACCATCCCCCAGAGCCATCAGCAATCTTCTGTCATAGCGATCTGCCAGAATTCCAGCCAGAGGAGTAACCAAAAGACCGGGTAGAAAAGCACAAAGCGTAACAAAAGAAGAAACAGAAACCAAACCGGTCAGCTGGAAGATATAAACTCCTAAAGCGAAAGAAGTCATACCAGAGCCGATTTCCGAGATGAAGCTTCCTATCCAAATCAATAAAAAGAGTCTAAAGCCTGATTGTTTCATAGTTGCCTCCTAATCTTGTGATGTCAAGTAAGTGTAAATAGTAAATCTAGTAATTAGCTGTCTAGCTGCTTTGTGTCTGAATCAAAGATAGAAAGGAATTGAAGTAGCCTTGCCGGCTGTGAAAAATAGTTTCTAAAAGATAGAGAAAAGCCTGTAGTTTTTGCTGCTGTTTTTCTGGGGGGAGAGCCTGAAAACTGCTGCCAAAAGCTTGTAGTGAATAAGTAAGAATCATTTCCAGGCTTTCGTAGGGATAATCAGTCTTCATGTCTCCAGCAGCGATGCCGTCTTGGATGATGGGAAGTAAAATCTGAGGTGCCCGTTCAAGAAGAATTTGATTGGTCTTTTCGTGCAGGAGCGCATTTTGCGGCTGATTGAGATGCAGCAGCACTTCCTCTCCCTCTTGATGATTAAGATTCAGAGCAGCCATGCTGCCAACCAAGCGCTCTAGGACAGTTAGTTCACGATTATCAGCAAAGGCTTGGGAAGCTGTAAATGCTCTTTCAATGGTTCGCTCAATGATGGCATCCATTATCTCTTCCTTAGAAGAAAAGTAATAGTAGAGAGTACCGCGGGCAATTTGAGTCGCTTCTAAAATCTGGGAGATAGAGGTTTGATCAAAACCTTGCTCCATAAAAAGCTTCTGAGCAGTATCTAGAATAAAGTCTTTTTTATTGGCCATGCTTGCATCCTTTTTAGTAGTAAAATTTTATTCGACCGACAGTCGGTTTATCCTTTCCTTTATCATACATCTTTTCTAAATCCATGTCAAGAATAAAGACAGTTCCACTATTTTTTGATATAATAAGTCTAATCAAAATTGAAGGAGTATATCATGACTTTTATTATTATTCTTATTATTGTCGCGGTTTTAGCATTCTTTGTCGTTGGCGCATACAATACCTTGGTTAAAAGCCGCATGCAGACTCAGGAAGCTTGGAGCCAGATTGATGTGCAGCTCAAACGCCGTAATGATTTGATTCCCAACCTCTTGGAAACGGTCAAAGGCTATGGGAAGTATGAGCAGGCAACCTTGGAAAAGGTAACACAACTGCGCAACCAGGTAGCTTCAGCTGCTTCACCAGCAGAAGCTATGCAAGCCAGTGACGCCCTTTCTCGTCAGATTTCTGGAATCTTTGCAGTAGCTGAAAGCTATCCAGATCTGAAAGCTAACACTAACTACCTGAAGTTGCAGGAAGAGCTGACCAATACAGAAAATAAAATCGCTTATTCTCGTCAGCTTTATAATTCAGTAACTAGCAACTACAATGTCAAGCTGGAAACTTTCCCAAGCAATATTGTTGCAGGAATGTTTGGCTTTAAAGCTGCAGACTTCCTCAAGACACCAGAAGAAGAAAAGGCTGTACCAAAAGTTGACTTTGGCAGTACTGGACTAGGTGACTAAGATGCTATTTGATCAAATTGCCAGCAATAAAAGGAGGACTTGGCTCCTCCTTATCGCTTTTTTCGGTCTCTTGGCTCTTGTTGGAGCAGCTATTGGCTATCTTTGGCTGCGGTCTGCTGTAGGTGGTGTCTTGCTCGCTTTGCTTATTGGAGCGATTTATGCCGGAGTGATGATTTTTCAGTCTACAGAAGTGGTCATGGCTATGAACGGAGCTCGGGAGGTCTCTGAGCAGGAAGCGCCTGAGCTCTATCATATTGTTCAGGATATGGCTATGGTCGCTCAGATTCCTATGCCACGTGTCTATATCGTAGAGGACCCCTCTCCCAATGCTTTTGCGACCGGTTCTAAGCCGGAAAATGCTGCTGTCGCAGCAACGACAGGTATCTTGCAAATCATGAATCGTGAGGAGCTTGAGGGAGTGATTGGCCATGAAGTCAGTCATATTCGCAATTACGACATCCGAATTTCAACGATTGCTGTGGCTTTGGCCAGTGCTATTACCATGTTGTCGAGCCTGGCTGGCCGGATGATGTGGTTTGGTGGCGGACGGCGCAGTAGTAATGATCGAGATAACGATAGTGGTTTGGGAATTATTCTCCTTATCGTATCACTGATTGCTATCGTTTTAGCTCCTCTGGCAGCCACCTTGGTGCAGTTGGCCATTTCTCGTCAGCGGGAGTTTCTGGCTGATGCTTCCAGTGTAGAGCTGACCCGCAATCCGCAAGGGATGATTAATGCCCTGCTCAAGCTGGATCGCAGCGAGCCTATGGAACATCATGTCGATGATGCAAGCGCAGCTCTCTATATCAGCGACCCTAAGAAAGAAGGCGGACTGAAGAAACTCTTCTATACGCACCCACCCATCTCAGAGCGGGTGGAGCGATTGAGACAGATGTAAAAACTGGGAAACTGAAATTATTCCCAAAAGTTAGATAAATAACTAGTAAAAGGATTTAGTTCTGTATTATTCAGGACTAAGTCCTTTTCATTTTATTTCCTTTAAGTCATGTCTAAAAGAAGTTCACTCAGATTTTGTTACAGTTTTATTTCAGTCATCCATAAACCTTAGATTATCCAAGTTTATTTTTGTATAAGTAAGGAGGCTAGATTTTAAAAAGCCAGTGTTTTCAAGTTGTCAGGTTGAACCCTCCTGACTTTCTTATAAAATTAGCATTTTCTTGAAAACCATAAAATTTTCAGAAAAAATCACTATATTGAGTTATTTTATTGTTCAAGTTAATCTATTTGTATCATTTAGAAATACAAAGTAGTTTTTTTGTAACAAAACAGAAATATATTACTAGTATATTAAATTTAGTAAAAAATTTTATTGCATATATGAAACCGGGGGTTCGGTATGTTGAAAACATTTGGAAAAATTTTCAAAGTCATTAGAGAATCAAAAAACATGTCTCTTAAAGAAGCGGCAGCCGGAGATATTTCAGTGGCGCAATTGTCCCGTTTTGAGCGGGGAGTCAGCGGTATCACTCTTGATTCTTTCTATTGCTGCTTGAAGAATATGGCTGTTTCTCTAGACGAGTTCCAGTATGTTTACCATAACTATATTGAAGCAGATGATGCGCTTTTCTCAAAAAAAGTGGCTGATGCTTATCAGGAAAACAATGTCGTCAAGCTCCAAAGTATTTTGGCTAGCTCAGAAGCTTTGGCTGAAAAGTTCCCTGAGAAGAAGAACTACAGGCTCAATACAATTGTTGTCAGGGCGGTCCTGTCTTCCTGCAGTCCAGATTTTCAGATTAGCAAGAAGGATATAGAATTTCTGACCGATTATCTCTTTTCTGTTGAGGAGTGGGG
>CAUSOG010000024.1:0-38056 GCA_963533195.1 uncultured Streptococcus sp. | reverse complement strand
CAGCCTCCGGTGCTGGTGCAGCCTTATCCATGCTTGACAGACTGGTTTCTGTCACAGTTGGAGTTGCAGCTGTGCTAGCTTGGTTCTCCACAGCCTGGCTGACAGCGACACTGTCAGCTGTCTGACTAGATGCTAGCTGATCTGCCTGCACTGCTCCACTTCCAAGAAAGGCCAGACCAGTCGCAATCGCTACTGAGACTGCTCCCAGACTGCATTTGCGAATACCAAAACGAGTAAACTTCTCTGCTCGAGACGCCATCATTCGTCTTTTTTTCATAATAGAATTCTCCTTTTGCAAAAAAGTAAAAAGCAAGCCAAATTTTTGCAAACCAGCTAAAAATTTTTTACTTTTTTATTTTTTAAATCGTACGATTTGATTATATAATAATCGTAAAACGATTACAAGTAAATCAAGAAAATCCAAAGGCCAATGAAGGGCTTCTACACTGTATTCTTGCAGCGATTTTTGTTATACTAGTGATAGAAAGTTCAGCGAGGATGCAAGATGACCCCAAATAAAGAAGACTATCTCAAGTGTATCTATGAGATTGGCAGCCGCCACAAAAAAATCACCAATAAAGAAATCGCCCAGCTCATGCAGGTTTCACCTCCGGCTGTGACGGAAATGATGAAAAAAATGCTGGCGGAAGAACTTCTGGTCAAGGATAAAAAAGCCGGCTACCTGCTGACTGATTTGGGGCTAAGGCTAGTTTCCGACCTCTATCGCAAGCACCGGCTGATTGAAGTCTTTCTGGTCAACCATCTCGGCTACTCGACTGATGAAATCCATGAAGAAGCCGAAGTCCTAGAGCACACTGTTTCTGAGCGCTTCGTTGAGCGTCTGGATGCCATGCTCCAGTACCCCAAGACCTGTCCTCACGGAGGTACCATCCCAGCCAAGGGAGAGCTTCTGGACGAAGAAAACCAACTGACTCTGGAAGAGGCTTTTGCCCCTGGCGACTATATCATTAAACGGGTGCATGACGACTTTGACTTACTCAAATACTTAGAAAAATACAACCTGCAAATCGGCCAAACCATCACCTTCATCCAATACGATTCTTTCGCTCAGGTCTATCTTCTCAAGACAGAAACCCAAGAAATCCAAATCAATCCTATGATTGCCCAGCAGATTTATGTAGAAAAACTATAAACAGAACCCAGTTCGGACTTTTTAGTCTAAACTGGGTTTTTATTGACAAAAATAAGATGTCGGATTATAATAAGTGTACTTATAAAATATCTAGAGGAAAAGCTAATGGAAAAATCGCAGTTTAACTCCATCTACAAGGATGAATACAAAAAATCAACTGGTCTGCTCTTTATCCGTGCCTACCACAAGTGGCATGGGCTGATAAAAAACAAACTGAGAACGATTGATTTGACCCATCCCCAGTTTGTCGTTCTGACCACTCTTGCAGCGCTTCTGCGTCAGCAAGAATGGGTGAGTCAGACCGATATTGCCCGATTTTCTGACATGGATGTTATGACCGTATCCCAAATCATCCGCCTCTTGGTCAAGAAAGAATTGATAATGCGGGAAGTCCATCCCAAGGACAGCCGCGCCAACATCATACTTCTAACGGATACGGGGCTGCAAAAGGTCAACCAAGCCCTTCCTCTAGTAGAAGGCATTGATCAGGCATTCTTTGGAAAATTAGAAGATAAAACAGAAATATTAAACCAACTCTTAATCAAACTGGAGGCAGAAAATGACTAGATTTTGGATTGGTGTCGTATCAAAAGAACACGTCCTAAGAGGTGTAGAAGGTGGATTTTGCCAAGTCTGCCATGGAAAGAAAGCACCGCTAAACCGAATGAAAAAGGGGGACTATCTTCTCTACTACAGTCCCAAGTATCAACTGAGCGGTCAGGAAAAATTGCAGGCCTTTACAGCAGTTGGCAAGATTCTAGATGACACTGCCTACCAAGTAGAGATGTTCGAAGGCTTTGTCCCATTTCGTCGAGATGTCAGTTACTACCAGCCTGTCAAAGACTGCCCCATTGAACAAGTCCGACAACATCCTCAGTGGCGCCAATATGCTTCTCAGATAAGATACGGACATTTCGAAGTTTCGAAAGACTTCTTCCTTTATGTTTTTGAGCAAATGAAACTGGACAGCCCTGCAAATCAGTAGAAACAGCTTTGTTTGACTTACGCCGAACTCTTTGCCCACCTGTCATCAAATCTAAAGTTCCGATTCTCAAGGAAAAACGGAACTTTTTGATTTGAAGTGAAATTATCGATTTATCAAATCAGCGTAAAAGCCGATAAACTACCCACAACTACATTTGCTAGGGCATGCATAATCCAGCTAGCTAAAATGGAGCCATCAGATTTCTTTTCATTGACAAAGCCCAGATAAGCCGCGATGCCACCTGTACACAAAATGATGAGCAGGGTTTGCTGCCAAGAGAGTATTGTTATAAACATCAGGCCATGGATCAGACCAAAAAGAGCAGCTTGTATGGTGTTGGCTACCACAAAGGGTAAGCGGCTAGCCAATCTCTTTAAAAGAAAACCTCTGAATAGCAGTTCTTCTGGCAGAGCAGTTTGAAACAGACCATAAATCAGAATAGCTGGCAAGGCTTGAAAGCCGAGGCCTGAAAAGTTTGAAGTCGCTGTCTTAAGACCTTTTACAGTCGTATATAGTAGCAAAAACGAAAGGGCCAGGAAAAATAGCGAACCCAACAAAATCCACAGCCAGATCTTCCGGCTGCCAGTATCTTTTAGCGGTTTTAAGCCAATCCATTCTAAAAATGGACTTTTTCTTCTAGCCCTTATCAACCACCAAACAAAAGGAAGCAAAGCAAACAAAGCGATTTGAATCAGAGCATTCAGCATCTGTTGAACTAGATTTTCCATGGTAAGAGACTCCTTTCTTTTCTTTAATATGATTATACAAGACAAACTTCAAGAATTTATAAAGTAATTCTAAAATATTTCTAAAGAATGAAAGAAATCATAAACATAAACAAATCAACGATTATCGTCACTTCCACTTGCTTGATATACTTCTCATTTTTGGACTAAATGATATCAAAAAAATCTTTAAAAACTTATCTCAAAAATCTAAGAAAGGTTGCAGATAAAAATAAGGCGTTGAGTTTAAAAAAATAGAAAACTGACAATGATTTTAAAGAAAGAAAAAAGTCCTAAAATTTTATCACACAAAGTCAAATATTCAGCCTATCTATCCCAGATAATTTTCTTTTTAGTCAAATACTTCCAGTTCCTGCTCATCCACTTCCTACTCCTCAGGGTTTCAATTTTACAGGCTTGCTACCATGCCAAAAGCTGTTTTTTTCTTCTTGCCAACCCGCTTACATTTTGCTACAATGATGTCAAAAATCAGCGAGGAAAAATTATGCCACAACAACTCTTTAAAGAATTTGCCCAGCTAGATCAAGTGGAAGCTATTGTTCTCGGTGGCTCTCGTGCTGGACAGCATTTTGACAAAGACTCAGACTATGATGTTTATATCTACTTGACAGATTCCATTGCTCCCACGCCTCGACGCGATATCCTCAGCAAGTACTGCTCCTACATGGAAATCGGCAATCAGTTTTGGGAACTAGAGGATGACTGTGTGCTGAAGAGCAAGATCGAAATTGAGCTCATTTACCGTACACTGGATAGCTTTGATAAAGACCTGCAGACTGTAGTCCTAGACCATCAGGCTCAGAATGCCTACACCACCTGTATGTGGCACAATCTGCTCCACAGCAAAATCATCTATGACCGAAATGGTCGCTATGGAGCGCTTCAAAACAAGTACAGACGACCTTATCCAGCTGAACTGAAAAAGAATATTATCAAGAAGCAGCTCCTCTTACTCGATCAAGCCATGCCAGCTTTCTCCAAACAAATAGAAAAAGCGCTCAAGCGTCAGGACCTGCTCAGTATCAATCACCGTAGCAGTGAATTTTTTGCTTCCTATTTTGACTTGCTCTTCGCCCTAAACGAACAGACTCACCCTGGAGAAAAGAGAATGCTGGAGTTTGCAAAAACCAACTGCACGCTATTGCCTCAACATTTTGAAGAAAATATACAGACCTATTTTCAAAAACTCTACACTGAGCCCGCTGAAGCCATAAAGCTTATCAATCAGCTAGTGACGACCATCAAACAAGTCATTCCTCAAGAAATTATTGGTAGTTTTTAGAAATGAATCCTGAAGCCACAGCCTCATTGCTGCAGAAGCTAAAAAAATTAGGAGTTTGAACATTAGTGTTCAAGCTCCTTTTCATTCTTCTTGTCTTATCAGCGATTCTTCGTATCCAAGATAATGGTCACTGGACCATCATTAACTAGTTCTACCTGCATGTCTGCCCCAAAAATCCCCATCCGAGTCGGCACCTCCTGCTGCAAGGCAAGATTGAAGGCATCATAAAAATTGCTAGCCATCTCTGGCGGAGCAGCCTTAACAAAGGCTGGCCGATTACCCTTTTTGGTATCTGCATGCAGAGTGAACTGGGAAATTGACAAAATCTCTCCAGCAATGTCCTTGATAGACAGGTTCATCTTGCCCTCAGCATCGGAAAAAATCCGCATATTGACAATCTTCCTGACTGCATAATCCATATCCTCCTGACTATCGTCAGGCCCTACGCCTACTAGGAGCAGGAGACCTTGTCCAATACTGCTGTGCAGCTGCTGGTCAATGCTGACCTGAGCACGTTTTACGCGCTGAATCACTATTTTCATATCTTTTCCTTTGATTTAAGCAAGTCATAGACTGTAACTTACAGCTAGATAATGATTTCCGAAATAAATCAACCATTAGTCCGCTTGACCGAGTAGACCTCCGGCACACTCTTGATCTTATCCACCACCGTCGTCAGCATGGACAGATTAGCAATGCCAAAAGAAACGTGGATATTAGCAAATTTCATATCCTTGGTTGGCTGAGCATTGACTGTTGAAATATTTTTTGTGGTATTAGACAGAACCTGCAACACATCATTGAGGAGACCAGAGCGGTTGAGACCGTAAATATCAATGTGAGCCGTGTACTCTTTGGTCGTGTTGTTATCTTCCCATTCCACATCAATCAGCCGCTGCTCGTAATTTTCCTGTGCCTTGAGATTCATGCAGTCCTGCCGGTGAATGGCTACACCGCGTCCTTTAGTAATATAGCCGACAATATCATCACCCGGTACAGGATTACAGCACTTAGCAATCCGGATGAGGAGACCAGACGCCCCCTGAATAACCACACCGCCATCGTGCTTGACCTTGAGGGTGTCTTTTTTGTTTTCGACCTTGACTTCGCCGCCCTTGACCAATTCCTCCGCTTCTGCTCTGGCCTTGGCCCGTTCTTCCTCACGGCGCTCTTTTTCTGTCAGGCGGTTGAAAATGCTAATGGTACCAATCTCACCGAAGCCAATCGCCGCAAAAAGCGCCTCTTCAGTCTTATAGCTGGTCTTCTGCAGCACTTCTTCCATGTGCTTCTTGTCCATGTACTTATTGGCTACATAGCCATGCTCCTGGAATTGAGCCTGCAAGAGCTCCCGCCCTTTGGAGATAGACAGCTCCTTGTCTTGATTTTTAAAGAACTGACGGATTTTATTTCTGGCCTTGCTGGTCTTGACAATATTGAGCCAGTCACGGCTTGGTCCGAAGGAGTTAGCATTGGTGATGATTTCCACCTGATCACCTGTCCTGAGCTTGGTTGTCAGGGGTACCATGCGGCCATTGACCTTGGCTCCGGTTGCTTTTTCCCCGACCTTGGTATGGATCTCATAGGCAAAGTCAATGGGGCCCGAGTCCTTAGGCAGAGAGCGCACCGCTCCATCCGGTGTGAAGACGTAGATTTCCTCAGCTAGATAGCTCTCCTTGACCGAGTCAACGAAGTCCTTGGCATCGTTAGACTGGTCCTGAAGCTCCATCAGCTCCTTGATCCAGTTCATCCCGATAGCTGATTCTCTGCTGTCTACCTGTCCCTTGACGCCTTTCTTATAAGCCCAGTGGGCCGCAACCCCGTACTCTGCCACTTCATGCATTTCCTTGGTCCGAATCTGAAACTCAATCGGACCTTTGGGACCATAAACAGTCGTATGGATGGACTGGTAACCATTGGCCTTGCGGTTGGCGATATAATCCTTGAACCGCCCCGGCATCGGCCGCCAAAGCTCATGGATGTAGCCCAGCATGGCATAGACATCACTCTGAGTATCTAAGATACAACGAATGGCGATTAAATCATAAATCTCATCAAAACGCTTCTTCTTGTCCTGCATCTTGCGATAGATCGAGTAGATATGCTTGGGCCGGCCATAAATCTTACCGTGCAGATTGCGCTCGCCAGCATAGGTCTCAATCTTCTGAACCACCTCTTCTACCAGAGCTTCACGCTCCCGACGCTTCTCCTTCATCATGTGGGAAATTTTGTAAAATTCCACTTCATTAAGGTAACGGAAGGACAAATCTTCTAGTTCCCATTTGACACTGGAAATCCCTAGGCGGTGAGCCAAGGGTGCGTAGATTTCCATTGTTTCTCGGGAAATCCGCTCCTGCTTATCCTTGCGTAGGTGCTTGAGCGTCCGCATATTGTGGAGACGGTCTGCCAGCTTGACCAAAATAACCCGGATATCCTCCGACATGGCCATCAACATCTTACGGTGATTTTCTGCCAGCTGCTCCTCGTGGGATTTGTACTTGACCTTCCCCAGCTTGGTAACCCCATCTACAATCACGCGCACATCAGTCCCAAACTCTCTTTCCAAATCATCCAGCGTCGCACGAGTATCCTCGACTACATCATGCAGAAAGCCGCAGGCAACCGTTACCGCATCTAGCTTGAGCGTGGCCAAAATCCCCGCCACCTGAATAGGATGCACAATATAAGGCTCACCTGACCTGCGAAACTGCCCACTATGACAGTCAATCGCATAGATCAAAGCTTTCTGTATAAAGGCCACATCCTCCGCAGCCAGATATTTTCTCGTAAGGGCCAATACCTGATCGCCCGTCAAATTCACTTCTTTTGGCATCTCGTCTCTCCAATTCCTGCCTACTATTTTATCACTTTTAACCCAATATGAAAACCTAGAAGACGGTTCTGTGTTTGTTTTAGTACAAAAAAGTGGAATCAATAATAAGTAGTAAGATCTAAACTGAAGTTAGCCTCCTAAAACTAAAAAAACAGCTATATTTTATACTAATTGTTGAGCAAAACCCAAACAAAGAAACATAGAGCCCAAAACTACTCCACCCTAAAATTTTGAAATGGATAATAGCTGAATAGCACCTCTTCAATTCTTGAAGCAAAAAGGGAAGTTGATCTCAAAATTTGAAAGGTAAACAGCCTTCTTTATAAAATCTATAAGAAATATTTATTTAGTCCACCTAGTTAATATTTCAAGCAGCAGACTGTTTAAAAATTTATTAAAATTGTTTGAGAAATCATTAAAGACAGCTATTTGAGCCTCAATTCTCATTTTTTATGTTGTCGCTTTAATCTTGAGATTAGGTTTCTATACTTTTACTTATCTATTCAAAATAAGGCTGTGACATTTCTATCACAGCCTTATCCAATAATTTAAGAGCTATTAGAATAAACGAAGCTAAGTATAGATGATATACACAATATTAAAACTGGTTTCATCATTACTTTCTACAACTTCCAGTAGCATTTCTATTGCTAAGATTCTACCTATTCAAATTGTTCCTCTTCTTCTTTTTCAACCGTCTTCTCTTTCTTTCTATGAGCATACTCTCTAATTGTCAGACCCGTAGCAATGTTGGTTAAAAGTAAGATTACGAGTAAGTAAACCCATATTGGAGTATTTGATAAAACACCAGATTGGCTTGTTTTTTCAGTTACAACAGGATTGGATAAGAAATTCAAAACAGCTTGGTTATCCGTTCCGTTTGAACGAGCATTCGATAATACTCCTTGAAAGTTCTTATTAAAATCAGTACTATCTTCAATATTCTTAGCCTGATTCTTAATAAGCGACTCTGTTTGTTGGTGAACTTCCTTCACTTCTCCTTGGACCCTTTTAGCTTGCTCTGCTAAAGTGTTAAATTGCGTATCCATAGATCCGATTGCATTCCCATTAGAGGTAATTGTATCAGATGTATTTCGAGTATTAGACGCCAGCTTTGTAACAATATCTAGCAGACTATTACTACTATCATCCGTTGTATAAAGTCTATTATTAGATAAACTGTCACCAGAACTTGTTGGAGAAACTTCCAGAAGTTCTGGACCATTTTTCTTCCACTCTTCATACTGTTTATTTAGATCGTCAACAGCTTGTTGATGCCAATCAGATAGTTCTCCAACAATTGCTGCAAAATAATCATTCGGTAATTCTTCTTTTGTCAGTTGTGGAAGAGAAGCGGTATTTTTCTGAAGTCGATTTATCTCTGCACTTAACTTAACATATAGGTCAATCCCTGACTGTCTATATTGGTCCACATCTTCTAGTTGTAGCTTATCCGCTACAGATGATGGCGAAATGTTCCCATACATCTTTGCCACTGAGTTACTTGCTGGATTAGCAATATCAATATCGTAGGACGAAGATGGGCTTCCATATAGGTTCTTAATCGTAGCTGCCGCGGTATCAATTCTAGATAGTTGTTCAAAAATATTAGACAAATCTGTCTTAATTAATGCATCATTTCCCTTATTGTTATCATAAAAGAAACTGTATTGTAAAGGTATTCTCTCACTACCAATCTCAAGATCAAATGCAACCGTATTGAGACCATAATTAGGAGAAAGCTGAATTTGCAGTTGAAGACTAGTAGGTTCAGAAATACTATCAACACTTGGAACTACCGTAGCTCCCTGAGCACCTTGAACCTGTATATTCGTCACACGGATAGTAGTTGCAGTATATTTATTACCCCCATTTCCTTCAGAAGTCATCTCAGGGTAAACATGCTCCATTGTAACTGTTTTTGCATCTGTTGACGGCAAAGAATCATTAGCTACCGTTATAAAATTATAGCCTGGCATTGAGCCAGTAGTAGCACCTTTAACACTAGCATAGCTAGCTAATAAGTTTAATTTTGCATAGTAAGAAGCAATTTGGTCATCTGTTAAAGCCCCAAACTCTTTTAGTTTATTAAATAAGGTTGCGTAATCTCCAGAATTAACACTAATAGAAGCAATTGTACTATTTACATAATTAGTATAATCTCCAGGCAACTCATCTGAATCTGATAAAGTATTAACAACCTGTTTGGCCAGCGCCTGCCTCACATTATCTTTATCCACACCATCACTAACAGCTTTTAAAATCGCATCTTTATCTTCTCCCAAAGAACTTGTATCAACCTGCACCCCATTAAAATAATTCTGAGAAATTTGGTCACGAGAACCCTCAAGAGAGTTTTTAATGGACTCCAGTTCCTTTTGAGATTGCTCAATCTGCTCTTGAGAATGATTTATTTTATCATTATAACTTTCTATGTGCTTAGCTAAACGAAGCAAATAAGAATCTGGTTCATTTGGCTCAGTAGGTGATTCTGTATTCCCAAAAAGATGTAAATAACTTATTGAATTTTTATAAAGGTCAAGGTATAATTTGTTATCTTTATCATATTGATTCTTAACAGAGTTTCCTGCCACCTGAGCGTTATGATTAGCAACTTGTGATTGAACTTGCTTATACTTTAAAATTGGATCTGTTTGACCAATTAAAGATTCAGCATTTCTTTTTAATAAATCAGCAGTTGAAGTTTTGAAAGTTGATGTCGCTTGCTCAAATGATCTATTAGAAGACTGAACACTCTCTGCAATTGAAGGGATCGAATCTATTGATTTGATACTTCTATCAGCAGGTTGAACAATTGAAGTAGATAAAGAATCATAGATATCCGACTCATCACCAACAATTGTATTCATCTGAAGTTTTGCATCATCAAGGTTGTTAATGACACTTGTAAAGTACAGACGAATCGTTTTCTGATTTAAACTATTAACATAATCTCCAACCTGCTGAGCCATCTCAAGTGATTGTTCTTTTTTTACAGAATCTTTTACTTTATATGTAATTTTGGCCTTTTCAGGATTAAAACTAGATAGCTGCAATATATTGTGTGAAAAATCTTTAGGAATGTAAATGATAGCTTCTAGCGAATTATCCTTGTACTGACTCTCCGCCTGGTCCCTAGACATGACTTTCCAGCTTGCCTTTTTTTTCTCATCCTTCGCTAGTAATTTTGTAAAATCATCCCCAAAATTGTATTGAGCGCTATTTAACTGTTCGCCTTCGTCTTGATTCACAATCCCAATACGAAGATGCGTCTTCTCTTTAGTTCCTAGAACAAAAGAAAGGCTATCTGACTGTCCCATATAGATAAGAAGTCCTACAGTAATTACTATACATAAAATAGCCAAGCCTTTCCTAAGCAAGTGATTTTTTCCTTTTTTTATACCCATTATGGATTTTTCTCCTAAATTGATTTTAACATTATCATCAAAATATTTATAATTTATTCATGATAATATACATCCTACAATCATTATAATTATTACAAATAGTAGGATTTCTTCTATTATAGCATATTCAGAAATTATTGTGGAAGCTTTATGTACCTATTTTTCTTGCGGAATTCTCAAACGATGAACACTTCTACCAACGAAGAACTGTGTTTCATTAAGTTCAACCAATGGTTCATTGTATTGAGTACGACCAGGCACAACTTTCTGTTCGTTAAAGATGGTACCAAACGTTCCCATTGGAACATTTTGTCGAAGCCGTTTGAAGAATGGCGTGAATTTGCTAACTATGCCACTTTGATAACCATGGAAAATCAAATGAATGTTGACCGACGAAGATTTTGTGAACAAAGTATTTACATCTTTATCCATCAGTACAATCTTATCACCAGCTAAGTTTATATCTGGAAGATAAACAAACATTGGTTGCTCTCTACGCTTACCAGACTGAATAATGCCTAATAGTTCACCAAGGAATTGGCTAATATTCGCCTCCTCAATTCTAGTATCAAAGTATTCATTCATACCAACAAAACGTCCATCAGTATCAACCACTACGCGATCCACTTTCCCGGAAAACTCTGAAAAAGCAGATAATATCGTACGCTCAATACTATATGTTTGAGAAGGAGTATCATCCATGAGAAGAATAAATTCATAATTCATTGGTTCGATAGAGCGAACCAACGTTGTTTCCTTATCATAACCAATTGGAATATTGTATTTTTGCCGTTCCTCTTGGACAGCTACATCATTTTCAAATTGCTCAAAAGTAATTTCATTAGCCAGCATTGGAACAGCTTCTGGTCTAGAGCCATCCCATAACTTATCCATTACCTCAATAGCGTTTTCTAAACTCTGCAATCTTTCAAGATTGGAACTTCCTTCTGTTGCAAGGTATACTTGAAAACGAATAGGTTCTTCAAATCTAATCTGACCACGACCAGGAATTACTTGATCAGCTAGAGCATCAAAACCAATAAGATCTTTTTTAGAATCCTTGTCGACCAAATACAAAACAAACTGTGTAGCAAAATTACTTCGCATACTTAACTTCATAGTAGTGTTCCGAAGAACTGTTGCTATCAAATAGATACCTAAGCTTGCGCCCTCACGCAACACCTGATGAAAAGCGGATTCAACAGAACTTTCGAGTGGATGATCACGTACAGTATCATAAGAGTCAACAATATTTAAAATAAATGGTAAATACTGACCTGTCTTCTGCTCATACTGTTCAATAGAAGTAACTCCATATTCCGCCAATAAATCACGGCGTTTTTGTATCTCTTTTTGTAAACTCTTAAGGAGCTTCAATAGCTTTTCAGCATCATCTAAAGTAGCAATATCTGCCACATGCGGTAGACCTTTCAGAGGAAAAAGTCCATTCGTTCCAAAATCAAACAGATTAAAATGCATTTGATCTGGTCTATTAAGCCGAGCAAAATTCATAACTAGCGTCTGAAGCGCTTGAGATTTTCCAAACCCTGGAGAAGCATAAATGATACTGTGACTAAACTCTTCTAAATCAAACTCTAGCATCCGCTGAGCTTGCTCTGAAGGAATATCCATTAGAGCAAAAGGAGCTTTGTGAAGTTTCTTCTCTGTCCATTTCGTAGTTAAAATTGGTGACGTAATATCTTCATCAAGCGGAGGTAACCATGGCTTAGCTGGTATACAAAGATCTACATTCTTTGCGTGTTGAGCAATATACTCTACAACAGCATCTAGTTCAGTCTCATCAGTATTAGCGTCTGTGCTAACCGTCTCTTCTAAATAAGACAAATCTGTAGTAGCGAGTTCATACTGCCCCAGCTCATTGATTATCCAAAGCCTATTGTCAACTTCTTCACTACGAGCTTTCACTGTTGGTGCATATCGTGCTCCACTCCATGCTGATTGAAAGAGTTCATATATTTCATTATTCCCAACTTGCAAATAAGCACGACCTGGCTGAGTAATACTTGCAGCATCTGGTGTTTTTATAATCTCATTTGAATCAGCTTTTTCCGCCACTTTGAGCGCCAACTTAAATCGAGAATTAGACCAAATTTGATCATTAACAACTCCAGAAGGCTTTTGAGTAGCTAGAATCAAATGAATTCCTAAGGAACGCCCAATACGCGCCGTTGTTACAAGCTCTGTCATAAACTCCGGTTCATTTTGCTTCAACTCAGCAAACTCATCCGAGATCAAAAATAGATGTGGAAGCGGCTCAGTAGGGAAATCTCCCTCTATTCCGGAGCGGCCTTCCTTGTATAATTTTGTATATCCATTAATATGATTGACCCCAAATCTACCAAATAGGCGTTGACGCTTTTGCAACTCTGCTCTAATGGAAGCTAAAGCACGCTGGATTCCTGCTCCATCTAAGTTTGTGATAACGCCCATCAAATGTGGCAAATCTTTAAATAAATTTGCCATCCCTCCACCTTTAAAGTCTATTGGGAGAAAACCAATATCTTCTGGACTAAAGTTTAATGCTAGCGATAAAATGTAAGATTGTAATATCTCCGACTTACCCGATCCCGTTGTCCCGGCAACAAGACCGTGAGGACCATGAGCACGCTCATGTAAGTTCAAGTAGACAATATCATCTTTTCCTCGAACCCCAAGTGGAACAGCAAGGCTCTTCGATGTATCTCCTCGAGCCCATCGGCTAGAAATATTTAAGTCCCCAACTTGTTCTACATTATACAATTCTAAGAATGTAATTGCATCAGGAAGTGCATTTTTTTGAGTTTCCTCATGAATTAGATTACTTAAACTACGAACAGCACCTTCATAATCATCTATCAACGGATACGGAGTAAAAACTTGGTTTACATATATTCCTCTATTATTGATTAAAGTTGCTGTATCTCCATTCTTTAAATCAATAAGCGTTGTTACCGTTTCAGGTAATTGACGACGACTTTCTTTTACCCAAATAACAGTTACTCCAAAAGAAGCCAAATCTGCTCGTGAAAGACTTTCGTTGATAGCATGACCAGACAACAAGCGATCATCTGAAATGACAATCACAATCTGAGGTAAAAAGGTTCTTTCCTTCTGTTCCTTGTCTTGAATTCGAGACTGTAATACTTGATAAAGACTTGTAAGCACAGCATCTTTCGTACGATCATCATGTACAAAACCACGAACATTAATCATTGGTAACAGAAAATGAGGTAAAAACCGCCATTTCTTCCAAATTTGATCATAATCTTCCTGCGAAGTCAAATTAACAAATATTACATCATGATAAGAATGAAAAGCTGCAACTTGCAATAAAAGTTGCTGGATAAACAACTGACCTATGTCATGTTGAGCAACCAGCCCAACAATATTCTGAGCAAGTGTTGTTGTAACAGGAACGCCTTTTTGTTTCTCATAAGTCTTTAACAAATCTTGAGAAAAAATTGTCAGCTTATCTTTGGTTAAAAAGTCTGTTTGATAATCAATTTGAAGCTGACTATCAATATCTCCCAAGCCAAGCGAGACAGTCATAAAATCCTCATTAAAAGGTAAGCGTTCATAGAGACGTTCATCATAACTCATAATCATATCAATTAACGTATTGATATTTGGTTGCTGATAAAATAGAATATTCTTTTCCTCTGCATAATGCTTATGTAGAGTGGATAATTGTTTTAATAAATACGCCTCGTAATCTTCTACCCTTGTTATCTTCTTTTGTTTATACTCTTTTTTATCAGTGAAATAACTCGTAATTGAAAATGCAGCTGTAAGAACACTCATCCCCCCCATACTCAACATCATAATGGCATTTCGTCCCATTAGAACCACTACCAATCCAGAAAGAGCAACCATACCTAAAGGTGGAACAATTGCTCGCCAAATAGCATTTTTAGGTTTTGTTGGGGGATTTTTAGGTTTTTCTATTCTCTGACGTTTATCGTATATCGTGGGGAGTACTCGAGGACTACGACGATAAACTGGGAAATTAGATTGATAAATTGACTTTTTCTCTTCCAACAGGACACTTTGACTATTGAAATTTGCTTTCTCAAAGAACGATGAAATTTGCCATTGATTTTCTAAAAACTCTATAAAATAGTTCTCTACAAAAATACTATCTCCTTTTTTAAATTCAGAAATAATATCAGAAGAAATCAATTGCTCGTTCAAATAGAAGACACAGCCATTTGGATAGAGATACACTTTACCATTGGAGAACAAAACATAGGCTTTCGAGTGAATGAGAAGATCTGCTTCTTTCTCTTTTGAAATAATAAAATCTTGATTTGGAGGAGAGATGTAACTAACAGAAATGTCACTCTCTTCTTCAAGGACAAAAACAGTCTTATTTTCAATAGTATTTTTTCCTCTGGTTAATTCTTTTCCATTAGAGTAGACCTTACTATCATTCACGTTGAAAAAAAGCCCTTGCACTTCAACACTGTCGCCTTCCATAAAAGTGAGTAAAGAAAGTCGCTTGCCAAATATAACCACTTTAATTTGCCCTGAAATTTTATTAGAAACCGGTTCTTTTTCTGTATTGTGAAAAAATTTTTTATCTTCTCTACTCATCTTTTTCTTCACCTACTTTTACACCTAGTTTTTTAGAAAGCTCTTCGATTTCTTTGCGATATTCACTTAATTTTTTTTGTTTTTTAGCACCCTTCATATTCTTATCTTCACGGGTTTGTTCATATAAATTAGTATAAGCGTGTAGGGTCAACTGATCATCCCCAATGTTCTGAGCTAAATCTAGAGATTTTTTATAGTCTCCCCTTCCAAGATAAATCCAATAATCTAAAAGATTTTCCTCGCTAGATGGAGTGATTGTATTTAAAACGCTTGATTTCTGCTCCTCAGACAAGTTATCTAAATGAACATAAGAGGACGCTAAAACATATTTTGCTTCTTTACCTAAACGATTTACTTGAAATTTTTGTAAATCATCTGCCACATCATCATAATGTTTAGAAATAAAATGACTTTGTGCATCCACTGTCGCACGCTGAACTGGGATAGACCAAAAATAAAAATATGCTGCAAAAGCTCCTAAAGCAACAGTTGTAACGCTAAAAATTCCCATTCCAATAGAAAAAATACGCCAACTCCGTTTTGAAACAACTATCTTTGTTTTCTTTTCTTCTTGATAAGCTTTGTCATAAGCTTCATTAACATATTTTATTACTTCATCATATGTCTTACATGCAGCTATATCCTGTACCAATGAATCTCTTATTGCAGCTATACCATCTATTAGTAATTCAAAATCAAGTTTTGGTCGTAGAATAGAGACAACCAAAGCCTTGTAGCTCATTAGAAACGTCTCTGAAGTATAAGGTATAGGACTCATAATTCCTTCTAAACCAAAATGAAGAATCTTAACAACACTTCCTTGTAAAAATATATTTTTCGGATGGATATAAGGTACCTTAAAATTATGCTCAGAGAATGTCAAAGACTCCATTTTCTGAGCCAACTCCAAACGCTTTACTTCTGTCATCTCTTCCGCAATAAGCTCTTTAAGACTATAAGAATATTTTGGCTTATCATAAATTAGTGATAAAAAACCATTATCTTCTAATGTCACGGCAGCATCCACATAATTTTCAATTGTAGATAACTTTTGACGAGAAAAATGGCTGGCTGGCAGAATAATCTTGACCTTTTCCTTACTGTATTTAATTTCAATTTTATCACTCATTTTATAATTACCTCCAATACATCTCCATCCCCTAATGGATATTCCTTTAAAGCTCTATGCTGTTCTATTCTTAGAAGCTTTCCTCGAACCTCTAAATGCCAATTGTTTTGATGAATAGATAATGTTTTATCTAGATTGTTTGAACACATTAACATCTTTACTCCCTGTAAAGATAATAGTTTAGAAAAGCGAATATCTATTTCCTTATCTTCATATCTAATTGTTGCGTTTAAATATTTTTCCCCCATGAAAAATCCTTCCTAAATAAATTCCAATTAAAATCATTGCTACAATAAATAATACTGCACCAAGAATTGACCATATCATTGTGGCCCCTGATTCCTCTGTGTCTACAATAATATTGTCAGAAACCTGATAGTTCTGAAAAAGAGCATGTCGATAAACTTGGAGGTCGAGTCCATCACCACTCCGAACTTCTTTCTTACTGAAATTAGCTTGGTTTGCAGTCTTAAGCATTTCCTGAGCATCAGTTTTAGATTTCGTCGCTTCTTGCTCTATTCTATCCATAAATAAGTTCGGTGCATAAATATGCTCAATTTCATTACCTTGGGAACGCTGCTTTTTTTGCGTTATCGAATCTGTTTTTAAATCTAATTCGCCGTCCTTAGCATAAACAGTGGTTCCAGTAAACAATAACAATAAAAATATCAGTAAAACTCGACTTGATTTTTTCAACATTTCATATCTGCTTTCTAGCTTAAAAGACTAAAAAAATATTTAGCATCAATAAGTAAGTTATAAATATTCCTAAACAACATTTACCTATCATAACAAGCTTTAATAAATTTTATATTGACTAGTCTCATTCAAAGATTAGTCTTATTTTATCACGAATTGTATTAATATTCAAACTTTCAAACAGTTATTCACAAGCAGATTGCGCTGTTGTGACAAAAAATATAGCACCCAAATAAATTTAGATGATATGATATATAATTCTAAATCCAAATATACCGCCCCGATTCAATTGTAATATGTCTTACTTCCCTAAGGCACTTCTGATTTATCACCGATTAATATTCAAATTTCAATGCTCAGAGTGTTAACTATTGTCTTTATTTAATGGTATTTTTTATTTATTGCGCTACTCAAAACATCTCTAAATATCTTTCCCATAATCTTTTCATCAGAAAGTACATTGAAAGGACATTTCGACTGCGATTATATCACAAACGAAGTGATCTCAAGAAAAAAATCGCTCTAATATAGTGATTCTTCTCATATCATTTCATTATGGCTCTATAATTTCTGTAGTGGGTAACACCACTGTAGGAATGATGGAGCCTCTTTTGTTGTAGAAAAAAAGTCCCATAAGACCTATAATGAAAAGCGATGAAACCATCATTAGAAAGACTCTTATGGAACAGTTCAATTTTATCACAAACTTACTGGAAATCAAAGACCCTAATATCACTATCTTGGACGTTCTAGATGCTGGCACACATAAAGAAATCATCGCTAAGCTAGATTATCTAGCTCCTAAATGCCCTCACTGTCAAGGACAAATGGCTAAATATGATTTCCAGAAAGAATCCAAAATACCTTACCTAGAGTGTGCGGGATACAAAACCCTGATTCGGTTAAAGAAACGCCGTTTCCGCTGTAAAGTCTGCGGGAAAGTGGCTGTCGCTGAGACTTCCTTAATCAAGAAGAATCACCAAATCGCAGCCATCGTCAACCAGAAAATCGCTCAAAAACTAATCGAAAAAGTCCCTATGACTGCCATTGCTGAATGCCTAGCTATCTCCACTTCCACCGTTATTCGTAAATTGAAAGAATTCAAGTTCAAGACCGATCTTAACTACCTTCCAGAACACATGAGCTGGGATGTGGAAACAGTCAGGGAAGTGACTGTTTCAATCGGCAGATAGAGATGAGCTTTATTGCACAGGATTTCGATTCCAGAAAGATCATAGCTATCTTAGATGGGCGGACTCAAGCAAGGATTCGCAATCACTTCCTACGCTATTCCAGACAGGTCCGAAATAGCGTGAAAATCATTACAATGGACATGTTTAGCCCCTACTACGATATTGCCAGAAAACTATTTCCAAACGCTAAAATCGTCCTTGATCGTTTTCACATTGTACAACATCTCAGCCGGGCTATGAACCGCCTCCGCATCCAAATCATGAATCAGTTTGATCGAAAATCTCACGAATATAAGGCACTCAAACGCTACTGGAAACTCATTCAACAGGATAGTCGAAAACTAAGCCATAAACGCTTTTATCGTCCAACTTTTCGCATGCACTTGACCAATAGAGAAATTCTGAAAAAGCTACTTTCTTACTCTCAAGAACTCAGAGAACACTATGAACTCTACCAACTCTTACTGTTTCATTTTCAAGAGAAACAAGCTGAACATTTCTTTGGACTCATTGAAGATACCATTTCTTGTGTAAATCCTATTTTTCAAACTGTTTTTAAGACCTTTTTGAAAGATAAGGACAAGATCCTGAACGCGCTGGAACTGCCCTACTCAAATGCAAAACTAGAAGCTACTAACAACCTCATCAAGGTCATCAAGCGTAATGCTTTCGGCTTTCGGAACTTTGACAATTTTAAAACTAAAATTCTCATCGCTTTGAATATCAAAAAGGAGAGGACTGATTTAGTCCTCTCCAGAATATGACTTTTTAGTAACCCACTACAGTTGACAAAGAGTCTTCATTAATTTAAATAGAACCTTTTGGAACATCTGCTGATTTCATCCAAGTATCGTAATGCTCTTCAAAAGCCTTTTCGCCTTCTTTCTTAAAATAACTCACTAATAATTCTAGATACTGCAGACCATCTTTTGGAACGATATGATAAAATGGTGTTGCAATTTCCAACTCATTTTCTTCAAGCGAAAGCACTAATTTAGCAAATCCTACCTCTGTCATTTCAGCCAGATTGCCTTGCACGACAGTTTTTAATAAATTATCAACCTCAAAATAAGTTGAAAATTCATAACCCTCTAATTGAAACAAATCATTTGAGATAGGCATAAACATTTCAATATCAACTACTTCATTTAGCGGAACATTATTTAGACTATAAAAGAATGGACCTTTTATTTGATAACCAGCACCCACAATTCCCAAAATAAATTGATGTAAGTGCTTGTCCATTTCATTATAGTGAAAAGAAGCTCTCTTTCTGACTACATTTTGAAATGCAATTTTTTCAACTTTTACAACATCTATGGGTAATCTCATTATACTCTCTCAACCTCGCAATATAAGTCTACAACATAATCACCATAAAGATCCAAAACCGCATGAAAGATATTTACTAATTTAAATCCTGCTTCCGAAATTTTCCTTTCAATCTCCTCATAAGGAATAGATTCTTCTTGGTCATAATGACGATAATAAAAGTCAGTTGTAAGATTTAACGATTCTTGAAAGAAAATACCTGATGTATTCTCTGCTATTTGCTTAAGTTGATTTCCTATCGTTGTGAAAACTAATATATCTTGATTATTTTCTGATGGTACATAAGTGAAGTAGGTAGGGCCATCAAAATACAAATCTTCTCCCATCATTAACTTCTTAAATGATATTGAGGCATCCATCAATTGCTCATAAAAAGACTTCCCTGTCTCAATGGTTAGTTCAAAACCAACCGCATTCTTTAAGCAAAGTTGTTTTCTTTTAAATTTCAATCTATTTCCCTCTATTCTTTTTTTTAAAATAATAATAAATAAAACTCCCCGTAGCATCCAAGACAATCGTATAACCAAAAATTCTTATAAACCATATTACCCAAATCGGACTATTTTCAGCATCTATATTCAATAAATGCAAACAAGCAATAATGGCAAGAAATAGAATAACCTCTGTAATCAAACGGGGTTTAGTCTTTTTGAAATCTAAAGTTTTTAAAAAACTCTGATTATATAATTCTTCTGGTACTTCTTCCCAGTAAGTCTTATCTTTCGCTCTCAACTTAAGTAAATATCCAACTTCGACAATGAGTCTCGAGAAAGCTGATATAAACACTATATTACCCAAAATACCTAATATTTGCTTGGAATAGCCGGATATCCAACCAACCATTACTCCCCCCAGCAAGGTAGCTCCTAGAATTATCCAGATAGAGGGTTTACTATAGACACTCAAAGCAGCAACATAGTTAGCATTAGTCCGTTGTTCGGAAAAGCCTGTTTCTAATTGTTTCTTTAACCATCTTACATTATAAAGTATTAAACCCAAAAAGAGAAGCAGAGAACTAAGCCCGAAAATAATGGTATATATAAAAGAATTTCTCAATAAATTATTAGTGAGTACAACAATAACATAATCTGTTAAAACTAATGACAGAAGTAATCCATTAATCATTGCAAAAAGCATGGCTGTGCCAAAAAATTGATGCCTATAAATCAATTTTTGATTGAAAGAAATAACTTGACATATCAGCATAAAAAGAAGGCATGCAAAAAGAAATAGGAATATAACATTAGAAAAGGGATTCAATTTGAGTTGATTTTTTATAAAAAAATATACATGTGACAAGGCAATACTTAAGACAAATATACCAGACCAAGCCAAGCCAAGCATCCCAACGGAAGCGCGTGTCGCGCCTAATCCTTGAAAATAGTCCTTGTTTAATTCTTCTGGTCCTAAATCTCTATTTTTTTCACTCATTAGTTGCCTCCAAAGAACTTAGCAATAGCATCACCTGCTCCCTTAGCAAATGACTGGGCATGCTGAACTATACTCTTTCCAGTACCATTAAATTCAGAATTAATTATCGCATTAACTGCCATGCCAGATAAAGCACCAACAGCAGTTCCCAAAGGTGGTAAAAAGAAAGAACCGATAGCTGCTCCAGCAGCAGTTGCAGCCGCTCCAGCACCAATAGAAACTGTCGCATCAATGGCTGCATTGCGTAGTTCACGACCTTGAATACCATCTCTGAAATCAATGTTATTTGCAGCGCTTTCCCACAAAGTCAATGCAGTTCCAGCTATACCCAGGCCTTTACCAACTTTAGTAAGATTCGAAGCATTCTTCCATGTGCTAGGTTTAAAATCAGTCACCACACTTTTGATAGAGTTCGTAAATCCTGACTTAGCTGCGTTGCCTATTGCTTTAAAATTAAGACCACCTCCTGGTTTAAAAGCATAATTTATACCAGCCAAATCAATGTCCAACGCTTTCTCAAAGGTTCTCCCTGGAGCTGTGACTTGTCTTCCACCTCCTCCTTGATTAAATACAACCTTATCAAGAGCACGATAATTGCCTGTACTTGTTACAAACTCTAACTGAGCCCCTTTCTTATTAAAGTATTTTTTGAAATTTTTAATAAATTCAGGAATCACTTCCCCATCCTTAATAGGAATCGCAAAACCTTGGGCATCTTTCACAATTTCCATTCCGTTTAGGTACATCTTCCCTTTTAAGAAAGTAATTGAAGTCGAAACCCCTTCGTTTCCATCTTTAACCTTGTTAACTAAGTTATTCCATTCTTCAACAGAAATCCCTAAAAACTCTGCAGCCTTCTTTGCATCAGACTCCTGACTTCCTTTTCTCTTCCCTAAATCTTTATTAATAGTCTTAGAAATTAACCCTAACAGTTCTACTGGTGTTGAGCCATTTGCTTTGGAGGAAATTTTCTTAACTGCCTTTAAGAAATCTTGGCTATTGTAGAACGCCTTGGCTTCTGCATCAGTAAATGAAAGACCCGCCATAGTAGAAAGACTTTCTAAAGTTTGAGTTTGCGACTGCAGTACCTTACTATATTCATCTCCCCGCTTCCAACCATTGAAGCTAGCCATATTGGTTTTAGTATCAGTCAAAATGGTCTTTCCTTCTGACAAAGGAGTAGTAATTGTACTAGCATCTGGATTCGTCAGACTGATAATATCAGAAATGGAGTTATAAATATTTGCCGTTGCTTGATTCACCGTACTAATATTGGTCTCTATGCTCGAAAAGCCATCTAAAAGCCCTTGCAGATAATCCGTATCAATAATTGCATCTGCCGCGGTCTCTGAAACTGTTGATTTAAACTGTTCAATAGTCTTATCATATTGAGCAGAGAGCACCGCTAATGCATTAGAAAAATTCGTCAATAAGGGAACCTGGTGATTGCTAATCTTGGCATCAATTGCTCCCTTGACATCTCCTTTGAGACTTTCCGAACTTACCAAATTCACAAAAGAGGTCTTAGCTGTCTCAAGCTGGGTAGTAATCGAGTCCTGCGAGGCAGACAATGCTGTCTTCTGGTTATGAACCTTTTATTGTAACACAAATAAAGTGAAATAAAGAAAAAATCGCTTCAGAGCAATGAAAGCCTTAAATTAGAAATAATCTAGTTTGAGACACACAGCTATCTAGCGATTTTTCTACCTAATAGGAACTTATAAAACTAACCTATTAAATTGAATATGACAATTCTATTACTAGAACTTTTCTATAAATTTAATCGTTGATATCCAGATTCTGAAACTAACTTATCATAATTCTCAGAAAACAGTTGTTCATCAGAATTAATATAACCAACATAAATAATAGATTCTACATCTTCTCTATTAAAAAATGCAAATTCTTCTCCATCAGTAATACCTGATGGATAAGGGACTGCTGAATAATCAAAGTAACCAACTTGTCCATTATCATTTTGGAATAAAGCTGCTCTACTTACAATCATTAAAGGAATAGTCCCTTCTTTAGTTATGACAACCGAACCAATTGGTAAAATAGGGTTATTATTTTCCATTTTCATTCTCCAATTCATAATTTAATTTATCTAAAATTTTATTATTTATAACAGTTTTAACTATGCCATTCCATATAATATTTGGAACCAAAGAAAGTAATATAGCAAGCACAACTAATTTTATTATAAACTCTATGATTGTACTTGGCATAAAATAAAACCAATAAACAAAAGGAATAACTGCAAAGACAATAAACAAAACTACTAAAATGTTTGCAAGATAAGGTGTTTTTATCTGTTTCAAAACATCATTATGTTTTAAAGTTATATCGTGTATAACTTCAAAATATTCTTTCTGGACAGTACTACTAGGAGCTTCAATCAAAGGATAAGTATTTCTAATTGAAACCATCCATAGTTCAAAAAGTATAAAAAACCAAATTCCTAAGAACATAGGTAATAGAAAAGAAAAAAGGCCGAACTCTTTTTGAGGAACAATGTAATTATCAGAATAACCAGCGATAAAAGCCATAATCGGGACAATCAAAAATGGCGAAGACATCCAAGTTAATCTGCTTATTTTCTTAGCTATGTTTTGGTGATTCCGTATGCTTTCCTTATCTAGCTTTCTCCAAACAATATCTCTTGAAAAAGGATAGTACTCTGCAGCTAAACCTGTTCCTTTTAAATTAGTGCCCATACCATTATCCACAGCAAATAACAATCTTATTTTTTTTACCATGGCCAGCTCCATCCTTGCTTTTTAGGTTTAATATTCCGATCTAGTTCTTTATTTATAGCACTTCCTGCCCAACTACCCACAGCAGAACCAATTATTGAACCAGCCACAGCTCCTAATGCTGCTCCTACACCAGGAATAGGACAAACAACTTGACCTATAGCTGCTCCCGCTAGTCTACCTAAATTCGATCCAACAGCCGAACTTGCCATATCAACAGCTGTTCTCCGAGCTGTGATTGCCGCTGTTTGTTCGTTACTGAAACCTTTCGATTTCAATTCCGAAATATTGGAAGCTACATCTATAGCGGTTCCAGCCCAGCCTGCAATTTTAAAGAATTTTCCAACCTTAGTCATTGCAGAAAATGAACTAGCATTCTCACTCATCATATTTAAATCACGATTAATTGTACCATGTTCATAAGACGGAAATTTACTAAAAAATTTACCCAATTTACTTTCATTCTTAAAGAGCGATTTACCTAATATTTTAAAATCAGAAATTTGAGCTCCACCACGAGAAAAAACAGTACCGTTAAGAAAACTTACAGGATTATTTCTTGACTTTCTAAACACAGCACGAGCATATTGGAAACCTTTATATATATCTAATGTGCCGATACTCCATTTTCCATTTGCAATTTCCCCACCCACTGGATTGATGACGTTCCCTAAAGCATCTACTTTATTATTCCAATGACTCCAAGCCTCTGCATCTTGCTTACCTATATATTCGTTAATTGTTTTAGAAACTATACCTAACAACTCCACTGGCGTTGAACTATTTGCTTTAGTGGAAATTTTCTCAACTGCCTTTAAAAAATCTTGGCTATTATAAAACGCCTTCGCTTCCTTATTCGTAAAGGAAACACCACCTAAACCAGAGAGACTTTCTAAAATTTGAGTTTGTGACTGCAGTACCTTACTATACTCATCTCCCCGTTTCCAACCATTAAAGCTGGCCATGTTGGCTTTAGTATCGGTCAAAATGGTCTTTCCTTCTGACAAAGGAGTAGTAATTGTACTAGCATCTGGATTTGTCAAACTGATAATATCAGAGATTGAGCTATAAATCCTTGATGTCTCACGATCCACAAATCTAATATTAGTATCCAAGCCAGAAAAACCATCCAAAAGCCCCTGCAAATAATCCGTATCAATAATGGCATCTGCTGCTGTCTCTGAGACTGTTGATTTAAACTGTTCAATGGTCTTATCATACTGAGCAGAAAGCACCGCTAATGCATTGGAAAAATTCATCAATAAGGGAACCTGATGATTGCTAATCTTGGCATCAATTGCTCCCTTGACATCTCCTTTGAGACTTTCCGAATTGACCAAATTCACAAAAGAGGTCTTAGCTGTCTCAAGCTGACTAGTAATTGAGTCCTGCGAGGCAGACAATGCTGTCTTCTGGTTATGAACCTCTGTCATATCTATTTTCATCTATCTTCTCCTTCAATACTATGTGTCATGGAAAAAACCCTATGTCGAAAATAATCCCTACGATACTGCTGATCTACATAGGATTGATCCAAAGTATCGCTGTAACCTTCTTGGATAACCTGAGAAATCAAATAACTTGGAATAAACAAAGGTTCAACATCTAGCCTCAAACCGTAGGGATAGATGCTAGCTAGATAATCAATATATTCCCGATCATCTGGTTCAGAGAGTAATCTACGTCCCATAATCATCGCCATAAAGGGAACTTTGGCCTTCTCCATCTCGGATACCAATTCCTCCGGAAGAAGCTCGCGATCTAACTCTACCAAACTGCCCAAGGGGAGGATTGGAGCCAACAGTAAATCAGTGTAAGATAACCAAATCCTAAAGTCTTTCATAGACAAAACGAGCTCCGAACCTAAATAAGCCAGAGTTACTCTCTCCTGTTCCCAATCAAACTTCATCGTAACAGATGTACCAAGCAAGCTGTTGTAGCTATAGAAAGACTCTTTCTTGACAATTGCCAACTGAAGCCTACGAAATGCATCTCCTTGACTAATCAAGGATTGACCCACTTGCTCCAAAATGGCTCTTTCACCCTCATCAACTCCTAATTTAAGCAAGGAGTTTTGATAAAGGTCACTTATCTCATTCATCTATCTTTTTCCTTTCTGCCAAATTAGTTATTTAGCATTTGCTTGATTTTGATCATCAGTCACTTTATTTTCGGCCGCTTGATTCATACGAGTTACATCCGTAGTCGTAAAAGTCTTGAGACTGCTAATAGCTGTATTAAATGACTTAATCTCATCATTAAAAGATGTAAAAGGGGTCATTGTTGTTGCTGAAAAAGTTAACTCTGCCATATCTGAAATGCCAGAGACGCTTGTACTGACTGTAGAAGTAAGCCCCGTCCAAGCACCATAATCTGTTCCTGTATTTGCCATTTATCTTTCCATCCTCTATCATGAACTAGCTGAATTTGCCATAGATTGATAATAAGCCCTACTCCATTCCTCCGTATCCATTACACTCGCCAAACGGTCCGACTCCGCTTGAAGATTAGAAATTTCAGCATCTATACTACTTAAATTTGTTTCGTGGCTTGTTTTATTAGTCGTAGCAGCAGTATTAGCAGAATCGTACTTTTCTGCATATTTATTCTTCCGATCCCCTTTAAAACTAGATTCATCTTCCCCTTTAATTTTCGTTAAAGCATCTATAATGCCAGTCTGAAAATTATTTATCTGAGTGGATAATTCTGATTTGGCAGTCTCCAAGCGAGTAATTTTATTATCTACGGCATCCTTTTGAGACTTTGCATTATTGTACTTCTGTGATGCTTCATTAGCTAATCTTTGGTACTCAGATGCATTCGACATTTATATTCTCCTATTTCTGAATTCTGACTAAAATAAAGAGAGATAGGAAGCAATCCTATCCCTCCATTCCAGAGTTTTTTATCCTTTAAAACCAAAGCTATTTGCATCCGCTGTATCACGTTCTGCCACAGTGTTAGCATAACTAACCAATTGTTGATTGATAGAACTCAACAACTCTTGGAATTTAACCACATCACCATGCAATTGTTGATATTGGTCAAGATAAGATTGGAATGCACTACCTTTCCAGTGTTCTTGCATTTCGCCGTTAGCAGTATTTACTGTCTGAATAGCTGCCTCAATTTGATCGCGAGCATTAGAATAAACTGCAGCTTGGGAGGTGAGCTGTTCTGGGGATAATGAAATTTCTGCCATAATTGGACTCCTTGTTTTTAATTTAATTGTTCTTAATAGAACATCTTATGTTAACGATTTTAACTTTTTTGTTAATGCTTGTCAAGTATTTTACAATAGATTTTTATTATGTGCTTATATAAATAAAGGCTATATTCTATTTTTGAACACTTCTTATTACTTATATAGTTTTCTAAAAACTTGATGATAGCGTTTTAATATAGTATAATATAAGTCTGAAATTCATTTTAACAAAGGAGATATTATGTCCAAATCATCCCTTCAAAAAACGGTTGCGCTTTTGAGTGCAGCGGCTCTTGCGGCAGCTGTAAATGCTGTTCAGGCTGATGAGAATACTGCACCGGTCACTGCTAATCCTGCTCCAGTAGAAAGCAGCGCAGCGGAAACAAAACCAACGACTGCTGCAAGTCCTACTGAAGCTGCTGAGACACCAGAGAGCACGGATCCTAGCTCTGCTATTTCCCCAGAAAATGCCAGTGGAAATACTGATGCTCTGATGGCTATGGCTCGAAATGTAGCGGCTACTGAGGATACTAAGCCCGTGGAGGGACAGACTGTTGATGTGCGTATCTTGGCAACGACCGACCTCCATACCAACTTAGTCAACTACGACTACTATCAGGACAAGCCGGTGGAGACCTTGGGACTGGCTAAAACAGCCGTGCTGATCGAGAAAGCAAAGAAAGAAAATCCAAATGTCCTCTTGGTCGACAATGGTGATACCATTCAAGGAACGCCGCTGGGAACCTACAAGGCCATTGTGGATCCTGTGGAGAAGGGCGAGCAGCACCCTATGTACGCTGCCTTACAAGCTCTGGGCTTTGAAGCTGGTACGCTAGGCAACCATGAATTTAACTACGGCTTGGACTATCTGAATCGTGTGATTGAGACAGCTGGTCTGCCTCTTGTCAATGCCAATGTGCTGGATCCAGCGACTGGTAAATTCATCTATCAGCCTTACAAAATCATCGAAAAGACCTTTACGGATACACAAGGACGCTTGACGACTGTCAAGATTGGTGTTACTGGGATTGTTCCGCCGCAGATTCTCAACTGGGATAAGGCAAACCTAGAAGGAAAAGTAGTCGTTCGCGATTCTGTTGAGGCTATTCGAGATATCATTCCTGAGATGCGCAAGGCTGGTGCAGACATCACTTTGGTGCTTTCTCACTCCGGTATCGGAGATGACAAGTATGAAAAAGGCGAGGAAAATGAAGGCTATCAAATCGCTAGCCTGCCAGGTGTGGATGCTGTCGTAACTGGCCACTCCCACGCAGAATTTCCAAGTGGAAATGGAACTGGCTTCTACGAAAAATACCCTGGCGTAGACGGTGTCAACGGGAAAATCAACGGCACTCCAGTAACCATGGCTGGAAAATACGGCGACCATCTGGGCGTCATTGACCTCAAGCTAAATTATACCGACGGCAAATGGAAAGTCACTGACAGCAAGGGCTCCATCCGCAAGGTGGATACCAAGTCTAATGTAGCAGACAAGCGCGTCATTGACATAGCCAAAGAATCTCACGAAGGTACTATCAACTACGTCCGCCAGCAAGTCGGCACTACCACTGCACCGATTACCAGCTACTTCGCTCTGGTCAAAGACGATCCATCTGTGCAAATCGTCAACAATGCCCAGCTTTGGTATGCTAAGCAAGAGCTGGCTGGTACGCCTGAAGCCAACCTTCCTATCCTGTCTGCAGCAGCGCCTTTCAAGGCAGGAACTCGTGGGGATGCAACGGCTTACACAGACATTCCAGCTGGCCCTATTGCCATCAAGAACGTAGCAGACCTCTATCTCTATGACAATGTCACAGCAATCCTCAAGGTCAACGGTGCCCAGCTCAAAGAATGGTTGGAAATGTCAGCTGGCCAATTCAATACCATTGACCCAAACAATAGCCAACCGCAAAATCTGGTCAATACTGACTACCGGACTTATAACTTTGATGTTATCGACGGTGTTACCTATGAGTTTGACATTACCCAGCCGAACAAATACGACCGCGAAGGCAAACTAGCAAACCCAAATGCCAGCCGGGTCCGTAATCTGAAATACCAAGGCAAGGAGATTGACCCTAATCAGGAATTTATCGTCGTGACCAACAACTACCGGTCTAACGGTAACTTCCCTGGTGTTCGAGAAGCCAGCCTCAACCGTCTGCTCAATCTGGAAAACCGCCAAGCCATCATCAACTATATCTTAGCTGTCAAAAATATCAATCCAAGTGCAGATCAGAACTGGCATTTCGCTGATACCATTAAGGGACTGGACCTGCGCTTCCTGACAGCTGATAAGGCCAAGAACTTGATTGGTACTGACGGAGACATCGTCTATCTAGCGGCATCTGCCCAAGAAGAATTCGGCGAATACAAATTCGTCTATGTCGCACCGAAAACAGAAGCAGTGCCTATCGAGCAGCCAAACCGTCCGACTATCGCAGTCGAAGCAGCCAACCTGCAGCATAGTAAAGTAGACTTCCCTGTCTTGACTGCTGTTGACCCTAGCACAAACAAGCAAGCGTCCCACAGACAGGCAGGAGCAGAAAGCCTCCCAGCAACCGGAGAAAAGACGTCCTCACTCGGAATCTTGGGACTTGCCATGACCGGACTTGCAGGAATCTTCGCCTTTAAAAAACGTGAAAGACAATAATGATTAAAAAATCAGCAGCCAAAACGGCTGCTGATTTTGCTTTTTAAAGACTGTCATTTCTCAATTCCAACAAAACACTGACTGCCGTCAAGGCATAAAGGGGAGCAGTTTCAGCCCGCAGGATACGTGGGCCTAGACCAGCTGACACAGCCCCTGCTTGGCCAAAGACTGCTATTTCATCTGGTGAGAGACCGCCCTCAGGTCCGAAGATAAAGAGAACTTTTGCGCCGGCTTCCAAGCCTGACAGAGCCCGGACTAGAGCTGCAGTTTCCCCTTCTTTGGCCGATTCTTCATAGGCCACGATAATGCGGTCAAAGTCTGCCAAGGCTGCCAGAAAATCGGCCTTTTTATCAAAGAGCCGAACTTCTGGAATCAGATTGCGTTTGCTTTGCTCTGCTGCTCCCTGAGCAATTTTCTCCAGCTTTTCACTCTTTTTAGCCAGCTTTTTGCCATCCCACTTGGCAACTGACCAGTCAGCTGGGAAAGCCCAGATAGCACTGGATCCTAGCTCCGTTGCCTTTTGAGTGATAAATTCCAACTTATCCCCCTTGGGAAAACCCGAAGCAATGGTCACTTGAACTGGCAGCTCGGTATTGTCTGCTAACTCCTCCAAGATTTCCAAACTCTGCTGGCCGGGGTCTAGCACCCGAGCCAGCCGTTTCACGCCATCATCAAAGACTAATGTGACTTGTTCGTCCTCTTTGAGCCGCATGACTGAAAACATATGTTTGGCCGTATCCTTATCCGTTACCACCAGGGGGGACTGAGGACTTCCTTTTATAAAATACTGCTGCATCTAACCACCTATCACTCCTGAAATGTCCTGCGTTTTCTTAAAGACACAGGCATTCCATTCGCCCTGAATCATATGCGTTTCCAGGAAAAATCCTGCTGCTTCCGCTGACTCGCGCACCATTTCCCACTTCTCAGAAATAATCCCACTCATAATCAGATAGCCCTCATCCTTGACCAGACGGTGGGCATCCTCTGTCAGATGGATGAGAATATCGGCCAAGATATTGGCAACAATGACATCCGCCTCGATTTCTACGCCTCGGAGAAGATCTCCCGGCGCCACATGAATGTTCTCCATACCTGGATTAAGCTCAATATTTTCCTGAGCCACGCGCACCGCTACCTCGTCTAAATCATAGGCGTAGATGTCCTTAGCGCCTAAGAGAGAGCTGGCAATGGATAGAACTCCGCTTCCTGTGCCTACATCCAGCACCGTTTCTCCGCCACGCAGAACCTGCTCCAGCGCAAAGAGGCTCATCTTGGTCGTCGGATGAGTACCTGTCCCAAAAGCCATACCAGGATCCAGCTTGATAATCTTCTCACCAGCTGTCGCTTCATACTCCGTCCAGGACGGCACAATAGTCAAATCATGAGTAATGCGAGCCGGCTCAAAGTACTTCTTCCAGTTATCCGCCCAATCTTCCTCAGCCAGTTCCTGCCGAGTCAGTTGAATATCTCCCGTCTCCAAGCCGAAGCCATCCAGCTCAGCCAGACGTTTATTGGCCTGGGCCGCAACAGCCTCTATGTCCACCGAATCCGGATAATAACCGGTAATCCGGACCCGCTCGCTCTGCTCAACTTCTGGAAAGAGCTCACCATACTGGTCGACCTGCCCCAGATAATCTGCGCTGTCATCGATAGCCACACCCTGACTGCCCAGCTCAATCAGAATATTCGAGGCTGCTTCCTCCGCCTCCCGCTTCACTTCAATCGTTAATTCCTGCCAAGTATCCATGTTTAAAATACCAAGCCCGTAAAACACAGAGCCAAAATAGGAAATTCTCTGATGACGCTTGCGTCTAAGAGAACTTTATCTTTTTGCCACAGTATTTAGGGCGGGTTCAGTTTAGAAATTTAACTGAACAATCCTTTCTTTGTTTATTTCAATGTCTTCATCATGTAGACCATATCCATGCCCTCTTTTTCGGGCTCAGTATGGGTCTGATGGTAGCCGTTTTTCTCATAAAAAGCTACCATGCCTTTATCCTGGAAAACCGTGCACAAATCCCATTTCATAATGGTGGAGAATGTCTCCTCTATCAGGCCAAGCCCCTCAGAGCCATATCCTTTATTCTGGTACTGCGGCAAAATCGCTACTGTTCCAATCCAACCTGCTGTCTGTTCGTCATTTGTATTCAATCGAATAAAGCCCAGAATCTTCTCGTCGTCTTTGACAAAATAATAAAAACTATTGGGCCGCTCAACCAGCTTCCAGCGAATCCGCTCTCGCTCCTCCAGATAGGGGTCGTATTGATCCTGATATTTCTCATAAACAGCCTTAAAACTCGCTCGCTGAATGGCAATAATGGTCTCTAAATCCTCAGCTCCAGCCCGCTCAATATGAATCATGCTTGCACCTCCAAATAATCGCTCAACCTGTCCTGCAGCTGCGGAATAACCTTTTTATCTGATAAGAACTGGCTCACATCCATCATCTGATAAGCCTGCCCCTCATCGCCAAAGACAATGCTGGCAAATTCTTCCTGAGTGATGGTTCCCACCATAAAAATAGAGGTTTTGTCTGGATCAAGCATTCCTTGATATGCCTTAGCCCAGACAATATCCGCTTCTTCAAGCTTCAAACCAAGCTCTTCGAAAACCTCTCGTTGAACGCATTCAAAGGGAGTCTCCTCTCCCTCACGGCCACCTCCCGGCAGCTCCCACATATTCGGCCAAGGAATGGTTGAAATATCATCTCGCAAGATGGTCAGCAGCTTGTCAGCACAGATCAAGGCAATCTTGCAGCCAGAAAATTCCATCTGTTTGTGCAGTAAATCTAGTCCTTCTGCATTTGCCATAAGCGTCTCCTAATACCTCGGATATGAATAGAAATCCGTCTCAGCCACATCTGCTCTGCCATTTTCAAAAGCCTCAGCATTCCAAGCCAGCTCAAACTCTGCTGCCTCTGGATCTGCTAAAAAGTCCATGAGTGCATCGAGTCCAAACTCAGCTGTTTGGGTTAGAAAATCCACGAAATAAGCCAGAAACTCCCGTGACAGCCCCTTTTTAGGCTCATAGGGCAGGGCTGCCAGATAGTCCTCAGCCTCAAAACGAGACTTGGTCGGATTATAGAAAAGCACGGCTTCCTCAAAGTAAATATCCTCAGCCGAGGCATTGCCCTCAGCATCAACAGTCTCAATCCCGCCCGGATTTTGCACCTCAAAGAGAAAGGCAACCTCGACTGCGTGATTCTTCTTGTCCCAGTTTATCTCATAGTCAAAAGGAAAGCTCTTTCCCATTTCCTCGTCCAATATCTTCAAAAAACCGTACTTAGCCATGATTTCCTCTTTTCATTGTGATAAAATATTACTATCTACAATAGTAACACAAAAAGCTAAGAAAAACACTTGCAGAAAGGAAAACTTATGCCAGAAAACCTCGCCCTGCGCATGCGGCCGACCGATATTGATCAGATTATCGGCCAGCAACATCTGGTCGGATCCGGGAAAATCATCCGCCGTATGGTTGAAGCCAACCGCCTGTCCTCAATGATTCTCTACGGACCACCCGGCATCGGCAAGACCTCTATCGCCTCGGCTATTGCCGGCACAACTAAATATGCTTTTCGGACCTTTAACGCCACCGTAGATAGCAAGAAGCGCCTGCAGGAGATTGCTGAAGAAGCGAAATTTTCCGGCGGACTGGTGCTCCTGCTAGACGAGATTCACCGCTTAGATAAAACAAAACAAGACTTCCTACTGCCGCTATTAGAAAGTGGTCTAGTCATCATGATTGGAGCGACGACAGAAAATCCTTTCTTTTCTGTCACCCCTGCCATCCGAAGCCGGGTTCAGATATTTGAGCTTGAGCCCCTCAGCAACGACGACATCCGAACGGCCATCCAGCTAGCCCTGACAGATAAGGAGCGAGGATTTGATTTCCCAGTGGAGCTAGACGATGAAGCTCTAGACTTCATTGCTATCTCTACCAACGGAGACCTGCGCTCCGCCTATAACTCGCTGGACCTAGCCGTACTCTCTACCCCAGAAGATGGCAAGGGCATCCGCCACATCACGCTCGATGTCATGGAAAACAGCCTGCAAAAGAGCTATATCACAATGGATAAGGACGGAGACAGCCATTACGATGTCCTCTCTGCCCTGCAGAAGTCCATCCGTGGCTCCGATGTCAATGCCAGCCTCCACTACGCAGCTCGGCTCGTTGAGGCAGGAGACCTCCCTAGCCTAGCTAGACGCCTGATCGTTATCGCTTACGAAGATATTGGCCTGGCAAATCCAGACGCTCAAGTTCATACCGTCACAGCTCTGGAAGCAGCCCAACGAATCGGCTTTCCTGAAGCCCGGATCCTCATTGCTAATATTGTCATTGACTTGGCTCTATCCCCCAAATCCAACTCAGCCTATCTGGCCATGGACAAGGCCTTAGCTGACTTACGAAAGAATGGAAATCTGCCCATCCCCCGCCACTTACGAGATGGCCACTATGCCGGCAGTAAGGAACTGGGCAACGCACAGGACTATCTCTACCCTCACTCCTATCCTGGCAATTGGGTCAAGCAGGACTATCTACCCGACAAGATAAAAGACGCGAATTATTTCACTCCTAATGAGAATGGCAAATACGAACGAGCCCTTGGAATGACCAAGGATAAGATTGATGATTTAAAAAAATGATGACATCGTTTGCAAAAAATCACATTTTTCTCTTGAATTTTTCAAAATTTATGGTATCATAATTATAGAAACGCTGTGGTGTACGACTTCACACTTAAGTGTTGACCGACTATTTTTTGTATTATTAGGGAAACAAAAGACTTCTAACAGCATGCAAGCCGTGTCACGCGGAAGCAGCTTCAGTTAGAGCGAGTTGCCCACCTGCTTAATTGCGCGGGTTCAATACAAATCGTGAAGGTCCGGCACCAATACAGCTTTTTCTATTGCCTCCTTAGCTCAGCTGGCAGAGCAGCGGACTCTTAATCCGTGGGTCGCAGGTTCGATCCCTGCAGGGGGCATAGAAATAGATAAGAAAAAGCCTTGATTTACAAGGCTTTTTTGCTTGTCTTGATAATATTTGCCGTGTAATTTGCCGTGAATTTACAACAAACTTTTTACAGCCATAAATTCCTCGCTTATCTTTTCCTCCAATGTATGACCATATACTTCTACCAGCATTGAAATATCTTTGTGACCTAAAATCTTAGCAATCACTCCTAAATCAATACCTTATGCCATAAGTGGCTCCCATAAGTATGATGTGCGCCTTTTGTTGTTAAAATTGGCTCAATCGCTAAATTCTTAAGCAAGCCTTTAAGATATTTATTAACTGGAGCAATATCAAGTTTTCAAGCCAATAAATCTTGATGAATTTTTGGAGCACCATATCGTTTATTAGAAGCAAGATAAGAAGCCATAATTTCTTTCTTAAGGATTTCATTTTCTCGGTCTCGTTGTCTTGGTTGATGATTCTTAAAGGCATAATAACTGGATTTAGAAACACCAAATAACCGACACATAGTTTGAACTGAAAATTGGAAGTTAGACTTCAATTGTTCGATCATTTGGAAGATGCTAGAATATCCTATTTCTTCGCAAAGATCGCTAAGGCCTTTTTTAGGATGTCATTTTCCTCCTTCATTTTAGCCATTTCTTTACACATCTCTTGCAGTTCGTGAAGCGAAAGGTTTTCAAAATTAGGTGGATTATACTTACCATACAGCTTAATCCATTTATAAATCGTTTGATTCGCAACACCATACTCTTTAACAAGCTCTGAGATTGGTTTGCCGGATTCATGCAATTGAACAATCGTTTCTTTGAATTCTTTGGTATATTTTTGTGACATTTGGACAGCTCCTTTGATTAGAGAATATTCTACCAAAAGGTGTCCATAAAATCATACTAACATCAATCATCAGTAAATCACAAGAATAGATTTTTAAAGAAAAAAGAAGGTTATCGTAGATTCTGCGATAACCTTCTTTATAATATCCAATTATTTTATCACTATACAATCATCTATACTCCTCTCTGTATTTCTTCCTAGCTCAAAAATTTCTTTTTGCCTTACAATAAAATAAAAAGGTAACTTGTAAATATACAAATCACCTTTTCCTATTTATTATGAAGTAAACTCTGACAGGTCTTTGGCTATTTTTCTTAAAATATAACGGATTTCCTCTGTTTCTCCATACTCTCCGTATTCCTCCACTAAGGCTAATTTCCTTTCAAACCCGTTAATAGCACTAAGCAACTTCTTAGAATCGGTGGCCTCTTTTCGTGCCTGAGATAACTCTTGATTCTTAACCTTTAACTCAGACACCTCAGCATTCAATTGAGCATTCTGAAGAATGACCTCTTTCATCATATCCATGGTTTCTAAGATTTCCTTAGCACGAGAGCTGTTCTTATATAAACTTTCACGTGCCATTTTTTCATATTTCATTTCATCAGAAATATACTTTGTATCTTCTTTAATAGATTGATGTTCTTTTGATAATTCCTTTGACAACGAATCATGACTTTTTAATAATCTCTTTGACAATGAATCATGAATTTTTGATATTTTATTTGACAATACTTCCTGACCTTTTGATAATGATTCATGATCTTTTGATAATGCTTTATTATCCCTAATAATATTCCACAGCGCTGCAGCGCCACCCAATACCCCAGCTACAGCTGTTAGTATCCCGCCCAAAGTGATCCAATCCATAATTGAAAATTCTCCTATCATTATTTCCTCCTTTCATTTTAACATATTTCCAATAAATATTTCATCATCATCCAATCATTCATATTCTTTCTCTCATCTTCTTTTTACCCTCTCACAGCTAACCAACAGCGTAGCTAATATCAAAAACAAGGTGGCCATCGTCATCTCGGCTGCCAATATTGATGCGATTTCAAAAGGGGACGGCATGGATTCAAATGGTGATTTGATTATCACTGAAAGCAGTCTGAAAACGCAGTCCATCACAGACTATAATTCTGCACTGGATTATGACGGTGCTTGTTCAACTTCTGGTGGCACGACTTGGGCTATTGGACACATGGGATTTGCCCAAGGATTCTCCACAGGCACCAAGCAGTCTTATGTCAGTGCCATCGTCTCCGGCTTATCTGGTGATACGATTACTATCACTGACTCAAAAGGTCGCATCATTGCACAAACAAGAGCAGATGTTGACTTTGACAATATCGTCTTTTCAGATAAGGTACTCAAGGAAGGAAAGAACTACACCGTCACAAGCTCTGACGGTCATAAAGAAACCGTCACTGCAACGAGGCAGACAACTCCCCATCCTTCAGGTAGAATTGTAGACAAAAATACTGTTCCGCTCCTTCCAAACGGACATCATCCAGCCTTCCCAGGGAATGGCACCCCTCCCAAGGAGGACAAGAACTGATCGCAATACCCAATGAAAGTCAAAGAGCAGCCTGCACTAATTAGCTGTAGACTGCTCAAAGCACTGTTTTGAAGTTAAGAATCAGACAATAAAGTATATTAAGGCGACGCTGACGTAGTTTAAAGAGATTTTCAAAAAGTATTAAAAATCCCCTTCCTTTAGGCACAAAAAGAAGGGGCATTGCATAGCAAAAACTACGAGAGAAGACTGAAGCAAAATATGTTTGACGAAAACCTGATAAAGATGGTTACACACCGAGCATATTCCTAAGGATGTCTTATAATTTTTTTGATTTAGGAATTAAGAAAGATTATATATCAAGTTTTGATATGCCTCACGCTTGCATATCCAAGCGGCCTTCCCCGTAGTTCTGAGCAACTAATTTGTTCTAGGAAACATCTTAGTTGCTTTTTATTTTAAAACAACTATATTACGGAACATCACAGTCTTGATTAACAAAAGGATACAAGATAGTGACTGATTGTAAAAAACATTCTTAATTCTTAATTCTTCTTTCTAAAAAGCGACCACTGCTAATTCGGAGTTGGAATAAAAAATCTCTGTCCCTTAAGGGAACAGAGATGAAATAAGTTACTTCTTCGAACGGAAGACAACGAAGCCTACCAAGCCTACTAGAGCTACTCCAGCAGCAATCATGATCCAGCTAGCATTCTCACCCGCTTTAGGGAGAACTTTCTTGGTTCCAACATTAGAGGCATTTCCTCCGCCAGTACCATCGTCTGATTCAATGATCACAACAGTGCTTCCTGTAGTGCTGCTTGAGCTAGAAGTCGTGCTACTGCTGCTTGAGCTACTTGAACTAGAGCTGCTCTTAGAGCTATTGTCCGAGCTAGGTTTCGGCGGTTGCGGAACTCCTGGAACTGGTGTATTGGTAATGTTCATACCATCAACAGTAGCTGTATAACCATAAACACGGTCTTCAGTAACTGAGTAGACAATATCTTTTCCATCTTCACCAGTCGCTGGCAAGTCAGTGAACTCATACTTCCACTCACCCTTATCATTCGGACCAACTTCTTTATGATCGACTTCAACGCCATTTGCATAGAGACGAACGGTAATCTTGTCTGGACGTTTGCCATCTTTATCGTTGTCATCATTCCAAGTCTTGGTACCTGAAGCGGTAACCAATGCCTTACGGTTGGTAAAGTCTTTGTAAATAATACCAGAACCATAATTTTTGAGCTGAGCCGCATTGACCTGAATCTCTTCATCTGACAGTTGGTAACCTTCTGGTGCCTTGGTTTCCTTAATCAGATA
>CAUSOG010000023.1:0-38631 GCA_963533195.1 uncultured Streptococcus sp. | reverse complement strand
TCTTAGCTGCTTTTGCCATACCTTTTTCGCGAAGCAATTCAATCGCTTTTTCGATGTCACCATCAGTTTCAACAAGTGCTTTCTTAGCGTCCATGACACCAGCACCAGATTTTTCACGCAATTCTTTGACAAGCTTAGCTGTAATTTCTGCCATTTTTCTTCTCCTATTTTTTAATGTAAATAAAGGAGCTGGGCTGAGCCCCGCCCCTTTAGGTTAGTTTACTGATTATTCGTTTGAACCTTCAACAACTTCAACGATTTCTTCGATAGAATCTGCTTGAGTTTCAGTTGCAGCCAATTCTGCTTCTACTGATTCAACGCTATCTTCACCTTGACGGCCTTCGATAACAGCATCAGCCATTTTCGCAGTAATCAATTTAACTGCACGGATTGCATCGTCATTAGCTGGGATGATAACATCGATATCATCAGGATCAGTGTTAGTATCAACCATAGCAACCACTGGGATACCTAATTTCTTAGCTTCCTTAACAGCGATTTGCTCTTTATGAGGGTCAACTACGTACATCACATCTGGGATGCGAGGCATATCTTCGATACCGCCCAAGAATTTTTCAAGACGAGCACGTTGTTTGTTGAGAAGAGCGACTTCTTTCTTAGGAAGAACTTCGAAAGTTCCGTCTTCTTCCATGCGTTTGATTTCTTTCAAACGAGCTACACGTTTTTGGATAGTAGACCAGTTTGTAAGAGTTCCACCCAACCAACGGTGGTTGATGAAGTATTGACCTGAACGTACTGCTTCTTCAGCAACTGCATCAGCTGCTTGTTTCTTAGTACCAACAAACAATACAACTGCATCGTTAGCTGCTGCATCACGCATAAAGTCGTATGCTTGGTCAGCGTATTTTACAGTTTGTTGCAAGTCGATAACGTGGATTCCGTTACGCTCAGTGAAGATGTACTTAGCCATCTTAGGGTTCCAGCGACGAGTTTGGTGACCAAAGTGTACACCAGCCTCAAGAAGTTGTTTCATTGAAATTACTGCCATGAGTAAATTCTCCTTTTTGTTTTTTTCCTCTTTTAGATTTCAGCTCGCAGAACCACCCGAGGGCAACAGTTCCACAATTCATCTAAAATGAGTATTTCGCCATTTACACGGCACCCTCTATTATAACAAAAGCGCAGCTCTTTGACAAGGCATTTACTGGATTTTCTGCCACTAAGTACGAATTCTACTTCTCAGCTGAACATTTGTTCCTGAAGCGTTCAGAATGGCAGCGTCTAACATTTTCCGATTTGACTATGAAAGACTCTTGACGAAAGCAAGTATTTACGATAGAATAATAAGAGTTGCGGCGGTATAGCCAAGTGGTAAGGCACGGCTCTGCAAAAGCTTGATCGTCGGTTCAAATCCGTCTACCGCCTTCATAGACATATTTCTAGAAGCCCACCAAAGGGCTTTTTTAATTTCATTTCCTATTGTTTCTAGCAAATTTTGCTGGTATAATCTAGATTGTAAAATGATTACTCACCATCAGCGAAAGGAAAAAGATTGATTATGAAAAAAGTCAGCTTCTATGCCCTTAGTTTCCTCTCTTTACTAGCTCTCTCAGCCTGCATGCCTGCCAAGCAGACACAGCAAAGAAAAAAGACACCTAGCTCCCTCAAAGCTTCGAAAAGTTCATCCTCTAAGGAAACATCCAGCAAATCATCTAGCAGTAGCTCTAGCACCTATGAAAGTAGTGATGAGGTATTTCAGAAACGTGCTACCTTTGATCCAGATGATGCTTCTGCACTACAATACATACCAGATGCAGCTTCTATTCCTGAATTAGAGAAAATAAGAAATTTCCATATTTCCACTGGCTTTGTCATTCAGGTAAACGGAGAGGATATCAATGGTGACAAACCTAAAACGTCTTACGATGAGGTAACAGCAGCTCTAGGCCAACCTACATTCAGCACTGATGAGAATGACCCTGGCAACTCTGTTAACATCTGGCACACAGACAACGGAGACATTATGTGCTACTTTACCAATAATGTCCTGACAAATTTGAGTTTTAGCCTAAAAGACGCTCAGCCGGCCAAAAGCAGCTATTCTAGCATCACCACATCCGACACTCCAAAGACAGCTTTCGACAAGCTTGGTCGTCCGGAAATGATTATACGTTCAGAGCGCGATACAACCTTTGTCTATAAAAATTCTAATGATGAACAGTTTAGTTTCTCTACTCAGAACAATCAAATCGTTGGGGTAATGTCGACCTATCAAATGAAACAAACCAAAGACATTATTGACTCTGTCATTAAGGATAAGTAATCTCACACTCCGTTCCAAAAACATAAAAATCCAAGACCTTTTCAGTCTTGGATTTTATTTTTGACGAGGATAGCGGCTTCGTCGATTAAAGCTCTGCAATCTGGCTGAGATTAACCTCAGCCACAGTGTCATTACCAAACATAGAAATAATCATCTTGACCTTGTTATTATCAATTTCCGTAATCTTACCTGTATAGTCAGTAAAGGCACCATCTATGATACGAACGGTATCCCCAACCTTGACATCCAAGTCAAATTCCTGCACTGTTTGCCCCATGGAGATGAGAATGTTGCGAATTTCTTCCTCCAAGAGTGGTGTTGGTTTAGAACGGTTTCCGTGTGAGCCGACAAATCCTGTTACATTCGGAGTATTCCGAACGACAAACCAGGCTTCATCTGTCATTACCATTTCTACCAAAACATAACCCGGGAAGCGATTTTCTTCGATTTCCTTGGTCTTGCCATTTTTCTCTACTTGCACGGTCTGAGTAGGGATTTCCACGCGCAAGATATTTTCCAGCATGTTATAAGTCTGAGCGCGCTGCAAAAGATTTTCTTTTACCTTGTTTTCATAGCCTGAGTAGGTCTGCAGTACAAACCAGCCTTTGTCAAAACTGTCCATGAGTTCATCCTTTCCTAAATAAAAAAGCCTGCGGGCTTCTGCTTATTTCTAGCACTATTATACCATAATTTCCTCAAATGCAAAGGAATTTAGTAACTATTTGCCAGACAAATCAAAGCCTTGTAATCTGATTACATTTTTTGAAAAATAAAAGAACGAGTAACTAGTGATATACGCCAAAATCCCACCTACTCACAATAGGTGGGACTTTGAATGATATACCTGTCGCAGGATTCTTTTCTATTTCCTCTACAGTTATTAAGAGAAAATATTCAGAATCTGGAAAAGACCGCTTGCCACTACTTTGTCAAAGATGTAGATGATTACCACAAAGAATGCAGTGTATTCCATGACAGAGATAAAATCTGTCCATCTCTCTTTTCGGGTAGGCCAAGTTGTATCTTTCAATAGTTTAAAAACATCTTTAAAGAATTTCACAACAATCTCCTATCTAGTTTCTTTATGCAGCGTATATTTACTGCAATGCTTACAAAATTTATTAACTTCTAAACGCGTTGGTTTTGGAGTGCTACTGAGCTTAACCGAGTAGTTCCTAGAACCGCAGACTGTACACGCTAGACTCGCTTTTTTTAATGCCATAACGCCTCCATCTTTCTTATTATAGCAGGATTCTATGCTTTTGACAAGCCGTTCAGCGCTTTTAAATCCTATTGAAACCAGCTGGTAACAGTATCCCAGAGATTCTTAGCTTTCTCAGGAATACCAGTGTCATCAATAGCTTTCTTGGCTTCATCCACTAGATTTTGAGCTCGATCCTGAACGTCCTGCAGGAAGTCTTTGTTTTCAGTTGTAGTACCCGTTTCCTCCGTACCATAGGTGTCCACAGGGGCAATACCGTTGGCAGCATAGGCATTCTTTTGCCCTTCAAAGGAAGTTCCTTCTGTATATGGCAGGATGCTATTGGCAACATTTCGGAAAACCGCCGAGGCTTCATTTGCGCTGGTCCCAGTCAGATAGTGGGTTTCGTCAGTTTTTGGAAAGCCTAGCCACTGGCTGATAACCACATCCGGCGTATAACCAATGACCCATTGGTCGCCAGATAGATCTGGGTTAAAGTCCGTTTCAGTCGTACCGGTCTTACCAGCCATAGTATAGCCATAAGGAGCCGCATAGATACCTGTACCGTTCGAGAAGGTCCCCAGCATCATGCTGTTCATCTTATCCGTTGTTGAGCCATTAAGAACCCGAGTAGAGGTTTGGCGATGGGTCTTGACGACCTGACCACTGGCATTTTCAATTTTTGTAATCAGATGGGCATCGTTCATCACCCCGCCGTTGGCAAAGACTGAGTAGGCCTGAGCCATTTGCAACGGATTGGTCGTGACCCCACTTCCTAGAGCTACCCCCAAGGTCTGATCAACCTTGTCCATATTCAGACCAAACTTTTTCCCGTACTCAAATGCCTTGTTAATGCCTAACTGGTCCACAGTTGAAACAGCCGGAATGTTCAGAGATTCTGCCAAGGCTTGATACATAGGAACTGTAGGTGAACTTTGGATATTGCCGTAGTTGTTGATGGTATAGTCGCCAAAGGTGGTTCTGGTATTGTCCAGCTCCTTATCTGTCGGCCAGCCAGCAGCGACGGCCGGACTGTATGCAACCAAGGGCTTGATAGTAGAGCCAGGGCTGCGAGAAGACTGGGTTGCATAGTTAAAGCTTCTGAAGGTCGAGCCTTCTGCACTATTGACTCGTCCAACTAATGCCCGCACACCGCCAGTTTTTGGATCCAAGGCAACACTGCCTGATTCAGCCATAGTGCCATCTTCTGCTACAGGAAAGAGAGAGACATTGCTGTAAATAACCTGCATGCTGGCTTGGTAGTTCTGATCCAACTCCGTGTAAATGCGGTAGCCATTATTAACAATCTCTTCTTCTGTCAAGCCGTAGTCATTGACCGCTTCATTGATGACCGCATCGAAATAGGACGGATAACGATAGTCTTCTGACTTACCGGCATAAGCATCAACCAGCTGACCACCGATTCCTACAGCGGCAGCCTGATCGGCCGTCCCCTGATCAATAAAGCCTGCAGCAACCATATTTTGCAGCACCGTATCACGGCGATTGGTCGCATTTTCAACCGAATACAGCGGATTATATATCTCTGGTCCCTTGAGCATACCAGCTAGAACAGCCGACTGGTCCAGACTAAGCTGGCTAGCCGAAACTCCGAAGTATTTCTTAGAGGCATCTTCCACACCCCAGACCCCATTTCCAAAGTAGGAGTTATTGAGGTACATGGTCAGGATTTCCTGCTTGCTGTATTTCTTATTGATTTCCAGAGCCAGGAAAAATTCCTTGGCTTTCCGCTCGATGGTCTGATCCTGAGACAGATAGGCATTCTTGGCCAACTGCTGGGTAATGGTAGACCCCCCACCCGAGCGCCCGGCTGTCAGGATAGCTAGGATAAAACGACTATAGTTAATCCCGCCATTCTCATAGAAAGTCCGGTCCTCTGTCGCAATGACAGCATTTTGCAGGTCTTGACTAATCTCAGTCAGCTCGACATAAGTTCCTTTCTGACCAGACAGGCTTCCCGCTTCATTGCCATCCTTGTCAAAGATGAGCGTGGTAGCTTTGAGGGCATTCTGCAAATCCTTGACATTGGTCGTCTTAGCCACATAAAAGAGATAGCCACCGACCACCAGACCAAAGGTCAAGCCGAGAATCAGGAATATCTTGGTCAGATGAAACCTGCGCCAAAAACGACGGATAGGGTGCTGAGAGAGAGGTTTCTTCTTGGTCTTGCCCGAACGGCTGAGTCCAGACTTAGCCTGCTCTTCTGTCAGCTCTACCTCCTCTGCTGCTTCTTTTTGAGGTTTCTGTATGGTAAAATAATCTACTAATTTTTCAAACAAATCTTTTAAATTCTTCATAAACCTTATTTTATCACCTTATTTAGGTGCAGACAAGAAAGTACCCTATCTCCCGTCTGATTTTTAGTTATTTTTAAGAAAAAGAGTATATTAAATAGCCTATTAAAGCACTCTACAGCAAGCCTTATCCGACACTACCTATTTCCAAACAGCAGGCTTTCTGCTACAATAAATGTATGAAATTCACACTCACTATCCCAGATGGACTGCCCGCCATGACAGTCAAAGAACTGCTGGAAGAACAATTTCTCATTCCACGAAAAATTCGGCACTTTCTGCGGACCAAAAAGCATGTGTCTGTCAACGGTCTAGCTATCAACTGGCAGACTGTAGTCAAACCCGGAGATGACATCTGCCTGATATTTGACGAGGAGGATTATCCTCAAAAGACAATCTTGCTTGGAAATGGCGAACTCGTAGAAGAGCTCTACCAGGACCAACACCTCATCATCGTCAATAAACCTGAGGGGATGAAAACCCATGCTAATGAACCAACAGAGCTAGCCCTGCTCAATCATGTTTCTGCCTATGTTGGCGAGACCTGCTATGTCGTTCACCGACTGGATAAAGAAACCAGCGGTGCTGTCCTCTTTGCCAAGAATCCCTTTGTCCTGCCCATCCTCAATCGACTGCTGGAAAAGCGAGAAATCAGCCGCGCATATTGGGCTTTTGTCCAAGGCAAGTTCCCAAGCAAAAAACTTATCTATAAAGACAAGATCGGCCGCGACCGCCATGATCGCAGAAAACGGCTGGTCGACCCCCGAAAAGGACTCTATGCAGAGACTCATGTGACTCGACTCAAGCAATTTAGACAAGCTTCCTTGGTCAAATGCCAACTCAAGACTGGCCGCACCCATCAGATCCGTGTTCATCTAGCTCACCACGGACACCCACTTATCGGTGATCCCCTTTATCATCCGCAACCCAAAGGGCGGCTTATGCTCCACGCCCATCGGCTGACCTTCACGCACCCTTTTACGCTAGAAAAAATAACCGTCGAAGCCCACTCTGACAGTTTTGAAAAAGTATTGAGCAGTCTGAACCCCAGATAGACCAAGAAAAGCAACAGTATTCTGTTGCTTTTAGTTTGGAGTCAAAGCGAGGATAAGCTATGACAGCTTACATCACTGAGCCGGAAGTGCACTGATAAGTCTGGGCCTGATGGCTTTCTGAAAAGCTATGCTCAGCAAATAAGACAGTAAGAAAATGATAAAAAAGCCAAAACTATAAATAGTATTCCGAGGCATTATCGACCTGAAAATGAAGATAATAAAAGGATGGATGATATAAATCATGGTGGCATATCTCTTGGCAATATTATTTAAAACCGGAATATCAATATTGGTCCCATTTCTGACCGCATAGAAGAAAATTGCACTGGATGAAAAAAGAGTGCTGGGATAGAGGTCATATTCCGTACCCATGAAACAGTACTCAAACAAAATCAAACCCGCTATTCCCAAGCCAATCGCCCATTTCCTGACAGATGACAAGTCATAGGCTAAAATCCGATCCCGATGCTTGGCAAACTGCATCCCTAGAATGAAAAAGGGAAGACCCATAAACAGGAAGTTGCGATAGTAAAATTCGCTATCTGTATTGAACTCGATACAAAAGGCCAGGACCAACAAGAATAAGGACACACCAAAGCTAGTTAAGCGGTGGAAATGCTTATAAAAAACCAGATAAAGCGTGTAGATATAGGAGATAGCCAGCAAATACCAAGTCGGCGTAGCAGCCGAGCCAATCAAGTCTCGGGGACTGTTAAAAAGGAAAAAGTCTGCAAAATCAGACAGGTTTATAGATGCCATCTTTTCTGTTAGTTCTCTGGTCAGCACTAGGTTGACAAAATGCACAATCGTGTAAAATAGGAGACTGGCAGCTGTCAAAAGAAGCATCTGCTTGAGACGATACTTGACCTTATCTCTGGAAATATTGAAGGAAAAATAGCCCGAAAGCATCATGAAAAAGGGAACTGCAAAACGGGCCACAATTTGATAAAAAACGCCAAATTGCCCTGGCAGCAGAAAGTGTAAGGAAACAATACTAAAGCAAGCTAGGGCCTTAAAAGCGTGCAAAGTTGTGTTTTCAGTCTTCATGCAGACATTATAGCATGTTTATTATTACAGCTCATCAAGACCAGATTACACGACCATTAAAAAACATATCAATTGATGACATTCTTTAAAAAGTTCTGCATCTGAGGAAGAAGGCAGCTCTTATACAGAAAAACTCTTCTGCATTATTACAGAAGAGTTTTATTCATCTAGCGGATATTCTACATTAGCTTTCATAGCCATTAGGATTTGAACTTTGCCATCTCCAAGAATCTCGCATCATATCTTGGAGAGTTTTCTCAGCTTTCCAGCCCAAAATATCATTTGCTTTACTTGCATCGGCATAGCAAGTCGCCACATCTCCAGGTCGTCTATCCTTGATAGTATAAGGAATTTTCACACCATTGACATTTTCAAATGCTTTAACCATATCCAGTACACTATAACCAATCCCTGTACCAAGATTGAAAACAGCGACTCCCTTGTTTTTTAAATTATGTTTCAAAGCCAAAACATGGCCCTTGGCTAAATCGACTACATGAATATAATCCCGCACTCCTGTACCATCATGCGTATCATAATCATTTCCGAAAATGCTAAGCTCTTGTAATTTACCGACCGCAACCTGGGTAATATAAGGCATGAGGTTATGAGGATTTCCATTTGGAGCCTCACCAATCAGACCAGACTCATGAGCACCAATTGGATTAAAATAACGAAGATTAGTCACAGACCAATCTGAATGTGCAAGAGCAAGATCCGTCAAAATCTGCTCCATCATCAGCTTGGTATAACCATATGGATTGGTCGCTGGAGTAGATAAATCTCCTGTCAAGGATGAACCATGATTCATTCCATAGACCGTGGCACTGGAGCTAAAGATAATATGTTCTACCTTGTGCTCTTCCATAACATCAAGAAGAGCAATACCAGCACTGACATTATTTTCGTAATATTTAAGTGGTTCCCGCACCGATTCTTCTACTGATTTATAGGCCGCTAAATGAATGACTGCGTCAATGTGATTGTCTTCGAAAATCTGGTTCATCAGATTTTTATCAGAAATCGAACCCTTGTAAAACGGGATGTTCACACCAGTGATAGTTTCTAAGCGCTCTAGCACTTCTGGAGAGCTATTCGAAAAGTTATCCACGATAATAACTCCATAGCCCGCTGCGACTAGTTCAACCACTGTGTGACTTCCTATATACCCCGTTCCGCCTGTGACTAAAATTTTTTTCATAGGACACCTCTTCTTGCTAATCCTCAAGTTCTCTTTAATTTTACTATTGCAACTAACAGATATTTCTCTTTCTAAAGTTGACCGCCGAATTCTGCACTTACTTAAAATACCAAAAACTAGCCCAATTTGCTATCCTAGCAGCTCCGCTCTCCTGATTCCTTTTGAAATCTCTTCATGGTGAAATAATTTACGAAACCATTTATATTCAGGTGTATAAAAAACGGAATTATTTTTAGCTAATTTCTAATTATTCTCAAAAAATACCATAATCCGCAATAAGTTACTGGAAAAATTGTCTTTCATTTCCACTATATGCAATATATGGTTCAGCAAACTGATTGTAGCCAGAGTAACTTTATAAGTTACTTTGTTTGCTAAACCTACATTACAAAACAAACGTAAAAAGCCCAGACAGGGCTTAGTATTTAGATTGTTAAACTATTTATAATTTCTCAAGCATCAACGAGCCCGCAATTGCTGGAGCAGGCCTTTTAAACTTTGGTATTTGTAAATGCTGTAGGTCAGATAGACAAATCCGTAGGCTGCTGCAGCAAGATAAACTGATAAAAACCAATTCGAAGCAATAAATACAAGCGTCATTAGCAACTCAACCCAGATATCTTTGACGACCTCGATCTGCATCCTCTTGGCTAAGATTAGCTCTGCCAATATACTCCTAGTCGCCAGCAACAGCACGATAGACAGAACTGTAGCATTCAGATTGCGCAGAAAAACTGCAAAAATCAAGGTAGTAGCAAAGCTTAAGAGCATGGCAATTACATTTACTTTAAAAATCTGCCTCTCCATTCGCAAGGCTTTTAAGTAGGTATTGATAAGCAGAGCCATTTTTCCCTCATAGACAGACATAGGAAAGACTAGAGCCATAAATATCAAGGACTCTCTGTAAGCCGGTAGCCAGCTGTCCAAAGCTATTTTCAGGGGATAATACAGCAAAAGCACTCCAAACATAAGAACCATAAGGACATTCCGCAACTGATTGTAAATCTTAGGCAACTTGCTTTCGTCCGTCCGTTTCAAAATCGGAAAGATGACCAAACCGATAGCGTTGATAAAGGTCATAAGCAGATTGGAAATGCTCAGGGTCAAGGATACTTTCCCAAATGTAGCAATATTCCATACCTTTTGAATCCCCATTCGAACGGTCCCGATAATGAGCATACTGGCTACATTTGATAGCATCAGATTGATACCGACAGCAATATTGCAAACCGTTTCTTTTATATCAAGCTTAAACTGATTGAGGGGTCGCAGGGCCATATCTCGGCACAGATACATGGCATAAAAAAGGGAAACAACTCTACCAATCAAATCTGCATAGACCATAATCTTGAAGTCTCGAAAGCCCACGAAAATAAAGACCAGTAAAAGCAGTAAATAGAGGAGTCGGTCTCCACTGACAACATAGGAACTCTCCTTTAGTCGATTAGTCATCTGCAGAACGTAAACAAAGAGAAAGCGCAGATTGGTGACTAACGTGGTATAAACCAAAAGTGTAAAAACAAACTGACTGCTCTCATCTCTAATAAAGGCAGAAATCCCTAATAAAAATAAAATTCCAATCCCTGTTAGATAGATTAAAAGCATGAGAAACTGAGAGAAAAACTTTTCTTTATCCAGATCAGCATACTCCAAACCACCGTAGCGAAGGTAGATTCCGTCCACCCAACCCAGATGAACAAAGCCGGCATAAGATAAATAAAAAATATAGAGTTGCCAGTATCCATACTCCTCTACACCCATAATCTTAGGCAAAATTAAGACAACCAGAGAAGAAACTATTACTGTCAGCAAATTGGACAAGACGACATAGGAAAAATTAGCTACTATTTTTTTAAATCCACCAGACAAATTTGCCCTCCTATTTCTTCCTATCTGCTGCCATGCTCTCAATCAAACGTAAAAACATGGTTTCTAAATCAGTATGAGCTTGCCAGCCTAAACTCTCAAGCTTGTCCGTATTGAGACGAATCTTAACTGTCGGATTATATCCTAGCTTTTCCACATCCTCTGCCAAATCAAAGACCAACTTCGTTTCATTGCTACCGCTTCGTTCAATAACTATTTCTGCCATCTCACGAATGGAAATAGCCGTCTCTTTATTGGCAACATTATATGCTTGACCTGCTTGGCCTTTCAGCAGAATGTAAAAAATGGCTTCAATGGCATCTTTGGTATAGCAGTAGTTCCGAACAGTCTCCCCTTTAGTTCGGAGGACAATATCTCTCTTTTCAAGGATAGCACGTGCAAACTGCGCAAAAACTCTGTTGTCTTCATAGCTCACACCTGGGCCAAAAGTTTGTGACAAACGAGCCATTCTAACTGGCACCTGATACTGATGACAATAGCCCACACACAGGGATTCTGCCATGCGCTTGCTTTCCGAATAACTGCTACGGACACTGGTTGGATCCAAATAACCGTAATCTTTCTCGCTAATGCTGGAAGCATCAGGAATTGTCGTCCCATAGACTTCCAGAGAAGAGAGATAGACCATACTGTGAACTTTCTTATTTTTAGCCAGCTCCAGCAGTTTTTTCGTTCCATTTACGGCTAGATCAATCGTCTCCACAGGATGCTTAACGAAAAAAGAGGAGTCCGTCGCACTGGCTCCATGGATAATATAATCCAAATCCTCCTCTATCTGCCAATCTGACAGCAAGTCAGCATACACTAGCTGCAGATTCTCACTATGTAAAAAATCTTGAAATAGATCTTCCGCTTTTTTCTGATTTCGCGCCAAGGCCACTACTCTGATATTGGCATTGTACAAATCATTTAAAACCATCAAGGCGGAAATACAGTGTCTGCCTATAAGTCCGGTTGCTCCGGTTACCAAGACTGTGACATTACTCAGTTCTCTAAGAATAGGACTGACAGTAACTAGGTCTTCCATATCCTTTTGTAAAATCGCATTATTTCCCATATCAACCAAAAATTTGTGCATTTTCACGCGCTTCGTAAATTGCTCTAAAGATATAAAAATCAGATGGAGTCGTAATTTTGATATTTTCGCTGCCCCCCATGACTGTATGCAGAGGGAGACCAAAATAACGAGCCAACGTCGCAGAATCTGTCATATCAAACTGATTCTCTGCCTGAGCTTTTAAATGCAAGGAGTGAATCTTTGAAAGCGCGAAGGTTTGAGGGGCGACAGCTGTCTGACAAGTGGAACGCTCGATTACCTGATTAATAACATCCGCCTCGTCGACCTGAATGACCGTTTCGATAACCGGTTTAACCGTAATAGCTGCCCCATACTTTTTTGCTGCCTCAATATTTTTAGAAATGATTCCCCCGTCAATCAAAGGGCGAACACCATCATGAATCAACACATAGTCGTCATCGTTCTTGTACTTTTCCCGTAAGACAGCGAGACCATTAAAAATAGACATTTGGCCAGTCTCTCCACCAGGAACTACTTGACTGACTTTTTTAATATTGAATCGAGCTAATAAATCTCTGCAGTAGTCCAGCCAGCCGTCTACACAGACAACCACAATGTCCGAGACTGCTGGATGGTCTTCAAAGTGCTCAATCGTATGAATAATAATTGGCTTACCGTGCAACTCTAAAAACTGCTTGGGCAAGGTCTTAGTATTCATGCGGCTGCCTGTGCCGCCTGCGAATATCAGAGCTGATGTCGTCATACCGATACTTTCCTTCCTCTCGTTGTAAATCGTACTCTACTCAGTAAATCAGCTGCCATATAAATCACAAAAGCATAGATAATCCGATTAATATGGGTTGTCAGCAATGACAGCAACGTTTCCTGAAAGAATGAAATGACCAAAGGATACGCAAATAAAGCGAAAACAATAACCTTTAGCGGGGTGAAATAGCGTTTTTTGATAGAATAGTAGAAACTTCCGTAAAAGAAGCCATATAAAAGCTGAAAGATAAGGACTGAGAAATAGCCAAAATCCTTGATAAAGTAGTAATAAATGGTGTAAACATTGGTTTTATCGTCGTTGAAATGAACAACAGGCAAGAAAGGTGTCAGCTCATGACTAGACAGACCGAGGGATTTCAATGTTCCATAGATAGCAATAAGAGTATTTTCTCCAAAGACTTGATTATCGCTATAAAGAGTAGGATTTTTCAGATAATAGTCTAAAGCCTGAATGGGTGAACCCATATATTTAACCAAATTATCCAAAATTCCGAACTCTGCCCGACTATCCACTCGATTGAGAACAAAGGTTCCAACCGCCATGAATAAGACAAGGAATACAAAGCCAATTATCAGTAAAGAGCGAAAAAGCTTCACACCATACCTGCTGTCTCTCCACGAATAATACTTCGAGAAAAACAGCATATACACAATAGCATAGCCTGCAACCAAGCCCAGCAACTCCGTACGTCCGGTGGACAAGAGGGAAATACCTAAAGAAATCAGACTAACCAGCAGTAACTTGCCCTTGTAAAAAATGCCATCTTTTCCTGAAAAAAGAGACTCACAGAAAAAGTAGAAGAAAACAATTCCTAAGGAAAAGTTAACCCGCAACAAATTAAGGCTAAGACGACTAAGAGAGAAATCATAATTTGTAGTCATATGCCGAGCCAATTCAATAGTTTTAAACAATCCCCCCGGTACCTGCTTGCTCTGCGCCGCCAAGTAAAGCAAATCGGAATAAATAAACCTGACCGCATAAGCCAAAAATAAGAGAACTAAAATAATGAAAAAAGTACTCACCTTTATTTGACTAGGTTTGGCGTCCAACTTTTTCTCAGCAAACAAATTCGATGATAACAGGACTCCCATTAAAAAAATGGCATTTCCAACAAAGATAACAGTGACCGTTATCAGAGAAAGTCCCTCTCCCCATTTGGATGAATAAAATGCAGTAAAAATGCTTGCTATCATCCATATTGCCAGATATATAAAAGCCGGGTTAGCATAGTCTCTTCCTACTGTTTTGATTGTCAAAAACAATAGGAAGAGGCCACCCAAAATCAGTAAAAAAACCATTATCTTCCTTCTATTAATTCAACCCAATTATCTCTCAGTCTGACATGACGTTCTGTCTGTTCTTTTCTTTCAGGCGGCGTCATGTAATCACCGTAGCGATTAGTCAGATACTTGTCCGCATCATTAGGTCCATCGAACTCATAGCCTTCAAAGGAATACTTCTTAGCTGGATAGAAACTTTCATAGTCAATAGTCTCTCCCAAATAGCCTTTTACACCATAAGCAATTGTTATTTTTGAAGTCTTCTTATTAGACTGGATAAGTTTTTCCATCAACTTATACATATTAGCCGGCCCCATGATAAAAGAAGGGAAGCCTATCAGTCTTCTGATCCAAAGATTTTGTCTGAGTTCTTTGGATTCTTTAGCCATATAGGTCAGATGCGGAGTAAACTTCGTATAGCAGCGCGAGCTATTGTGTGACAAATCCAAGGCTCTGAATAGAAGCCCCTTGAGCTTGCGAAGCATGTTATTCTCTGGGACAAAGTCAATTGGCAGCATATCAAGATAAAGATGTTTCTTTTTACTGAAACCTTCTCCCAAAACATCATAGTAGGTCAGTGACTTGCTCTGTAGCTTTAGAACTTTAAAGACACTGTCTGTCGCATCCGCAGGAGAGATCAGCTCGAAGTCCTCGCTGTCCGCAAAGATTTCCTGCAGACGATTGTAGTCCTCTCGGAACATCACTAAGTCGATATCATCGTCCCAAGGGATATAGCCCCCATGTCGCAAAGAGCCAATCAAGGTCCCTGCAACCATGTAGGAATGAATATGATGCCGACGACACTCTGCATCAAATTTTTTATACATTTGTAAATAGGCTTTTTGCAAAACCTTTAATTTATCATCCGTAATTTTCTGATACATGGGGCTGAAGCGTTCTCCCAAAGCCAACTCCCATTCAATCTTACTGGTTCCTCTCATTTTTCTTACCTCCCAAACTTTTTCAATAATCTCCTAGCAAGTCCATTCAGTGAATAGGTGTATACCAAATCACTGATGAAATCTTTTATTGTTCGATACTCCCTTATTTGAAACATCAGGCTCAAAGCCCAAAATGGATTTCTAGACTGTAAGAATTTCAGTCTAAGATTTGTCAAGGCCAAAGCCCTAGCAAGCTGGCGATGGGCCGTCTCAGAAATCTGTCGCTCCTCTGCGATGTTTTTCACGGACTCATAGCGCCTGATGACCTTCTGTAAATAGTTAATCCTAGATAACCTTGTTTTGTTAAAACTGAGCGACGACGCAGACTGGGTTACATTCGCCTGATGAATGCGATGCTGATCTAGAAGCTGGTCCAAGCAAACAACTTTTCCATACAATGGAACCAGCATACCAAATAAAACATCATGATAGTCAAATCCAGGATAATCCGTATATTGCTGCTGCAAAATATCCGTCAGTACCGACTTTCTAAAAGCTGTCTGATAACCTGACGGCCATTTTTTCAGAAGCCAAGCTAGATTTCTTTCTTGCCTTTCTCCTGAAACCTTAGGCTCCTTGATGACCTGACCATTTTGATCAATCAAGTAAGACTGGCCATACACCATAGCAGCACCTGTTTCTAACAGCAGTTTCTGCAAGGCAGCTGTTTTATCAGGCAGCCATTTATCATCCTGATCAGCAAAAAAAACAATATCGTGCTCAGCCAAACTCGCTAATTTTATAAAAGTTCGATAATGGCCCAAATTTTCCTGATTTTCAAGCAGCTGCCAATCAGTCAGTTGGTGCTTGGTGATGTAGTCCCTGATTAGCACCACTGTCTGATCTGTCGAACAGTCATCACAGATAATGACCTGATCAGGCTTCAGCTTTTGAGTGCGGATAGAGTCTAGTTGCTCCAAAATAAAATCCGCCCCATTATAGGTCGCCATCACGACAGAAATCATTTCTCCCTCCTTCCTAAACTTTTCATTCTATATCCCCCTAACTTCTAGCTTTCTCCCTGTCTAAGCTAGACTGCTCTGTCTGTAAAGTCATTACTTTCTTCTAAGCAGACACTTATAAATAAAGGCTTTTATCCAAATAGGCGTTCCCACAAAAGCGCGAATCATCAACATATTTTGATAATATTGCCCTCGGTTCAACATACCATGTGCCAGCAAAAAAGTATTGACTACTTTCCAGCTGGCAATCTGCTCTGTCTGGCTTCTTCTCGTATGCATGCCGTTTCCGACGCGAGCATAAACCAAGACCCGATTAAGATTGGCGAAACGACAGCCCTGAGCAGCCATTCTCGCCCAAAGATAATAGTCTTCCACTAAAGGCAAGGGCTTGTAATTGCTTGCTTTTAAAACAGATGATTTCTTGAAAAATACCGTCATGTGACAGAAAGGATTTCTCCGCTGCAACCTTTTGATAATTTCTTCATGGGAAAGCGGCATTTGTTTCTCTGCCACTATTTGATCTGGTTCCGTGTCAAATTCTATGATATTGCCACCCAAAACATCTAACTGCGGATTCTGCTCAATATAGTCCACTTGTTGCTGGAAACGGTCCGGTGTCGCAATGTCATCTGTATCCATTCTAGCAATCCAGTCATAAGAGCAAGCCTCAACTCCTCGATGCAAAGCTTCTCCCAATCCGACATTTTCCTTTAAGGGTAGAACTTTCATCTCTGGAAATTTTTCCTTGAAATCTTGAATCGTCTGATAAAGCTCTTCTGTAAGCGGCCCATCCTCTACAAGGACAAGCTCATCTGGCTTGCGACTCTGCTCTATAAGAACGCTATTTAGACTCTTTCTTAAGAAATCTGGATTCTCCTTCTGATAGACAGACATCAATACCGAAAACTTCACTAACAATTCCCCCAATCATCCTAAACTAGTTTCCCTTCTCCGTCTTCTCAATAGACCTCCTAAAATCTGCCACCTGATAAGACTGAGGATAGCTAGACATCTCTTTTTCATAAGTTAAATCTGAAAACAGCTTATTTAGAGTCGAAACATAGCGGGACAATCTTTTTAAAATCCAGTTAAATGCAGGCAGCAAGACTACTCTCTGACCATGAGTCCGTTTTATTTCTTTGACTAGCTGAGAGGTATTGACATAGTCCTGATTTTGAGGATAGAAGATACCGTTGTCTTGATTCTGAACAATCAGTCTGATAAACTCACAAAGGTTATCAATATAAATCATACTACGTTCATTCTGAACCAAAGGGAAGACTGGTAGTTTCTGAGCCAACCTTGACAGTCGCTTATAATTTCCCTTAGCTTGATGACCATAAACCATGGGCGGCCGTAAAACTGCCAATTTGAAATCTTCGCTCTCCAATTCCGCCAGAAGTTGCTCAGCAGCTAGTTTGCTTTTGCCATAAAAAGAATCAGGACGCTCTTGTGTGTCTTTTGTGATAACCCGATCTCCCAAAACTTCGCCATAGACGCTCATGCTGCTCATAAAGATAAACTGTTTGACACCTTCGCCTTTAGCCTTTTGAGCCAATTCATAAGGTAGCTGAGTATTGACTTGATTATATACTGATTCCATCTCTTTTGATGGGTTGGAGATATGGACAATCGCTGCCAAATGCAAGATTACATCAAAGGACGAAAAATCTTTCTCCTTCCAGGTTTCTCCGCGGACGTCCAGCTCATCAACCTGGACATCCTCCCGTGAAGAAACATACCTCTTAAAGCTCTGGCCGATATAGCTACCCTCTCCCGTAATTAATATTCTTTTCATCAGCCTTTAATCTTTCTTTTCCATATTTCCCGTGCCGCCTTCGACAACACCTTCGCTCTTGACCACACTATTAATGGTGCCAAAGAAACAGCGGATATCTAATCCAAAAGACAGATGCTGGACGTAGTAGCCATCCAATTCAGCTTTCTTGGCAATCGGCAACTCATCTCGCCCGTGAATCTGAGCCCATCCCGTCAGACCTGGTAAAACATCATTTGCTCCATAGCGGTCTCGCTCTTCAATCAAATCATACTGATTCCAAAGAGCCGGTCTTGGACCTATGATACTCATATCACCCACAAAAATATTCCAAATCTGAGGCAACTCATCCAGAGATGTCTTCCTAAGAAATTTCCCAACCTTTGTAATCCATTGCTCAGGATTTTCCAGCAAATGAGTTGGAGTATCCTTAGGTGTGTCAATTCGCATCGTTCTGAATTTCAAAATATAGAAGTGTTTCTTATGCAGACCGACCCGCTTCTGTTTGAACAAAACTGGTCCTTTTGAATCCAATTTAATAGCAAGTACTAGAAGCAGAAAAAATGGTGATAAGACAAGCATTCCTAAGAATGACAAGACTATATCTAATGTTCGTTTAAAAAATTTATACATGATTATCCTAAAAACTTATTGCTGTGCAAACTTTACCAGGCTGTCCTTGAGGTCATTTGCACCAAGAGTCAGAAGAGAGTCCACATAGGAATCCACCTCGGTCTTGGGCAACGACTGAACATTCCCTACAAAAATCTTTTCATAGACTTGATCATTAACCTTTTCCTTGGCAGATAATAGCTCTTCATAAAGCTTTTCACCCGGTCGAATACCTGCTTCCTGAATCTGAATCTCCTCTTCAGTATGGCCGCTGAGCGTAATCATCTTTTTAGCTAGGTCCAAAATTTTCACAGGCTCGCCCATATCCAAGACAAAAACCTCTCCCCCTTGCATCAAGGCCCCAGCCTGAATCACCAAGCGGCTGGCTTCTGGTATAGTCATGAAATAGCGCGTCATTCGAAAGTCCGTCACGGTGATAGGACCTCCCTTGGCAATCTGCTCCTTGAACAAAGGAACAACACTACCTCGGCTGCCCAAAACATTCCCAAAGCGGACAGCTGAGAAAAGAGTCTTTCCTTCTTCATTTAAACTGGTCACGACCATTTCCGCCACTCGCTTAGTTGCCCCCATAACATTAGGCGGGTTGACTGCCTTGTCTGTAGAGATCATGACAAATTTCGCGACACCAGCTGCCTTTGCTGCTTCTGCTACATTTCGCGTGCCATAGATATTGTTTTTGACTGCTTCTGTCGGATTGTACTCCATCAAAGGAACATGTTTATGAGCCGCTGCATGATACACTCGATCAGGACGATAGGTTTCCATAATATGGAAAATCCTCTCTCTATCTTGAATATCTGCAATGATTGGAATCAACTCAATATCATCTTTATAACGGCTTGACAGCTCCTTATGAATCAAATAAATGGAATTTTCTCCATGACCTAGAAGCAGGAGCCTAGCTGGGCAAAATTGAGCAATCTGACGGCAAAGTTCCGAGCCAATAGACCCACCGGCCCCCGTAACAAGCACTGTCTTGCATTTAATATTGGACTTCAAACTTTGCTGATCCAGCTTAACTTCTTTACGCCCCAACAGATCTGCAATGTCAATTTCCTGAAGTTTGCTGACAGATAGTTTCCCCGTAATCACCTGTTCATACTTAGGCATGGCATTGACCTTGACCTCCGTCTGTTGGCAGTACTCTACGATTCGCTCGTAATCATCCGGAGCCAACGAAGGAATGGCAATGACAATTTGTTCAACTTCATAATTCCCTACAATTTCAGGTATCTGCTCAGTTGTTCCTACAACTTTTACTCCATGAAGATACGTATTTTGCTTATTCTTATCATCATCTACAATCGCGACTATCTTTAAATCTTTTGATTTTTGCTGGGCTATCTTGATAAAGAGACTAGCACCATCCCCTGAACCAACAACAAGGGTCTTTGTCCCATCTACTTTCTTACCCAGTAAGGCTGAAGGGTGCTGCACGAATTCATGAATCTCCCGCCAAGTCAGCCTTGAAGCAATAACCAACAAAAACGATAGCAGCATAGAAAGGACAATATATCTACTGTTTGTGGATTCATAAAAAATTTTCTCTAAAATGTATACAATCGAGTAAGCTCCCAAAATTGAGCCCCCCACTCGAAACATTGTTTTGTAATCTGTATATCTTGTAATGGTAGAAAAGACATTCGACAGTGTTGCAAATGTCAAATACAGTACAATAATCCCCATTAAAATAGAGACAAAAGATAAATCCGTTATCCCGACATATTTTGCTAAGAAGAATTTTGAAATCCCCTGACTTATACTGAGCAAAATAATATCAACAATAATTAAGATGACTCTTTTTCTCGCTCTTGTCATGTTCCTAATCTCCCAATTATCCTAAAACTCTTTATTCCCTATTTCCCATAATTGCCATAGCTGCCGTATCCCCCATAAGTTCCGTAGGCACCATAGCGTTCCAAATCAATGTTATATTTATTGAGGACAACACCCAAAAAAGGAGTTCCCGTTTGTTCCAACTGCTCTTTAGCTTTCATGACTGCTTTTCGTTTGATATGGCCTGCTTGTGTCACCAAGAAGCTAGCATCACATTTCTGAGCGATGATAGCCGCATCAATGACCAGACCAATCGGTGAAGTATCTACGATGATATAGTCATAGCGGACACGCAGGTCAGTCAAAAGCGCTTCAAACTGCTTGCTTTGCAAAAGCCCCGTCGGATTAGGTGATACTGGACCAGATAAGATCACATCCAGATTGTCCATATCAGTATCGTTGATGACTTCATGCAGGGCAGCCTGTCCTGACAAATAGTCCGTCAGTCCTGATACTTTTCTCTGACTGCTAAACACACCAGACATGACTGAGTTGCGGATATCCGCATCGATCAGCAAGGTCTTATGACCAGCTCTGGCAAAGGCGGCCGCGAGATTCACTGAGGTTGTAGACTTTCCTTCATTTGCCGTCACCGAGCTTATTTCGACCATCTTGATATTGGCGCCACTCAGCTGTACATTAGTACTTAGAGCATTGTAGTATTCCTCGGTTAGTTTGACAAGGTTCCTTTTTTTCCTAACTAATTCTAAGGTTGCCATTTTCTCTCCCTTACATTCTGTTCATATCTGGGATAACGCCCAACAGCGTCAAGCCCATGACTTCTTCAATGTCCTCTGGCTTCTTCACCCGATCATCCAGGATTTCTACAGCGATGATAAAGATCGACATCAGGACACTGCCTCCTAAAAATCCTAAGATAACATTACGCCGAATATTTGGTGAAGAAGGCTCTGCTGGGACTGTTGCTTCTTCCAAAGTTGTCACATCAGAAACTTTTGTCACTTCGATAATTTTCTCAGCGGCGATATTACGAAAGGCATTAGCAATGCGAGCCGCTTCCTCTGGATTGTCATCCTTAACTGTAATCGAAACGATACGAGTATCCGCCGGAACGGAAACGGTGATGTGACGTGTCAGCTCTCTTGGTGACGTTTGCAGTTTCAACTCACTAATTGCCTGTGATAGAACTGCCTGTGACAGAATGATTTCCTTAAAGTCCTTAACGAGATAAGACCCTGCCTGCAAGTCCTGATTAGTCAAAGCTGACTGCGTTTCGTTCTGACGGCTGACCACATAGATGCGTGTGGTACTCTGATACATTTTCTTAGCAATAAAGACGCTGTAGCCAAAAGCCAGCAAAGAAAAGAGCACAGCTCCCAATACGATAGTAAATTTCTTCAACCATAAGGCTCTGAGCAAGGACAGAATATCGATTTCTACGATTTGCTTTTCTTGTTTTTCCATTTTTCCCCTAAATCAATTCATTTTTCAATAATAATGCTTGGTTGCCGCCAAAGAGGGCTTCTGCCCGGCGGGAACCGTATTTCTTAACGACGATGTCAAAGGCCTCCTTCATAAAAGGCGGTCTCTGACTTAGATTGTGCATGTCGCTGGCAACAAAGTGGACCAAGTCCTTCTCCAAAAAGAACTGAGCCCGTTTTTTCATAAATTTATGCGAGTCTCCAAACAGCTTAGGCTTTAGAACACTGGAGCTATTAATCTGAGTATAGCAGCCCATATTAATGAGTTCCTGCACCTTCTTTTCATCATTTTCCAGGCAGTGATAGCGCTCAATATGAGCCACGACTGGTGTCAAGCCAAGCCGCAAAATCTGAGCCAAGCCTTTATGGATGTCCTTATAGGGCGTCGCCATGCTAAACTCAATCAGCACATAGCGTGTGCCTGCTAGACTGGGGAAAATCCCCTTTTCCAACTTATCCGCCACATCACTGGTGTAGTAAATCTCTGCCCCATAGAGAACCGTCAAGTCAGGTGCTACAAGCTCTGCCAGTTCTTTCACCATTTTAAAATTAGCGCTAATGGTCTCTTCAGGCGTTTCAAACATACCCTTTCTGCGATGAGAAGTAGAGATGATGGTCCGAACTCCCTGTCGATAACTTTCTTCCAGCAGTTTTTTGGAATCCTCAAAGGTCTTAGGACCATCGTCCACATCAAAGATAATATGAGAATGGATATCAATCATGGTGTTTTTCCTTCCATTACCTGCTGAATCGCTGCCTTAGCATTGTCAAGGCTTTCTGGCTGGATTTCCATCATGTAGAGATTGGAATCTGGCATAGCGTAGGATGGTAGATCCATACGACCGTTTCCGCTGATGGCTTGTGACTGAACTTGATAGCTTCCACCTGACTCCAACTGGGTATTGACCAGATTCATAAGAACAGGCAGCTCCATATTGGTCTGGATAGAATCTTGCAAGCCGGAAATAATTGCGTTGTAGTTCTTCAAAGCACTGGTTGAAGTCAGCTTTTTAATGACTGCTTCGATAACTTTTTCTTGATTTTTTCCGCGGTCATTGTCGCCACCCTGAAGGGAGTAACGCTCGCGAACAAAGCCAAGTGCCTGATCTGAGTTCATATGAACTTTCCCTACTGGGAAATGATGATTGCCGTGTCGGCTGGTAAATTCTTGATCATTTTCAACATCAATCCCTCCCAGCAGGTCTACCAGCTTGAGGAAGGAAGTAAAGTTCAGACGAACATAGTAGTCAATGCGAATGCCGTAAAGATTTTCCAGCGTGTGGACAGAAGCATCTACTCCATAAATCCCTGCATGGGTCAGCTTGTCCATCTGACCAGCCCCTCCATCCGCAATGGCTACATAAGAATCACGCGGAGTTGTAGTCAAGAGGACTTTCTTGGTCTTGCGATTGACCGTCATGATAATATTGACATCGGAACGTGAGACAGATGAGATAGATCCATAAGTGTCAATACCGCTGACATAGATATTAAAGACATCCGCATTGGCATCATCGCTACGCTTGCCGGTCTCTACTTGACGGGTGATTTTATAAGTATAGATTTTCTTTATCTTTGAAGCATAGTCAGCATCGTGGGAAGCTAGCATGTCTCCAAACGAGCTATTAAGGGCAATAGCTTCGGTCTCTTGATTGATGAGAGCATTGTAGGCTGCGATATATGACGAGCTGTTTTCTACAGTGAGCTCTGTCTTTTTAGTCTTCTTGATGTGCTCCAGAAGAGCCTCTACATTGTCCTTGTCTCCATTTTCAGTCGGAGCTGTCAGCTTCTTCAGTTGAGTCACATCTGATTTATCGCTGTCTGTCCGGACATAAACGGCCATTTCAATTTCAGAGTAATTTGAGGTGGAGTTCACACCTCTAGATAAGTCCATCAGCTCCTTGACCCCGTACATAGCTCCTGAGGATACCAGCAAAGTCACAAGCAAAAGTAAGGTTGTCAGGACTTTGAACTTATTTTTCCATATAAAGAAGGCTGCCAGTAAAATAACAGCCGCCAAAAGAGCAGACAAAATAAGGTTCAGGTGATGAAACGCCAGAACATTATTTTTAAATATAGAAAAAACAAGCAAACCTGAAACCAAGCTTACCAATGTCAGTAAAGCTGCATTAAAGAACCTCAGCTTCTTCCCCTTTTTAGAAGCAGGCACAATTCTCCTATGTTGATTCATAATTCTCCCTTTTTCTCCCCTGAGATATAAATACATTTTATTATATCATAAATGCATTATGATACACTAAAATATTTAAAAATATTTTAGTTTTTTCCAAAATTTGTTGACAAAAAAGGACAGTCTGTATTAATTTTCAGTAAATTCCTTCTCCCTTCTCGAAAAACCAATATTTTATACTGTTTTTGGCAACAGAAAAAGAGGTAAAACCTCTTTTATATCAGTATGTTGCTTGTTTTTTAAAGTATCTTGTCTCTGTCAACTTGCTCATAGGCCTGGAGGCCATCATTCAGCTTGTCCCAGATGACTACCTGGCCTGCCTCAAGGGACTTCTGCACATCAATGATGCGTTGATTAGAAGAACCACGGAACTGCAGCATGAGATTCTTCTTGGTAAGGTCAAAACGGCCGTCCACCAGAATATCAATCAGACTCAGCAGCTCCAGCTTATCCTCCGTTTCCAGCATCATCTCTTCCCAGGTGTAGCCCGTCCAGGACCAGATATCCTTGTCCGGCAGCTCTCTCCGAATCCGCTTGACCAAGGGCAAGAGAATACCTGTGTTGAGAAAAGGCTCGCCGCCTAGGAGGGTAAGCCCCTGCACATAAGGCTCCGCCAAATCTTTCATAATCTGCTCCTCCAACTCTTGGGTATAAGGAATGCCAGCGTTGAAGGACCAAGTTGCTGCATTATAGCAGCCCTCACAGTGAAACATACAACCACTGACATAAAGGGAGTTGCGGACGCCTTCGCCATCTACAAAGTTAAAGGCCTTATAGTCAATGATTCGCCCCTTACTCAGCTCCTCACTTTTCCATTCTTGAGGTTTGGGATTGTTCATGACACCTCCCCATCTAGCTCTATCCAGTAGCGCTGACTTCTGTCGATTGTGTTTTCATAAACACCGCCAGCAGAGAGAATCGTGCGACGACTGGCTTCGTTTTCTTCATCGCAGGTAATCAGTACTCGTTCCAATCCTTGCTTTCGAGCCTCTGCTAGTCCTAATCTCAACTGCTCCTTCCCATATCCTTTGCCTCGTTGACTGGGCCGGATAGAATAGCCAATGTGACCGCCTTCCACAAATAATTTGTCATTCAAGGACAAGCGCAAGGCTAAAAATCCCAAAGGAAAGCCAGTCTCATCAAAGGATAAAAATTGGATGGCAGGAACCCAGCCTACTGGCAGGTTGGCAGCATCCTCCTGCTGCTCTACAATCTTTAACCAATCCTCATAATCCTTTGCTCGCTTCCAAGCGGAGCCCATGCCACCGTGCATATAAGATTTTGCAGCAGCAAACTCCGCAATCATCTCTAATATCGCTTCTTTATCTTCCAAAGTTGGTCGTCTTAGCTCCATGCTCCCTCCTTAATTGACATCAATCCAGTAGCGCTGACTTCTGTCGATTGTATTTTCGTAAACACCGCCAGCAGAGAGAATGGTGCGTCGGCTGGCTTCGTTGTCTTCATCGCAGGTAATCAGCACTCGTTCTAGTCCTTGCTTTCGAGCCTCTGCTAATCCTAGCTCTAGCTGCATCTTAGCAAAGCCCTTTCTGCGTTGACTGGGCCGGATAGAATAGCCAATATGCCCACCCTCCACAAATAATTTGTCATTTAAGGACAGGCGTAAAGCTAAAAATCCCAAAGGCAAGCCAGTCTCATCAAAGGACAAAAATTGGATTGCAGAAACCCAGCCTGCTGGCAAGTTTGCCACATCTTCCTGCTGCTCTACAATCTTTAACCAATCCTCATAATCCTTTGCTCGCTTCCAAGTGGAGCCCATGCCACCGTGCATATAGGATTTTGCAGCATCGAACTCAGCAATCATCTCTAAAATAGCATCTTTATCTTCCAAAGTTGGTCGTCTTAGCTCCATGTCCCCTCCTTAATCGACATCAATCCAGTAACGCTCTTTTCCGCCTCAAACATCCTCTAAAGCTCCGCCATTAGCCAGAATCACTGCTCGACTGGCAGCATTATCACAATCGCAAGTCACTAGGATTCGTTTAATATTTTTATTTTTGGCTACTTTCAAGCCTTGTCGCAGCTGCTCTTTTGCCAATCCTTTCCCACGCGCAGAGGGACGGATACTATAGCCGATATGCCCTCCTTCTTGGAGCAAATAGTCATTGAGCCGCAAGCGCAGATTGAGAAAGCCCACAGCCTGACCATCCGCAGCAAAAGAGATTAGTTGGATGTAAGGCACAAAACCTTGCGGCAAGCCTAGACCTGCCTCAGCTAGCTGAATCGTCTCCAGCCAGTCCTCGTAGACAAAATCCACTCCTCCAAAGAAGCCGTCCTGCCGGCTGCCAGCTGCTTCAAAGTCAACTAGCATCTCTAAAATCTTTTCCTTGTCTTCTAGCTTCGGTCGTCTCAGTTCCATACTTCCTCCTGATACGAAGAGAGTGAGACCGCCTTGCGCCCCACTCTGACTTCTATTGCTTCTTGTTTTTTTCTAAAAATTGCTGACGCAGTTTGGCCAATCGTTCTTTCTTGCCGCTGCCTCCCTGCGAATGTTTTTCATGGAAACGCTGCACCTGAGCCTTTCCTTTGTCGTCCAATTGATACTTTCCCATCTTAATTTCCTTCGTACTTAATAGTCGAGCCATTCATGTGCTTGACCCGAGCTGATATTTCCTTGTGTCGGCCGTTAACCATCGGACGGGCTTGTGGATTTCCTAAGTAGCCGCAGGTCCGCTTGACCACATCGACCGTCTTGGGATCGCTGTTGCCGCAGTTTGGACAGGTGAAGCCCCGCTCGGTCGGCGTAAAATCTCCCTCAAAGTTACACTTGTAACAGCGGTCAATCGGTGTATTTGTACCTAAGTAACCAACTCGGTCATAGGCATAGTCCCAGACAGCTTCCAGTGCCTTTGGATTTTGCTGCAGCACAGGATATTCACAGTAGTGAATAAAGCCACCAGAAGCTCCCACTTCAGGATAGATTTTCTCAAAGTCCAGCTTTTCAAAAGGCGTTGGATTCTTGCGCACATCGTAGTGGAAGGAGTTAGTATAGTATTCCTTGTCAGTAATATCCGGAACAACGCCAAACTTCTCTGTGTCCAAACGGCAGAAACGGTCGGTCAGACTTTCAGATGGCGTCGAGTAGACAGAGAAATGATAGTCATACTGCTCGGACCACTCTTGCACCCGGCGCTTCATATCTTTGACAATAGCAATCGTAAAGTCCTTGGCTTCAGGATTGGTCTCCCAGTCACCACCATAAAAGACTGCTGCCACTTCATACAGACCGATATAGCCTAGAGAAACCGTTGCACGACGGTGAGTAAAGAGCTGGTCTACCTGATCATACTTGCCCAATCGTTGGCCAAAAGCCCCATACTGATAAAGAATCGGCGCATTGGCTGGACTGGCTTCCTTGGTCCGCTCCACTCGGTAGACCAAAGCGTCCTCAGCTATATTCATCCGCTCATTAAAGAGTTCCCAGAATTTATCCAAATTCCCTTCGGATTCAAGGGCAATCCGCGGAAGATTGACAGTAACGACACCTAGATTCATACGGCCGGAGTTGACTTCCTGACCATTTTCATCCTTCCAGCCTTGCAGGAAAGAACGGCAGCCCATCGGTACCTTGAACGACCCAGTCAAGTCGATAATCTTGTCATAGGAAAGCACATCTGGATACATGCGCTTAGTGGCACACTCTAGAGCCAGTTCTTTGATGTCGTAGTTAGGGGTTCCCGGCTCGAGATTGAGCCCACGCTTAAGAGTGAAGATCAGCTTAGGGAAAATTGCTGTGCGGTGCTCGCTTCCCAGTCCCTTGATACGGATATTGAGAATGGCCTTCTGAATTTCCCGCTCAAAACGATTGGTTCCCAGACCAAAGCCCAGCGAGGTAAAAGGAGTTTGACCGTTAGAGGTAAAGAGAGTATTGATCTCATACTCCAGCGACTGCATGGCATCGTAGATGTCCTTCTTGGTCTTTGCCCAGGCGTACTCTTCCTGCTTATCCGGCAAAACCCATTGCTCCGCATCCTTGAGATGCTTTTGGTAATTAAGCTCAGCATAGGGCGCTAAGACTTCGTCAATTCGGTCGGCCGAACAACCGCCGTACTGGCTGGAAGCTACATTGGCAATGATTTGCGAGATTTGAGCTGTCGCAGTCTGGATAGACTTGGGACTCTCTACTTCTGCATTCCCAATCTTGAAGCCATTTTTCAGCATGCCGTCAAAGTCAATCAGACAGCAGTTCGTCATCGGTGTATAAGGGCTGTAGTCCAAATCATGGTAGTGGATGTCCCCCTTCTGGTGGGCGTTGGCCACATGAGGCGGCAGCATCTTAAGCCCAATGGACTTGCCAACAATCCCAGCTGTCAAATCCCGTTGGGTATTGAAAACATCACTGTCCTTATTGGCATTCTCGTTGACTACCGTACGATCTTTGTTGAGGAGCTTGTCAATGGTAAAGTTGATATCAGTCGCTTTTGAGCGCTCAAAATCCCGTTGGGTGCGGTAAGTAATGTAGTTCTCCGCAATAGCATATTCCTTGGCATTTAAAAGCTCATGCTCAACGATATTCTGAATCTCATATATTTTGACATACTTAGCGAAGCGACTGCTAATTTCTGCCACAATGCGGTCTGTGATAGCTTCTAGCTTGGCTTCCAGCATCGGATTCAGCGGACCGACTTCTTGAGCTGCCCGCACCATAGCCTTATAGATCTTTGACACATCAAAAGCCACCCTGCGGCCATCCCGCTTCTCCACATAAATCGCTGGAGCAGTTTCAAACTTCTCTTCCCGTAAAATCATCATGAACACTTCCTTTTCCTGCCCTTAGGACAAATCAAGTCTCTTCAGACTAGCCACTTGCTAAGAAATTTCTAAGAAATCTCCGACAGTAGTTCATCCAAAGAACAGTATTTTTTAAATAAGTCGATACAAGTCTCATTATAGCACGTTAAAATTAAAAATCAATATGTTGTGGAAAAAAAGTTAATTTTTAACTTTAGACACAACATATTGATTTTTTACTATTTAAGTTGATAAAGCTTGAAATGGTCGAGTTTGAGGCCAGCTTCCTTGTAATTTTGGGAAATTAGCCGCTTCACATCTGACAGCAGTTTGACATCATTGTTAACCAAAATATACTTGGGCTGGCTATTTTCAAGTCCATTCTGAAGGCTTAGACGATTTTCAGCCGTTCCCACATACAAAGTTGGAGACAAGAGAGAAACAGCTGATAGGCGGCCGCTCTTCTGATATAGACTAGCCGAGGTGTCCCAGGCATAGATAGTATCCCCATCCTTAGTATTCTCCTTGATGTACTGGGCCGCCTGGCTTCTCTCAGTAGACACATCACTCGAGAGGATATACTCATTGACCAAAGGATAGCCAATCAGATAAAAGATGGCTAAGAGCGGCAGAAAGAACTGGCCTGAGAGATAGGAAGTCCACATGGTAGGACGACGGCGATCCCGGCGATGACGCCCTGGTGTCTGCTGCTTGCCTTTATTGAACCACAAAGCAAAAAGAATCATGGCAAAAGGCAGAGCCGGAAGCAGTTGATAACTGCCCTGATCTGGCAGGATAAAAGCCGCAAAGACAGTAATGAAGAGCCCTAGCAAACCGATAAAGCGCAAGACGCGCAGGCTGGTTGCTTGCCCCTTTTCTCTTGAAAAGAGATTGGCACCCAAAGCAGAAATGAAACCTAGACCAACCGTCAGCAAGCCATAATAAATCAAATTAGAAAGACTATGACTGCCAATCAAGCTGATGGAATCCCAAGCATAGGTCACCTGACTAATCGCCTGGCCAAAGGTTCGATTGGCAACAGTAAAGTAGCCGATAGGATAAAAAATCACTGAGAAGCCAAAGAGACCAGCTAAAAGCTGATAAAAACCTCGAGCCGCACGCTTGGCTGCGATATTGTAGACCAAAAGTACCAGAGCAGTCAAAGAGTAGAAGACTAGGCTGGAAACCGGATCAATCATAAAAGCAAGAGCTCCGAAAGCCCCATAAAGAATGAACTTTTCATCCTTGATCGAATCCTGCAGATAGCGCACCAAGAAAGATAGATTCCAAAAAATAAAGGGCAGAACAAAAATACTAGAGTAAAGACCGCCAAATCCAAGGGCAAAGACTAGCAGGTAAAAGAGCAGCAGGAGGCTGCGCGATAGATCCTGTTTAGGCTGTAAGAGCACCAAGATCTTGTGCAGGAAAAGTCCAGCCAGCCACAGAGCCAGCGTCTGAAAGACCATCCACAAAAGCTGTCCAAAAGCCAGACTGCTGATCCAAGCCATCAGATAGTAAAGCAGACCACTAGTGCCATATATTTGCGAATAAGGCACCTGCCCTTGAGTCATGGCCCAGCCGGCATAGAGATTCTGACTTTGTAAATTCGTTGCTAGATTGGTCAACAAAGGATTGACCACACTCAGCAGGCTGATAGCCAAACTGCACAAGAGGGTCAAAAAATAGGGCGTCGGCTCTGGCTTGGTAATTTTTTGCTCAGACCTTTCAGCCCTAGTTAGCTGCTCCTCTGAAACCTCTAAAACTTTTTCTTCCGTTGTATCATGCATATAAAATATTCTCCTTGATATCAGTCCCATCTAGTATATCAAATTCCTGTCCTCCTGTCAGCTTTCTCTTGACTCTTCTTCTGAGAATTATAGCTTCTAGCCAGCTCCTCCAATTCCCGAAAACAGCGATATTCTCTCGTTTCATAAGCAAGCGGCTGACTGGAAATTTTCTCCATTGTCATCTTAAAAAATTCCTTTATTTTTTACATTCGTAAAAACAAAGCAAAATCCGTCCCTACATAAAAGCAAAAATGGCAAGAACACATCTCAACACGATGAGAAAAAGCACAAGCAAAAAATCTGAGACTTCCGCCTCAGATTTTCTGTATATTGCTGCAGAACTTGCCGACCTCTGGCATTAGAGCATGGGTGCAAAGAGCTGCATGATTTCTTTGATAAAGCGACGATACCAGCTGCTATCGAGATTTTCAGGAAGAATTTCCTCAGAAGCCTCAAAAATTGCTTCAAAATCTTCCTTGATAGCTGGGATACTCTCCGTATGGTACATCAGGACTGCATTTTCATAATGGTGCACCAGACTGCGGTAGTCAAAGTTAATCGTCCCTACCACAGCAAATTCATCATCAGCCACCACGTTCTTGCTGTGGATAAACCCTGGCGTGTACTCAAAAATCTTAACCCCCGCTTCCATCAGATCCGGATAGGCTCCGCGGGTAACAATCTGAATCAGCTTCTTGTCCGGAATGAAAGGAGTCACGATGCGGACATCCACCCCCCGCATAGCAGCATTCTTGATATCCTCCGTCAGGTCATAGTCAATAATCAGATAAGGCGTGGTAATGTAGACATAGTCCGTAGCCTGACTGATAATATTTTGATAGACCGTTTTGCCAACCTGGCCCTTATAAATGGGCTTAGGCCCGCTGCCATAGGGAATGTAAAGCCCTTTGCCTTCGACAGCTTTATTTTCCAGATGGTACTTATCAAAGTCTGTGATTTCCCCGCGGTTGATGTACCAGTTCATGAGAAAGAGCCGCGTCAGAGCCTTGACCGCTCGTCCTTCCAAGCGCACACCGCCATCTTTCCAGTGGCCAAAACGAACGATATGATTGATGTACTCGTCAGCCAGATTGATGCCACCAGTATAGCCAACCTGACCGTCAATGACCAAAATCTTGCGGTGGTCACGATTGTTGTAGGATACCGTCATTCGCGGAATCACCTTGTTAAACTTATAAGCCTCGATGCCCATCTTGCGCAGCTTACGCGTATAATCGCCCGGCAAAGTAGCCATGCAGCCAATATCATCATAGAGCAGTTTGACTTCAACGCCCTGAGCAGCTTTTTCGACCAAGATTTCCAGAACACTGTCCCACATCAGCCCTTCATCGATGATATAAAATTCCAGAAAAATGAATTTCTCAGCAGCCCGCAGATCAGCCAGCATGGCCTCAAACATCTCCTCTCCGATGGGAAAATAGCGAGAAGCTGTACCGTCATAGACATCCGCATTATTGTCCATACTCAGCAGCGACTTGATAATACCATAAGCCGACTTGTTTTCCTTTTTCAGCTGGACGCGAAGATCATAGCTGTTGTCCTCTCGAAATTTCATAGAGTCCATATTTTCCAGCTGAATCATTTCTTTTTTAGACAGCCGTCGCTCGCCAAACATCAGATAGAGCAGGAAGCCAAAGACCGGCACGACAGCAATCAGGAGCCAAGTCACCTTGCTCTCAGGCGGCATATTGCGGTTGACAATTGCTAAAATGGTCCCAATATACAGGAAGACAATCATGACTACTGACAGCCAGTTGGGTGCAATTTCATTAAAATAGAAAAACGCAACAAAGACAAAGACCAGCTCCAATAGCATGATAATAATGCTGAAACCGTATTTTGACATTAATAAGCGGAATTTCCTGAAAGTCATACACTCTCCTATCTCATTGCATATATTCTAGTATAGCAGTAAAACTGCCTTAAAACAACGTTTATATCAATGCAAACTGTATTTCTGGTGGATGAAAATCCAAGCACAGCTTTTGAATACTGCTATCCTCTAAATCGCACTGCAAGATTGTAACTGATAAAAGGAAAAGCCCTATTCAAGACAGGGCTCTTTCATCATTGTTTTGTAAAGACCAGTGTGTCATCATCATAAGGCTCTTGAGAAAGATCCTCAATTGTCAGCTGATTGCCCTCAATGCGATAGCGCTTGACATCATCTCCAATGACCATAGTCTGGTTGGTAGCATCAATCTGAACCTGTTCGATTTCCTGATCGCCATCAGGCTCGATCTTGGTCAACTGGCCAGTAGTTCCTGAAATCTGTAAGGTCAGCTGATCACCTTCATGACTTGTCTGATAGCTGCCATCCAGCTCGCCATTGGCTGCTTGCTCAGAAGAGGATGCAGAAGCAGATGAGCTGTTATTGGCCGCACTAGACGAGCTAGCTACCGACGAAGAGTCCGATGACTTGCTGGAAGCGACTGACTGAGACTGAGAGGAAGGTGCCGTCTGGTTCTGATTAGAACCGCAAGCTGCCAAGGCCAAAATAGCCGCAGCAGTTAGACCTGAAAAGATTAACTTTTTAGAAATTGCCATAGTATTCTCCTTTTTCTTCTGTATTTATTGTACCAAAGCAGGACTCTGGCGGTCAATTTATAAACTTGTCAAATAAGCTCTGACTTCTGCAATAAAATAGAGGGAGCCCGTAATGAAAAGCAGCTGATTATCGTTTTGCTTCTCCTGAAAATTCTGAATAAGCTGCCGATAATCCTCTATGTATAAGAAGCCTTCCGCTTCAGCTTGACCAAGGGAATCTCCATCAGAAAAGGAAGTAACCATCAACTGAACATCTGGCAGAGCCTCTCGCAGATAAGCCAGCATAGCGCTATAGTCCTTACGCTTGAGAGCACCAAAAAGAAGCAAGCACTCTTTGTCATTCTGGCTCTGGATAAACTCTACTAACCTCTCCAGCGCGGGCAGATTATGGGCCCCATCTAGATAAATACCTGGACTGGCTTCTTCCAAACGCCCTGCCCAACGAGTCTCCTGCAAGGATGTCCGAATCTTAGCAGAATCTATTTCCCAGTCTCGTTGCTGCATAAAGAGCAGGAAAGCCTGCAAAGCCAGCCCTGCATTTTCCTCCTGATAGCCCCCCTTGAGACCCAGTTCAAGATTGGATAGGGTCATAGTCGAATTGGAAAAATACTGATTCGTCAGAGAAAAATCGCGACCATACTGATAGAGTTCTATTCCCAGCTCCTCAGCTCGCTGCTCACAAACCAATCGCGCCTCCTCTGGCAGGGGTCCGATGACCGCTGGCCGCCCCGGCTTGAAAATCCCTGCCTTTTGCTCCGCAATCGCCGTCAAGCTCCTTCCCAGAGTCTCCTGATGGTCCAAGCCCACAGAGCTGATGGCCGCAATATCTCCTGTAATGACATTAGTCGTGTCCAAGAGTCCGCCAATCCCCACCTCAATCAAGGCTAGATCCACTGCCTGCTCCCTGAAATAGAGAAAAGCAATCAAGGTCAGAATTTCAAAATAAGACAACTGGTCATGGCTTTTGAGCAGTTCTTGCTCCATCTTTTGTACCTCTTGACCCAGACGGATAAAGTCAGCTGAAGCAATCGGTTGACCGTTGATACAAATCCGATCATGAATACTAATCATATGAGGCGAGGTAAAACTCCCTGTCTTGCGACCATGCCCCGCAAACAGCTGACGCATGAAAGCAATAGTAGAGCCTTTGCCATTTGTACCAGTTACATGAATCGTTGGAAAACTCTGCTCAGGATTTCCCAAAAGAGCTACAGCCTGCTGCATCCGCCCTAGACCCGAACGAAAGTTTAGACCAATTCTGCTGTTCAGCCATTCTTCAATTTCATTCATTTTCTTACCCAAAAAAGAGCAGCGAAGCAGAATTCAAACCTGAATTGCAACTCGCTCCTCTTTCTAATCTTTATGATACGAGATAGAAAATAGCCGAGCCTTGGCTACTTCCTTCTTCTGTCAAGTTTAGCTAGCTTTTCGCCTGCGCTTGTCCATTTCTGGAAACGAGGCTAGGCCAGTATTACTCTTCCATAAAGCTGTTGAAGACTTCCTCAATCATATCCCATTCAGCATCTGAGTCTTCTGGGATTGGCTGCAGGTCGCCTTCTGTACCATCTTCATTTTCAGTAAAGGAATAAGCTTGAATCTCTACCTCACCGTTCTCATCTTCTTCCGCATTAGCCGGAATCAAAAGAACATAATTCTTGCCAAACTCTTCCTTACCATCAATGGTCAAAAGAATTTCAAATAAAGTTTCGTTCCCCTGCTCGTCAACCAAGGTGATTAATTCACGCTCTTCATGCTCGTGGTCATGGTTATGATCATGTGTCATACTAGTGTCTCCTTCATTTCTTTTCTAAAAATTTCGATCCAGATAATTCTGCAAAATCAGCTGTGCGGCTAGCTTATCAATAACTTTCTTGCGCTTGCTGCGGCTAATGTCCGCCTGCTCCACCAGCATGCGCTCAGCAGCCACCGTCGTCAGACGCTCATCCTGATAGTCAACCGGCAGACCAAACAGCTCAGCAAGCCGCTGACCATAAGCCTGACTGGCCTCCACTCGAGGTCCGCTGGTATTATTCATATTCTTAGGCAGGCCAATGACAAACTTATCAACCTTATACTCTTTAACCAACTCGCCCAAGCGCTCTAGGCCGAATTCGCCCTTATCTTCATGAATCGGAATAATCTCCAGTCCTTGAGCCGTAAAACCAAGAGGATCACTAATAGCAACCCCAACCGTTTTTGAGCCCACATCTAATCCCATAATTCTCATTAGAGATCGACGCCTTGTCCTTTCAAATAATAACGAACCAACTCCTCAACAATCTCATCGCGCTCGTATTTACGGATTTGATTGCGGGCATTGTTATAGCGAGGTACATACGCAGGATCACCACTGAGTACGTATCCCACGATTTGATTGATTGGATTGTATCCTTTTTCATTGAGCGACTTGTAGACATCGGTCAAAGTCTCGCTAATTTCCTTTTTATTTGAATCATCGAGATTAAAACGTACTGTTTCATCTGTAAATCCCACAATTACACCCTCTTTCTTTAGAATATCCCTATTATAGCATAATTATAGGCTTTTCACAAATTTAATTCACCCGAATTCTCCTAATTTTTCAATAAACTTTAGCTAATATTTATCCGAAGTCTGGCTCTGAAATCCAGCAAAAATCCAGCTCTCTTCAGAGAGCTGGATGGAAACTTGCTAATTTGAAGACGGCACTTCCACACCGTCGCTTCCCTTAAACTTGTTAAGCAATTCTTCCGGACTCAGGGTCTCGATTTGCTCAAACAGCTGCGCGTAGTTTGGAATCTTTTTGGCTGCTTCGTAGTCTAGATTCTCAGGATCGATAGTCATCTCCAGAGAAATCTCTTCCGCTGTCATATCTGTTTTTAAGTCAAGACCGGTGATATTCACCGCTTCTTTCAGACCCAGTGCTTCCTCGATCAAAGACAGCATTTCTTTCTTCACAGTGGAAACATCCTGCTTTGACAAAGCTTCCTTGATGTTGTCAGGAATAGCCTTACTAACATGCAGGATAACCTTATCATACTTCTGTCCGCTGTAGCTGACTGTTAAGATTCTGGTTTCTTTTCCATGTTCTAATTGCTTCTCAGTTTTATAGGACTTAGTGACAATATCTCCTTTTCCAGCACCTCCCTGTGAGGATGAACTGTTATTTGACTGCTGACTGCAAGCTGTTAAGATTGCCAAAGCTGCCAGCAAAAAGACAATTAATTTTCTCATGTCTTATCTCCTTCAATATTGAGCTGATTTTATCATATCATTATAAAAACGGCGCTGTCAAACTGATTGTCACTCTGTCATTAAAATGTAATAAAAAAGAGCAGCTTATTTCTGCTCTTCTGCTCCATTCATCAGGAGATTGTTGATATATTCTTCTGGCGTCAGCTTAATCATTTCTTTGAGCTTGAGATTTTGAAAATAAGGCATAGCCGCTGCTTTTTCGATATCCAGACTCTCAAAATCATAGGTAGAAGTCATTTTCAGCTCATTCTCATTCAAAATTGTCACTGAGCCGCTGAAGCCTTGAAGTCCACGAGCCTGCACATAGTCTGCATCCTGCTCTAGTGACTCATTGAGCGACTTCTGCGCTTCCACCAGCCCCATTTGCTTGATGGCTTCTTTCATCTCATCATCAGTCACAGTCAGCCTTTCAATAACCAAGCGTTTAAAATGCTCTCCCTGATAAGTCACTGTCTGACTCTGCTGGTTTCCTCGTTCATCCTTTGGAAAAACAAGCGTCCGAGTAACCACTTCCTGCTGCTTAGCATTATCAATGATAGGCAGATTATTGCTGATTTCTTTCTTGTCAACCGCATTCGGATTCGTCTCTGTCTTTTTATGTCCACAGCCTGCTAACAGTGCCACACTCAATCCCAGTCCTAATAAAATTTTCTTCATCTTCCATCCTCCTCAGAGATATTGTATCACAGTTCTGCTCCTTGTCAATCCATCCAGTCGCCAAAGACTGCTGTCAACCCGAACAAAAAGAAGAGCCGAGATTCTCTTCCCGACTCTTTCAGTTATATTCAAAGATTAGAGAGCTGCCCGCAGACGAGCTTCTGCATTTTCAACATTACGAACAGAACGTGGCAGAAAAGCACGGATGTCATCTTCTTTGTAACCAACTTGGAGACGTTTATCATCCACTAAGATAGGACTTTTCAAAATACGCGGGGTCTCCATGATGATGTCAAGAACTTCGTTGACACTCAACTCTTCAATGTCAACACCCAAACCTTTAGCATAGCGGTTTTTTGATGAAACAATGCTCGCGATACCATTTTCTGTTTTGGTTAAAATATCCAGAAGTTCCTCTTTGGTGATGCCTTCTTTGCCTAAATTTTGTTCTTTATAAGTTAATTGATGAGCGTTTAGCCAGGTTTTTGCTTTTTTACAACTAGTACAACTTGAGACAGTATAGATTGTGATCATGTAAGTACTCCTTTCGCTACACGATACTAATATCGTAGTCTATTATATCACAAAAACCATCGGTCTTGCGACCTATTTTGCAAAATTACTCTTCAATTTCGATGGCATCATCCAAATCCAGAGTCACTTCTTCCATCGTTTCTACAGGGCTGTCAGCCTTGTTGCCAACTGCTTCTGCTAAGTCATCGCCTTCAATCAAACCATAGCGTACACGAACCTGGCGGTCAATTTCGTCAAAGACTTCTGGATGATCTGCCAAGTACTTCTTAGCATTTTCAGAACCTTGACCGATTTTTTCATCATTGTAGGAGTACCAAGCACCAGCTTTTTTGATGATATCCAAATCAGTCGCAATCTTAATCAACTCACCTGTCTTAGAAATACCTTCTCCGTACATGATTTCCACGAAGGCTTCTTTGAATGGCGGAGCTACCTTGTTTTTAACGACCTTGATCTTGGTTTCTTTACCCACATTGGTATCCTTGTCATCACCAGTTCCCTTGATTTGAGTATTACCACGGACATCTAAACGGACAGAAGCATAGAACTTCAGTGCACGGCCACCTGGTGTTGTTTCAGGATTACCAAACATAACACCAACTTTTTCGCGCAGCTGGTTAATGAAAATCGCAATCGTCTTCGTTTTGTTGATAGAAGCAGACAGCTTGCGCATGGCCTGGCTCATCATCCGAGCCTGCAAGCCGACATGGCTGTCACCGATATCCCCATCAATTTCTGCACGTGGTACCAGGGCTGCAACTGAGTCCACAACCACCAAGTCCACCGCACCTGAGTCAATCAGCTTGCCAGCAATTTCCAGTCCCTGTTCTCCAGAATCCGGTTGGGACAGCAGCAACTCATCAATGTTCACACCCAGAGCAGCCGCGTATGACGGATCCAAAGCATGCTCAGCATCAATAAAGGCTGCGATACCACCTTCTTTTTGCGCTTGAGCAACAGCGTGAAGAGCAACGGTTGTCTTACCAGAAGACTCTGGACCATAGATTTCAATAATCCGTCCCTTAGGGTAACCACCAGCACCAAGGGCAATATCCAAGGCCAAAGAGCCAGAACTCATAACTTGAACCTTTTGCTCTGCTCGCTCGCCCAGACGCATAATGGCTCCCTTACCAAAATCCTTTTCAATGTTTTTAAGAGCATTATCCAAGGCTTTTTGGCGCTCATCGCCGAATTTCTTTGAGATTTCGTCTAATTTTTTTTGTTTCTTTGCCATTTATTTCTCCT
>CAUSOG010000022.1:0-38891 GCA_963533195.1 uncultured Streptococcus sp. | reverse complement strand
GAGGCACTTATGGATGAATTTTAGATTTGTTGCACTTTTTATTGCAATTTATCTTCTCAAAAAAAGAACTCCTAAAAGGAGTTCTTTTTTTGATATTTATTTTACCATATCGGGATCATAGTCATAAAATCCTGTATCTAGAAAACGATTTTTCGGATGCAGTTTGTGAATCGCTTCATCCAGCACAAAAGCTTGGTCTGAGCTAAACTTGCCTCCTTCAATCAAATCCCTTGCCTCTACAAAAATCTTAGCAATCTTGACAAAGTTGTGACCAGGTGTGTAGAGACCTTCCAACTTCCAGTGGCAGAATCCATGGTCAACCAACTCTATCAGCTTGGTCATTAAATCCAAGTCATTATTAGCAAAAATATGAGTACCATGATTGTCTTCAAAAATCGAGTAATGGCTCTGCGGGTCACTAGGTTCCGCCAGAAAGAGGTCTCGCTCCCGCGTCTTTTCATCATCGATATGAGTAAAGTTGTAGTAATTTTGCAAGAGAGGACGCTTAGAGTGATGGATGACACTAGCTCCATAAACTAAGACTTCAGCAGGAATTTCCAGAATCTCTGGCATCTTAAAAAGCTCTGCCGAAGGAATCTCGCGCGCCAAGACAGCTTCTGAAACTCCAGCATTCTTAGCCCAAAAATTAATCTGACGGCTGCTGGTAACCATGGTCGAAGCGTCGTAAATGGTTTTTAATTTGTAGCCATCTCGCTGCAGCACATAGAAAACACCAGCGTCCCCTACGGTAATATAATCTGCCCCAATTTCCTGCAGAAAATCAAGATAGGGCTTGATCTTATCCATCATTTCCTGATGCATGAGAGCGTTCACCGCAATGGTCAACTCTTTTCCTGCTTGGTGAACCAAGTCAGAAATTCGAGTTAATTCGTCTAAACTAAAATTATGAGGTAAACGAAGGCCATAATTTTTCTCGCCAACATAAATTCGATCGACATTTGCCTCTAACAGTTCCTCAACTTGCTCTATACTTTCAGCTGTTGCTGTAATAATTATCTTTTTCATAAAACCATTATAGCAAAAAAATATAAAGGAGTGGTTCTTCATTCGAATTTATTCGTTTTGTAATGCTTTTGTAATATTTTGACCTGCAAAAAAATGGTAGAATTAGAGGGTACTGTAAGGAGAGAGAATTATGCACGTAAGAAAATACCAACAATATGATGACCCAACTGACTACTACTACCAAGAAATTGAATCTGAACAAACACCACTCTATCAAGAGTACTTACCTGAAGCAGAAACATCACCAAGATTAAGCGAACTCTTTTTCTTCTTGAATATTGCTGTTTTCTGTGTCTTGACAGTTTTGTTTAGCTTTGTATTTTTGAGCTTGAAAATGAATACATTTATGTCTTTCGCTTTGGCCATTGCTTCCAGCTTGATTAGCATCCAATCTTATCGTCTGTTCGCAAAGAAACGCCAAACTAGTAAATAAACCAACCTTGTGATTCTACGATTTTAAAACATAAGAAAAGATCGAAGACACCTTATGTCCTCGTTTTTTTCATTCTAGCAAACAAAGAAGCCTAGCAAATTTGCTAGGCTTCTTTGTTTTATTTTTCTTCTTGATTATCAGTTTCAGCAGTCTTTTCTTCTTGACCTTCTGTCGCTTCTGCTCCGAAGTCAATGATGATTTCTTCTGAAGGTTCCTCTTCTTCCTCTTGGAAGATTACAGGCTCTTCCTCTGCAAAGCTGCTTTCTTCTTTATCAAATTTTTCTTTGATTTCGTTAAACTTATCTTGTGAGTAGTCAACGACTGATTTTGTCGTTTCTTTGACAGATTCGATGACTGTTTCAGTTGTAATCTCGCCTTTCTCAACTTTTTCTTTGGTTTGTTGAATTGCGCTAACAGCTTGATTTGAAAAGTCTTTAGCAGACTGAACGACAGCTTCATGGATATCGTCAGGATTTTCTTGATAATCCTTAACAAACTCCCGAACCTTGTCTGTCGTTTCCTTTCCTTTCTTACTGGTCAGGAAATAGGCAGCAGCTGCACCCGTAATGGCACCCAATAACAGTGATGAAAATTTTCCCATGGTAGACCTTCTTTCTTATTTTTTAAACAATTTTGAAGCAAAACGCAAAGCAGATAAACCAGCTGTAGTTTTGACTGTTCCCTTACCAGCAGACACTGCTTTTTTACTCAGCGTACGCGCCTGAACGTTTAAATCTGAAACAGATTCAGATAAGTCCGCCACAGCTGTAAACAAAGGATCAATAGTTGCGACTTTTTGATTGATGTCGTCAGTTAAAACATTGACCTTGGCCAGTAAATCATTGGTTTGGTGAAGGGTCACGTTGACATCAGAAGTCAAGACCTTGATGGTATTTTCTGTTTCATCTAGCATCTTACCAGCTTTCTCGCCCAGATTTTTGACAGTAATCGTCAAGTAAATCACGAAGATAATGAGGGCTACCGCCAGTAGAGCATAAGCAATTTCAATTATCATATTTCTCTCCTTTCGTTGCAGACATCTCTTACAAGAGTCAGCGGCTCTAAGCATTTCTTATTCTTGATAATAAGGAGCTTGCTTTTTTCTTTGGTAAATGATGATGCCAATTCCGACAAAAATAAGAATCAGCGACAGCCATTGGGAAACACGCAGACCAGCAAACATGAGACTGTCCGTCCGCATACCCTCAATAATCATCCGGCCAAATCCATACCAAATCAGATAGAAGGCGGCGATTTCTCCTTGTCTCAGCAACTTAGGCCGACGGCGGAGAACAATAATCAAAATAAAACCAATCAGATTCCATACAGATTCATAGAGGAAGGTTGGCTGTCTGTAGCTGCCTTCAATATACATATTTTCACGAATAAAGCTTGGCAGGTAGTTCAAACTCTTAACTGCCGCACCATAGGCCTCATGGTTGGCAAAATTTCCCCAGCGACCAATACTCTGGGCAATCATGACACTCGGTGCTGCGATATCCAGAAAATCAACTGGATGAATCAGCCTTCTCCGACAGAAGAAATAGAGAACGATGGCACCAGCTATCAGCCCACCGTAAATAGCAATACCTGCTATTCCCCCATTCCAAAAATCAATGATTTTTATCAGATTCTTACCGTAATAATCCCATTCGAAGGCCACGTAATAAAGTCGGGCCCCCACGATGGCTACGGGAAAAGCAACTAGGATAAAATCCAAAATATCATCAGGAATAATCTTCCGACGCGGAGCCTCTTTCATGGCTAGATAGACGGCCAAGACCAAGCCTGTGACGATACAGATGGCATACCAGCGAATACTGATAGGCCCAAGTTGGATAGCTACTGGATCAATCATATTTCACCTCATTTCGGCTAATTAAATCAGTGAGACGTTCTTCAAAGATCTTGGTAGCATCATAGCCCATTTGCTTAGCTCGATAGTTCATAGCTGCAGCCTCAATCACAACCGAGATATTGCGACCGGTCTTCACAGGAATCCGAATACGCGGAATTCTGACGCCGGCAACCTCCAGCTCTTCTGTATCATTGCCCAGACGATCAAAGGTCTTATGAACATCAAAGTTTTCCAGATAGACAGCTATCTGAACCTGAGAAGAATCTTTGACAGCACTAGCTCCGTAAAGGCTCATGACATCAATGATACCAACACCACGAATTTCCAACAAGTGGCGCAGGATTTCAGCCGGTTCTCCCCAAAGGGTCATTTCATCCTTGGCATAGATATCCACTCGGTCATCCGCAACCAACCGATGGCCACGCTTAACCAATTCAAGCCCTGTTTCACTTTTACCAATTCCGCTGTCTCCTTGGATGAGAACACCCATGCCATAGATATCCATCAGAACACCATGAACACTGGTTCTCTCAGCCAGCCGAGAATCAAGGTAGCTGGAAATTTCTCCAGACAAACGACTGGTAGAGGTTTTGCTTCTAAGAATAGCAATCTGCTTCTCATCAGCAGCACTAATCATTTCTTTAGGAATCTCTAAATTTCGAGCAATGATAATCACCGGCGTCTCAGGCTGGAACATTTTCAGCAGCACCTGATGGCGGTTATGAGAGCTCATCTTCATCAGATAAGACCACTCTTTCATCCCAATCAGCTGTATCCGCTCGGGTGTATAAAAATCAAAATATCCTGTCATTTCAAGTCCTGGCCGAGAAATATCTGAAGTTTTTATTTCTTTCTCCAGTAAAACTTTATCTCCGTACTCTTGAGTCAGGCGGGATATTTTTAAGAGGTCTTTGACCTTTACCGACATTGTCTTCTCCCTTCAAATTTGTCTTCCTCTATTATAGCAAATTTTTACCTCAAAAGAATCCTTAAGATTGATTTTAGGTCGAAAAAATATTTTGATTTAAATCAACTTTTTAGTGAAAATAGAAAAACAGCCGCGACATCAATCAATCAGGCTGCTGAGAATTTTCTTTTGGTTCTTAAAACAAGGATGATTTTCTACAAAGGCTGGAACCTCTCTCAGAGGCAACCAGACATGAGCATCTGTTTCGCCTGCCTGATAGCAGACTTGACTCTTATCGCCAGACACAAGCACTTCATAGTAGTCAAAATGGCACTGATCTTTGACAGAGCACACCTGCTCCAAAAGTCTGATGCTGTCAGGAACCAGGCCAGTTTCTTCTTCTAATTCGCGCAGGGCGGCTGTCTGACTATCCTCTCCTGCCAGCACACTACCTCCCGCTCCGAACTCATAGTAGCCAGGATAGAGACTTTTATTTGCTGACCGTCGCATAAAGAGAATATCGCCATCCTGATGGCGAACCAAGACATTGACACAGAGATGAAACTGTCCTTCAGGAATTTTTTCTCCTCGAACCAGGAGATGAGGGAGTTGATTTCGATTTAAGTCATAAGCATTCCAAATTTCTGCCATATTTCCTCCTTGGATGAATTACTAATATTTTAGTGGAGTTTTTAAGTGTAAATTTACCTGGTTTTCTAGCCTGCTTCTTTTTGAAAGTTTATCTAAAAGAAGCAAGCAGAAAATTAATCAAGGCATAGAAAAGTCTTACCCCAACATTCCCGACTTCAAGTAAAAAATCGGGAGTGCATCCCGAAATTTTCTATCTTATTAAGAATTACCAAAACCAGCCGTCTTTATCGTCTTTGATAGCTTCCGCTTCTTTTCGTTTGCGTGGGCCAGTTCCGTACATTTCCTCTTCTATGTCTTCTTTATAAGGCATAACCATAGCTAGCAGGATATAGATGAGAATTCCCAAGCCGAAATTGACCACAGTAAAGATAATAAAGAGGAAGCGCACTAGGCTCAGATCAAAATCAAATTTATCAGACAGACCAGACAAGACACCGGAAATCAGTCGATTCTTTTTCAACTTATAGAATTTCACGTTCATGATAGAGACCTCAATGATCATATTTACTTTATTCTACCATATTTCACAGAAAAACAATCGGGCCAAAGGCTGATTATAGTTTAGAAAATTCATTCTTTTAAAAAAGAGAGTTCTTCAATGAACTCTCTTGCTGGTTTATCAAGCGTTCTCCGACAAACGGAGCTTGCCCATACAGCGTCCGCACCGGTATTTTTGAAGATTGACTCTGCGTCTGCGACGGATAAGTGCTCCGCAGCTCAGGCATTCATAGATGAGAAAGGTTTGCAAGTTGGACAAGGATGGAGCGTAGCGTAGACCATCAACTCGCTTGAGCAGGTCTTTAAAATCTCTATCCCCATGGCGGTAACCTTTGCCCTGATAATAGAGGTGATAGTGAGCTAACTCATGGCGCACAATTTTTCGAAAGGTCGCCAGCCCAAAAGTTTCATAGATTTTTGGGTTGAAATCCAGATGACCATCTTTAGGAAAGAAGCGTCCCCCTGTAGTGCGGAGACGCTTGTTCCAATAGGCTTGGTGGCGGAATTCCCAGCCAAAATCTTCAACTGAAACCCGCTTGACGTACTCAGTTAGATTCATTTGGTGCTATCAGAGAGAGGTTGACCTTCTCCCGCTCCACATCCAATTTATCCACCCAGACTGTGACTAAATCACCAACAGATAGGACCTGACTAGGATGCTTGATATAGTCTGTGCTCAGCTTGGAGATATGAATAAGACCATCTTCGTGGATACCGATATCCACAAAGGCTCCGAAATCAACGACATTGCGGACGACCCCTTCCAGCTTTTGACCGATGCGCAGATCCTTGATATCCAAGACATCTTGCCGCAGAACTGGTGCGTCAAAGGAATCTCGCAAATCTCTGCCAGGCTTGAGCAAATCAGCAATAATATCTTTGAGGGTTTCTTCTCCCAATCCTAGCTCTGCAGCCAAACTAGCAGTCTGCACTGCTTTTAATTTGGCTTGGGCTGCTTCATCCAAACTGCTAATTTCAAGACGCTTAAAGAGCTCCTCCACTGCCTTATAAGACTCTGGGTGAACGCCTGTATTGTCTAGCAAGTTATCACTTTCGGGAATACGCAGGAAGCCGGCTGCCTGTTCAAAAGCCTTTGCGCCTAGACGCGGCACTTTCTTGATAGCCTCGCGAGACCGAATCAAGCCTTCCGTTTCCCGGTACTTGACAATATTTTCTGAGATAGTTTTATTAAGACCAGCTACGTGAGCCAGAAGGGCAGGACTAGCGGTGTTGATATTGACCCCGACTTGGTTAACCACGGTATCAACGACAAAGTCCAGACTTTCAGACAGCTTTTTCTGGCTGACATCATGCTGGTACTGACCAACCCCGATAGACTTAGGATCAATCTTAACCAGCTCAGCCAAAGGATCCTGCAGACGGCGGGCAATGGAAATAGCTGAGCGCTTTTCAACAGTCAAATCTGGAAACTCATGACGAGCCAGTTCACTAGCAGAGTAGACAGATGCTCCGCTCTCATTGACGATGACATAGCTGACATTTGGATGAGATTTCAAAACTTCTGCTACAAAGGCTTCGCTTTCTCGGCTGGCCGTTCCATTTCCAATGGCAATGATTTCCACGCCAAACTGCTCAATCAGCTCCGATAACTCTTTCTTAGATGCTTCAATCTGAGCTGGCTTTGCTGGTGGAACGGGATAGATGACATGAGTCGTCAGCATCTTACCTGTTGCATCAACAACAGCTAGCTTGGCTCCTGTCCGAAAGGCTGGGTCAAAGCCCAGTACTACACGACCTTTGAGAGGAGCAATTAGGAGGAGATGACGGAGGTTATCTGAGAAGAGTTGAATCGCCCCATCCTCAGCAGCCTCAGTCAGCTCGGTCCGAATACGGCGCTCCATGGCTGGAATGATTTTCTTTTTTACCGCTTGCTGAACTGCTTCGATAATATAGGCATTTTTCACCTTGAAACGTACTTCAAAGAAGCGCAGAATTTTCTCAAGATTGTGCTCAAAACCAACCTTGAGAATACCTAGCTTCTCGCCACGGTTAAGAGCCAGGGTACGGTAGCCTTGCATATTTGCTACTTTTTCGGAAAAATCATAATAAATCTGGAAGACCTGCTTTTCATCCAAATCACCGTCTTTGAGACTGGATACGATAAAAGAATTGGTCTGCATCTCATGGTAGGTCCAAGCCCGCAGCTTGGTATCTTCAGAAATTGCTTCAGTCAGAATATCCACTGCTCCAGCTAGAGCAGCTTCTGATGTTGGAAAGGCTTCACTAGTAAGTTTCTCAGCTTCTTCCTGTAGATTAGCCGCATCCTGTAGGATGAAGCGGGCCAAAGGAAAGAGACCTGCTTCACGCGCAATAGTAGCCTTGGTACGGCGCTTCTCCTTGTAAGGCAGATAAAGTTCTTCCACATCTGCCAGCTTTTCAGCAGCTTCAATCTCAGAACGCAACGCATCCGTAAGTTTTCCCTGCTCCTCAATCTTAGCTAAAACCGTTGCTTTACGCTCTGCCAAGGCAGTCATGCTCTTATCTAGGTCAATGATTGCCTTAATCTCGACCTCATCCAGATTTCCTGTCATTTCCTTACGGTAACGAGCAATAAAAGGAATTGTATTTCCCTCAGCGGTCAGATCTAGGACCTGTGATACTTGGCTTTCTTTAAGGCCCAATTTCTGGGCAATTTTTTCAATATTTATATTTTCCATAACAATCCTATTATATCACAAGTGCTTTGAAAGATAGGCATTTTTAGAACTATTTAGTACTATTTGTACAAAAAAATTTAGGGTAAATTAACGACAAAGGGTCTCCTATGTTTCAAAATTTCATTTTTTGATAATTGGTAGTATAATAGAATTATTATTTTAGAAATGAGGTGCCTTTATGGCTGTTAAATTTACTAGATCAGATGATTTGGACAAGATGTTCGAAGAGTTTGCGACCCTGCCCAAGATTGAAAAGGTAGAGTTCCCTGAGGAAGACAAGAAAAAATCTAAAAATGAGAAGGATAAGAAAGAATGAGCTTTTTCTCTCAGCTGCCGGCCAGTGTCCTGCAAGCCGGTGCCATCTTTCTCTCCATTATCATTGAGGCCCTGCCTTTTGTCTTGATCGGAAGTATTATTTCTGGCTTTATCGAGGTGTATGTCACGCCGGACAAGGTTTATCGTTTCCTACCCAAGAACAAATGGGCTCGGATTTTCTTTGGGAGCTTGATTGGTTTTGTCTTTCCTTCTTGCGAGTGCGGAATCGTTCCCATTATAAATCGATTTCTAGAAAAGAAAGTTCCTAGTTACACGGCTGTGCCTTTTCTCGTAACAGCTCCAGTCATCAACCCCATCGTGCTTTTTGCGACCTACTCAGCCTTTGGAAATTCCTTCCGAATGGCTCTGCTTCGTGCTTTAGGTTCTATGGTCGTGGCTGTTCTTTTAGGGATTTTTCTGGGCTTCTTTGCAGATAGCAATATCCAAAAAGAAAATAGCAAGGCTGTTCATGAGCATGACTTTTCACATCTCAGCAAAGGACAAAAGCTATTTCAGGTATTTGTGCAGGCCATTGATGAATTTTTCGATACAGGCCGCTATCTGGTCTTTGGCTGTCTCTTCGCCAGCCTGGTCCAGGTCTATGTTCCAACCAGAATCCTGACCTCTATTAGCTCGACACCGGCTGTTGCTATTCTCCTCCTCATGCTGCTGTCCTTCCTGCTCTCACTTTGCAGCGAAGCTGATGCTTTTATCGGGAGCTCCTTGATTGCTAGCTTCGGCTTATCGCCAGTCTTAGCTTTCTTGGTCATTGGGCCTATGCTAGATGTCAAGAATCTTCTGATGATGAAAAACTACTTTAAGACACGCTTTATCTGGCAATTTATCAGCCTGGTTACCGTCGCCGTCTTTCTTTACTCTTGGCTTGTGGGGGTGGTGCTATGATTCGATTTCTAATCTTAGTCGGCTACTTTGAGATCACCATGTATCTGCAGCTGACGGGCAAGCTAAATCAATATATCAATCTCCACTATTCCTATCTGGCCTACTTGTCTATGATTCTGTCTTTTGTCTTGGCAGTTGTGCAGCTTATCATCTGGATGAAGAAGATGGAGGTTCACAGTCATTTAAGCACTCGCTGGGCCAAGTTAGGCAGCGTGCTGCTCCTTGTCATTCCGCTTTTTGTAGGAATTTTCTTTCCAACTGTAACCTTGGATTCGACAACAGTTTCGGCTAAAGGATTTCATTTCCCGCTGGCTGAGGGAACTTCAACTGCTATTCAGCAGGACGAAGGCACAACCAGCCAATACCTGAAGCCCGACACCAGCACCTACTTTACTAAAGGGGCTTACGAAAAAGAAATGCGGGCAGCCGCTAAGAAATATGTTAAGCAAGATACCATTCAGGTCACAACTGAGAACTACATGGAAATCATGGAAGTCATCTATGATTATCCCGACGAGTTTGTGGGTAAGACGCTGGAGTTCACTGGATTTGTCTACAATGACCCCAGCGACCAGAAGAGCCAATTTCTCTTTCGCTTCGGTATTATCCATTGTATCGCCGACTCAGGTGTCTATGGCCTCTTGACGACTGGAAATACCCAGCATTTCGAGAATAATACCTGGATTCATGCCAAGGGAAAAATTACCATGCACTACCATAAAAGTCTGGGGCAAAGCCTTCCAACTCTAGAAGTTGAAAGCTTTGATAAGGTAGAAAAACCGGACAATCCTTACGTTTATCGGGTATTTGAATAAAGAAAACGAGGCTGGCACAATCGTGTCTTAGCCTCATTTTTTGTATTTGAATATGTTTCAAGCAGCGGTCAAATTCTTTCTATTTATCTCCCTTTTCAGAAAGCGAATTTCTGAATACAATCTTTAGAAAAATTGTGATAAAATAGAGACATCATTTAGAAAATAGGTATCAGGATGTCTTCAAAAGTTATTGTAACAATTTTCGGAGCCAGCGGTGACTTGGCCAAAAGAAAACTCTATCCATCCCTCTTCAGGCTCTATAAGTCTGGCAATCTTTCCAAGCATTTTGCAGTTATTGGAACAGCCCGCCGGCCTTGGAGCAAGGAGTATTTTGAGTCTGTCGTTGTCGAAGCAATCGCTGATTTAGCCGACAGTCCTGAGCAAGCCCAAGAGTTTGCCAGCCACTTCTACTATCAAAGTCATGATGTGCAGGATACCGAGCACTACATTGAACTGCGCAAGCTTCAAAACCGACTCAATGAGCAATACCAAGCCGAGCACAATAAACTCTTCTTCCTGTCCATGGCTCCGCAATTTTTCGGAACCATTGCCAAACACCTCAAGTCTGAAAACATCGTAGATGGCAAAGGATTTGAACGTCTAATTGTCGAAAAACCTTTCGGAACAGACTTGGCAACTGCCAGCCAACTTAACGAAGAACTCTTGGCTGCCTTTGATGAAGAGCAGATTTTCCGTATTGACCATTACCTAGGCAAGGAAATGATTCAGAGCATCTTCGCTATTCGCTTTGCCAATCTTCTCTTTGAAAATATCTGGAATCGTGACTACATTGACAATGTCCAGATTACCTTTGCAGAAAAGCTTGGTGTCGAAGAACGTGGCGGTTATTATGACCAGTCCGGTGCTCTACGGGATATGGTGCAAAATCATACCTTACAGCTCCTGTCACTCTTAGCTATGGACAAACCGAAAAGCTTCAGCAAAGACGACATTCGGGCAGAGAAAGTCAAAGTTTTTGAGCGCTTGGTAAAGCCGAACAAAGAAGACCTAAAACGCTTCTTTATCCGCGGTCAGTATAAGTCAGGCACGGTCAAAGGCAAGAAATACATCTCCTACCGGAGCGAGCCTAATGTCAATCCTGACTCCATGACCGAAACCTTTGCTTCAGGAGCTTTCTTCGTAAATAGCGAGCGTTTCCGTGATGTTCCATTTTTCTTCCGAACTGGTAAACGTCTCACTGAAAAAGGCACACTTGTTAATATTGTCTTCAAGCAGATGGAGTCTATCTTTGGTGAGGAATTAGCACCAAATGTTCTGACCATTCATATCCAGCCGACTGAGGGCTTCTCACTTAGCATGAATGGCAAAGAGGTCGGCGAGCGCTTCAGCTTAGCTCCTCTCTCTCTGGACTACCGAACAGACGCAACAGCTAGCGGTGCTTCCCCTGATCCTTACGAAAAATTAATCTTTGACGTCCTTAACAATGACTCAACTAACTTCAGCCACTGGGATGAAGTCCGCTCCAGCTGGGAGTTGATTGATCAGATTGAAGATCTCTGGCATAGCAATGAAGTGCCACTCCATGAGTATCCTGTCGGTTCTATGGGACCAGATGCTTCCTTTGAACTCCTTAGAGAATTTGGAGCTGACTGGCAGTGGTATCCAAATAAATAAGATTTAAAAATTCGTCAAAAAATCCAGTACAGTGTGTACTGGATTTTTTGCTTTATACTAAGCCTTCAAGCAGGCCTTTCATAAAATTCTCTGAGTTGAACTCACCGATATCATCAATCTTTTCTCCAAAGCCAATCAGCTTCACTGGGATATCCAATTCCTGACGAATAGCTAACACAACCCCGCCTCGAGCTGTTCCATCGATCTTCGTCAGTACAATTCCTGTGACTGGAGTGATTTTAGAAAATTCCTTGGCCTGAACTAGAGCATTCTGACCAGTTGAAGCATCAAGAGCTAGGAAAGTCTCATGTGGTGCTTCTGGATCCACCCGCTTAATAATACGGCCAATTTTCTCCAGCTCTGCCATGAGGTTGTCCTTATTTTGCAGGCGACCAGCCGTGTCAATCATAAGAACATCAACCTGCTCCGCCTGAGCACGCTCCATGCCGTCATATACCACGCTGGCAGGATCGCTCTTCTCAGGCCCCGTCACTACTGGAACGTCTACGCGCCGACCCCATTCAGCCAGCTGAGCTACTGCTCCAGCTCGGAATGTATCTGCTGCTACCAACATGACTTTCTTGCCTGCTTGTTTGTACTTATAGGCTAGTTTACCGATAGAGGTGGTCTTACCGACTCCATTGACACCAACAAAGAGCATGACAGTCAGACCGTTTTGGAAATTGATTTTTTCATTAAAGCGGCCATCTTTCTCATATATGTCCACTAATTTTTCAATAATCAACTGGCGCAGAGCAGCTGGTTTTTTAGCATTTTCCAGACGGGCTTCATAGCGTAGTTCCTCAGTCAGACTGGAAGCCACTTGAACCCCTACATCACTAGTGATGAGCAGCTCTTCCAAGTCTTCGAAGAACTCTTCATCTACTGAGCGGAAATTAGCAAAGAAGGCATTGAGCCGTGCTCCAAATCCTGTCCGAGTCTTCTTTAGGCTGCGGTCATATTTTTCCTGAGTGGATTCCTCTTGAGGAAGTTCAGCAGGCTCTTCTGTAACGGCTGCTTCCGATTCTTCAGCAACATCAGCTGATTGATCGACCTGTTCAGATTCTGTTAGTGGCCCAGCTTCTGTTTCTAGCTCGAACTCATTAATTGAATCAGTTGTCACCTCGTCATAAGAAGCAGCTTCATGTTCAGTATGAGATAATGCTTCATCTGACAGGTCTGTTTGTTCAACAAGTTCTTCTACCGTTTCGTCACTGCTTTCAGGCTGGTGCTCTTCTAGAGTTTCTTCAGTCTGAGTTGCTCCTTGAGCCACTTCTTGATTTTCTGCAATAACTTCTCTTTCATGCTCTGGCCCCTTGCTTTCTTCTTGGATAGCTTGAGATGCAAGCTCTTCTGTTACTAACTGCTCTTCAACATCAGCCAAACTATCTTTTGTATCCGAAATTTGGTCATCAAGTGGCTGCTCGTCCTGATAGGACTGAACAGCTTCCGCTTCAAGATTTTCTCCTGCTTCTGGAACAGACGCTGTTTCTTCTTCAAGCTCGCCAATGTTTTCCAATGCTTCCTTGACAACTTCTTCAATCGGTGGTTCTTGTTTTTTTCGGCCGAAAAGGCGGTCAAATAATCCCATCGGCTAATCCTCCTTTAGTACATATTCTTCAATAGCCCAAGTCACTGCATCCTCATCATTGGTCATAGGTGTCACCACATTGGCTGCTTCTTTGACGATGCCTACTGCATTCTGCATAGCCACTCCCAAACCAGCCCACTCAATCATAGACAGATCGTTGGCTTCATCACCACAGGCCATGACTTGACTTCTCTCAATGCCTAAATGGGCAATCAGTTTCTCCAGACCGTTGGCCTTATGGACATTTTTTGGTGACCACTCCAGCAGCATTTCTCTAGATTTGAAAATCTCATAGCGCGCAAATAATTCTGGAGAGATTTGCTCAATGGCCGCATCCAGTGGTTCTTGAGCATAAGCGGTGACACATTTATTATAAGTCTGCTGGCTGGACAAGTCGCTGAAATCAACAGACTCAAAGGTCAGAGCAGGATTGAACTGGGCATAAAGCGAGTCTTGATCGGACTGAATCTGATAGACAAGTCCTTCGCAGATAGCATCAAGAGGGATATGGAGCTTGTCTGTCTCCTCATAAATCCGAGCTACATCATCATAAGAAAAAACTGTTTTATCAAGGATTTCTCCAGTGTTGCGCTGAACAAGACCACCATTAAAAGTAATGGTGTACTCATCCTCTCGACCGTCTGTTCCCAGCTCATGGAGGAAAAAGTCCATAGCCTTAAGGGGGCGGCCAGTAGTCAGAACTACCTTAACTCCCTTGTCCTGAGCTGCTTTCAGAGCTGCTAAATTGCGCTCAGAAATCTTCTTGTCTGAAGTCAGAAGAGTTCCATCCAAGTCCAGAGCAATCAGTTTTATATCTGCCATTATAATCCCTCCATGTAAGTGATAACCGACTGAGCATCATGGTGACCGATGACTTCCTTGGCCACTTCTAAAATCTCAGGGCGAGCATTTTCTGTCGCAATCGGATAGCCAGCCACCTGCATCATGTGCAAATCGTTGAGATTATCGCCAAAAACCATAACCTGAGAAAGATCTATGTCTAGCTTCTTGGCCAGCTCAACAATGGCAACACCCTTATCCACATAATCCAGAACGATGTCAATGGACTTGTAGCCAGTCGTCATGGCCTTGACTCCGTCAATATTCTCATTGACCCAAGCCTCACCAGCTGCGACTTGGTCCTCAGCAAAATTGGTCGTAAACTTGAAAATATCATCGTCAATATCAGCCAAGCTGGCTACTTTTTGAATATTTTCATTATAATGAGCACTGAAAGAAAGATAGGTCGGATCCACAGTCTCCAAGACATAGCAGGCACGTTTGCCCGTCAAAAGCAGCTCATTGGCATTGACATAGGGAGATTCCTGCAGCTTATCAAAAACCTTGAGATAAAAGTCCCGTGGCATGGTCGCTTCATAGAGGTCCTCGCCGTGAAATTCCACTAAACTGCCGTTTTCAGCAATAAAAATAATCTCATTGCGCACTTCCTCAAACAGCTTTTCCAGCGACAAGAGGCCGCGCCCGCTAGCTACGGCAAAATACATGCCTTTTTCTTTGAAGCGAGTCAAAACTTGCTTGAGACGGTCCATATCAAACTGACCTTTACTGTCTAAAAAGGTGCCATCCATATCCGTTGCTACTAATTTTATACTCATGTTACATACTTTCTAAATCTTTTAACTTGACCGAGACAATCTTGGAAACACCAGACTCCTGCATGGTAACTCCGTAAATAGAGTCTGCAGCTGACATGGTTCCCTTACGGTGAGTGACCACGATGAACTGGCTGTCCTTGTCAAAGCGATTGAGGTAATCTCCAAAGCGTTTAACATTGGCTTCGTCCAGCGCTGCTTCCACCTCGTCCAAGATGACAAAAGGAATGGTCTTAACGCGGATGATAGAGAAGAGCAGAGCCAAAGCTGACAAGGCCTTCTCGCCACCGCTCATCAGATTAAGCGACTGGATCTTCTTGCCGGGGGGTTGCACGGAGATTTCTACACCTGCAGTCAGCAAGTCTCCCTCCGTCAATATCAGGTCTGCCGAACCACCACCAAACATCTGGCGGAAAGTCACCTTGAAGCTTTCACGAATGGCTTCAAAGGTTGATTTAAAGCGTTCCTTTACTTCGTCATTCATCTCTTCAATCGTCTCTAAGAGCAGATTTTTGGCTGATAGAACATCGTCTCGTTGCTCGTTGAGGAAGTTCAGACGGTTGTTGACTTCTTCAAACTGCTCGACTGCTTCCAGATTGACTGGACCTAAAGCTCGAATGGCTTTTTCCAGATCCTTCACCTGACTTTCAGCTGCTGGCAAACTTTCTAACGGACGAGCCTGGCTGCTTGCTTCTTCGAAACTCATCTGATAGTCATCTGTCAGATTGCTTGCCAGACGGCGCATGACATCCATGAGCTTATCCTTTTCTGCCTCTGCTTTAGCCTGCCGGCGAATCAATTCTTCATTTTGATGGCGAGCTTGCTCCAAACGACTGGCAATATCGTCAGACTGACCTTCTAGATCTTCAAGCTCAAATTTCAGACGAATCAGTCTTTGATCCAGCTCAATCTTTTCTTGCTTGGCGGTCTCTAATTGTTCTTCCAGAATCGTAATATCCACCTTCTGCAGGCTGGACTGTTCCTTTTGCTCCATCAAAAGCTCCAAGGTTGCCTGCTCTTTTTCAAGGCTGGCTTTTTCCTCGGACAGGCGTTCCAAGTCATTCTTTTCAAAGCGTTGGTTGGAGGTCAACTCTGTCCGCTGGAGCTTGAGTTCAGCCAGACGAGAGGAAAGCTTTTCAAAGCGAGCCTGAACTGCATCTTTGTTCGACTTAACCTGCTCTATTTCTGCAGTGATGTCCGTTTTTTCTTGCTCAATCTCAGTCAAGCGGGTCTGGAGTCGGTCTTTCTCTTCTGAAATATCCAAAGCAGATTGACCAGCCAACTCTTGCTCCTGTAGATTTTTCAGACTTGTGAGCTCTTCTACGCGCTTGGCGAGCTGTTCATAGGCTAGATTAGCCTTTTGCTCAGCCAAGCGAGCCTGCTCACCGTCTGTCTTGATTTGTTCCAATACCTGCTTAGCCTGATTTAGCTGGTTTTGCAGAATTTGCACTGCTTCTTCCTGCTCTTTCAGGCTGACATTTTTCTGCTTAATCTCCTCAAGCAAAGCATCTAGCTCCGGCTTGATAAAGATAGTATTGTTATTGCGGTTGGCACCACCAGCATAAGAACCGCCAGTCCGAAGCTCTGTTCCATCAAGAGTCACCATGCGAACCTGATAGCGTACTTGGCGAGCTGCTGCTCGGGCATGCTCCACTGTATCAAAAATAGCGATTGTTCCCAGCAGATTTTGAAAAATGCTGTCTAACGATGAATCATAGCTGACTAAGGAAGAAGCCAGTCCCAGAAAACCAGCACTTTTTTCAATCGTAGCACGGTTATGGTCAGGCAGCTGACGCGGCTTAATGGTTGTTAAGGGCAGGAAGGTTGCCCGGCCAGCTCGATTTTTCTTCAGAAATTCGATAGCCCGAGTCGCAGCCGCCTCATCTTCTACGATGATATTCTGACTGCTGGCTCCCAGCGCAATTTCCAACGCTGTCTGATAGTGGGGATCGAAGCTAAGATTTTCGCTAACTGCTCCTACAATACCACCCAGTCGACCTGCTTCCTGCAGTACACTCTTGACTCCAGCATAGAAATTACTGTGATTTTTAAGAATGGCTTCCAAACTATTGGAACGCGCCTGCTTGTTTTTGAGGTCGTCCAAAAGCTCAAACATCTTAGTCTGCTGATGCTTATAATCAGCCTCTAGCTTCTCTACTAACTGGATCTGACTCTGGTAATCTGCTAGTAGAGTCTTGAGGGCTTGGCGAGCAATTTCCAACTCCTCCAAACCAGCCTGCTCCTGAGTCTGGCTAGCCTCCAAATCAGACTGAAGCTTGGCAAATTCTGCTTTCTTGCTCTCAGCCAATTTAAGCTCGCTAGCCAGCTGGCTCTCCAGAGAAGTCAAGTCATTAGAAAGATTTGCCTCTTCCTGCATGAGCTTGACATAATGCTCACGTAGATGTTCAATCAGCTGGTCTGGATCATCTGAGAAGTCTGCTAATTCTGCTTCCAAAGCAGCGATAGACTCCTCATTGTCAGTCAGTTTGGCAGCTATTTGGCTCAATTCAGCCTGCTTGTCTTCTATGTTGCTTTCTATCTGAGCTAGTTTTTCTGACAGAGTAGCCAAACGTTCTTCATTTTCCCGACGGCTCGTCGCTGCCTGGCTGGACTCCAACTTAGAAAGATCAATCTGGCGCTCCAAATCACTGATTAAGCGGGTCAATTCCAGCAAACTAGCCTGATCATCAGATAAAGTTTGATTGAGCTCATGGCGCTTGGCCTTCAAGGTTTGGTTTTCAACTTCCAGCTCATCGCGCTTGCTGTAGTAGGCTGCTAGCTCCTGCTGGATACTCGTTAAATCTTCTTCAGCCTGAGTCAGCCTTTCCTTGTTAGCTGTCAGCTGAGCGACCAAAACATCCAAGTAAAGCTCTCGGCGCTGGCCATCCAGACTCAAGAAGCGCTTAGCAGTTTCAGCCTGCTTCTCCAAGGGCTTGACCTGGCTCTCCAGCTCGTAGATAATGTCTTCCAGACGGTCCAGATTATCCTGGGTCTGACTAAGCTTGCTTTCCGTTTCCTTACGACGTGTCTTATACTTAAGCACTCCAGCCGCTTCTTCAAAAATTGCCCGGCGTTCCTCCGGCTTGCTGTTGAAGATCTCCTCAACCTTCCCTTGGGAAATAATGGAGAAGGAATCTCGTCCCAGACCTGTATCCATGAAAAGATCATGGACATCGCGCAGACGGACTTTTTTGCCGTCAATCTTATACTCACTGTCACCGCTGCGGTAAATGTGACGTTCCACCCGAATCTCATTGGCAGCATCCTTGATAAATTGGTCACTGTTGTCCAAAACCACTACCACTGATGCGTAATTGAGTGGCTTGCGGGTTTCTGTTCCCGCAAAAATCACATCGGGCATCTTGCCGCCCCGCAGACTTTTCACACTGGACTCTCCCAAGGCCCAGCGCAGGCTCTCCGTAATATTGGACTTGCCGGAACCATTTGGCCCAACAACCGCTGTCACTCCCTGATCAAAGACAACTTTAGTCTTATCAGCAAATGACTTGAAGCCCTGAATTTCAATTTCCTTTAAAAACATGAAGAACTTTCCTTTTCAAATGCGTTTTTAGCAGCTTCCTGCTCGGCCAGCTTTTTAGAACGCCCCTGACCTTGACCGGACTTGCGGCCATTGATGAGAACAGCCACCTCGAAATTTTTGGCATGAGCCGGCCCTGTTTCAGAGACGACCTGATAGGCAATTTCCACATCACCATTAATCTGCAGCAACTCCTGCAGCTTGGTCTTATAGTCCGTCACCCGTTCAAAGTCTCCCGCTTCCACCTTGGGAATCATGACTTGATAGAGAAAGCTTTTGACTGCTTCCACACCCTTATCCAAGAGCAAGGCGCCTAAAAAGGCCTCGAACAAATCTCCTAAAATCGTATCACGATTCCGGCCGCCAGACTTCTCCTCTCCGCGTCCCAGCTTGATAAACTGATCAAACTGACAATCACGGGCAAAGCCTGCCAGACTCTCTTCCCGAACAATCATAGAGCGCAGCTTGGACAAATCGCCCTCTGGTCTCTTAGGATACTTGGTATAAAGATACTCCGAAATAATCAGTTGAAGAACAGCGTCTCCTAAAAATTCCAAGCGTTCATTGTGTGAAATTTTTAAGAGGCGGTGCTCATTGGCATAGCTCGTATGGGTAAAAGCTGTTTCCAACAAGGTCTCATCAGAGAAGACCAAGTCAAACTGCTCCAGCAATGCTTTTTTCAAATTTTCCATTACTATTTTAGATCATGCTGACTTCAGTCAGATAAGCAGCATGATGCCTTTTCCTTTCCAAAGATATACAGTCTCTATTATAACAAAAAACAGGCGCAAACGCACCTGCTGACAGCGATTTCTATTCCTTATCCGGAATTACTTTAAACAAATAATAGGTGATAAAAACGGTCAGACCCAACAGTCCAATCTTAACCCAAATAATAGGCGCTAGCAAAATGGAAATCCCCATCAAGAAATAGATGGAAACGATAATCTTTTTCTTACGCTCCTTGGAAATCGTTCCCGTCTCTCGAAAATCTGCCACATAGGTCTGATACATCTTTGTATGATAGAGCCAATTCTCAAAGCGCTTGGAACTGCGCGAAAAGCAGGCAATGGACAAGAGAAGAAATGGTGTCGTCGGTAGGAGAGGTAGAAAAATTCCCAAAACTCCCAACCCTAAAGATAATAGACCTACCACAAAGTAAATTGGTCGCATACAAGCTCCTTTGCAAAATAAAACCGTTGCTTTTTAAATCTTTAATGGATACCGCACTAGAGCAAGAAAACCAAACCTTTCAGTCTAGCGTTTAAATACTCGTTAAAGGCGTTGCTGTATCAGGCGAGGTATCATAGACTTGAAAGTCGTGACCAACTGCCATATCGGCTTGAGCCAGTTGATTGACCATGGTCATGTGGGCCAATTCCTTGATATTATTTTCCTTACTGAGATGTCCCAGATAGATCCGCTTGGTGCGATTGCCCAGAGTCCGAATCATAGTCTCCGCTCCGTCTTCATTGGATAGGTGGCCCATATCCGACAGAATCCGCTGCTTGAGGCTCCAAGGATAGGCACCGCTGCGAAGAATTTCAATATCATGGTTGCTCTCAATCAGATAACCATCGGCATTTTCGATAATTCCAGCCATGCGGTCACTGACATAGCCCGTATCCGTCAGCATGACAAAGCTTTTGTCATCCTTCATAAAGCGGTAAAACTGCGGACAGGCTGCATCATGACTGACTCCGAAGCTCTCCACATCCAAGTCTCCAAAGGTCTTAGTCTTGCCCAGTTCAAAGATATGCTTTTGACTAGCATCCAGCTTGCCCAAGTCCTTTTCCATAGCCTTCCAAGTGGCCTCATTAGCATAAATATCTAAATTATACTTGCGAGCCAATACACCAACACCATGAATGTGGTCCTTATGCTCATGAGTCACTAAAATGGCATCCAAATCCTCAGGCTTGCGGCCAATTTCGCCCAGCAAGCTCGTAATTTTCTTGCCTGATAAGCCAGCGTCAACCAGAATCCGCTTTTGATCCGTTTCCAAATAGAAACAGTTACCGCTTGATCCTGACGCTAGAATACTGTATTGAAATCCTTTAGTCATGTTTACTTTCTATATATCATCTTCATTATCCCAGTCGTCATCTCGGACGCCATCATTCTCATAAGGCAAGACAATGGTAAAGGTCGAGCCCACACCATACTCACTCTTAGCCCAGATAAAGCCCTGATGCTGCTTGATAATTTCCTTGGCAATAGCCAATCCCAGACCCGTTCCGCCTTGTGCGCGGCTGCGTGCCTTGTCCACTCGATAAAAGCGGTCAAAAATCTTAGGCAGGTCCTGCTTGGGAATTCCCAGACCTTCATCCGCAATCGAGAGAATCAACTGCTCATCTGTTGTCTTGATGGAAACAGTAATGGTTCCACCATCCGGCGAATACTTGATGGCATTGTTCATGATATTATCAATCACCTGAGTCAGCTTATCTGTATCAATCTCCACCCAAATCGGTGTTATCGGATAATCACGGATAATCTCGTATTTTTTGGTTTCGTCTTGATTTTTTATCTTGTCAAAGCGATTGAGGATAAAAGTGATAAAGGCTGTGAAATTCGTCAGCTCTACTTCCAGATGACTGGTCTCATTGTCAATACGGGACAGACTAAGCAAGTCCGTCACCATCCGCATCATGCGGTTGGTTTCATTGAGCGATACTTTGACAAAGTCGGGTGCTACTGGCTCAGACAAGGCTCCCTCATCCAGGGCTTCCAGATAGGACTTAACACTGGTCAGCGGAGTCCGCAACTCGTGGCTGACGTTGGAAACAAAGAGGCGACGCTCCCGCTCTTCCTTGTCCTGCTCTGTCGTGTCATGCAAGACAGCTACCAAACCAGAAATGAAGCCCGACTCCCGCCTTACCAAGGCAAAGCGAACCCGCAAGCTCAAGTACTCACCATTTTCATCCTGAGAATCTATCGTCAGCTCAGGAACATTGGTAATCAGGTCCCTCAAATCATACTCGTCTGAAATCGAAAGCAGATCCAAAATACTCATATTTTGGACCTCATCTCTCTTAACTCCCAACTGCTTGGTTGCCATATCGTTGATAGTGATAATCTGCCCCCGGCGGTTGGTCGCAAGCACGCCATCTGTCATATAGGACAGGATACTGGAAAGGCGTTTAGTTTCTTGCTCAAGGTTTTCATGTGTCAGTCGAATGACCTCTGAAAGATCATTGATACTGTTGGTCATATCTGTGATTTCTGGACTCCCTTGCATGTCCAGCACTTCAGAATAGTCACCTGCAATCAAATCTTTAACCTTTTGATTAAGCTGTACAAGCTTTTGGTTATCCCGGCGATTTTCCAATAAAAGCAAGGCCACAACTACAATGAAGCCGATAATAATGATAGCAAAGACAAAATCCGCCGAAATCACAAATTGTTTAATTGCTTCAATCATTATTTCTCATATAATAGCCAACTCCGCGGCGAGTCAAGATATACTCAGGCCGGCTTGGCGTATCTTCAATCTTTTCACGCAGGCGGCGAATAGTCACATCCACTGTACGGACATCGCCAAAATAGTCATAGCCCCATACTGTTTCCAGTAAATGCTCACGTGTCATTACCTGGCCAATATGTGTCGCCAAATGGTGAAGCAACTCAAACTCACGGTGGGTCAGCTCCAGCTCCTTGCCATGCTTCTTAGCAACAAAAGCATCTGGCAAAATCTGCAGTTCCCCAATGGTCAGCTCGTTCGGGCCACTTTCTTCTACTTGGTTTTCCACAACAAGGTCTGCCCGACGAAGAAGTGCCTTGACGCGCGCCTGCAACTCACGATTTGAGAAAGGCTTGGTCACATAGTCATCTGCACCGATTTCAAGGCCGATAACCTTGTCAAACTCACTGTCTTTAGCGGATAATACAATAATCGGTACATTGCTGGTCTTGCGAATAGTCCTAGCAACTTCCAGTCCGTCCACTTCTGGCAGCATCAAGTCCAGAATCAAGATGTCTGGCTGTTCTGCCTCAAACATTTCTAAGGCTTCCTTACCATCAAAGGCAGTCAAAACCTCATAGCCTTCCTTGGCCATATTAAACTTAATAATATCTGAGATTGGTTTCTCATCATCTACAACTAATATTTTCTTCATATGTTCACCTTAACATAAGATTGGGATTGAATCAACTCCATGATAGAAAAGTTGTGACATAGTCAGCTAAGTCGTCCTGCATCAACACGTGCAAAAGGCAATCTAGTTTGCCTAGCTAGACTCCCAATCCAATTTTATTTATTTATCTAGTCTTATTATACCAAAGTTTTCTTAAAAAACACTAATTCAAGCCATTTTTATTCCACATTTGTAGAAAATGGACAATTCTCATCCAAAAAAATTTTTCTCTGAATGAAAATACTCATTTTTATTCAATTTGACAGTTTATTTATTCTATGGTAAAATCTATGTCATATTATCTAACACAAAGGAGAAAGATATGGCTTTAGTTGAATTTAAAAATGTCGAAAAGTATTACGGAGATTACCATGCTCTGCGCAATATCAATCTCAGTTTTGAAAAAGGGCAAGTAGTCGTACTGCTGGGACCATCCGGATCAGGAAAATCTACTCTTATCCGTACAATCAACGCTTTAGAAGGCATTGACCAGGGAAGCTTGATTGTCAATGGCCATGAGGTCACGAACACTGCTGCCAAAGATCTGGTCAACTTACGCAAAGAAGTCGGAATGGTCTTTCAACATTTTAATCTTTACCCCCACAAAACAGTGTTAGAAAATGTTACCTTGGCGCCTATTAAAGTTTTAGGAATGGATAAACAAGAAGCTAAAAAAATCGCTCAAAAATATCTAGAATTTGTCAACATGTGGGATAAGAAAGACTCCTACCCAGGCATGCTGTCCGGTGGACAAAAGCAAAGGATTGCCATTGCCCGTGGTTTAGCCATGCACCCTGAGCTCCTGCTCTTTGATGAACCGACTTCTGCTCTGGACCCTGAAACAATCGGGGATGTTCTAGCTGTTATGCAAAAATTAGCCAAAGACGGCATGAATATGATTGTGGTCACACACGAAATGGGCTTTGCCCGTGAGGTAGCTGACCGTATTATCTTCATGGCAGACGGTGAGGTGCTAGTGGATACTACTGATGTTGATGCTTTCTTTGACAATCCTACCGAACCTCGCGCTAAGCAGTTTCTCAGTAAAATTATCAACCATGAGAGTGATAACGTGCTTTCTTAAAAAGGAGAAGACCTATGAAACTACAAAAAATACTCATTAGCCTACTCTTACTCCTTCTGACTCTAGGCTTGATTCACGCCGCGCCTGCACAAGCCGATTCCAGTACCAGCCAACAGGTCAAGGCCATCCAGAAACGTGGAGTCCTCAATGTCGGTGTCAAGCAGGATGTACCTAACTTTGGTTACCTCAATCCTGATAGCAATACTTACAGCGGTCTAGAAATCGATATTGCAAAAAAGATTGCCAAGGAACTAGGCGTCAAAATCAACTACGTCCCAGTTACCGCACAAACCCGCGGACCACTTCTGGACAACGGACAAGTTGATATGGTAATTGCGACCTTTACCATCACAGACGAGCGTAAGGAAATCTATAATTTCACAACCCCTTACTACACCGATGCTTCTGGTTTTCTAGTTAATAAATCCAGCAAAATTACAGACGTCAAGGACTTGAATAACAAGACTATCGGTGTCGTCCAAGGCTCTATCACCCAAACCTTGCTGGAAGAAATCGCCCAAGAGAAAAAGCTCAACTTCAAATACGTGGAGTTAGGTTCCTACCCTGAACTTGCTGTTTCCTTGCGAGCTCACCGTATTGATGCCATCTCTGTTGACAAGTCCATCCTAACCGGCTATGTAAGTTCCAAGTCAAACATTCTGGATTATAGCTTCAAAAAAGCCGATTACGGTGTGGTAACAAAAAAATCCAATACTCAATTGAATGACTATGTAGATGGCCTAATCTCTAAATGGAAGGAAAACGGCAGTCTTCAGAAACTTTATGACAAATATAATTTAAAACCATCTGCTTCAACAGATGATTAGAAAGGAGACCACATGAGTTTTAGTATTTCTTCTTGGCAGGCCTACTTTGCGGACTTTGGCAAGTTTTTCCAAGGATTTCTCTTTACCTTAGCCATTTCTATCGGTGCTCTGACCTTGGCTCTTCTACTAGGGATTTTCTTCGGAGCTATCAGCACAGGTAAGCACAAAGTTCTACGTGGTCTAGCTCGTGTTTTTGTTGAGTTTTATCAGAATACACCACTCTTAGTGCAATTTGTGATTGTCTTTTACGGTCTTCCGCTAGTCAGCAATTACACCATCATGCCCTCAATCTATTGGACTGCGGTCCTCTGTGTTGGACTGTACCACGGTGCTTATATCGCCGAAGTCATCCGCTCAGGTATTCAGTCCATTCCTCGCGGGCAGACCGAAGCTGCACTCTCTCAGGGCTTTACCTATGTCGAAACTATGCGATACATCATCTTGCCCCAAGCTTTTCGGATTATCCTGCCACCTCTAATCAATCAAGTTGTCAATCTGATAAAAAATACATCTACCGTCGCTATTATCTCTGGTATGGATCTGATGTTCTTGACCAAGTCTTGGTCTGCTCTGAATTCCAACTACATCCCAGCCTTTGCCGGAGCTGCTCTGCTCTACTTCCTCCTTTGCTTCCCAATCGCTAGCTGGGGACGTAGGGTGGAGGAAGCCAATAAACAAGCTTACAGTATCTAAGGAGGTCTCTATGGAAAATATTTTAAAAGTCTTAACTACAAACAACCTCCTCTTTATCCTTAAGGGACTCTGGCTGACACTGCAAATTTCTTTCATTTCCATTGTCCTATCAACGATTTTTGGAACTATTCTAGCAGTCATGAGAAACGGAAAAAATAAACTGCTCAAGCTAATTGCCAGCATTTATATCGAATTTGTCCGTAATGTACCCAACCTGCTCTGGATTTTCACCATCTTTTTAGTCTTTCAGATTAAGTCAACACCAGCCGGTATCATCAGCTTCACTGTCTTTACTTCTGCTGCTTTGGCAGAAATTATCCGGGGCGGTCTCAATGCCATTGACCCAGGACAGACTGAAGCTGGCTTATCTCAAGGATTTACTCAGTTTCAGATTCTGCGTTACATCATCCTACCTCAGGCTATTCGGAAAATGCTGCCAGCCATCATTTCTCAGTTTGTCACAGTGATTAAGGATACCAGCCTGCTCTATTCTGTTATTGCGCTCCAAGAACTCTTTGGTTCTACTCAAATTCTAATGGGACGCTATTTTGAAGCTGAACAGGTCTTCGCACTCTACCTATTAGTAGCAGCCATCTATTTCCTGATTAACTTCGCCATTTCCAGCTTCTCGCGCAAGCTATCTCAACGCTGGGCTCAAGCTGCAGAATAGATAGCTCAAATAAAGATCTACTGTGCAAAAGTTGAGTTTTTCCAACTCAGCTTTTTTATTTTTAATATTTGTGGTAGAATAATATCAAAGGATAGACAAGGAGAACGATATGAAAAAACTAACATGGCTTTTTATCACTGTCTTAACACTAATATTTCTCAGCGCCTGCGGTCAGCACACCAGCTTCCAGGGAAAATGGAAGGCTCAGAAAGCAAACGGAGAGGACATTGACATTGTCTTCAATGACAAAACAGGCAAGCTAGGTGATAAAGAATTTCACTATAAGATAGATAGAACAGGCTATCAAGATAATACCAAATATTATAGTATCACTGTCAGTGACACCTATCACTACACCATCCTTTTCCCAGATGATGATATGAAAATAGCTACTCTTCTAGAACCTGATGACCTGTCTAGCGACCCTCTCTATGGGGAAATGCTCTACGCTATGAACCGAAATGAGTATCCTGATTTTGATGATTATGTGGATAAATACTTGAATTAAGATCAAATTTGCTAACATAATTAGTAAAGAAATTTTTACTTACAGATAGAAAATAATTAAACCCGAGCCAATTGCCCGGGTTTAATCGCTATCTAATGAATTCTACTTTTCAACACGTGATTTGTTGGCAATGTCTGCTAAGATCTGCTCTACAAATTCGTCTACTCGTATTGTATGTGTTTCTTTTTGACCGTAGCGGCGGACATTAACAGTACCGTCTTCTACTTCCTTGTCACCAACGATGAGTTGATAAGGAATCTTGCTAGTTTGTGAAGCACGAATCTTGTACTGCATCTTTTCATTGCGCTCATCCACATCAGCACGGACACCCTTGTCGCGCAGCTTTTTAGCCACTTGCCAAGCATAGTCAATATGGGCTTCGTTAGAAACAGGAATCAAAGTCACTTGATGCGGAGCCAGCCAAGTCGGGAAAGCACCCTTGTAATTTTCAATCAAGATGGCTGTGAAGCGCTCCATGGTTGAGATAACTCCACGGTGAATCATAACTGGGCGATGCTCTTCACCGTCAGCTCCGACATACTTGAGGTCAAAGCGCTCTGGCAAGAGGAAGTCCAGTTGGATAGTTGACAGAGTTTCTTCATTTCCTAGGGCTGTTTTAACCTGGATATCAAGTTTAGGACCGTAGAAGGCTGCTTCTCCTTCTGCTTCAAAGTAGTCCACACCCATTTCGTCCAAGGCTGCTCGTAGCATGGTTTGGGCATTTTCCCACATCTCATCGTTATCAAAATACTTATGCGTATCCTGAGGGTCTCGAAGAGACAGACGGAAACGATATTCTGTCAAGTTGAAGTCAGCGTAAACATCGATAATCAACTGCAGCGCACGCTGGAATTCTTCTTGAATCTGTTCTGGCGTTACAAAGAGGTGACCATCATTCAAGGACATTTCACGCACCCGCTGCAAACCAGTCAGGGCACCAGATTTTTCATAACGGTGCATCATGCCAATCTCAGCGATACGGATTGGCAGCTCACGGTAAGAGTGAACATGGTGTTTAAAGACTTGGATGTGGTGAGGGCAGTTCATGGGACGAAGAACAAACTCTTCTCCATCACCCATATCCATGGTTGGGAACATATCCTCTTGGTAGTGCTCCCAGTGGCCAGAAGTCTTATAGAGCTCCACAGAGGCCAAAGGCGGAGTGTAGACGTGTTGGTAGCCTGAAGCCAACTCTTTGTCAACGATGTAGCGCTCCAACTCGCGACGAACCGTCGCACCGTTTGGCAGCCAGAATGGCAAACCTTGACCCACTTCTTGAGAAATCATGAAGAGATCCAGCTCTTTACCTAACTTACGGTGGTCACGTTCTTTAGCTTCTTCCCGCATTTGCAGATATTTCTTCAGGTCTTTCTTGTCAAACCAAGCAGTACCATAGACCCGCTGCATCATAGCATTGTCGCTGTTCCCGCGCCAATATGCTCCTGCCACGTTCAAGAGGTGGAAGATTTGAATCCGACCTGTAGATGGAACGTGAGGCCCACGGCAGAGATCCACATATTCACCCTGACGGTAGATGGTCAAACCGCCCTCATCTTCTGAGTGCTCTTCAATCAATTCCAACTTGTATGGATCGTTTTTGAAAATGTCACGCGCCTCATCCTTGGTCACTTCTTCACGGATGGATGGGAAGTTTTCTTTGACGATTTTCTTCATTTCTTCTTCGATACGAGGCAGATCTTCATTTGAAATTTGCCCTGCTTCATTGTCCGTATCGTAGTAGAAACCATCCTGAATAGCTGGTCCAACACCCAAGTGAATATCTGGGAAAAGGCGGCGAGCTGCTTGCGCAAACAAGTGGGCTGCAGAGTGACGCAAGATATCTAAAGCATCTTCGTGGTCAGGTGTCACGATTTCAATGGCACCATCTTCAGTGATGGCACGCGTCGTATCAATCAATTTGCCGTTGAATTTACCAGCCAGAGCTTTTTTAGCTAGGGAATTGCTGATAGATTGAGCAATTTCAAAAGTTGTCACGCCAGACTCGAATTCACGAACAGCGCCATCTGGGAAAGTAATCTTAATCATGTGTTTTCTCCTTTAATATCTATTCTATTTATATTGGACAATTTAAAGATTCGAGCAATCTCTTCCGCAGTCTGCTTTTCTGATTGACGACCATCTGTCATGAGACTAGAATAACCTAATTTCATCGCTTCCTTACGAACCATTTGAGCAAAAAGAATGTCTCGCTGCATCCAGTTTTCAAAAGCTTGCTCAGGATTGGTTGTTCCCTCTAAGACATAAGGAACCCATTCTCTCTGTCTATAATGCTTTTTCTGAAAATCAGCTGTCGGAGTCAAGCATAGATAAGAGGGCACTGGGCATTCAAGCTCCTTTACCAAGTGAGGCAAAAGTCCTGCCCCCTCCACCAAGAGAGGTCTATCTTGATTTTTTATCAAGTAAGATTTTACATAAGGAAAAATCTCTTCATAAAAGCGCCATTCTTCATCTGCCATCTCTTCTGGATTTCTCATCCAGATTTGTTCCGGATTTCTGTCCTGTCTAAGAAGGCAAATCGGCTGTGAGTCTGCACTTGCTTGACTCATCATCTCGTCTACCAAATCATCCAGTTTGATATGAAGCAGCTGATACTGTCTAGCAAGAAGTGAAGCAATTGTTGACTTCCCACTACAAGGCGATCCGCCAATCATATAAAGCGCCATTCTCCCTCCTTCTGACAAAAGAAAAACGACATCCATAAAAGGACGTCGCAACGTGGTTCCACCTTCATTTATGTAAGTCAAAAGACTCACACCTCGAATCGGCTCTAACGTAGCCACCGTTTTATGTTTGCATAAAAGCTAATAGAGTAGTCCCAACTGCATCCTCTACGCGATTTCCAGCTCCACGCGCTCTCTAAAAGATTTCCTGCAGGTGATTTGTCTCTAGAAAACATTATAGCACGATTGGAGAAATTTGCAAGAGCTATTGACCATCAAAACCAGAAAAACGATTGAGAGCCTCTTGACTCAAGATAGCTGCTTGACGTTTTTTACGGTGTTGCTTTGCCAAAAGCATTCCTCCCAAAGAAAGGAATAACAAGACATGAATATCCCTAGCATTATAAAGCGTTGAAGTGATTGGATTATAAATCTCGTCTCCTGAGTAAAATAGTCCGTCAAAAAAGTTTTTGAATAGGTAATAATACTGAACCCCTGGAATCAAAAGAAGAAAGGGCAGTGAAAAGCCTTGCATTCGAGTATTTATATAAACAATCACTGCGCCACTCAAAGGAAGCAGCACAGCATAATAAAATAAATTAAGATTAGAAAGCCAGCTCAAATCGCTTCCCATACTTTCTGTATTATTTATAAAATATTGCCAAATTTGTTCCCAAATCAAGCCCGAACCAACGACAATGCCATAGAACAAAAGCAACAAAGGCAGCTGTTTGAGATATTTTTTCATAAGATTTCTCCTCTATTTCTAAACAAAACTTTGCATAAATAGCTATTGCCGCAATGATGCAAGGCATGTTTCTATTCTAATAATTTAGTAATATTCCTGATTTTTTTCACTTGCTTACTCGAAGCTTTGAGGATACGAACGGAGCCGTTGATTGGTAGAGAAATGACCTTGCCAGGCAGATAGGCCACTGTCTTGGCCAGACGCTTGGCAGCACTTTCTTCTGGGCTGAGCTCGTTATGGAAGTCCTTGGAAATGGTCAAATCCAGATAAAACTCATAGACTCTGCGACCAAAATTCTCCGCTGAAATCTCGTAGAGCTTGTCTGCTAACTTCTGCTCATCCATATCAGGTGTCGCAATAATTGCTTCTAAAATAGCGCCTGATAAATCCCGCTCTTGGTAATAAAGGGTTCCAAAAATCTTGTCACTGATAACATTATCCAGATAAGGATTGCCATGGGCAATAATCGGCGTGCCGCTGGCTAAGCTTTCCAGATAAGTCAGACCTTGAGTCTCACTGGTTGAGGCGGATATAAAGAAATCCGCAGCTTTATAGTAAAGGGCCGTATCACTAGGAGCAATCATCCCCGTAAAGATGACAGCTTCTTCAATCTGAAGCTTGGCAACCATTTCTTTCAAGTCTTCTGCATAGGGACCATCGCCGACAATGACTAGCTTGACTTTGTCATTTTCTTCAAGGACAGCAGGCATCGCCTCAACGATAGCCTGAATATTCTTTTCATAAGAAATTCGCGACAGACTGAGCAGCATAATCTCATCTTCAGCCAGTCCTAGCTTGAAACGGAGTTTCTTGATATCCTCACGCGAAATTTCCGGCCGCTCAAACTTCGCCAGCTCAATCCCTGTCGGAATCACCCGTTTTTCTGCTTCGATTTTATAATTAACCAAAAGGTCATAAACAATCTCGCTAGGGCAGATAACCCCATCCAAGTCACTCATGAAACCACGGACGATGTACTTGACCATGCTAGGACGGATGACCATCCCCTTGGCAATATAGTGCACATAATCCTCATACTGGGTATGATAGGTATGTACTACCGGAATCCGCAGCTCTTTGGCAATCCAAATCCCCAGCAGCCCTAGTGAAAACTCAGTCTGGGTATGAATAATATCCAGCTGGTACTGACGGGCAATTTCTAAGGCGTGAGAAAAGCCTCGGTAAGCCACTCTTCGGTCCTTAAAGGCAAAGAAAGGTACGCTGGGAATCCGAATAATCTGCCAATCCTCATAACGATTGACATCCTTGTCCGTCGTCGTAAAAATAAATACCGTGTGACCTAGTTTTTCCAGCTCCGTCTTCAAAGTCCGAATACTGGTAGCAACCCCAGAAACCTGAGGAAAATAGGTATCTGTAAAAAGACCAATACGCATCTTACATCTCCAAAACTGTTTGATAAGCCTCAACTAACTGACCTGAGACATCGTCAATGGACCGGCTTTTAGCCACCTGATAACCTGCTTCACGCTTGTCCACCTTTTTATCTAGGATATTTCTCAGAGACTGGACAAACTCATCTACATTGTTGCAGAGCTCGGCTGAACGCTCATCCACCCAGCCATGATAAACTGGAATATCGCGCAACACAACATTCTGCTCACTAGCCAAGGCTTCCAGGACAACAATTCCTTCAGTTTCCTCATAGGACGGGAAAAAGAAGGCATCTGCTCCAGACATGGCTCCCTGAAATACCGCTCCCTTAAAATAGCCAGGGAATTCAACATTATCAGGATGGTCAAAGAGAACCAGACGGCGAATCTTGCGCGGAATCAGCCAGAGATTGATAGAGCCCAGCCAGATAAAGCGCACATCAGGCATCCTGCGGGCAACCTCTACAAAATCCTCAATCCCCTTGCGGCGGAAATAAAGGCCAGCACAGACGACCACCTTCTGCCCTTCTTCAATCTTAAAATACTTTTTAAAAACTTCTTCCTTGCGAGCATCTTTCTTATACTTAGGCAGGTCAATACCGTTTGACACAGCCACCATGGGTGTAGTGACCCCATAGGACTGGATCAGCTGCTTGGAATACTCCGACGGTGTGATAATGAAATCCGCCTTTTTATACATGTGAGTCAGATATTTACCAAAAAGCGGAGCAAAGAGATTGGATCCAATAAAGGAATTTTCAAAGTCCTCCTTGGTCGAATGCCCATGCATAATCACTTTTTTATTGCCCCTCTTGGCAGCATGCAGAAGAAGCAAGCTACGGGGACCATAGGTATTGATGTGGACCACATCATAATCTCCTAAAACGTCCGTCGTATAAGGAATCCCAGCCAAATCCAAGGCATGCATCTGATGCTGGAGGGCTCGGCCGATTCCTGATTTCTCCAAAACGGACTTTCCTTCAAGATACAGTAATACTTTCATACTTCCTATTATACCTAAAATAAAATAAAAAGGAAATCCACAAGGGCAAATGGGGTAAAAAATCCATCCAAAGCCTGATAAGGCTTAGAAAAGTACCCCTAGCTAAATGGAAACACAAAAAAGCTGAGGTACTACACCTCAGCCTCGCTTCATAGTCATGAAAATCTCTTAAAGCAGTCATCGACTTAGTCTCTTCGCTCGCTTTTCAAGCTCAGAGAAGTTCCTAATCAGACTTGCAGATCACCGCTTATTTCCGAGTTGATTTACGCTCGCTAATGCTGTGAGCTAGGAGAACTTCGCGTTCTTCCAATTCTTCCTTATGCATAATCTTAGTCAGCATGCGCATACTGATAGCGCCGATGTCATAAAGAGGCTGACCGATTGTGGAAAGGTTAGGACGAGTGAAACGAGCTACTTGCGAATCATCACTGGTAATGATTTCAAAATCTTCTGGAACCTTGATTCCTTGATCAGACAGACCATTTAAGAGGCCTGCTGCCAACTCATCTCCTGTGACAAAAGCTGCAGTTGATTTGGAAGCAATAACACGCTCTGCCAAGTGGTAGCCATCATCATAAGAATATTTTGATTCAAAAACCAAGCCTTCGCTGTATGAAAGCTTCTTGTTCTTCAAGCCATCTTTATAGCCGGATAGACGGATTTTTCCGTTGATATCATCTACGAGCGGTCCGCTGACAAAGGCAATTTTCTTATTGCGCTTAGCTAGTAATTCTACAGCATCAACCGTTGCTTGCTTGTAGTCAATATTGACGCTCGGAAGCTGATGCTCCACATCAACAGTACCTGCCAAAACGACCGGTGTACGCGAACGTGAAAACTCTGAGCGAATTTTCTCTGTCAGATGATAGCCCATGAAAATAATGCCATCCACCTGTTTAGAAAAGAGAGTATTGACAACGGATACTTCCTTATCATCGTCCTCATCACTGTTAGCCAAGACAATATTGTATTTATACATTTCAGCAATATCATCAATCCCTTTTGCCAGAGTTGAGAAATAGCTATTGGTAATATTTGGAATGACAACGCCGACGGTTGTAGTCTTCTTGCTGGCTAGTCCACGTGCTACTGCATTTGGACGATAGTCAAGACGATCAATGACCTCTAAAACTTTTTTACGTGTGTTTTCTTTGACGTTCTTGTTTCCATTCACTACCCGACTGACTGTCGCCATCGAAACTCCCGCTTCACGGGCGACATCATAAATGGTTACTGTGTCGTCTGTGTTCATATAGTTTCCTTTCTTCTATTGAAAATATCGTTTTCACTTTCCTACATTCACCATTTTATCACTTCTTGTAAACACTTTCAAGTATTTTGATAAGTTTTTGAAAAGTCTTGCTTTTTTTGACATTTTTTGCCAAAATAGAGGCATAGAAAGAAGGTTGTGACCATGACAAAAATTCAACAAATCACCCACTATCTCGAGAATGAGAAGCTAGATGCTGCTGTCCTGTCTGATCCAGTCACTATCAATTATCTGACTGGTTTCTACAGCGACCCGCATGAGCGGCAAATGTTTTTGTTTGTCTATCCTAACCATGAGCCCCTGCTCTTTGTGCCTGCTCTAGAAGTTGAGCGTGCTTCAGGAGCTGTTCCCTTTTCAGTCCTTGGCTATATGGACTCCGAAAATCCTTGGCATAAGATTAAAGCTGCCCTGCCGGCTCACTCCTTCAAGACTGTCGCTCTTGAGTTTGATAACTTGATTTTGACCAAATATCATGGATTGAAAACTGTCTTTGATAGTGCAGAATTTACCAACCTGACTCCTTACGTCAACCGCTTGCGCCTGATTAAGTCTGCCGATGAAATCCAGAAAATGCTGGTAGCTGGCCAATATGCTGACAAGGCTGTTAATATCGGTTTTGACAATATCTCACTTGGCAATACCGAAACGGATATCATCGCTCAGATTGACTTTGCCATCAAGCGAGAAGGCTATGAGATGAGCTTTGAAACTATGGTGCTGACGGGAAATAATGCAGCTAATCCGCACGGCATTCCCGGTGCCAATAAAGTCGAAAATAACGCCCTCTTGCTCTTTGACCTCGGCTGTATGGTTAATGGCTATGCCAGCGATATGACGCGGACTGTTGCTGTTGGCCAGCCGAACCAGTTCAAAAAAGATATCTACCATCTGACATTGGAAGCCCAACAAGCTGCTCTTGACTTTATCAAGCCAGGTGTCACAGCTCATGAAGTAGACCGTGCCGCTCGGCAAGTCATTGAAAAAGCGGGCTATGGTGAGTATTTCAACCATCGTCTCGGCCATGGTATCGGTATGGATGTTCACGAATTTCCATCTATCATGGAGGGCAACGACATGGTCATCGAAGAAGGCATGTGCTTCTCTGTTGAGCCTGGTATCTACATCCCTGGCAAGGTCGGTGTCCGCATCGAAGACTGCGGCCATGTCACTAAGAATGGTTTTGAACTCTTCACCGAAACTAGCAAGGACTTGTTGTATTTTGAATAGAATTTTATAAGCCTATATTATGTCTTGAATGATTATTGGGCTTGGCAAAAGCCATCTGCCTATTTTAGCTATCATTGTCGGAGGCTTTCAGGCATCACATTTTTGATTAATGAGAAAATTGAATAAAGTGACCGCTTCTCACTCTTCTTTAGCTCAAATAGGTTTTGAACATCATTATAGCTCTCTTAGTCCTTACGCATTTATAATTTCAAAAAACGATAGAAAAGTTTCTGTCGTTTTTTCTTGTTTCCTAGTAATTATACTAAGTCATTTAGGTTCACCTGTTTTTCCTCCAATGACGTCATCTGTCAGAGACATTCCGAAGAACTCAATTGATCCGCTCTAACCAGTTCTTACACCAGAAAGATGTTTTCATCACTGAAAAGAGAAAAAATTTTTTACCAATAGAAAGCGTCATTAAACACCTTATCATATCAGAGGTTTTTATCCCTTCTTGCCCTTCTGATTTAAAAATGTTATAATTTTTTATGAAATTGTCTAAAAATTCTAATCTTTGCTGTTAAGGAGGTCTGGATGCTCTTCAAAAGGTCAGAAAATCACGGTTTTTCTCGCTATCTCTGCCTACTCTTGCTTCTCACCATTTTTCTGGCTTTCTCCCTCTTTTTAGCTGTATCTTTGGGATCGGTCACTATTGATATACAGGATACTTACCAGATTATTTTCAGCAAGCTCGGCTTTTCCCTTGGCACAGGCAAACTATCGCCGTCTACAATCGCTATTGTTTGGAACATGCGGGTTCCAAGAGTGCTCTTGGGAATCCTAGCTGGTGCTGGCCTTTCTGTCTGTGGTAGCGTCATGCAATCTACTGTCAACAATCCCATCGCAGAGCCTTATATCCTAGGAATTTCAGCGGGTGCAACCTTCGGAGCCACACTGAGCATTATCTTAGGGCTCAAATCCATTACTGGCACAGGTGCCTTTATAGGAGCCATTCTGGCATCAGCCGTGGTCCTTTTTATCGCATCCATGCAGGGAAAAATGACGACAAGCAGTCTGATTTTATCAGGAACAGTTGTAAATGCCCTTTTTATCGCCTTTTCCAACTTTATCATTTCTGTCGGTGCTAATGCTGACAGCCTTATGACAATCAAGTTCTGGACTATGGGCTCACTGGCCGGAACTTCTTGGTCAGATCTTGCCTTGCCGGCTCTTGTTGTTGGTCTCTCCTTTTTGTTTTTCTGTTCCCAGTATCGTACTTTCAATACTATGATGATGGGGGACGAAGCAGCTCTGACACTGGGGGTACCTCTGCGTTTTTACTGGTTCCTCTATATCACAGTTGTCGCAATAATGACTGCGGTGCTGGTTGCCTGCTGCGGCATTATCGGCTTCGTCGGACTAATCACTCCGCACATTGCTCGAAGATTAGTCGGTACCAACTACAAAAGGCTCTTTCCTATCGCTACCCTGCTCGGCTCTCTCTTTCTTGTCTGGGCAGATGTTTTAGCTCGAATTTTGGTCAAAAATGCCGAGCTGCCGATTGGGATCTTTACCGCTTTGGTTGGCGCACCCTTCTTTATCTACATTGTAGCCAAAAGCCGAAAGGAGGTAAGCAGCTGATATGGATCTAACTTGCCAAAATATCCACTATGCTGTCGGCCAAAAAGAAATCTTAAGAGGGATTTCACTCACGGTCGAGGGAAATCAGTTTCATACCATTTTAGGGCCAAACGGAAGCGGCAAAACTAGTCTGCTCAAAACCATCTACCGCCAAATCAAACCCGACAGCGGGAACATTTATCTAAACGGTAGGCCACTTGAACAGGTCAGCATAAAAAAAGCAGCCCAGAAAATAGCCGTTGTAACTCAGTTTAACCATCTTCAGTTTGACTGCACTGTCCAAGAAATCGTCATGCTGGGTAGGACGCCGCATCTGTCCCTTTTTCAAAAAGAGAGCGAAAAAGACTATGCCCTCGTCCGTCATGCCTTGAGGCAGGTAGACATGCTAGACAAGGGAGAGAGAACCTATCTATCCCTGTCTGGTGGTGAGAAGCAAAGAGTCCTGCTGGCACGTGCTTTGGCCCAGCAGCCAAGCCTGCTGCTCCTAGACGAGCCGACCAATCATCTGGATATCAAATACCAGCTGGATATGCTGCGTATCGTCAAAGACCTGAACATCAATGTTTTGGCTGTTTTACACGATATCCAACTGGCTTGTCGGTATTCAGACTATTTGTACCTCATGAAGGGAGGTGAGATTGCATACCAAGGCGCTCCAAAGGAGGCCATCACCCATGATTCACTGCAAGCCGTTTACGGTATTCAGAGCAAAGTGATCTGGACCAAGGATCGACAGGCCATGATTCAGTATCTATAAGAGCCTGCTCTCAGCTTTATCTATACAAGCTCCAAGCCCAAGAAAGGAAGGCAATATGAAAAAAACACTCAGTATCTTACTCGTCGCAACTGCTGCACTGACAATGGCAGCCTGCAATTCTTCATCTAAGGAAAGTACGAAAGAAAGCTCAACTTCACAATCTTCCTCCAAAACAGAAAGCGCGAAAAAGAGCACAGCAGAGACAAAATATCCAGTGACAATCAAAACTTACGATGCCGAAGGTAAGGAGATTGATCAGGTCTTTGAAAAGGCACCGGAAAAGGTCATCACCAACAACCTTTCGACGACCGAAATCTTGATTGAACTAGGATTGAAAGACAAGATCGCCGGTATGCTCAATCCAGACAATGATGTCACAGATAAATACAAGGCTGATATTGCCACCATTCCACAAGTCGGCGACAAGAAAACCGTATCACAGGAAACTGTGCTATCCTATGAGCCAGACGCTCTTCTTGGCCGAAACATGATGTTTTCCGAGAAGTCTCTGGGGACAGTCAGTGCCTGGAATGAAAACAAAATCCCTGTTTATACACAGAAGGCTTCCTTGTCCAATACCAAGCAAGATCTAGGTAATATCGTTGAAGATGTCAAGAATATAGGAACCATCTTTAATGTCCAAGACAAGGCCAATCAGTATGCTGACCAACTGCAGGCAAGAATTGACAGTGTCAAGAAGACCAATAAGGCTAGTCAAGGGGAAAAGAAAAAAGCGCTCATCATGTGTGCCTACAACGATGAGACTTTCGGTGCCTATAAATCTGCCCTGCAGGAGAGCCTGCTTAACCAGCTCGGCTATACCAATGTAGCGACTGGAACCTCTGACTTGACCTTGGAAAATCTGGTCTCTATGGATCCTGAAGTCATCATCTACGTAACCAGCGACCGCAACAAGGCCATGGATGAGCAAGCAGTTGATCTAATGAAAGCCAATCCAGTTCTGGAAGATGTACCAGCGGTCAAAAATCAGAAGATCATGACCATCTCCTATGATGAGTTTATGGATTATGGTCCTGCTGTAATTGACTCACTTGAGAAAATCAATGACTTTGTCAATAAATAAGACCTTTGTCTGGGAGGGGATCACTGTCAATATTGCCCTGCCCCAAGATTATGACGGATTACGACCTTATCCAGCAATCTTGCTAAATGATGGACAGCTAAACTACCTGAGCAGGATTTCTTCATCGGTAATCTTAATCGGACTGATATCAAACAACAGGCTGGACGATTATACACCCTGGAAAGCCAATGCTCTAAAGCCTGGCAATCCTGATTTTGGCGGCAAAGCGGATAGCTACCATCAGAAACTATTCAACGGTATATTAGCCGAAATCAGACAGCACTACCTACTGGATGACAAGAGAATTGCCTATGGTGGCTACTCTCTCGGTGGACTAGCGGCTGTTTACAGTCTCTATAGCGACTGCAAGATCCCCTGCATCTTTTCTATCTGCGGTTCCTTTTGGTACCCAGGTTTTACCGACTATTGCCAGACCCAGGACTTGAAAAATAAGGACTGTCTGGTCTATTTGCAGAATGGAGAGACAGAAGGTGCGAATCACTCGAACCGACTTTCCAAGGCTCCTTTCTATGCTGAAGAAATTCATCGCTTGATTCAGAAAGAAATCCTTACCACGTGCTCCATCTTTGACCCTTATGGGCATCATGAAGCCCTCAAAAAGCGCTATGGTGCCTTTGCCGACTGGCTGGCCACGCAATGGCATATTGACTAATAAAAAACCCCTTTGTCACTTACAGCAGTGTACTGCCCCCCAAAAGTTAGACAATTTATTTATCCAAAGGATTTAGTTCTGTATTGAACAGGGCTAA
>CAUSOG010000021.1:0-39756 GCA_963533195.1 uncultured Streptococcus sp. | reverse complement strand
GGTGAAAACTCTCGTGAAAATGACTTGACTGTTAATATCACCAAAGCCAAGCAGATGACCAACGTTCGTTCTGCTACCAAGGACCAGACAGCAGTCATCAAGACACCGCGCATTTTGACCTTGGAAGAATCTCTGGAATTCTTGAATGACGACGAATACATGGAAGTAACGCCAGAATCTATTCGTCTGCGCAAGCAAATTTTGAACAAACAAGAACGCGAAAAAGCCAATAAAAAGAAAAAATCAGCTGCAGCTGAATAATTAAAAAGGAAAGGAGCAGCAAGATGGTTTATCTTATCATTGGGATTTTAATCCTCTTTTTCTACATTTTTGCTGTTCCATCCAGTATTAAAGGCACTGTTAATGCTGTGACCATGGTTTTACTGATTGTGGCCTTGATTATCTTATTCGGCTTAGGCATTTTTCAGATTTTCCAATTGCCAGCTGAATATTTTGTAGGATTTGGCCTATCCGTAGTGACCGTCTTGGCTTTGCGGGATATTAATCGTCTCAAGCCGCCTAAGAAATCAAAAAAGAATTTTGATGAAGAATAATAAATGAGCAAGAACTTAGAAAGTCGGATAGACGTTTTGAGTTTTTGCTCTTTTTCTTTACAAAAACAATAGGCTTATGTTTTATTTGATTGTGGGAATTCTCATTCTCTTATTTTACATTTTTGCTGCTCCGCCTAGCATTCGCGGAACACTCAATGTAGTGACGCTGGTGCTTATCTTGGTTGTCTTGCTCATTCTTTTGACTCTCGCGGCTTTCAAGATTTTCCAGCTGCCTAGCGAAATTTTCGTCGGCATTGGCATGACCTTTCTTGCTTATTTTGTTTTGCGGGATTTAGCCAGAATGCCTGTCAAGAAAAAACGAAAAGAATAAACAAAACCTATAAAAGCGTACTCGCTTTTATAGGTTCTTTTTTATGCTCCAAAATGCTGGTGCAAGATAGCAAAGTAGTCTTCTGGATTGTGGAAAAATGGAAAGTGGCCGCTGTTTTTAATCGTGAACACCTGAGCGCTGGGATAGCGGCTGATGACAAAGTGCATGCTGGCACCAAAAATATCATTGTCACCGAAAGTCACGGTAATAGGAAAAGCAGGATGTTCTAGGCGGGGCAAGAGAGGATAGGCCATAATTTCCTTTCTTGTCTGATTGCCTGCCCGGACTGAAACATTGCTCAAGTTAAACGTCACATCGCGAAAGGCTGGATAGTCGGCATTGTAATTGCGAGCAACCTGACGATAGAGAGCCTGCGAAGCCTTGGAACTGCCAAGACCTCCCAGCAGAGAATAGATTCCCATTTTCAGCCATTCGATAGTCGTGCAGTGATTTTTATTGTAATTCATCATTTCCTTTTCCATTTGTTTCCACTGCTTGCCCGTGCCTGTTCCCGGCGAGGAAAGAAAGAGACTAAGGAGCCGCTCAGGGATTTTGCTGGCGTAGATTTGCGCGTACAATCCACCCCAGGAATGCCCCAAAAGGTGAAATTTATCTACATTGAAGTGGTCGGCGATTGTGTTGATGTCTGCAATGTAGGCCTCCATGCTGTAGTCGCCACTCGGACAGGGCGATTTCCTCGTTCCCCGCTGGTGAAAGACAATCAGTTGATAATCTTTTTCGAGCTTAGGGATAAAGAGCTTGAAGTCATCAGGCGTTCCCGGTCCACCGTGCAGCAGGATAATCGTTTCCTTGTCAGGATTGGGATAGCAAACGGTGTAGAGTTGGTCGGAGCCGTTTTGAATCATTGTTTCGATTTTTTGAGAATGGGTCATAACTTTCCTTTCTTTTAGTAGAGCGTCCACCACTGATATAGGCTCCAGTAGAGGAGATTGAGAACGACGATAAGTGAAGCACTGCTGGTCAAGTAGGTCAAGATTTTTCGACCCTTGCTCACTTGGAATTTTGAGCGCAGGAAGAATGAGGCAATAAGGCTAACCAGGAGGCTAACTCCCACAGCTGCAAAGCCCATAGAAAGCCAAACACGGCTGTTTGGTGAGGAATGTAGACTCAGGACGCTTTGGATAAAGAAGTAAAGCAGGAGCATGGTAGATAGAATGAACCCGCAAGTCAGGTATTGCCAGAGCGACCAAGCAAGCGGTGTAAGTTTGTGATTTTTCCGCTTGAAAAGAAGCCGATAGAGTTTGACCAGTAAAGCAGATACAGGGATGAGGAGGGCATAGAAAGCAGCGAGGCACCACAAGACGAGACTGCCGTAATCCTTGACTACATCCCATGTGGAAAGTTTAAGGTAGTCTGCGATAGGCAATTTCAGCCGTTCTTGCTTGCCGTTTTTCTCCAATTCCCAGTATTTTTGAGTGACAAATTTACTATTTTTCTCAAGATAGTTAGTTATTGGCGGAGCAATGCGCGTGATTGATAAGGCATTGGTGAAAACGCGACTTGAGCGATAAACGCCCGGTTTAAACTCTGCTTTTATCTTCTCTGAAGTAGTTGCCTTGTTTCCATAAATCAGCTCAGGAATTTTTTTAAGATAGTTACTTTCGTATTGTTGATTGGTTAAAATGACGGTAGCGATACCTGATTTGAAATCCAAAGTTAATATGGATGAAAAGCCAGCCGTATTACCACCGTGACCGAGGATAACGCGGTCTTGATAAAGGTCACTCCAAAATCCGTGAGCATTGATTGGGAGTTTGCTATCAGGAAAAGTCGAAGTCGCCGTATAAAGGGTGTCCCAAGTTTCCGCGCGCCTAAAAAGTGTCTTCTTTTGCAGGAGTGCTTGGGCAAAGGTCTTAAAGTCTTTCAAAGTTCCTGTTGCTCGCCCGCTCGGATAGTAAGGATTAGGCTTGTTTGCCTCGCCAATCAGCTGACCGTCTGAGGTGTAGCCCTTGATTTCCTTGCGTTTTTCGACCACATAGTCATTATCCGAAAAATCGGGCAAAATAGCGGTGTGCTTCATACCTAAGGGCTGAAAAATATGCTCGTGCACATAGTCAGCGTAAGATTGTCCGCTAATCCGCTCGACGATGTAGCCAGCAAGCACCGTTCCAAAATTGGAATAAGCAGTTATTGTCCCCGGCTCATAGGCTTGAATAATCGGCGCCTTTTGTAGCGTATGGGCTAGGTCTTTGTCTTCATTTTTGGCCAAGTCAACATCTGCGAAGCCTGCTTGGTGGTTCATGAGATCAAGCATGGTAATGGGTTTGTCAAATTTGAGCTTGCTTTTGAGAAAATCCTTGGGCAGATACTCTTTGATGTCGGTTTTTAGGTCAATTTTCCCCTCTTCCCAGAGCTGCATGACGCTGACCCAGACGGTTAATTTCGTTACAGAGCCCCACTCGAAAACTGAGTTGTCATCCACCGCCCACTTTTTTTCCTTGTCTACATAGCCAAAATTATTTTGGTAAATGGTTTGACCGTCCTTGTCAAAAATAGATGTTGCCAGTCCTGCGCTGGTTTTCTCGTTTTTCTGATAATAATCCTCAATCTTCTGTCCGATTTGGTCGTAAGATGTCCCCGACGGCAATTTTTGCTCATCGGCTCGAACTTGCGCTACTCCAAAAGCGAGCAAGCCGCAAGTCAGCAGCGCCACAGTGCTCTTCAAAAATGATGTTTTCATGATACTTACCTTTCTATTAAAGTGCCCACCATTGGTACAGGCCCCAATAAAGGATATTGAGAACGACGATAAGTGAAGCGCTGCTGGTCAAGTAGGTCAAGATTTTTCTGCTTTTGCTGACTTGGAATTTTGAACGCAGAAGAATTGGCAAAACAGAACTAGCAAGAAGCAGCAGACCCGTTATTGCAAAGATGACATAGAGCCAAGCACTGTTATTTGGCGAGCCGCTGATGTTCATATTATATTGCACGATGAGAATGGTTATGAGTACAGTGGACAAAACAAGTCCGCAAGTCAGATAATGCCAGAGCGACCAAGCAAGTGTCACAGGTTTGCGGTTTGTCCGCTTGGCAAGGAGCCGGTAGAGCTTGACCAGTAAAGCAGATACCAAACTAAGAAGAGCATAGAAGATTGCTAACCCCCATAGGATGACACTGCCGAATTCTTTGGCAACTTCCCAGTTAGATAGTTTAAAGTAATCAGAAACTGGGCGCTTGATAAATTCTCGCTTACCGACTTTCTCCAAGCTCCAGTAAAATCGATTTTCACTATTTTTATCAATATAGAAGGTCGCCATATTTAGTCGCGCAATGGATAAAGGCCCAAAGAATTGACTAGCGTCACGATAAAAGCCGGGTTTGAGTTCTTCTTTCTTTTTGTTGGGAACATCTTTCTTTTGCCCATAGACCAGCTCGGGAATTTTCTCAACATAATTTTTCTCGCCCAGTTGGTTCGTTAAAATGACAGCAGCGATACCTGATTTTAAGTCTAAGGTCAAACTTGATGAAAAACCAGCTGTATTACCACCGTGCCCGAGGATAACTTGGTCTTGATAAAGGTCACTCCAAAAACCATGAGCATTGGTAGGAAGATCGCTATCAGGATAGTTAGAGGTTGCTGTATAAAGGGTGTCCCAAGTCTCTGAACGCTTAAAAAGTGTCTTCTTTTGCAGGAGTGCCTGAGCGAATGCCTTGAAATCTTCCAAGGTTCCTGTTGCTCGCCCAGCAGGGTACATTTCTATTAGATATGGAGCTTCGCCAATCAACCGACCGTCTCTAGTGTAACCTTTGACTTCCTTACGTTTTTCTACTACATAGGGATTATCTGATAAATCGGGTAAGAGAGCGGTGTGCCTCATATCTAAAGGTTCAAAGATATGCTCGTGGACATAGTCAGCATAAGATTGTCTGCTAATCCGCTCGACGATATATCCTGCCAGAGCCGTCCCAAAGTTAGAGTAGGCTGTCACTGTTCCCGGCTCATAGGCTTGATAGATATGTACTTTTTTGAGCGTATCTCCCAAGTTCTTACTAGTTCCCTTGGCAAGCCCCGTGTCTCCAAAGCCTGCTTGGTGGTTCATCAGATCCAGCATGGTGATTGGCTTGTCGTATGTGAGCTTGCCTTTGAGAAAATCCTTGGGCAGATACTCTTTTATATCTGTTTTAAGGTCAATCTTGCCTTCTTCCCAAAGCTGCATGACGCTGACCCAGACGGTCAACTTGGTGGCAGAGCCCCACTCGAAAACTGAGTTGTCATCCACCGCCAACTTTTTTTCCTTGTCTACATAGCCAAAATTATTTTGGTAAATGGTTTGTCCGTCCTTGTCAAAAACAGATGTCGCCAGTCCCGCACTGGTTTTTTCGTGTTCCTTGTAGTAATCCTCAATTTTCTGACCAATTTGGTCGTAAGGCGTGCCTGACGGCAACTTCTGCTGGTCAGCGTAAGCGTGACCAGCTCCCAGAGCGAGCAAGCCGCAAGTCAGCACAGTTAAGCAATGTTTAAAAAATGATGTTTTCATGATACTTACCTTTCTATTAAAGTGCCCACCACTGGTAAAGGCTCCAATAAAGGATATTGAGAACGACGATAAGTGAAGCGCTGCTGGTCAAGTAGGTCAAGATTTTTCGACCCTTGCTCACTTGGAATTTTGAACGCAGAAAGATTGGCAACCCAGCATTGACTAAGAAAATCAGTGCAAGCAGGGCAAAGAGAATGGCTTGCCAGCGATAATCGGGCATGTACTTCCCCGAAACGGCAACTATGACGAGACCTGCTAGATTGACCAAGCTGACCAGAATCAGCCCGCAAGTGCCATAATGCCAAATTTTCCAACTTCTTGGAGTCGGTCTTTTGCTTTCTTTTCCAAAAAGTGAGCGATATATCTTGCTCAAAGCAGCTAACAGAAGAACAAGTACGGCATAAACCGATGCCAGTCCCAGCAGAGCGACAGAGCCATAATCCTTTATCACCTCCCAAAGCGAGAGCTTTTCTAAATTATTATAGGTTGTTTCAACTTCTGTTCGGCCTTGGCGCTGTTGCAAAAGCCAATAGTTGCTGACTAATAAATGACCGTCTTTTATCACATCTTTCACATAAAAGGTATAAGCGGGGGCAAGGCGCGAAATAGAGGTCGGGCCTTGCTGAATGGAGCGAGAAGTTCGATACATGCCCTCTTGAAAGTCTTTTTGAGACTGGCTAGGGGCTTGCTTTTTCTTACCAAAGACCAAATCGGGTAGACCAAAAGAATAGGTGGCTTCTTCTCTCTGATTTACCATGGTAACCATGCCGATACCCGATTTGAAATCCAGCGAAATCATGGTTAAAAAACCGGCAAAAGAATGACCGCCGTGTCCTAAAATAGAGCCTATCTCATACTCTGTTACCCAAAAGCCGTGGGCATTCTTAGCGACTGCTTTATCTGAGAATGTAGAAGTTGTCTGATACAGTTCATTCCAGGTTTCTGGGCGCTTAAAGAGCTTTTCCTTTCTCAAAAGAGCTTGCGCGAACCGCTTGAAATCGGCAAAAGTCCCTGTCGCCTGCCCCGCTGGATAAATATCCGCGGGAAGCAATTTATCTATATATAAGTTTCCATTTGTATCATAGGTTTTCTCGCCCTGCCGCTTGTCTCGGACATAGGTATTGTCCGACAAATCAGGTAAGAGAGCGGTATGGTTCATGCCCAAAGGCTGGAAAATATGCTCGTGGACATAATCCGCAAAGTCCTGTCCGCTGATGCGCTCCACGATATAGCCTGCTAGAGCTGTACTGTAATTGGAATAGGATGTCACCGTCCCTGGCTCATAAGTTTGAGCGGGCTGGCTTTTTAGTAATTCTTCCAAGCTCTTGCCTGTTCCTGTGTTCAGCGGCGTTTCATCAAAACCCGCTTGGTGGTTCATCAGATCCAGCATGGTAATGGGCTTGTCGTATTTGAGGTGTTTCAGGAAATCCTTGGGCAAATACTCTTTTATATCTGTTTTTAGGTCAATTTTTCCTTCTTCCCAGAGCTGCATGACGCTGAGCCAGACGGTCAATTTGGTGGCAGAGCCCCACTCAAAAACCGAGTTGTCGTCCACAGCCAGCTTCTTTTCCTTGTCCATATAGCCAAAGTTCTTTTGGTAAATGGTTTGGCCGTCCTTATCAAAGACTGCTGCCGCCAGTCCCGCGCTGGTTTTTTCGTGTTCCTTGTAGAAATTTTCAATTTTCTGACCGATTTGGTCATAATGTGTGCCCGACGGCAATTTTTGCTGGTCAGCTCGAACTTGCGCTGCTCCAAAAGCCACCAAGCCACATGTTACCAGCGCCACAGCGCTTTTCAAAAATGATGTTTTCATGATTGCCTCCTTAGAATTTAAACTGCCTTCCCCTTTGCACCCTTATCCTAACAAAAGGGCAGCGCCAAATCTACCCTTTTTCGGTAAGTGGTAAGTTTCTGCAGGTAAGTGGTAGAAAAAGCGGAGGGGAAGTGCTAAACAAAACCAGCATTGCTATCATAGCAATGCTGGTTTATATCTGTTTGATGACTATTTAAACCAAATCCGCCATCTTGCCCAGAGCTGCATGACACTGACCCAGACGGTGATTTTGGTCGTTGACCCTCCCACTCGAAGACCGGGTTGTCATCCACCGCTTGCTTCTTTTCCTTGTCCATATAGCCAAAGTTGTTTTGGTAAATGGTCTGTCCGTCCTTGTCAATGACGGTCGTCGCCATACCAGCACTGGTTTTTTCATGCTCCTTGTAGTAGTCCTCAATCTTCTGACCGATTTGGTCGTAGGATGTGCCCGACGGCAATTTCTGCTGGTCAGCTTGAACATGACCCGCTCCTAGAGCGAGCAAGCCACAAGTTACTAGCGCTACAGCGCTTTTCAAAAATGATTTTTTTCATCATTGTCCTCCTTTTAATTTGGTTACACTTCCAGTTTAAAGGACAAACTTCAAATATTTATAAAGTATTTCTAAAATATTTCTAAAATTTTTTGAAAATGAAGATGAAAACGAGTAGGTAGAACGGTCATTTTTCAGTTAAGGGTTACTCCCTTCTTTTATTTATTCGTCAAATTTATCGGATTTACAGTCATTCTAACGTTTTTACAAGGCCTTGGCGTCTGCTTTTTTCTTGACCAGATAAGCGATGAAAAGGCAAATCAAGGTCATCGTGATTGGCTCCAGGATCCCTCCTACGACAGGAATGGCAGCCGTTCCAACTAAAAGTGGATTGCTGTCGCTACTTAAGGTCGTCCGCAGGAAAGTCGGACCGCTCTCAACAAGGCCAAAGATATTTGTAAGGGTCAGATTGTAAAGAGCATGGGTCGCCGCCACCAGCCAGAGATTATCGGTCAGGGCAAAAAGGAGGGAAAAGAGAACGCCCGACAAGGTCACGCTCAGGATGTAAGAGAAAGGAGCGCCACCCTTGAATGTGTGCATGAGACCAAAGAAGAGATTGCCTAGGGCAATAGCTGGGACAAGCCCCATTTTGGTGCGGAGCTTGTTCAGGACAAAGCCGCGGTAAATGACTTCTTCGGCTAAGGCCTCCAAGAAAATCATAAGGAGCAAATAGAGCCAGAGAGTGAGATTAAATTGATTTCCTAGTCGAAAATGGAGCTGCCCAGCTAGCGCATTGACGACAAAAATTGCAGTGGTCGTCAAACATCCTATAGCTGCTCCCAGGAGTAGGTTTCTGCCCAGCTTTTCCCGCCAGAGACCAAAGCTCGCAAGACTGCGGTGCTCCCAAACTTTAGCCACAAGGAGAAGGGAAAGAGCACTGATACCGGGAAAAAGAAGAGTGCTCACTTCTCCCAATACGAGTTGATTTGAAGGATTGATAAAGGGTTGTATCAGCCATTGAGACAAGAGCCCGCTGAACAACATGCCCAGACCGAGCGCCAGAAAAGCTAGGGGCATGCTCAGCCACCAATTTTTTGCCCCTGCTTCTTCTTGCAAGATTTCTAGACTAGAGGAATGATGTGTCGCTTGATAAATATGTGCCATATGTTTTCCTTTCTAAATAAGAATTTTCGATACTGTCAATAATTTTGTGTAAACACTCTAGTAGAGTTATGTAGTTTTAATCAAATAAGCTTTCAAGTGTGTCAGAACATTGGCCAAACCCTTTATGGATTCGTTGACTTTGCTTGAAATTATAATCTTCAAACAAAGTAACTAAGTAACGTTCCAGAGCCTCCTCGTTAGGAAAAAGAACCTTCTTTTTCGTTTGACGTTTGATTTCTTTGTTAAGAGACTCAATGAGGTTTGTCGAATAAATGCTGTGCCAAATCTGGTAGGGAAACCTCCTATTGATAAAAAGCGAGTGTCGTTTGGATGAGTGATGTCAGCTCTTTCTTGTCTGCTGGATAAATTTTCTGCCGGACTAAAAGACTGATGCCGAAGACAAAACTCCCCAAGTGCATGAAAACCTGATTGAAGTCGTAGTCGCCGTCAAGTGACTGGATAAATTCCTCTATTTTCTCCTTATTATAGTCAAAAGAGGCGACTCTTTTTTCCAGCTCTATTTGCCCTGTATCATCATTTTGCGTAGCTAGGCTGTATTTGCTGAGAAATAGAAAATCGAAAAAATTTGCATGGACTTGAGAGTAGTTGATAAACTGTAGAGCCAGCTGTAGAATTTTCTCTCGGGGCGCTTGGTCTTCTTTTTCCGACTCTTTTAGAAAATCAGCAAAATGTTTGGAAATAATTGGAACCAAAGCGAACATCAAATCGTCCTTGTTTTTGAAATGGCGGTAGCTAGCCACATGGCTGACCTTGCAGCTACTTGCTAACTTCCGAAGCGACAGGTCTTGCCAGCCATGAGCAGCAATGCTATCAAAGCCAGCCTGCAATAATAGTTCTTTTAAATGCGGCTTTTTTTCTGCCAATTTTCCTCCTCCTTTCGAGATGTTTTTACTAGTTACCGATGGTAACTTCTTTCTATGATTAGTATAACGCTTTCAAAACAAAAATGCAAGAAAAAGATAAATTTTTTTCTATTACTGTATATTTCAAAAGATTGCAGGAAGATGAAAACTTATCATTTTTCTCAAATCTTCTGCCCTTGCCCCTTTTTTATTTTCACAAAAAAAGGTAAAATAGAATGAAGTATGAATGGAAGAGGTTGCTTATGAAAAATATAGCAAATTTTGCCAATAAGAAGGTCTTGGTTCTGGGTTTGGCCAAGTCGGGTGAGTCAGCTGCTCGCCTTTTAGATAAATTAGGAGCCATCGTGACGGTTAATGACGGCAAACCTTTCGAGGAAAATCCTGCTGCCCAATCCTTGCTAGAAGAAGGTATAAAAGTGGTGACAGGAGGTCATCCTTTGGAGTTGCTGGACGAAGACTTTGAACTGATGGTGAAAAATCCGGGTATTCCTTATGACAATGACATGGTCGTTCGAGCTCTGGAGAAGAAGATTCCAGTTATTACTGAAGTCGAGTTGGCTTATCTGATTTCTGAAGCACCGATTATTGGTATTACGGGTTCAAATGGTAAGACGACGACCACAACCATGATTGCGCAAGTCTTGACAGCTGGCGGTCAAAATGGTCTCTTGTCTGGTAATATCGGCTTTCCTGCCAGTCAAGTAGCTCAAACAGCCAGCAGCAAGGATACACTGGTCATGGAACTGTCTTCCTTCCAGTTGATGGGGATTGAGGCTTTTCATCCGCAAATCGCTGTTATTACCAACCTCATGCCGACTCATTTAGATTATCACGGCTCTCTTGAGGACTATGCAGCTGCCAAGTGGAATATCCAGAAAAACATGACAGCTGATAATTATCTGGTTTTGAATTTCAATCAAGATTGGGCAAAGGAAATGGCTAGTCAAACTCAGGCTACTGTTGTCCCTTTTTCAACAACTGAAAAGGTAGATGGTGCCTATCTAGAGGGTGATGTCTTGACCTTCCGTGGAGAAGAGATTATGCAGGCGGCTGAAATCGGCGTTCCTGGCAGCCACAATGTCGAAAATGCTCTGGCTACGATTGCTGTGGCCAAACTGCGTGGCATTGACAATCAGACGATCAAAGAAGTCTTGTCTGCTTTTGGGGGTGTTAAACACCGCCTCCAGTATGTAGGGTGTGTAAATGAGGTTGCTTTTTACAATGACAGTAAGTCAACCAATATCTTGGCAACGCAGAAAGCCCTATCTGGTTTTGACAATAGCAAGGTGATTCTGATTGCTGGCGGCTTGGACCGTGGCAATGAATTTGACGAGTTAGTTCCTGACCTCAAAGGACTCAAGAAAATGGTTATCTTAGGACAATCAGCTGCGCGTGTAAAGAAGGCAGCTGATCAAGCTGGTGTTTCTTATCTGGATGCGACTGATGTCCGAGATGCAGCTCATAAGGCCTTTTCTCAAGCGGAGCCAGGAGACATTGTCTTGCTTAGTCCTGCCAATGCCAGCTGGGATATGTATAGTAATTTTGAAGTCCGTGGCGATGAATTTCTCGCTGCATTTGAAGAATTAAAAGGTTAAGATGAAAAAGATTGTATTTACAGGCGGAGGAACGGTTGGGCATGTGACCCTCAACCTTCTCCTGATTCCGAAATTTATCAAAGAAGGCTGGCAGGTCCACTATATTGGCGATAAGCATGGGATTGAGTATCAGGAAATCCAAAAGTCTGGACTGGACGTGACCTTCCATTCGGTGGCTACGGGCAAGCTTCGTCGCTACTTTTCATGGCAGAATCTGCTGGATGGTTTTAAGGTCGTCTGGGGCATTTTCCAGTCGCTGGGCATTATGCTCAAGGTACGGCCGCAAACTCTCTTTTCTAAGGGGGGCTTTGTATCCGTTCCGCCCGTGATTGCAGCTCGGCTGTCTGGAGTGCCTGTCTATGTTCATGAGTCGGATTTATCCATTGGCTTGGCCAATAAAATCGCCTATAAGTGTGCGACCAAGATGTATGCGACCTTTGAGCAAAGTTCCAGTCTGACCAAGATTGAGCATGTCGGAGCTGTGACCAAGGTCGGCAACCAAGAGTCAGTCGCACCGCAGGAACTGGAAGAAATCCGTCAGTATTTTGATAAAGAGCTGCCCACCCTGCTTTTTGTCGGTGGTTCTGCTGGTGCCAAGGTTTTTAATGAGTTTGTCAGCCAGAATCAAGCTGCGCTGACTGAACGCTACAACGTTATCAATCTGACAGGTGATGCAAGTTTGGATGTTTTGTCTGACCGTCTCTTTCGCAGAGCCTATGTGACCGACCTCTACCAGCCTTTGATGGACTTGGCAGATGTAGTGGTGACACGCGGCGGTTCCAATACAATTTTTGAGCTCCTGGCTATGGCTAAGCTGCATATTATCGTTCCTCTGGGACGTGAAGCCAGCCGTGGCGATCAGATTGAAAATGCCGATTATTTTGTGAAAAAGGGATATGCCAAGCAATTGGCAGAGGAACAGCTGGATATGAGCAATTTACAGACAGCCCTTGATGACCTTTTGGCTAATCAAGCTTCTTATCATCAAGCTATACAAAATTCTCAGGAAATCAAGTCTGTAGATGAATTTTATGCTTTATTGAAGGCGGATATTGATAAAGGAAAGAAATGAGCAAGAAAAACAACGATGAGCCAAAGGAAGAGGTAAGTGAGCACCTCTCTGAATGGCAGAAACGAAACAAAGAATATCTTGAAAAGAAGGCTCAGGAAGAGGCCAGCAAACAAAAGAAACTGGAAGAAGAGGAAGCAAAAGAAGCTGAAGCTGAGAACTCAATCGAAGGCGGAGAAATAGCTGAAGAGACGGAAGAAGATGACTCATCTTATGAAGAGGAAGAAACAGAATATTTGGAAGATGAATCATCTAAATCTGAGCTAGAGACCGAATTGAGCGAGAAAGAGCGCAAAAAACTGGAGAAACTTCAGAAAAAGGCAGAAAAAGAAGCTGCTAAGGTTCATATCTCGAAGGTTCATATTTATCGAGCACTGCCGGTTTTGCTAGGCAGTGGCTTGATTTTTCTCCTGTCAGTTTATTTTTTGACACCACTGGCGACCATGAAGACAATCGAATTTTCAGGGAATCAAATGGTCAGTCAGGAAGATCTGCTCAAAAGCAGTAAGATTGATGAGAAGGACTATACTTTAACAACCTTTATCAATGGCGGCAATCATATCCGCAATATGAAAGCTTCTAGTCCTTGGATTAACAAACTTGAGATGGCTTATCAGTTTCCGATTACTTTTCAGGTAAAGGTCAAGGAGTACGGAGTTCTGGCCTATCTGCATGAAGGCGGGCAGTACTATCCTATTCTGACAAATGGGCAGGTTATTTCGGATCCGACTGCTGCAGATTCTTTGCCAGAAACCCATATTTCGATAGAGTTTTCAGATAAAAAATTGATTAAGGAATTTGCCTTTCAAATTGAAAAGGTACCGGCTTCGGTTAAGAAAAATATTAAGACAGTTCAGCTGACTCCAAGCAAGGTGACACCGGACTTGGTTACGCTGACCATGCATGATGGCAATAAAATTTTGGTACCAATTTCGCATATTGCCAAAAAACTGCCATATTACAAGGGAATCCAATCGCAGTTGGAAGAGGGTGTACCTAGTGTTGTAGATATGGAAGCAGGGATTTTTAGTTATGTTGAAGGAGCTCAAAACGAGTCATCTTCTTCTGATGAAGAAAAGCAGAAAACAGAAGAGGAACCGACTGGACAGCAAACAGAGCAAGCAGCTGAGCAGGTGACAGAAAGTCAGGAAGAAGAATCTGCAGAGCCGCAAAATTCGACAGAAAACCCGAGAAATACCGAAAATCGCTAAATTATATGTAGAAAAACTGCGCATTTTCATTTTCTTTATGTTATAATAAAGCTTGGGTAACTCTAATTTTTAGCGTTATTAGTATAGACCGGAAACATGGAAGATAGAGAGGACTGGTGTAATGGCTAGAGACGGCTTTTTTACTGGATTAGATATAGGAACTAGCTCAATTAAAGTGTTGGTGGCAGAGCACATCAACGATGAAATGAATGTTATTGGGGTCAGCAACGCAAAAAGTGCTGGCGTTAAAGATGGAATTATTGTTGATATTGAGGCTGCTGCTGCTGCCATTAAGACAGCTATTTCTCAAGCAGAAGAAAAGGCAGGCATTTCAATTGGTTTAGTTAACGTCGGACTTCCGGCTAATCTCTTACAGATTGAGCCTACTCAGGGTATGATTCCTGTGACTAGTGATTCTAAGGAAATCACAGATACAGATGTAGAGAATGTTGTTAGATCTGCTCTGACTAAGAGTATGACTCCTGATCGCGAAGTGATTACTTTCATCCCAGAAGAGTTTGTAGTGGATGGTTTCCAAGGGATTCGTGACCCACGTGGTATGATGGGGATTCGCTTAGAAATGCGTGGTCTTCTCTACACTGGACCACGGACTATTCTCCACAACCTCCGCAAGACAGTGGAGCGCGCGGGAGTTCAGCTTGAGAACGTAATTATCTCCCCATTGGCTATGACTAAGTCAATCTTGAACGAAGGGGAACGTGAGTTTGGCGCAACTGTTATTGATATGGGCGGCGGCCAAACTACAGTGGCTTCTGTTAGAGGTCAAGAACTTCAATATACGAATATATACCAAGAAGGCGGCGACTACGTAACCAAGGACATCTCTAAGGTTTTGAAGACTTCGCAAAAGTTGGCTGAAAGTCTCAAGTTTAACTATGGTTCTGCTTATGTTCCTGAAGCTGGCACAGAGTCCTTCCAAGTAGAAGTGATTGGCGAGATTGAGCCGGTTGAAGTAACTGAAAAGTATCTGGCTGAAATTATTTCTGCTCGTATCCAACACATTTTTGAGCAAATCAAACGCGATTTGGATAGAAGGCATCTTCTAGAGTTGCCAGGCGGTATTGTGATTATTGGTGGAGCAGCTATTCTTCCAGGAGTGGTTGAGCTGGCTCAGGAAGTGTTTGGCGTGAATGTTAAGCTTTATGTGCCAAATCAAATCGGCATTCGCAATCCAGCCTTTGCACATGTTATCAGCCTGTCAGAGTATGCCGGAAACTTAACAGATGTGGATATGCTGGCTCAGGTTGCTGTTCATGGTGATGAGCAACTGCGCCATCGACCTGTATCCTTTGACCGTCCTGCTCAGTCAGTACCACGCTTTGAACCTCAACCAGCTGATGAGATTCCTGAGGAGCCGGTCCAAGAAGTTCCAGTTGCCAGTGCTGATGTGCCAAACCAAGAACCAAAAACCGGTATTACAGATCGGATGCGCAACCTAATTGGCAAAATGTTTGATTAAGGAGAATACAGAGAATATGACATTTTCATTTGACGCTGCTGCTGCACAAGGCGCAGTAATTAAAGTTATTGGTGTCGGTGGAGGTGGCGGTAATGCCATCAACCGAATGATTGATGAAGGTGTTGCTGGTGTTGAATTCATCGCAGCAAATACAGATGTTCAAGCTCTTAGCAGTGCCAAAGCTGAAACAGTTATTCAGCTCGGTCCTAAGCTGACTCGCGGACTCGGTGCCGGAGGTCAGCCTGAAGTTGGCCGCAAAGCTGCTGAAGAAAGCGAAGAAGTCCTGACTGAAGCTCTGCAAGGAGCAGATATGGTCTTCATCACTGCTGGTATGGGTGGTGGATCTGGGACAGGTGCTGCTCCAGTAATCGCTCGTATCGCAAAGAATGTTGGTGCTCTGACTGTTGCTGTAGTTACACGTCCTTTCGGTTTTGAAGGGAGCAAGCGTGGGACATTTGCGGTAGAGGGTATCAATGAACTTCGCGAGCATGTAGATACACTCTTGATTATCTCAAATAACAACTTGCTTGAAATTGTAGACAAGAAGACTCCGCTTCTTGAAGCACTCAGTGAAGCAGATAATGTTCTTCGCCAAGGTGTCCAAGGGATTACCGACTTGATTACCAGCCCAGGACTGATTAACCTTGACTTTGCCGACGTGAAAACAGTTATGGCAGACAAGGGTAATGCTTTGATGGGAATTGGTGTTGGTAGCGGTGAAGAACGTGTTATCGAAGCTGCTCGCAAAGCTATTTACTCACCTCTTTTGGAAACAACCATTGATGGTGCAGAGGACGTAATTGTCAACGTTACTGGTGGCCTAGATATGACCTTGATTGAAGCTGAAGAAGCTTCAGAAATTGTCAACCAAGCAGCAGGTCATGGTGTGAACATCTGGCTCGGTACTGCTATTGACGAGTCCATGAAGGATGAAATCCGCGTGACTGTTGTGGCTACCGGTGTACGTCAGGACAAGGTTGAAAAGGTCAGCGGTATTCGTCAGGCACAGCAGCCTACTAGCCCAAGCCGTCCGCAGCAAGTTGAGCCAAATCGCGAAGTTCGCTCAGGACAGTTTGAACGAAACTTTGATATGACTGAAACAGTTGATATTCCTGCTCCAACCCGTCAAAGAACGGATACACCTAAAGGTTCAGCCTTTGGTGATTGGGATCTTCGCCGTGAAGCGATTGTTCGTCAGGCAGAACCAAGTTCCTCAGCCCGCGTAGAGCGCTATGCAGAAACCAACGAAGATGATGATGAGTTGGAAACACCTCCATTCTTCAGAAATCGTTAATCTAAATCATGAATTTGCAGAATAATAAAGAGTTGGTCTTTCAATCCGTCGCTCAGGCGGCGGAGCAAGCCCAGCGTTTGAAAGATTCAGTGAATATCATTGCAGTCACTAAATATGTTGACTGCGAAACAACTCAGGAGCTTGTCCGTACAGGTATTCAGCATATCGGAGAAAATCGGGTAGATAAATTTCTAGAAAAGTACCGTGCTCTGAAAGATGAGAATCTGACCTGGCACCTGATCGGTAGTTTGCAGAGGAGAAAAGTCAAGGATGTGATTAACTATGTTGATTACTTTCACGCTTTAGATTCTGTAAAATTGGCCAAGGAGATTGACAAACGGGCTGAACATGTGATTAAATGTTTCCTGCAGGTGAATATTTCTAAAGAAGTGAGCAAGCATGGCTTTTTGATTGAAGAACTTGAAGTTGTCCTGCCTGAACTTGAAAAATTAGAAAATGTTCAAATTGTGGGATTGATGACTATGGCTCCGTTTGAAGCTAGTCATGAGGAGCTGAACCAAATTTTTGAAAAGGCTCATCAACTACAAAAAGAATTAAAAAAGAAACAGTTAAATAATATGCCCTTTTCTGAATTAAGCATGGGAATGAGCCGTGATTATCCAGAAGCAATTGCCCATGGCTCGACTTATGTCAGAATCGGTACAGCATTTTTTAAATAGGAAAGAAATATGTCATTAAAAGATAGATTTGATAAATTTATAGATTATTTTACAGAAGATGGAGATGAGACTGAGGTTCAGGAGCAGACTGTCAGCAGACCTGCAGCGCCTGTTAAGCAGAAGCCTGAATTGGTTCAGCCTAAGCCAGTCAGAGAGAGCAAGCCAGCTCCTCGTCCGGCTGCTGCGGCGAAGCCACAGCCTAAACCACAGCCACAACAGAAATCTTCGACAGAGAATATTACCAGACTGCATGCACGTCAGCAGGAATTGGCTCAGCACCGTGCAAATGCGGATGAGAAGATTACGATTGATGTTCGCTATCCGAGGAGATATGAGGAAGCGACTGAAATTGTTGACCTGCTTTTGGCCAATGAAAGCATCCTGATTGACTTCCAGTATATGACTGAGGTACAGGCTCGACGTTGTTTAGACTACCTAGACGGTGCTCGTTATGTCTTGGCTGGAAATTTGAAAAAAGTTGCAAGCACTATGTATTTGCTGACTCCGATTAATGTAGTGGTGAATGTGGAAGATATCCGCTTGCCAAACGATGTTGAAATCAGTGAATTCGATTTTGATATGAAGCGCAGTAGATAAGAGATATGTTATATTTTGTAATTCGTGCCATCTCTAATCTTTTCGATCTTTATAGCATTGCCTTGATTGTCTATGCACTTCTATCTTGGTTTCCAGGATCCTATCAAACCAAATTCGGAGAGTTTCTAACACGCATTGTAGAACCGTATTTAAAACTTTTCCGCCGTCTTCCCTTGCAGTTTGCAGGGCTGGACTTTACCGTTTGGGTTGCAATTCTGGCTTTAAACCTTTTAAATCGTGTGGTCTTTTATTTAATAAGCGTCTTACTAATGTTATTATGATGAAAGATTTATATCAACACTTTTCGCATAAGGATCGAGAGTTTATTGATAGGAGTCTGGAGCTGCTTCAGCGGGTTCAAGATACCTATGCGTTTGAAACAACATCTTTTCTGAATCCCCATCAGGTCTCAATCCTGAAGAATATTGGCAAGCAATATGATGTGCAAGTCTTTGCTAGTTCGGATTATTTTCCAAGTGAACTAGCAAGAGTTCTTGTGGCGCCTTCTTATTACCAATTGAATATGAATGATTTTGAATTGAGCTTGCTGGAAATTTCCTATGCAAGCAAATTTTATAAAATCAGTCATTCGCAGATTATGGGCACTCTTCTCAATCAATTAGGGATTGAAAGACGAACCTTTGGCGATATTCTTGTAGTTGGAGACCGTGCTCAGCTCTTTGTAGATAAAAGACTGGCCCAGTATTTTATAGATCATGTCTCTAAAATTGCAAAGATGCCTGTCAAACTAAAGGAAGTTTCCTTTGCAGAGCAGCTGAAAGAGCAAAAGCAGGCTGTCACCAGAGAAATTTTAGCATCTAGCCTTCGCCTGGACAAGTTGGTAGCCAGCACCTTTAAGTTGTCAAGAAGCCAGGCTGCTCTGCTGATTTCTGGCAAGCATGTGAAAATGAACTATGCTGTTAATGACAATCCCAGCCAGCAGGTCGGACTTGAAGACTTGATTAGTGTTAGACGATTTGGAAGATTTAAGGTTTTAAGAGAAAATGGCCTTTCCAAGAATGGAAAACATAAGTTAACCGTTGAATTATTAGCTAGTAAATGAGGAGGAACTATGACACTTACAGCATTAGAAATTAAAGATAAATCCTTTGGAACCAAGTTTAGAGGCTATGATGTTGAAGAGGTAGATGAATTCCTTGACATCGTTGTCCGTGACTATGAGGACTTAGTTCGTGAAAACCACGAAAAAGAAGCAAAAATTCGTAATCTGGAAGAACGTTTGACATATTTTGATGAGATGAAAGACTCTCTTAGCCAGTCTGTCTTGATTGCTCAGGATACGGCTGAGCGTGTTAAAGTTGCTGCCAACGAGCGATCTACAAATATTGTCCGTCAGGCAGAGCAGGATGCACAGCATTTGTTGGATGGAGCTAAGTACAAGGCTGATGAAATTTTGCGTCAGGCGGCTGACAATGCTAAGAAAGTAGCTATTGAAACAGAAGAACTGAAAAACAAAACACGTGTCTTCCATCAACGTTTGAAATCAACCATTGAGAGCCAGCTCAGCATTGTGGATTCTTCTGAGTGGGAAGAAATCCTGCGTCCGACAGCTACTTATCTGCAGACCAGTGATGAAGCTTTCAAGGAAGTTGTATCTGAGGTTCTGGGAGAAGAAGCAGTTGTTCGTGAGGAAGAAGTGGATGTGACTCGTCAATTTTCTCCAGAGGAAATGGCTGAGCTGCAAGAGCGCATTGAAGCTGCTAACCGTGAATTGGCTGCAACTCAAGCCTTTTCTCCGCTTAGTGATGAAGATATAGAAGCTCACGCAGCTGAGGAGGGCTCAGAAGCTGAACATCACGATGATGATACAAATGGGGAACAAAAAGTTCCAGTAAATATTTTATAATTTTAAAGAAGATAAGATTGTAAAAACACAGACCAAGCAAAATACTTTCAGCGAGCAGATGATGGTGAGAGATCTGCAGTCCATCTTGCTTGGGCTATCATTTTACAGAACTTTCGTCTGAAATCAGTAGGATGAGACGGCAGTCCACGTTACGGACAAAGAGGGGCAAGAGGAGCATTATGCTATTGTCTTGCCTAAACAAAGGTGGTACCGCGAATTTTCGTCCTTTTTGGAGAAGTTTGCGGTTTTTAATTTGTAATTTTTAAAAATAAAGAGGAATAGAATGAAACTGAAAGAAACACTTAACCTTGGAAAAACTGCTTTTCCTATGCGGGCCGGTCTTCCAAATAAGGAGCCAATCTGGCAGAAGGAATGGGATGAAGCTAAGCTGTATCAACGCCGTCAGGAATTGAATGAAGGCAAGCCACATTTTGTCCTACATGATGGCCCGCCATACGCTAACGGGAATATTCACGTTGGCCACGCCATGAATAAGATTTCCAAAGATATCATTGTTCGCTCAAAGTCTATGGCTGGCTACTATGCACCTTACATTCCAGGATGGGATACGCATGGTCTTCCGATTGAGCAGGTATTGGCAAAACAGGGTGTTAAACGCAAAGAAATGGACTTGGTTGAGTACTTGAAACTTTGCCGTGATTATGCTCTTTCTCAAGTTGATAAACAACGTGAAGACTTTAAACGTTTGGGTGTTTCTGGTGACTGGGAAAATCCTTATGTAACCTTGACTCCAGACTATGAAGCCGCTCAAATCCGTGTCTTTGGCGAAATGGCTAAGAAAGGCTACATCTACCGTGGCGCTAAACCAGTTTACTGGTCTTGGTCTTCTGAGTCAGCTTTAGCTGAAGCGGAAATTGAATACCATGATTTGGTTTCCACCTCTCTCTACTATGCTAACCGCGTCAAAGATGGCAAAGGGGTCTTGGACACGGATACTTACATCGTCGTATGGACAACAACTCCATTTACCATTACAGCTTCTCGTGGTTTGACAGTTGGAGCAGATATTGACTACGTTTTGGTTCAGCCAGCGGGCGAAAGCCGCAAGTTTATTGTAGCGTCTGAATTGTTGAATAGTTTGTCTGAGAAATTTGGCTGGACTGATGTTCAAGTTTTAGCTACCTACCGTGGTCAAGAATTAAACCACATCGTGACAGTTCACCCATGGGATACTGCTGTAGATGAACTTGTTATCCTGGGTGACCACGTTACGACTGACTCTGGTACCGGTATCGTTCATACAGCGCCTGGTTTTGGTGAGGACGACTACCATGTCGGTGTAGCCAATGGACTGGAAGTTGCTGTGACAGTCAATGAGCGCGGTATCATGATGGAAAATGCTGGTCCTGACTTTGAAGGCCAGTTCTATGATAAGGTTGTGCCGACGGTTATTGAAAAGCTTGGTGATTTACTCCTTGCTCAGGAAGAAATTTCTCACTCTTATCCATTTGACTGGCGTACTAAGAAGCCAATCATCTGGCGGGCAGTACCTCAGTGGTTTGCATCTGTTTCTAAATTCCGTCAAGAAATTTTAGATGAAATTGACAAGATTAAATTCCATTCTGAATGGGGGAAAGTACGCCTCTACAATATGATTCGTGACCGTGGTGACTGGGTTATCTCTCGTCAGCGGGCTTGGGGAGTTCCACTTCCAATCTTCTATGCCGAAGACGGAACACCAATCATGACGGCCGAAACCATCGAGCACGTAGCTCAGCTCTTTGAGGAGCACGGCTCTATCGTATGGTGGAAGCGTGAAGCCAAAGACCTCTTACCAGAAGGATTTACTCATCCAGGTTCTCCAAACGGCGAATTTACCAAGGAAACGGACATCATGGACGTTTGGTTTGACTCAGGTTCATCATGGAATGGTGTAGTGGTCAACCGTCCAGAATTGACTTATCCGGCTGATCTTTACCTAGAAGGCTCTGACCAATACCGTGGTTGGTTCAACTCATCTCTTATTACATCAGTTGCTAACCATGGCGTGGCCCCTTACAAACAAATCTTGTCACAAGGATTTGCTCTAGATGGTAAGGGTGAAAAGATGTCTAAATCCCTTGGAAATACGATTGCTCCAAGCGATGTAGAAAAACAATTTGGTGCGGAAATCTTGCGTCTCTGGGTAACCAGTGTAGATTCTAGCAACGACGTTCGTATCTCTATGGATATCTTGAGCCAAGTTTCTGAAACCTACCGTAAGATTCGGAATACCTTGCGTTTCTTGATTGCCAATACCTCTGACTTTAATCCTGCTGAGGATACCGTAGCTTACGAAGAACTTCGCTCTGTTGATAAATACATGACTATCCGCTTTAATCAATTAGTAGAGACTATTCGCAAGGCTTATGCGGACTTTGAGTTTCTAACTATTTATAAAGCAATTGTCAACTTTGTGACCGTTGACTTGTCCGCTTTCTATCTGGACTTTGCCAAAGATGTCGTCTATATCGAAGCAGCTAAATCATTAGAACGTCGTCAAATGCAGACTGTTTTCTATGACATTTTGGTCAAGATTACCAAGCTGTTGACGCCAATTCTGCCGCACACAGCAGAAGAAATCTGGTCTTATTTGGAGCATGAAAGTGAAGAATTTGTTCAGTTATCCGAATTGCCAGAAGCTCAGACTTTCCTAAATCAAGAAGAAATCTTGGACACTTGGTCTGCCTTTATGGACTTCCGCAGTCAAGCTCAGAAAGCCTTGGAAGAAGCCCGCAATGAGAAGGTTATCGGGAAATCGTTGGAAGCACACCTGACTGTCTATCCGAATGAAGTCATTAAGACCTTGCTGGAAGCAGTCAACAGCGATGTGGCTCAACTTCTCATCGTTTCTCAATTGACGATTGCTGATGGTCCTGCTCCAGAAGGCGCTCTAGTCTTTGAAGATGTAGCTTTTGTTGTAGAGCATGCGCAGGGGCAAGTATGTGATCGCTGCCGCCGCATTGATACAACAGTTAAAGAGCGCAGTTATCAAGCCCTTGTCTGTGACCACTGTGCAGAAATTTTAGAAGAAAATTTCGCTCAAGCTGTCTCAGAAGGCTTTGAGGCCAAGTAAGTTTCCAAAATAAAAAATGGCTTTGCCCTTTAGTGGTAAGCCATTTTTTAGATAGATTTGAGGATGTTTTGGTTTGGAGCTAGCTTAGAAAAACAGTTGCATTTACAACTGTTTTTTGTTATACTAGTTATACCTTAGTAGTGTCTATTTTAGCTAGAATGTTTTGGAGCTGAAAGAGCTCAGAGGAAGTCAGTTGCTGGAGGGCTTGACTGGCATAGGTATTTTCAAAGCCAATTAGCTGGTCGTAGAGTTTGAGAGCCTGACTGCTAGGATAGAGCTCTTTGAACTTCTTATTTTGAGCTTTGGTCTTTTTGATAATCAAGCCCCTATCTTCCAACTTTCGTAAAGAGCGGCTGAGCGTAGTCTTGTCAATCTGCACCATCTCTGCCAGTTGTGATTGGCTGAGACCTTCATTTTCGACGATGCGAATGAGCAGTAGAAACAAATTATTGTCTAGGCCATAGTTACTGGCTTTCTGATTCATTTTCATCATGGCCTGTCTGGAAATAAATCCCATTTGCCGGAAAAGTTGACGGTAATCCATAGGAACTCCTTGATAGTTGCATTTGCACTTATTATACATTAAAAAGTTAGAGGAAACAAGTATGTGGTCTAGGAAAAAATTAAGAGAGTTGAACCCAATAGAATTTTATCAAATCTTAAAATTGCGCATTGACACCTTTGTAGTGGAGCAGGAGCGCATTTATCATGAACTGGATGAGAAGGACCTAGAAGCAGTGCACGTTTACCATGCTAATGAAAAAGGGGAAATCGATGCTTATGCTCGGGTCTTTGAAGAGGGAGAGCATTTAGTCTTTGGTCGAGTAGTCACAGCTAGGTCTGTACGAGGACAGGGCTTAGGAGGAAAGCTTATCAGAGAGATCTTACAATTATGTGCTGAAAAATGGCCAGGAAAGGAAATTGAAATAGAGGCTCAGAAGCAGGTGGCTGCTCTCTATGAAAAGTATGGCTTCAAGGCGGTTGGTCAACCCTTTATTTTTGAATCTACGCCTCACATTACCATGATCTATAAACAATAAAAAACTAAGGCCAGGCCTTAGTTTTTACTGTTTAACAGGAATGGAAATTTCGATTAGATTATTAGCGTAAATCGTTCGGATAGCAGCTTTATCAATAGCGTTTGCATCAATTTTTCTCTTCAAGAAAAATTCTCTAATTTTTTCGATTTCCTGTTCGCGTACAGCACGGTGCATGTTTGAAATCAAAATTTCATAGTGAAGAGGAGCTTGTGTAAAAACAACATCGCTGTTTCCAGCAGAATAAACTTCAACTAATATCGCATCGGTGCTTTCCAATTGGCTTTTGACAAGGTCAGCATGACTGTTTGTTGTATTAATAAGCTTCATACGATTTCCTCCTGCTTTATACCTGCTATTATTATAACATGTTTGCTATAAATTGTGAATGATTTCTTTAAGCTTTAAGCGCATTTTTCCAAGCTTGGATACCCCATTTATGGCTGCCGCGTTTGAGTGTTTCGATAGCTTCATCGACTGGGAACCAGGCAAGCTGATTGAAATCTTCCAACGGTTTTTGGACTTCTTGGAAAGAGGTGACCTCATACAGGTAGGCTGGGTTGTAAAAATAGGTGTCGCGATGGCGAGAGTAAAAATATTCATCAGCTTGTCCAAGATAGCGGCCAAGCTGGGCTGTGAATCCAAGTTCTTCCATCAGCTCGCGTTCAAGGGCAGTCTGATGGTTTTCCCCCTCTTCAATCTCTCCACCGGGCAGAAACCAAGCCCCATTAGGCGCCTGGACCAAAATAATCTTTTCTTTCTTTTCGTCTGGGATAACGGCATAGACTCCGTAGCGGGTCACATATTCTACATTTGCTTCCTTTTCACCAAAGGTTGGATTTGTCATTCTAATATCCTCAATCTCTAGTCAGTTTACTATCTATCATAATGGACTAAGGACCAGCTGTCAAGAATTTACTCGGTTTATTGGACAGAAAAAGAATGATAGTCCTTGAAAGAAATCCCCTTCAAATTAATAAATTCCTTCCTCCGACCGTTTAAAAAAATCTTCTTTATGGGAATGGTAAAACATTTATAGAAGAAATTGTTATAATAGTAGCGAGGTGGTTTTATGACAGAAAGCAGACTTTTTAAAATCTTATATCTTCTTTTAGAGCAAGGCCGCACAACAGCTCCCGAATTAGCCTCACTATTTGAAGTATCCATCCGGACCATCTATCGAGATGTGGACAAGCTAAGTTTGGCAGGAATCCCTATCTATTGCAGCCCAGGCAAGGGCGGAGGTATTTTTCTGATGAAGGATTTTGTCTTAGACAAAGCCTTGTTTTCAGAGTCTGAGAGGGATGAGCTATTAGCTGCTCTTCAAGGCTTCCAAATTTTAACAGATGGCGAGCAAGTAGAGACCCTGTCTAAGCTGCAGTCCTTGTTTCAAGTTCAGGCAACTTCCTGGCTGGAGGTGGATTTCACTGACTGGCGCAAGAAAGCAGATCAGAAAGAACGGTTTGATACCATTAAGCAGGCGATCTTGCAAAGAAGAGTCTTGTCGTTTTCTTACTTGAATGGGCGTGGAGAAAGAGAGCAGCGCAAGATAGAGGCGCTGAAGTTAGTATTTAAAAGCCAAAACTGGTATGTTGCTGGCTTTTGTCGTTTAAGACAAGCTCCGCGTTTTTTTAAACTCAGCAGAATGAGAGATTGTCACATGTTAGAGGAAAGATTTAAACAGAGAGTCTTGGATGAAACATTTAGTCCTGAGGAGCGGCTAGGAGGCACTGTAAAAGTCCTCTTGAAATTTGACAGGAAGCATGCCTTTAGAGTGTACGAGGAGTTTTCAGAAGCAGAGATAGAGGAGACTGATGGGAGCCTTTCTGTCCAAACGCATTTGCCGAGTCACGATAGTCTTTATACCTACTTGCTATCCTTTTTGGATGGAGTTGAAATCATGGAGCCGCCTCGGTTACGGGAAGAATTCAAAGAAAAGTTAAAAGCTATTGCCGATATTTATAAAAGCTGACAGAGGTTGTCAGCTTTTCTTTGCTATACTGTTTGTAGTAAAGAAAGGAGGGCTCTCTCATGAAATATGAATGGAGAAAAGCCAATCGAGAATTCTATCAAATCAAGTCTGCACCCTGTCTCATAGATCTTCCTGCCCAGTCTTTTATCATGATTGACGGCAAGGGCAATCCTAATGCTGCTGACTTTTCGGAACGAGTTGGTGCTCTGTACAGCTTAGCCTATGCTATCAAGATGAACTACAAAAAGACAGCGGCCGAGCAAGAATTTACTGATTTTACAGTCTATCCCTTGGAAGGACTTTGGCAGCAAGAGCAAGCAGGAGAACTCATTAAAGAAGAATTGATCTATACTATTATGATTGGGCAGCCGGACTTTATCACTGGAGAGATGGTGAAAAAGGCTCTGGAACAAGTTCGTGTCAAAAAGCCTAATCCTCTCTATGACGAGATTCGCTTTGAAGAAATGACGGAAGGAGCGTGTGTCTCCATGCTGCATTTTGGTCCTTTTGACCAAGAACCTCAATCCTTCGCTAAAATGGATGCCTTTTGCCAGAGTCACCAGCTAACACGGATTTTACACACTCATAGGGAAATCTATCTCAATAATTTGAATAGAACAGATTCTAGCAAGCTGAAAACAATCCTGCGCTACAAGGTTCAGAAAGATCAATAAAGAAATAGAGCAGAAAACTAACTGTTTTCTGCTCTATTTTGTCAACATTTATTTTTCTTCTTGAGATGAATTAACCGACTCAGTGCTTTCAGTTTTCTTGGCTGACTTGATGAGAATCTTGCCATTGCTGGTCATGATAGCTTTGAGCTCTTTTTCGCTTGGATTTTCCAGATAAAAGTCAGTAATAGCATCTTCGATATGGTCCTGAATGGTACGGCGCAGTGGGCGAGCGCCCATTTTTGGATCGTAGCCCAGGTCAACCAATTTTTCCTTGACCTTCTCCGTAACTTCCAGATGAATGTCGTTGGTTGCCAAACGTTGATTGACATCGTCTAGCATCAGGTTGACGATTTGCAGCAGATTGTCCTTGCTAAGCGCCTGGAATTCGATAATGCCGTCAAAGCGGTTCATAAACTCAGGACTGAAGAAGTTGCCCAATTCACCCAAAACGGAGTTGGTGCGGCCTTCACGCGCTGCTCCAAAACCAACGCTGGCTTCAGCTTTGCCAGTTCCGGCATTGGATGTCATGATGATAATGGTGTCCTTGAAGCTGACAGTCCGGCCTTGGCCATCAGTCAGGCGGCCATCATCCAGAACCTGCAGGAACATGTGCATAACATCGGGATGGGCCTTTTCCACCTCATCCAGTAGAATGAGTGAGTATGGATTGCGGCGAACGCGCTCAGTCAATTGACCAGCTTCATCATAGCCGACATAGCCTGGAGGTGCACCGACCAGCTTGGCCACGCTGTGTTTTTCCATATATTCACTCATATCAAAGCGAATCATGCTGTCAGCCGAGCCAAAGAGCTCAATGGCTAGTTGCTTAGACAACTCAGTCTTACCGACACCAGTAGGTCCGACAAAGAGGAAGCTGCCGATTGGGCGATTAGGACTTCCTAATCCGACCCTGTTGCGGCGGATGGCCTTGGCAATCTTATCTACAGCATCGTCTTGACCGATGACATGGGCCTTTAGGTCGCTGGCGAGATTGACCAGCTGAGACTGTTCTTTTTCTTTGAGGTCGCCAACTGGGATATTGGTCTTTTGCTCTACGATGTGCTCAATCGTTTTCTCGCTGATAATGGGAGTGTCCTTGTCTAGCACACTTGTCTGCTGGAGTTCCTTGTACTTGGCAATCTGGTCGCGGAAGTAAGCCGCTTTCTCGAAATCTTCGTCACGGGTTGCCTGAGCCTTGAGATTTTCGGCCTCAATCAGACGTTGGTCAATGACCTTGGGATCAACAAAGTTGAGGGTTAGATTCATCTTGGATCCAGCCTCATCCAAGAGGTCAATGGCCTTGTCAGGAAGGAAGCGGTCTTGGATATAGCGATTAGAGAGAAGGGCAGCAGCTTCAATAGCCGCATCCGTGTACTTGACGTGATGGTAGTCTTCGTATTTTTTCTGAATGCCTTTGAGGATGGTAATCGTTTCCTCTACCGTTGGCTCGTCTACCTTAACGGGCTGCATGCGGCGCTCCAGTGCAGCATCCTTCTCGATGATACGGTATTCATTAAGGGTGGTTGCTCCAACCATCTGGAGTTCTCCGCGAGCCAGAGCTGGTTTTAGGATGTTCCCAGCGTCCATATTGCCATCGCCAGCAGATCCTGCTCCAACAATTTCATGGATTTCATCAATGAAGAGAATGACATCCTGACGAGAACGAATCTCATCAATGAGCTTCTGCATTCTCTCCTCAAATTGGCCACGGATACCAGTTCCCTGTACTAAACTGACAACGTCTAGGCGGATAACTTCCTTGCCTTGGAGTTTATGAGGCACATCACCATCGACAATTTTCTGGGCCAGGCCTTCCACCACAGCTGTTTTTCCGACTCCTGGCTCACCAATGAGAACAGGGTTGTTTTTGGTGCGGCGGTTGAGGATTTCAATGACACGGACGATTTCTTCATCACGGCCAATAACAGGATCAATCTCGCCTCGCCGAGCCAATTCAGTCACATTGATACCAAACTCTTCCAGCAGGCCTTTTGGTTTTTGCGGAGCTGGCTGAGGCTGCCCTCCCTTGCTGGGATTGGAACCGTAGCCGCCACCCCCACCGTAGGCTCCGTCAGATTGGGTCGGAGGAGTAGGAGGTTCCTGCGGATGTTGAAAATTGCTGAGGCTGTTGAAGAAGTCATCAATCGGATCCGTACCATGATTGTTGGCATTGGCAATTCCACCGAACAAGGAATGTTCGGGGTCTGTTTTCATGATTTGGTAGCAGTTTTGGCACAAATCCACCTGCTGTTTATGGCCATTTACGTTGGTATAAAGGTGAATCGTAGATTCGTTGATTTTACAATTTTGGCAAAGCATGCAGATACCTCTTTTCTTTTAGTGTGCAAGCTATTTATAGAAATGATTAAAGGTCAAAAATAGTCAAAGTTTTATAGTTTCATTATATCAGTATTCTCGAACTTTGCAAGAATTTACTACAAAATCCTCCCTTAGACCGAGCAGAATGAAAACAAATTCTTGAAAAATTACAAAAAATTGGCTTTTAGTGGTATTTCAGTCGCTATTTATGGTAAAATAAGAGGGAACTAAGTAAATAGGAGAAACAAAATGGAATCACATTTAGTTAGAATTATTAACCGCTTAGAAGCTATGGCTAAGGATGGCGGAAATTTAAAACGTAATTTTGAGCGTGAAGGAGTGGTTGTAGCAGAAGTAGCTTACAGTTATGACGAAGAAAACGGCTCTGTCTTCACCTTGCGTGACGTTGCAGCGCGTGAGACCTATACTTTCGACAGCATCGATTTGATTGCAATGGAAATTTATGAATTACTCTACTAAAAAGCACGTCGTTGCTTTTTATTTTTACCCTTTTTATCTTAATTTTGAAAAAGATTTAGTAGGTCTGAAAATTTTACCACTAGCTGCCAATGAATCCTCGTCTTATAACCTTGTATAAGAAAAAGTTATAGGCTGGGCCCAGATTTTTTTGGTATAATGAAAAAGATAATGAAAAAGAAATGAGAATGACATGGCCCAGATTATTGATGGTAGAGGTTTGGCAGAGAAGCTTCAGAAAAAATTAGCCGAAAAAACGGCTCGCCTCAAAGAAAAGACAGGTCAGGTACCGGGCTTGGTAGTGATTGTGGTGGGAAATAATCCAGCCAGTCAAATCTACGTGCGTAATAAAGAGCGCTCAGCCTTGGCTGCTGGATTTCGGAGTAAGGTAGAACGTCTGCCGAAAGAAACCAGCCAGAAAGAGCTCTTGGGCTTGATTGAAACCTATAATCAAAATCCTGACTGGCATGGGATTTTGGTCCAGCTGCCCTTGCCTGAGCATATTGATGATGAAGCTGTGCTGTTGGCCATTGATCCAGACAAGGATGTTGATGGCTTTCATCCGCTTAATATGGGCAAGCTATGGAGCGGCCATCCTGTTATGATTCCGGCTACTCCTGCGGGAATTATGGCAATGTTCCATGAATATGGCGTTGAACTGGAAGGCAAGCGAGCGGTCGTCATCGGGCGGAGTAATATTGTTGGTAAGCCCATGGCTCAGCTGCTTTTGGCTAAGAATGCGACGGTGACTCTGACGCATTCGCGAACCCACAATCTAGCCAAGACTGCTAAGCGGGCAGATATTTTGGTGGTGGCTATCGGACGTGGACATTTTGTGACCAAGGACTTTGTCAAGGAGGGGGCCGTTGTCATTGATGTCGGTATGAACCGAGATGAAAATGGCAAGCTGATTGGCGATGTTAAGTTTGATGAAGTGTCTGAACTTGCCAGTCTGATTACCCCTGTACCTGGAGGTGTTGGGCCTATGACCATTACCATGCTGATGGAGCAGACCTACCAAGCCTTTAAACGGAGTCTTGAATCATGAAATTTGTTTTTGATTTGGATGGGACCTTGTCCTTTGATTATATGACGATTGATGAGGAGATTAAGCAGGTTCTGCTGACGGCTCCTCAGTTTGGGCATGAAGTTCTGTTTGCTTCGGCGCGCTCCTATCGGGATTGTCTGGGACTATTAGGTCCAGAATTGAGCCAGCAGATAGTGATTGGCCTGAACGGCGGAGTGGCTTATCAGAATGGACAGCTGATTTTTGAGCGTCAGCTGCATCAGTCAAGTTATCAAGCCATTCTAGATACCTGTTTGACCTATAATTTGCCTTTTTTCGTCGATAATACTTTTGATTACAGCGGTCAGATTTTAGAAAAAATCCCTTTTATTGCCAGTGTAGATCCTCTCAAGCGGGCAAGACGGCTGGAACTGACTGAACTCCAGCATCCTATTAAGCTTGTTATTTACATGGGGAATCATGAGCAGCTCTTAGAGGATTTACAGGCTCGTTTTGCAAGCTTGCCTAACCTGAGTCTAGACTATCATGAACATGAGAAATGTTTTTATGTCAATCCGGCTGAAACCAATAAAGCTTCAACTGTAAAGGAACTCTGCGGTTCGGATTATGTGGCTTTTGGTAATGATCAAAATGATATCCAGCTCTTTAAGAATTCTCTCTACGCTGTGCAGGTTGGGGATTTCCCAGGCTTGAGCGATTATGCGGATGAGCAGGTTGCCTTTCAGGAAAATTTATCGAAGGCAGTCGCAGCAAGAATCTTACAAAAATTTGCAGATTTCCGAAGAAAATAACTTTCTTGCGATACGAGGCACCTGTTTAGGTGCCTTTTGGTGTATAATGAAGATAGGTTTGGTGATGTTGAGTCAGGTGCAAGATGGAGTTGGTCTAGGAGAATATCATGTCAAAAAATGCTGAAAATATTTTAAAAAAAGTCATTCGGAAACGTCCCTTGGATAGTCACAAGGGCGACTACGGCCGTCTCTTATTGATTGGGGGGACCTATCCTTATGGGGGCGCCATTATCATGGCAGCTTTGGCAGCAGTCAATAGTGGGGCCGGTCTGGTGACTGTTGCTACAGACAGAGAAAATATCGCCCCTCTGCACAGTCATTTACCGGAGGCCATGGCCTTTGACATAGAGGAGCAAGACCGATTGACAGAGCAGTTGGCTAAATCAGATTTAGTCTTGATTGGTCCAGGCCTAGCAGAGAATCAACTAGGTCTAGATATCCTACAAAGTGTTGTCCAGACTGTGGCAGAACAGCAGATTCTCATTGTGGATGGCGGAGCCATCTCACTCTTTAGCAAAGCAGCTTTGCCATTTCCAAAAGCCCAAACAGTTTTTACCCCTCATCAAAAGGAGTGGGAGGGGTTATCGGGTTTGAACTTGTCAGATCAGACAGCGGCAGCCAATCAGGTGGCGGTCAATCAGCTACCTTTGGGCAGTATTGTCGTGCAGAAAAAGCATGGAACGACCATCTATCAAAGCGGACAAGAGCAAGTCTTTGAGTTGACAGTAGGCGGACCTTATCAGGCAACTGGTGGAATGGGGGATACGCTGGCCGGTATGATTGCCGCATTTGCGGGTCAGTTTAAGTCAAGCAGTCTCTTTGAGCGAGTGGCGGCTGCAACCCTTCTTCATTCCCTTATCGCAGATAAATTGGGTCAGGAAGCTTATGTCGTCCTACCAACGGCAATCAGCAGAGCTATTCCAAGGTGGATGAAGGAGATGAGTCAGTAGACTTTTTCTTAGGTTTTAAGTCAGCTGGGTTTCTTTTGTGGAAGCCCAGTTTTTTTCTAGCTTTTCAGGGGATTTTTAGACTTTGTAATCGGTTTTTTATGCAGTTTTTTGTTATAATAAAAGTTACGGAAAAACTAGAAATGAAAGGAAAAGGACATGCCAGAGTATTTGTCGGTTTCGACCTTGACCAAGTATCTGAAGATGAAGTTTGAGCGGGATCCTTATTTGGAGCGGGTCTATCTGACTGGCCAAGTGTCCAATTTCCGCCGGCGTCCTAATCATCAGTATTTTTCATTGAAAGATGAGAAGGCCGTCATTCAGGTCACGATTTGGTCTGGTGTCTACCAGAAGCTAGGCTTTGAGCTGGAAGAAGGCATGAAAATCAATGTCATCGGCCGGGTGCAGCTCTATGAGCCGAGCGGTTCCTATTCTATTATCATTGAAAAGGCAGAGCCGGATGGTATCGGTGCCTTGGCTATCCAGTTTGAACAGCTCAAGAAAAAACTGGGAGAAGAAGGGCTTTTTCAAGATAAATTCAAGCAAGCCTTGCCCCAGTTTCCTAAGAAAATCGGCGTCGTAACCAGTCCCAGCGGAGCGGTCATCCGAGACATTATCACTACGGTCAGCCGTCGCTTTCCGGGAGTGGAGATTGTCCTTTATCCGACAAAAGTGCAGGGAGATGGTGCTGCAGCTCAGGTTGCTGACCACATCAGACTGGCCAATGAGCGGTCGGATTTGGATGTACTGATTATTGGTCGAGGTGGCGGTTCTATCGAAGATCTCTGGGCTTTCAACGAAGAGGAAACAGTTCGGGCTATTTTTGAGTCTCGGATTCCTGTTATTTCTAGTGTCGGCCATGAGACAGATACGACTTTGGCGGACTTTGTGGCTGATCGCAGGGCTGCGACTCCGACGGCTGCGGCTGAGCTAGCAACACCAGTCACCAAGCTGGATCTTCTGGGACATTTGCAGCAGCAGGAAAACCGCATGTCACGAGCGATTTCCAATCGCCTGAGCTATTATCGAGAAAGATTGAATAAGCTAACCCAGTCGGTTATCTTCCGACAGCCAGAGCGGCTTTACGATGGCCATCTGCAGAAGTTAGACCAGCTCAATCTGCGACTCAAGCAAAAAATTCGCGAATATTATAGTGAAGAGCAACAGCGGGTCAAAATCTTGCAGCATCGTTTGGATGCATTGAATCCGCTCAGTCGCGTTCAGCGTCTTCAAGAGCAGACTGCCCAGCTGGAGCGTTTGCTGCGCAGCAACATGGCGGTCATTTATGATAACAAGGTGGCTCAAGTCAGGAGATTATCCGAGGCCTTGCTTATGCTGGATACCAGTCGAATCGTGGCGCGTGGCTATGCTATTGTCCAAAAGAATCAAAAGGTTGTCGAGTCAAGTACAGGCATTGAAGAAAAAGATGAGCTGACCCTGCTTATGCGGGATGGGCAGCTGGAAGTAGAGGTAAAACATGTCCAAAGAAAAGAAATTTGAAGAGAACTTAGCAGACTTGGAAGTCATTGTCCAAAAGCTGGAAAATGGTGATGTAGCTCTGGAAGAGGCGATTGCGGAATTTCAAAAGGGAATGAAGCTTTCAAAGGAACTCCAGGCTAGTCTAGACAAGGCAGAAAAGACCTTGGTTAAGGTCATGCAGGCAGACGGCACAGAAACGGAAATGGAATGACAAGAAACGAGCAATTGGAAAAAATCGGTCTGACGATTGAGGATTTTTATAAGTCTCAGCAAGTGTCGTCGGATTTATCAGAAGTTATTTTGTACTCAGTGCGGGCTGGCGGCAAGCGGATTCGTCCCTTACTGCTATTGGAGTTGATTGAGGCCTTTGGTATGGAACTTACGGAGGCTCATTATCAGGTTGCGGCGGCTCTTGAGATGATTCACACTGGCAGCCTTATTCATGATGATTTGCCGGCTATGGATGATGACGACTATCGTCGAGGCCGCTTGACTAGCCATAAGAAGTTTGGAGAGGATATGGCTATTTTGGCAGGTGATTCTCTCTTTTTGGACCCCTATGGACTATTGGCAAGAGCTGAGCTGCCCAGTCAGGTCAAGGTGGACCTGATTTCTGAATTGTCTCTGGCGGCAGGGAGCTTTGGTATGGTCGCGGGACAAGTTCTGGACATGCAAGGCGAAGGCCAAGCAATTAGTCTGGAAGATTTAAAAACCATCCATGCCAATAAGACTGGGAAACTTCTAACGTATCCTTTTGTCGCAGCTGGTTTGATTGCTGAGGTCGAGCAGTCTGTTCAGGCCAAGCTTCGTAGGATTGGGGGGCTCTTGGGCTTGGCCTTTCAAGTGCGGGATGATATTTTGGATGTGACAGCCAGCTTTGAAGAGCTGGGCAAAACCCCGCAGAAAGATTTAGCTGCGGCCAAGTCGACTTATCCAGCTTTTCTAGGACTGGATGGAGCTAAGAACTTTTTCAATCAGACCCTTGATGAAGCTGTGGACATTCTGAAAGACTTGGAAGAAAAGACAGAGTTTTCAGGCGGAGAAATTCAACAGATAATAGAAAGTTTGAGATTGAATGGCTAAGGAAAGAGTAGATGTGCTGGCCTACAGACAAGGGCTCTTTGAGACCAGAGAGCAGGCTAAGCGTGGTGTAATGGCTGGACTGGTTATTGCTGCGGCCAATGGCCAGCGCTTTGACAAGCCAGGTGAAAATATTGACACGGCCACAGAGCTGCGCTTAAAAGGTGAGAAACTCAGATATGTCAGCCGAGGCGGGCTCAAGCTAGAAAAGGCTTTGCAAGTCTTTGATCTTTCGGTCACTGACCGTGTGACCTTGGATATCGGAGCTTCGACCGGCGGTTTTACAGATGTTATGCTGCAACATGGCGCTAAGCTGGTCTATGCAGTAGATGTTGGTACTAATCAGCTAGCTTGGAAGCTCAGACAGGATGAGCGGGTTGTCAGCATGGAGCAGTTTAATTTTCGCTATGCCCAAAGGACTGACTTTGAACAGGAGCCTAGCTTTGCTAGTATTGATGTTAGCTTTATATCGCTGAGTTTGATTTTGCCAGCTCTGCATGAGATTTTGGCTCGGGATGGCCAAGTGGTCGCCTTGATCAAGCCTCAGTTTGAAGCAGGCCGCGAGCAGATTGGGAAAAAAGGGATTGTCAAGGATAAAAAGGTCCATTTGGCAGTTCTGGAAAAGGTAACAGCATTTATGCTGGAGGCTGGCTTTTCTGTTAGGGGACTGGATTTTTCGCCTATTCAGGGCGGTCAGGGAAATGTAGAATTTCTGGCCTATTTAGAAAAGAGCACAGAGACGCAGCCTCTTGATTCAGCGATGATGACAGCTGTCGTAGAGGCAGCACACAAGGAATTTAAAGATGAATAAGAAGGATAGATTAGAAAAGATTAGACGCTTTGTCAGTGACTATGACATTGGCACACAGGAGGAAATTGTAGAACATCTCAGGGAGTCTGGGATTACAGCGACCCAGGCTACGGTCTCTAGGGATATCAAGGAGCTGGGGATTGTCAAGATACCGCTCAAGGACAACACCTATATCTACGAGCTGCCTAAGACCATGACTAGCAGTCTGGGCTTGGCTGAAAATAATATCCTGTCCTGTCAGGTTTTGGGAAATATGATCAATCTCAGTCTGGTACCGGGGAGCACAGCACTGGTCAAGCGTCATCTTAGAAATGAATTTGCTGAGGATATTTTCAGTATCTTGGCAGACAACGATAGTATTTTGATGGTTATGATGACAGAGGAAGCAGCTGCAAGGGTTGCAACCATCATTCACCATTGGTAGGAAAGCCTATGTTATTAGAAATTTCGATTAAAAATTTTGCCATTATTGAGGAGATATCCCTTAATTTTGAACAAGGTATGACGGTTTTGACCGGAGAAACCGGAGCCGGCAAGTCTATTATTATCGACGCGATGAACATGATGCTGGGCAGTCGTGCTACTACGGATGTTATTCGTCATGGGGCACCCAAAGCTGAGATAGAGGGACTTTTTTCGCTGGAAAATAGCAGAGCTTTGCGAGAGATTTTTGAGGAGCAAGGCTGGGAGCTGACCGATGAGCTGATTATCCGTCGGGAAATTCTGCAAAACGGCCGCAGTGTCAGCCGTATCAATGGCCAGATGGTTAATTTGTCTGTTCTAAAGGCTGTCGGCCAGCATTTGGTGGATATCCATGGTCAGCACGATCAGGAAGAGCTGATGAGACCCCAGCTTCATATCGCCATGCTAGATGAGTTTGGCTTAGCAGACTTTTTGCATCTCAAAGGCCGCTATCAGGAAACCTTTGACCGCTATCGAAGCCTGCGCAAGCAAGTCCTGACTTTGCAGAAAAATCAGCAGGAGCATAAAGCCAGAATTGAGATGCTGGAGTTTCAGATGGCGGAGATTGAAAGTGCCTCCCTCAAAAGTGGTGAAGATACTGCCCTGCATCAGGAGCGGGAGCGCTTGCTCAACCACAAGTTCATTGCCGATACGCTGACCAACGCCTATACTATGCTGGATAATGAAGATTTTTCCAGTCTAACCAATGTCCGCTCAGCTATGAATGACCTTGAGTCTATCGAGGATTACGATCCAGCCTACAAGGAGCTTTCAGGCAGCTTGTCAGAGACTTATTATGTCTTGGAAGATGTCAGCAAGCGCCTAGAGGACATTTTAGATGGACTGGATTTTGACGGAGATCGGCTGCTGCAGGTGGAGAGTCGCTTAGACTTGATTAACAGCATCACTCGTAAATACGGCGGCCAAGTAGATGATGTGCTGGATTACTTTGCTCAGATTTCCAAAGAATACAGCCTTTTAACTGGAAGCAACTTGTCCTCAGAGGATATGGACCGAGAGCTGAAGGCCTTGGAGAGAGAGCTGGTAGAGCTGGCCCAGGAGCTGAGTCAGGCTCGTCACGACCTAGCAGCCCAGCTGGAAGCGGAAATCAAGCAAGAGCTGCAAGACCTCTATATGGAAAAGGCGCGCTTTAAAGTGCAGTTCAATAAGGGCAAGTTCAACCGTGAAGGCAATGAACAAGTAGAGTTTTACATCTCAGCCAATCCGGGCGAGGATTTCAAACCTTTGGTGAAGGTTGCCTCTGGAGGCGAGCTCTCCCGTCTCATGCTGGCTATCAAGTCTGCCTTTTCTCGTAAGGAAGGTAAGACCAGCATTGTCTTTGACGAAGTGGATACGGGCGTTTCTGGCCGAGTGGCCCAGGCTATTGCTCAGAAGATTCACAAAATTGGCTCCAATGGGCAAGTCTTGGCAATTTCCCATCTGCCGCAGGTCATTGCGATTGCCGATTATCAGTTCTTTATTGAGAAGATTTCGGATGAGAATTCGACCGTCTCAACGGTGCGGCTGCTGACGGCTGACGAGCGTGTTCAGGAAGTCGCTAAGATGCTGGCTGGCGAAGATGTGACGGAGGCTGCTTTGACTCAAGCCAGAGAATTATTAAAAAAATAAACAAGCGAGGCTGAGACACTAGTGTTTCGGTCTCCTTTAGGAGGTGGCGCGTATGACAGAATATTTTGCAATAGGTGATGTCCATGGTAAGGTTGGTATGCTAGATGAGCTGCTCCAGCACTGGGACGGTCGCAGCCAACCAGTCTTTCTAGGCGACTTGATCGATCGAGGCGAGGACAGCCGAGCAGTTTTGGAGCGGGTCAAGGATTTAGTGGATCAGAAAGGAGCTATCTGTCTTTCTGGTAATCATGAGTATATGTTTCTGACCTGGTTGGACAATCCTGAAAAGTCTTATGACCACTACCGACGCAATGGCGGAGATACGACGATTAATTCGCTTTTAGGCCGACCTCTCAATGCTCCTGTAGATGGACTAGCAGACGCGGAACGTGTAAAGACGGAGGCGGCAGATTTAGTATATTTTATTCGTCAGATGCCTTTCCTGTTGGAGACAGAGCGGTACATTTTTGTCCATGCTGGCCTAGATTTGGAGTTGAAAGACTGGCGAGAGACCAGTGATTATCAAAAAGTTTGGATTCGCGCGCCTTTTCACGAAGGCAGCAATCAGACTGGCAAAACGATTGTCTTTGGCCATACACCGACATTTTACCTCTTGCATGAGGCACCGGGAACTAATCAGCTATGGATGACTGAGGATGGCAAGATTGGCATGGATGGCGGAGCTGTCTATGGCGGAGTCCTCCACGGAGTTGTCTTTGGTCATAATGGCATCATAGAGCGGTATGCCATAAAAAATGATGGTTTGGTAGCTGAAGACTGAAAAAAGAGGCTGGGACAAAAGTCCTAGCCTCTCAACTGTCTTTGGATTGTCGAGCAAGACGCAGTGGTTGAGTGGGCTCTACTACGCTGATTTCATCAGCTTTTACAGCCCTACTCAACTGTGCGGAGGTGGGACGACGAAATCGAATTCTAACGAATTACCGATTTCTGTCCCACTCTCTTTTTTGCTGAGATTCTCTCTGAAAATCAGCTTTTTCCTAAAATTTTCCCCAATAAAGTTAAAAAGCTGCATGTAAACACTTTTTCATCTAATTTTAAAGAAGCGCAAAAAGATTAAAAAACTAAAACAAGCAGATTAAATTTAGGAAACGCTTGGTCTGAGCTGTGATTTTAGCGAATATTTCCCCACAAAACCATAAAAATTTGGTATAATGTAGTGTAATAACAAGTTAAAATTTAGATAAAAAGTAGGAAATCTATGACAAAAATAAAAATCGTAACAGACTCATCTGTAACCATTGAACCAGAGGTTGCTAAGGAATTAGACATTACTATTGTGCCTCTCTCTGTTATGGTGGACGGGGTGGTCTATTCGGATTCAGACCTAGAGGAAGGTGAGTTTCTTCGTCTCATGCAGTCTAGTCGCAATCTGCCTAAAACAAGCCAGCCGCCTGTCGGAGTCTTTGCTGATGTTTTTGAGCAATTGGCAGAGGATGGAGCGCAGATTATCTCCATTCACATGTCTCATGCCTTGTCAGGGACTGTCGAAGCAGCCCGGCAGGGAGCGACTTTGGCTAATGCTGATGTGACGGTTGTTGACAGCTCTTTTACTGATCAGGCTATGAAGTTCCAAGTCACTGAAGCAGCTAAACTGGCCAAAGAAAGAGCTAGCCTAGAGGAAATTCTAGCCAAAATCGAGGAAGTGAAGGAAAAGACAGAGCTCTACATCGGTCTCTCTACCTTAGAAAATTTGGTTAAAGGAGGCCGTATTGGCCGAGTTTCTGGCCTGATTAGCTCCTTGCTTAATATCCGAGTCATCATGCAAATGAAGAACCATCAGCTGGAGCCCATTGTCAAGGGGAGGGGTGCTAAGACCTTTAAAAAATGGCTGGATGATTTGACAGCAAGCCTGCAAAACAAGCAAGTGGCTGAGCTTGGAATTTCCTATGCAGGCAGTCCAGAATTGGCCCAGGAAATGAAGGAAAGTTTACAGCCATATGTCAAGAAACCTATTTCAGTGCTGGAAACAGGGTCCATTATTCAGACACATACAGGGGAAAATGCTTGGGCTGTGCTGATTCGTTACGAATAAAACCATAATAATTTAGAAAATAGCGGCTTAGTACTTGACCTGAAAGCTATTTTTAGATATGATAATATTTGTTAGGGTTATCAACCCAGAAAAAATTTGGAGGATTTGTTAAATGGCTAACAAACAAGATTTGATCGCAAAAGTAGCAGAAGCTACAGAATTGACTAAAAAAGATTCAGCAGCAGCAGTTGACGCTGTATTCGCAGCTGTAACTGAGTACCTTTCAAAAGGTGAAAAAGTTCAACTTATCGGTTTTGGTAACTTTGAAGTTCGTGAGCGTGCAGCACGTAAAGGTCGCAACCCACAAACTGGTAAAGAAATCAAAATCGCAGCATCTAAAGTACCAGCTTTCAAAGCAGGTAAAGCTCTTAAAGACGCTGTAAAATAATTTTG
>CAUSOG010000020.1:0-40673 GCA_963533195.1 uncultured Streptococcus sp. | reverse complement strand
ACACGATTTGAGAACCTATGGGTTTTGTGTTGCACTATATTTTACAATTTATCATTTAAAAAATCAGCAGAAAGCCCTTAACTTTGTTATAATGAAAATAATAAATAAGCTGCAAGGAGAAATCATGACTTCACTAAGATTTCAATCTGTTTTTGATATTATCGGACCCGTGATGATAGGCCCATCAAGCAGCCATACAGCAGGCGCCGTCCGTATCGGAAAAATTGTCTCCTCTATTTTTAATGATGAGCCAACAGAAGTAGAATTCCAGCTCTTTAACTCTTTTGCCAAAACTTACCGAGGTCACGGAACTGACTTAGCTCTTGTAGCAGGGATTTTAGGTATGGATACAGATGATCCAGAGATTCCTAACAGCCTTGAAATCGCCCATAAACGCGGTATCAAGATTGTCTGGACCATTCAAAAGGATAGCAATGCCCCCCACCCCAATACGACAAAGATTACAATCAAAAATGACCATAAAACAATCAGTGTGACTGGAGTCTCTATCGGTGGCGGCAACATTCAAGTAACAGAGTTGAATGGCTTTTCAGTATCTCTGAGCATGAATACTCCGACCATCATTATTGTCCACCAGGATGTCCCAGGTATGATTGCCCACGTCACCGAAGCTCTGTCACGCTACAATATCAATATAGCTCAGATGAATGTTACCCGTGAGAAGGCTGGAGAAAAAGCAATTATGATTATTGAAGTTGACAGCCGCAGCTGTGAGGAAGCTATTGATGAAATCCGTAATATTCCTCATCTGCACAATGTGAATTTCTTTAAATAGGAGAAAATATGTTTTATTCCATCAAAGAATTGGTAGAGCAAGCTGACTTGGATTACCAAGGAAATGTTGCTGAATTGATGATTGCTACCGAGTATGAATTGACTGGTCGCGAAAGAGATGAAGTCCTGCGACTGATGCATCGCAATCTGGAAGTCATGAAAGCTTCTGTCCTTCTTGGACTTGATGAGAGCAAGTCTCGCAGCGGCTTGACTGGCGGAGACGCAGCAAAACTTGACCACTATATCCAGTCAGGAAAGACTTTATCAGATTACACTGTGCTGACTGCTGCAAAAAATGCTATTGCTGTCAATGAGCATAATGCTAAAATGGGCTTGGTTTGTGCAACACCTACTGCCGGCAGCGCTGGCTGTCTGCCAGCTGTTCTTACATCTGCCATTGAAAAATTAAGACTCTCAGAAGAAGAACAGCTAAACTTTCTATTAGCCGCAGGTGCTTTCGGCCTCGTCATTGCCAATAACGCCTCAATTTCGGGTGCTGAAGGTGGCTGTCAAGCTGAGGTCGGCTCCGCTTCTGCTATGAGTGCAGCTGCTTTAGTTCTAGCTGCTGGAGGTTCACCTTTTCAAGCCAGTCAAGCTATTTGTTTTGTCATTAAAAACATGCTGGGCTTGATTTGTGATCCAGTAGCTGGTCTAGTGGAGGTGCCTTGTGTCAAGCGAAATGCCATGGGAGCCAGCTACGCCTTTATTGCAGCTGATATGGCTCTTGCAGGAATCGAGTCTAGAATTCCTGTTGACGAAGTCATTGACGCCATGTATCAAGTTGGGTCAAGTCTGCCTACTACTTTCAGAGAAACAGCTGAAGGCGGTCTAGCTACAACACCTACAGGACGCAGACTTTCAAAAGAAATCTTTGGAGAATAACCTTGACAAATTTGTCAAGTAGATTTACTAGATAGTAAAAAAGGAGACAAGATGAATCATTTGAAATATATCTTCTTTGATTTGGATGGAACTTTAGTTGACAGTTCAAAGGGCATCCAAGAATCCTTTGAATACAGCTTCAAACAACTTGGAAAAGAGTGCCCTGAAGAAAGTATTATCAAAAGTTTTATGGGGCCGCCTCTTGAAGTAAGCTTCGCCTCTGTTCTTGAAGAAAGCCAAGTTCCAGAAGCGATTAACTATTATCGCAGCTTCTATAAGGAAAAAGGCATCTGGGGCGTCCGCCTCTATGAGGGGATACCAGAATTGCTGACACAGTTAAAAGAAGCCGGCTATCAGATTTATGTAACAACAAGTAAAAATCAACCCACAGCACAAGATTTATTAGCAAATCTAGCCATCTCTGAGCAATTCGATGATATTTTTGGCTCACTGCCAGATTCATTTCACAAAGCAGATGTTCTGCGCCGAGCTCTGCGAACACTAGATGCAAATCCAGAAGAAACTATAATTATAGGTGATACAAAGTTTGATATAATTGGCGGTAAAGAAGTAGGAATCTCAACTTTGGGAGTCCTTTGGGGCTTTGGCAGCCAAAAAGAGTTACTAGAAAATGGAGCAGATTTGCTGGCTCATTCTCCCGAGCACATTTTAAAAATATTGAAAGAAAAATTTTCTTAACTTTACATAGCTGTCAATCTATATAAAATTGTTACCATTAAATCTTTACTTACACTACCATTTTCTGCTTATAATATGTAACCAAAAAACCACAGAAATCTGTGGTTTTTTGGTTTCTATCTTAGTAACCCCAAGCTGAAAGTCCTTGAGCGCTATAGGCGCTATATGCTGATTGGATTTGATCATCAACAGTAGCTGTTGAACCCCAACCTGGCATTGTTTGGAAAAGACCACTAGCACCTGAAGGGTTGTAAGCATCTACTTGACCATTTGATTCACGTGCAATAATAGCTTCCCAAGTTGATGCAGGAACACCTGTCATCTCTGCCATACGTGATGCTGCATAAGAGCCAGTTGCACCAGCGGTATTACCATTGCTAAGTACAAGGCCTCCTGAAGTTGCTGCTGAATTAGCTGTTGCTGCGGGCGCTGCATAATTATTTACGGGAGTTGCAGTTGCTGCTACGCTTGTTTCAGACGTTTTGGCACTATTTCCAAGTTCCAAGATTTGACCAACACGGATGTGATTTGGATCTGCAATCTTGTTTAACTCTACTAATTTCTCAAGAGTTGTATTTTTTTCGTTAGCAATAGCTGATAAAGTATCACCGGCTTCAACTGTATAGGTCTCAGCATTTGCAATACCAGAAACCAAGAAAGCCGCTGCAGCGACTGCACCTGTTAAAGTCCATTTTGCTGTTTTTTTGTTCATTAAAATGTAATTCTCCTTTCGGTGATAATACTATCTTACACATAAAATATTACCAAAAAGTTACATTACCAAGTCAAACGTTACAAGAACATTTAGTTTAGACGTTAAAAACAGACTTTTAGAGCTTTTTTGCCAAATATTTTCTTTGACGAGGCAAAAAATAGACAGGTTTAACTTATACTATTCTCTAAAAAACACTTTAAACAGTAGGTCAGTTTTTCAATATATAAAGCAGAATACCTAATATAAGTAAGCTAATAATAGCCAAGCTGTCATTTTTTTTCCATGCCAAACGGCGAAAACGTGTCCGCCCTTCACCTCCATTATAGCCGCGCGCTTCCATGGCAATTGCTAGAGCATCTGCCCTTTTAAAACTGGAAGCAAACAAAGGGATTAGAATGGGAATAATAGATTTAACCTTTTGAACAAGCTTTCCCTCGCCAAAGTCAACACCACGCGCCCTCTGGGCATTCATAATCCGAGTAGTATCATCCATTAAAGTTGGAACGAAGCGTAGGCTCATAGAGAGCATCAGGCCAATCTCATGTGCTGGCACCTTGAAAACCTTCAGAGGTTTCAGCAAAGACTCAACCGCATCGGACAAGCTTAAGGGAGTCGTTGTCAGAGTCAGAAGAGTAGAAAAGAAAATAATCAGAATAAAGCGGCTAAAAATAATACCAGCCTGTGACAGTCCTGTTTCTGTAATTCTGATAAAAGCAAACTGAAAAATTGTAGCGCCTCCTGAGGTCAAAAACAGCTGGAACAAGGTGGTAAAAGCTATGATAAAAACCATAGACTGGATCCCTTTTAAAAAGAATTTTAAAGGAACCTTAGACAGCAAGACCAAACTAAAAACGAAAACAAACAGCAGCAGATTGGTCACAAGATTATTGGCCCAGAAAATTAATAGAATAAAAAGAAACATCGCTAGCAACTTGCTCCGCGGATCCAAACGATGAATAATTGAATTTCCGGGAATATAGCGGCCTAAAATCAACTTATCCATGCAAGATCTCCTTGAATTCTTCAATCGTAATAGGATAGTGCGAGAAGGTCATCCCTTTCTCCGCCAATTCGTGAGCAAATTTTGTAATCTTAGGAACACCCAATTGAATACTCTCCATAAAATCCAAATCCTGAAAGACCTGAGCAGGCTGACCGCTCTTGACGACTCTGCCCTTATCTAAAACATAGACTGTATCAGCAAAGTTGGCTACATCATCCATTAGGTGAGTTACCAAAACAATGGTCATACCGGCACGATGCAGCTCTTCAAAGAGCCTCATCAGTTCTTTTCGACCGGATGGATCAAGTCCTGCTGTCGGCTCATCCAAAACCAAGATATCAGGCTCCATGGCCAGTATACCTGCTATGGCCACCCTGCGCATCTGGCCACCAGAAAGTTCGAAAGGACTGCGATTGAACAAATCCTCAGAAATTCCGACTAAGTGCAATTTTTCACGCGCCAAAGCTTCCGCTTCTTCCTTAGAAACACCAAAATTCTGAGGACCAAAAGCCACATCTTTCAAAACTGTTTCATCAAAAACTTGACTTTCCGGAAATTGAAAGACTAGACCGACCTTCTTGCGCACCTGTTTAATGTCTTTATTGACAGAATCAGCTGTGATGACTGTACTGCCTACTTCAACACTGCCCTGATTGGGAACCAGCAAGCCATTTAAAAGCTGAAGAATGGTTGACTTACCGCTACCAGTATGGCCGATAAGAGCGGTATAGCTGCCCGATTTTATCTCCAAATCCACTCCAAAAAGCGCTGGTCCCTCAAAAGGGGTGCCAGCTTGATAAGTATAACTTACGTTTTTGAGAGTAATACCCATAGTTGATCCTGCAATTCTTTTTCTGTTAAGTAAGAGTCTGGCAGAGGAAACCCTGACTGACGCAAAGCCGCCTTTACCTGATTAACAAATGGCTGATCCAATCCTAGCTCTTCCAAATCTTCTCGAGAAAAAAGTTCTCTCGGGGTAGCGGTAGATTCAACCTGACCTTCTTTCATGACCAAAACACGGTCGCTTAAGGCTATTTCATCCAGGTCATGAGTGATAGAAATGACGGTCAGCTGATTCTTGTCTTTAATTTTTTTCACGATCTGGATAAGATCCAAACGTCCCTCTGGATCTAGCATGCTAGTTGCTTCATCCAAAATAATAATATCCGGTCTCAGAGCTACCACACCTGCAACAGCTACCCGCTGTTTTTGCCCTCCGGAAAGACGAGCTGGTTCACGCTCCTTAAAATCCTGCATGCCGACAAGCTCTAATGCCTGCTGGACTCGCTCTACCATCAGATCATAGTCCAGCCCTTGATTTTCCAAACCAAAGGCTACATCGTCTTCTACAGTTGCACCGACAAACTGATTATCTGGATTTTGGAATACCATGCCAATCTGTCGACGCTTTTCCCAGACGTTTTCAGCTGTTAGCTTGTCGCCTGAGATAATAATATCTCCGCTTTCCGCTTCTAAAAGACCGTCAATTAAACGAACTGTGGTTGATTTTCCGCTGCCATTTTGACCGACAATAGACAACCATTCCCCTTTTTTTACTTGAAAAGAGACATCATTTAAAGTGTAATTCTCAGACTCACTATCATATTTGTACTTAAGATTTCTTACTTCGATGATATTTTCCATATTATTTAAATGTATCTTTAAAGAGATAGGCACTTCCCTTGAAGTAGTCGTATCCAGAATAAATCGTAAAGATTAAAGCGATATACAGAAGGATTTGCCCTAAGAGAGTCCAATGAATCAGTAGAAAAATAATAGCAAACATCTGCGTGAAGGTCTTGATTTTACCAGGCATAGCAGCCGCCAAGACTGTACCGCCTGTTTCCACTAGAAGCAAGCGCAGACCTGTTACTGCCAATTCCCGGCAAATAATAATAGCCACAACCCAGGCAGGAGCCATTTTCATCTCGATCAACATGATAAAAGCAGACATCACTAAAAGCTTATCAGCCATGGGATCAGCAAATTTACCAAAATTTGTTACTACTTCCCACTTTCGAGCCAAATAACCATCTAGATAATCAGTTATACTGGCAAAAGCAAATATAAAAGCTGCTAAAATATGCATGGTGTAAGAATGCCCGAATGTTAAAATCACAACAAATACAGGGATTAAAGCAATTCTAATAAGAGTTAAGGCATTTGGAATATTTTCTTTTTTCATGGGATTCTCTTCGTTTTTATCCTTTCGTAATGTTCAAACTAATGGTTCCACTATCACTAGTCAAAGCAGAAGTATCTAGTTTTTGACCCTCTATCGTCACAGTTGCTCCTTTAACAGGTGCTAACGTAATAAGATACTTATTTCCTGGCTCAAGAGAAACCGTCTGGCTTGATTTTTCAGGAGATAAGGTGATGCCTTCGGCTAGTTCTGAATCGCTTATGCTTACCAAATTGGTTGTTTGCTCCACAGAAACGGTCACTTTAACAGGCTGACTTGCTCCGCTATACTCAGCAATCAAATTCTCTCTGCTTCCACTAACTGTCAATTTGCTAGCTGAGGAAGAAACTGACTTAGAATCAGCCGAAGAAAAGGAAGTCTTCTGATTGTTAGTGCTTCTAGAGGAAACCAGACTATAATTGCTGTTAGATGCTTTGAAACTTACCGAATTAGTATGAGCATAGCTCCAGATATAATAAGCTACGAAAGCAGCAATAGCTGAAGCCAACAAGAGAAAATAGAACAAGGGCAGAAAAGAGCTTTTATTTTTATTTTTTCTGCTCCTGAATTCCTCATCTGCTGCTAGTGCCACTTCATCAAAGACAATCATCTCACCAGCTTCGTAAGCCTCCAGAATAATGGATTCATCCAAATCTACAGCCCAAGCATATTTCCGCAAGAAGCTACGGGCATAGAAGGGACTAGGAAGCAAATCATAGTCATTTCGTTCCAGCGCTTCCAGCAAATCCTGCTGGATATCTGTCTTTTTTGACAATTCCTCTAAGCTCAGCCCTTGATTAGTCCGGGCAAGCTTCAACACTTCTCCTATCGTTTTTTTTCTCATACGTACTTTTCCCTTATTTCTATTCTTTACTATTTTAACAAAATTTTAAAAACGATTCTGGAATTATTTTGGAAAAATAGTAAAATCTGTCATATCACACTGATCGATAAAACGATGACCTAGTTTTATCACATCATTTAAGCTGATATCCTGTAAGATTTTTGGCAAATCAAACAGATTCTCACCCGTCAAATGCGGTTCATATTGGGTTGCAATATACTCAAGCGAGTTTAAACCGTGCAGAAAATCACCAAACATCTCACTTTTAATCGTATCCAAATGCTCTTCTGTCACATCTGGATCCTTGTCAAAATTCTTGATGGCTGAGCGAAATTGATGAGAAAGTCCCACCGGCTCCTGAGTGTCCATCGTCAACATGACAAAGTGAAAATCTTTTTCTACTTCCACTTCCAGCGTTAAAGAATTATCCATTTTCCCACTTTCATAGAGGGACTGGAAACGCTTGGAAGTCCAGCCAAACATCATGGCAAATAAGAGTTTCAAAGTGATTTTATAGCGATACAACTCCGATTCATCAACAAAGTCTGTCCCTCGAATCCCAACTGCCAGTTTTGGACTAGCCACCTCCATTCGGTAGGTGGCTGTTGACACCACTGGGTGAAGGCTAACAGGAATTTTTTCAATAGGTTCCGAACTCCCAGCAAAAACTAGTTTTTCCTGCTGTTCTGCAATCTCAGAAGCTATCTGTTCCAAATCAAAATTTCCAATCACAAACAAAGTCATATTAGAAGGATGATAAAAGTTTTTGAAATTTTCCTTCAAATTTTCGACGGTAATCTCAGAGATGGACTCTTTCGTCCCTGCAATGTCTTCTGCCAGAGGTGTTTGAGGATAGAGATTTGCCAAGGCTCCAAAAAAGAGACGATAATCTGGATTATCCTGATACATTTCAATTTCTTGATCGATAATATCCTGTTCCCGCAAAATGGATTCTTTTGTGAAATCAGCCTGATGCACAAGTTCTTGCAAAAGCTGTAGGTTTTCTGAAATGTTATCCGTTGCAGAAAACAGATAACTAGTCCGAGTAAAGCTCGTAAAGGCATTGCTCTCAGCTCCTAGCTTAGTAAATTCCAGCAGCAGATCCTTTCCCTGCGGGCCTTCAAAAAGTTTATGTTCCAAAAAATGAGCTATTCCAGCCGGATAATGAGTGACCTGCTTGGTTTCACGTGAAACAATCCCTGTATCCACTGAACCAAAATTAGTTGAGATAATCCCATAAGTTTCATTAAAATCATTTTTAGGCAGAAGAAAAACACGCAAACCATTTGCCAAGACTCTCTGATAGACCGTTTCTCCCACTGCTGAATAATTGATTTTTTCTAACACTTCTCCCTGCATTATTTTCCTTCCATAAAGTAAATAGCTTGTAATTTCAACTGACCAGCTGCCTTGATAATATCATCTTTATGAACCTGTTCCAAAGCTTCCAACCAAACTTCAAGAGATAAGAATTTTTTCCCTAAAACAGAAGCCATATAAGCTCTCTCTAAGATTGTATTCTGTCGATCCTGAGCTAAGAGGACTGAATTTCTCAGCATTTTCTTGGTTTGATTCAGTTCTTCCAGACTAAAATTCCCACGCTTCAAATCACCAATCTGTCGGTTGATTAAAGCAACTGTTCTGGTCCGATTGCTGCGGTCAATACCAGCGTAAATCCGCATCATTCCTGAAAAAATATCAAAATTGCTAGAAATTGTATAAGCCAGACCTTCCTTTTCACGAAGATTGACAAATAATTTCGAATGGGCAAAGCCACCTAGCAAAGCATTTAAAACGACCAAAGGCAGGTGTTCACTCTCTCCGTACTGAATAGGGAAGTGATATCCCAACTCAATAATTGACTGATGCACGTCCTTCTGCTCCAGTCCTTCTCGCAAAACATTGGAATATTCTTGCTGATAAACTAACTGAAGTTCTTGCTGGCGAGGCGCAAAATTGAAAGATTGAATTTTCTCCCGAACAGCCACTTCATTAAAGTCCCCAATAAAGAAAAAGTCAATCTGATTTTCCTGAAGCATCTGCTGAAAAGCAGCAAAACTGCTTGCAGCTGTCTCTTTCTGAATTAATTCAATCGTCCCAACACGAGGCATCTGCATTTCCTCTTCTTCATAAAAGAGTTTATCTAATTCTCGATGAGCATGATAAAAATGATTCTCAATTTCAGCTTCCAAATCATTCAAGATATTTTTCTTCTCAATTTCAAAAGCAGATTCATCAAAAGCATCCTGACTTACCAATGGAGAAAACAAGCTAGCTTTCAAAAAATCAAGCATGGCATCTGTTAGGACATTTTTACGACTCAAAAATTTATCCCGCACAAAAGAAAGATTGATATCTAAATAATGGACCAATCCTCTCCTTGAAAGACTCGTAGAATAATCAGCTCCATACAAATTGGCCAAACGTTCTCTGAAGGCCTGCGAAGTAGGATAAACAGCATTTACAGTCTCAAGCATACTGGCTGTTAAAACCCGACCAGCTACTGTTTCTTTGGACATAGGCGCTGAAAAACGAACCCTAATTTTGTTTGTTTTAAATTTTTCTGATTGAATAAAATGGAGACGAACTCCTTTAGTGATTTCCATGACGCCCCTCATACTGAATAATATAGACTACTATTATATCATGAAATGCCTCTGATTTGTTTGTTCCACCAAGCTTTTTGCTGATTAAAACGTTTTCTGATAACAGGAGAAAATTTCCGATTTTATCCAAAGCACCTCAGCACTTTTTACTAACAAATATGGTATAATGACAGGGTTGAGGTGAAATATGGAATATAAATTATTTGATGACTACATCACACTACAAGCACTTTTAAAAGAAACAGGAATTATCCAAAGTGGCGGAGCAATTAAAACATTTCTAAGTGAATATCCAGTTCTTTTTAATGGCGAGTCAGAAAACCGCCGGGGGAAAAAACTCCGTGTCAATGATAGGATTTCCCTTCCCGAGCAAGGAATTGAAATTGATTTGACAGCTCCTAGTCAAGAAGAAATTCTGCAACACCAGAAAGAAATCGCAGAAAAAAAACGAGTTGCTGAACTTGTCAAAGCCATGAATAAGGATTTAAAAAAATCTCAGACTTCTAAAAAAGAAAAGCGTAAGAATACAGGGCTACCTAAAAAGCAGAAAACTACTAAAATCCCTGTTCGCTTCCCTGGTATCTAATCATGTGGCTGCAATCATTAAAAATAAAGCATTTCCGAAATTATCAGGAAGCTGATATTGACTTCCATCCTGGTTTGAATGTCTTTCTAGGTCAGAACGCACAAGGTAAAACCAATATTTTAGAAGCTGTATATTTTTTAGCCTTGACAAGAAGCCACCGCACACGCTCAGATAAGGATCTGATTCATTTTACAGAAAATAATCTCCTTGTCTCTGGCATCTTAGAAAAAAAGACTGGTAAAGTTCCCCTTGACATTAACTTGACACCAAAAGGTCGCATCACAAAAGTCAACCACTTGAAACAAAGTAAATTATCAGACTACATTGGAACTATGAATGTTGTTTTGTTTGCTCCTGAAGATTTACAGTTGATTAAAGGTTCCCCCAGTCTACGCCGTAAATTTATAGACATTGAGCTTGGACAAATCAAGCCTGTCTATCTATCAGATTTATCCAATTACAACCATGTCCTCAAACAACGCAACGCCTATCTGAAAGCTAATGACAAAGTTGATGAAACCTTCTTGACTGTCCTTGATGAGCAGCTGATTGACTATGGCTGTCGTGTCATAAGGCATCGGTTGGATTTTTTGCAAAAATTAGAAAGCTTTGCTCAAGACAAGCACTGGGACATCTCTCAAAATTTGGAAGAATTGACTGTCAAGTATCTGTCATCTATTCCTTTACACAAAATTGACAACTTAGAAGAAACTTACTGCTCTTCCTTATTAAGCAGCCGTAAACGTGACCTATTCAAAAAAAATACAGGTGTTGGTCCCCATCGTGATGATATTGCTTTTTTTATCAACCAGATGGATGCCAACTTTGGTAGTCAAGGTCAGCATCGCAGTCTTGTTTTATCACTGAAACTAGCCGAAATCAAGTTAATAGAAAGTATTACGAAGGAAACACCTATTTTATTGCTTGACGATGTAATGAGCGAACTTGACAATAACCGTCAATTAAAATTATTAGAAACTATCTCTCAGGATATTCAAACTTTCATTACTACAACAACTTTAGAACATTTAAAAAATCTTCCACAAGATATAAAAATTTTCACCATCCAACAAGGACAAATTATATCTCAATCCTAGTATTACATGAGATTTACATTTTTGTAAATTTCATTTACAAAAACTTGTTTACGTTGTAAACGAATTATATCGAATTGTTGTTAGAACAGCTTTTATAGCCTTTTGAATTGTAAAAGTATGTCAATTTAAATCGTAAATTTAAAAAGAGGTTAGGAAAAATTCCCGACCTCGTTTTATTTTTTATTGAACTGAATAGTTAGGGGCTTCATTTGTAATTTGCACATCATGAGGGTGGCTTTCCTTCAATCCAGCACCACTCATCTCAATAAACTGAGCATTATCGTGAAGTTCTTGCAGATTTGCAGCACCAACATAACCCATTCCAGATCGGATACCACCCAGCATCTGGAAGACAATATCTGCAGCAGCTCCCTTGTATGCCACACGACCTTCAATTCCTTCTGGAACTAGCTTATTAGCTTCATTGACAGAACCTTGGAAGTAACGGTCACTAGAGCCCTTCTTCATAGCGGCGATAGATCCCATTCCACGGTAAGTCTTAAATTTCCGACCTTGGAAGATTTCTGTCTCACCTGGCGCTTCGTCTGTTCCTGCAAACATTGAACCCAGCATAACAGCATTTCCACCCGCAGCCAAGGCCTTAACAATATCTCCAGAATACTTAATCCCACCATCAGCAATGATGGTTTTTCCATATTCACGCGCTACAGCAGCTGCATCATAAATAGCCGTTACTTGAGGAACACCAACACCAGCAATGACACGGGTTGTGCAGATAGAACCTGGGCCAATTCCGACCTTAACAACATCCACACCTGCTTCATAGAGAGCGCGTGCACCTTCAGCAGTTGCAATATTTCCAGCAATCAAGGTGCGATCAGGGAAATGAGCGCGAATCTCTGCAATCTTACGCAAAACTCCTGCAGAATGGCCATGAGCAGTATCAATAACAATCGCATCAGCACCTGCTTCAAAGAGAGCTTCTGCACGTTCGAAAGTATCTGAAGTAACTCCAACAGCACCAGCTACCAAGAGTCGTCCAAATTCATCTTTAGCAGCATTTGGAAACTCAATAACCTTTTCAATATCTTTAATGGTAATCAAACCTGAAAGGCAGCCCTTATCATCAACCAAAGGCAACTTTTCGATCCGGTGCTCCTGTAAAATGCGCTCTGCAGTTCCCAAATCTGTACCAACAGGCGCCGTTACAAGATTCTCACTGGTCATATGACGGGAAATAGGTTGATTGAAGTCAGAAATAAAACGTAAATCACGATTGGTTAGAATCCCTACTAACTTACGATTTTCAAGAGTTTCTACAACAGGAACACCACTGATACGGTAGCGTCCCATCAACTCATCTGCTTCAGCAATCGTATGCTCTGGCGTTAGGAAAAAAGGATCAATAATAACGCCATTCTCAGAACGCTTAACCTTTCGAACCTCATCAGCCTGTTGCTCAATAGACATATTTTTGTGGATAACTCCAAGGCCGCCGGCACGGGCAATAGCAATAGCCATCTGACTCTCTGTAACGGTGTCCATAGCGGCAGTAATGATTGGGATATTTAAAGTCAGATTCTCAGCAAGCTTGGTACTCAAATCAGCAGCATTGGGCAGTACATGGCTTTCAGCTGGAATCAGCAGCACATCATCAAAGGTAAAACCTTTTTTCAAAAATTTAGTGTCCCAGTTAGACATCCACAGTTTCCTCTTTTCCTTTTTATTAAACTAATACCCAAAGAAAATTGAAGTTCAGTTTTCTTTGAATAAGAGCTGGTTTTTTTGTTGTTAATATCATACCATTCTATAGGAAATTGTCAATCATTATTACACAAAAAATAAAAACCATCATTTTTGAAACTAAAAACGATAGTTTTTGTGATTTACAATCAATAATGTTCGTTATTTAAAATAATTAATCCCCATCGCAGACTTGACTTCTGAAAGAGTCTGAGCGGCAGTCTGACGTGCCTTATCACATCCTTCTTGCAGCATCTGATAGACCTGTCCCATGTCTTTAGCAAACTCCACACGACGCTCACGAATCGGACCTAACTCTCGCTCTAGAATTTCTAATAGATAGCGTTTGGTTTTGACATCTCCCAGACCACCTCTTTGATAATGCTCTTTCATTGAAGCAATATCAGCAGCATCTTCTGGGCGGCCAAAAACATCCAAATAATGAAAGACCATATTTCCCTCAATTTTTCCAGGATCTTCCACTCTGATATGATTTGGATCCGTATACATGCTCATAACTTTCTTTTGCAGAATATCCATATCATCTGCCAAATAAATGCCGTTATTGAGAGACTTGGACATCTTAGCATTGCCATCCAAACCAGGTAAACGTCCAGCTGCTTCGTTTTCAGGATAAATCCCTTCCGGTTCTACCAAAACATCTGTCTGATAAGCGTGATTAAAGGAACGAACAATCTCCCGAGTCTGCTCAATCATAGGCTTTTGATCATGTCCTACTGGTACAAAATTAGCCTTGAAAGCAGTAATATCTGCTGCCTGAGAAATCGGATAAACTAAAAAACCCGTCGGCAAACTTTCACCAAATCCTTTTTGCGCAATCTCAGTCTTGACAGTAGGATTACGCTCAAGACGAGCCAATGACACCAAATTCATGTAATACATTGACAACTCTGCCAACTCAGGAATCTGACTTTGAATAAAAATAGTCACCTTTTCAGGATCCAATCCAGCCGCTAGATAATCTAAAGCGACATTCCCAATGGACTCAACAATTGTCTGAGGGTCCTTTGCATGATCTGTCAAAGCTTGCTGATCAGCCAAAAATACGAACATCTCATATTTACCCAGATCCTGCAAAAGCACACGGTTCCGTAAACTTCCTACATAATGACCAATATGCAATTTTCCTGTCGGACGATCTCCTGTTAAAATAATTGGTTTAGTCATTTATTACTCCTCAATTTATAATGAGTTCATTATATCATTTTCAATGAAAATGAGAAAGAAGTTTCTAGAAAAAAGCGAAAATTCCAGTTTTTACAGCTTGATTGACATAACTTTACAATATTTGTAAACTTAATTGACAAACTATTCTATCTATAAAACCTAAAAATCTTAGTTCATTCTATTCTCCTTTTTTCTTTCTGCTTTGATTTTTTCTTTTTATCTCAGAATTATTTGAAAAAAGTTCTGTTTTCTAGTAAAATGAAGAAGATTATATATATAGGAGAAAGACATTGCTTACAGTATCAGATGTATCACTGCGTTTCAGTGACCGAAAATTGTTTGATGAGGTCAACATCAAATTTACAGAAGGAAATACTTATGGATTGATTGGAGCTAATGGCGCTGGAAAATCAACCTTTTTAAAAATTTTAGCTGGCGATATTGAGCCAACAACAGGCCACATTTCTCTAGGACCAAATGAACGTCTTTCAGTCCTTCGCCAGAACCACTTTGACTATGAAGAAGAACGAGCTATTGATGTTGTAATCATGGGAAATGAGCATCTCTACAACATCATGAAAGAAAAAGATGCTATTTATATGAAGCCTGATTTTTCTGATGAGGATGGTGTACGTGCGGCCGAGCTTGAGGGAGAGTTTGCTGAACTAGGTGGCTGGGAAGCTGAAAGTGAAGCCTCTCAATTATTGCAAAATCTCAATATTCCGGAAGATCTTCACTACCAAAATATGAGCGAGCTCTCTAACGGAGACAAGGTCAAAGTACTCTTAGCCAAAGCCCTTTTTGGTAAACCAGATGTCTTACTTCTGGACGAGCCAACTAACGGTTTGGATATTCAGTCTATTACTTGGTTGGAAGACTTTCTTATTGATTTTGACAATACAGTAATTGTTGTATCCCACGACCGTCACTTTTTGAATAAAGTCTGCACTCATATGGCCGACCTTGACTTTGGAAAAATCAAACTCTATGTCGGAAACTATGATTTCTGGAAAGAATCAAGCGAACTAGCGGCTAAGCTTCTAGCTGACCGAAATGCCAAAGCAGAGGAAAAAATCAAGCAACTTCAAGAATTTGTTGCTCGCTTTTCTGCCAATGCTTCAAAATCAAAACAAGCAACTTCTCGTAAAAAGATGCTTGACAAGATTGAGTTAGAAGAAATTGTTCCATCTAGCCGGAAATACCCATTTATCAGCTTTAAAGCAGAACGTGAAATCGGTAATGATCTCTTGACAGTGGAAAACCTTTCTGTCAAGATAGACGGAGAAACTATTCTTGATAATATTAACTTCATTTTACGTCCTGGCGATAAAACAGCTTTGATCGGCCAAAACGATATCCAAACAACTGCTTTGATTCGTGCCTTGATGGGTGATATTGAGTATGAAGGAACTGTCAAGTGGGGTGTCACAACCAGTCAATCTTACCTGCCAAAAGATAATTCTCGTGACTTTGCTAGTGGTGAATCAATCCTTGACTGGCTGCGTCAATTTGCTAGCAAAGAAGAGGATGACAACACCTTCCTTCGAGGATTCCTTGGGCGCATGCTTTTCTCTGGAGATGAGGTTAACAAGTCTGTCAATGTCTTGTCAGGAGGAGAAAAAGTTCGGGTTATGTTATCTAAATTGATGTTGCTTAAATCCAACGTTTTAGTCTTGGACGATCCAACTAATCACTTAGACTTGGAATCAATCTCCAGCTTAAATGATGGCTTGAAAAATTTCAAAGGATCCATTATTTTTGCCAGTCATGACCATGAATTTATTCAAACCTTGGCCAACCATATCATTGTCCTGTCTAAAAACGGCGTCATTGACCGTATTGACGAAACCTATGATGAATTCTTGGAAAATCAGGAAGTTCAGGCAAAAGTCAAGGAACTTTGGAAAGATTAATCCCTTGTCAATTTACGTTTACAAAGCTTTACAGAGGCATGAAACAACGTTTCTGCCTCTTTCTATATAAGAAATATGAATCACATTAAAGAATATTTTAAAAAAAATTGGCCTTATTTTTGCGCCTTCTTTATTCCATTTTTCATCATGTTCTTTGTCTACTTGATGTACGGAATTTACTGGAATAGCGAAACGTCTCCCTTGCTTGGTGACGGCTTTCATCAGTATGTCATTTTTGACATCAACCTAAGAAATATCCTTCATGGCACAGATAGTATTTTCTATACTTTCTCCAGTGGACTTGGGCAGAATTTCTATGCTTTATCTAGTTATTATTTAGGTAGCTTCTTATCTCCCTTAGTTTATTTCTTTGATTTGAAATCAATGCCAGATGCCATCTATCTATTTACCTTAATCAAGTTTGGATTAATTGGACTCTCTGCCTTTATCAGCATCAAAGGAATATTCAAAAAGATTCCAGCTTTACTCATCATCACTCTTTCAACTTCATTTTCTTTAATGAGTTTTTCAGTCAGTCAATTGGAAATTAAAACCTGGCTGGATGTGTTTATCCTTGCACCTTTAATTGTTCTAGGTTTACATAGGTTGATAACTGGAAAAGGAAGAGTACTATACTTTACAACACTGTCAATTCTCTTCATCCAAAATTATTATTTTGGATATATGATGGCAATCTTTTTGGTCTTTTGGTACCTTCTTCAATTATCTTGGGATTTCAAAAATAGAATTAAAAGTTTACTTGACTTTACAATCGTATCTGCTTTAGCAGGTCTGACTAGCCTAATCATGATTCTGCCAACTTACCTAGACATAAGTACTCATGGTGAAACCTTGACAAAAGTTTCTTCTTTGCTGACAGAAAAAAGTTGGTTCTTAGATGTGTTTGCTAAAAATTTTATTGGCAGTTTTGATACAACCAAGTATGGTTCTATCCCTATGATTTATGTCGGCACCTTCCCATTGATTCTGGCTATCTTATTTTTCACCTTAAAATCTGTTAAGTTTCACGTGAAACTTTGCTACTGTTTACTCATTGCAATTTTCATAGCTAGTTTTTATCTTCAATATTTAGACTTACTTTGGCAGGGAATGCATGCTCCGAACATGTTTCTTCACCGTTATTCTTGGCTATTTTCTCTGGTAGTTATCTATATGGCTGCTGAGACTTTAAATCGTTGGAAAGACGTGAAATTGATGAATGTTGCCATTAGTTTCACTTTGCTCAGTCTCGGATTCATTATGACTTTTATTCAGAGAAAACATTATGACTTTTTGGGTCCTGAGAATTATATTCTAACATTAGAATTTCTGCTGGCTTATCTCTTGATTAGCTTTGTCTTAGCAAAATCTTCGATTCAACCAAAAATCATTCTCCCTGTCTTGCTCTTCTTTGTTACTTTTGAATTGTCGCTTAATTCCTATTATCAAGTTGGAGGAATTGCTAAAGAATGGGTATTTGCCACTCGTTCATCTTATGCCAGTCACCTTGACGAGATTGACAAGCTTGTCAATTATTCCAAAAAGGAAAATATTGACTTTTTTAGAACTGAAAGATTGAATCCACAAACTGGAAATGACAGTATGAAATTCAACTACAATGGAATTTCCCAGTTCTCATCTGTTCGAAATACTCAGGCAAGTTCTACTTTAGATAAACTTGGTTTTAAATCAGCAGGAACAAATCTGAATCTCCGTTATCAAAACAACAGTATTTTAATGGACAGTATTTTTGGTGTTCGCTACAATCTATCTGAAACAGATCTTCAAAAATTTGGTTTTCTTCCTGAGAAAACTGAAAAAGAAATGTCTCTCTACCAAAATGATGCTGCACTTGGTTTAGCTTTTCTGACCAATGATGTTTACCAGGATGTCAAGTTTACAAATTTGACCCTAGATAATCAAACAGAATTTTTAAATCGGTTGACTGGTTTTGATTTTAAATATTATGATAAAGTAGATGCTATAACTACTAATGAAAATGTCAAGCAAATTGGCAACAGAGTGACTGTGGATGTTGACAGAGAACATAATATAAGCTTTGCTAGTGTAATCTATACTGTCAATGTACCTGCTAACAGTCAACTATATGTTAATGTTGCTGGGATTGATTTTAGTAATGATGATCAGACAGATATTGACATTACTGTCAATAACTTTACAGAACGTTATACAACTAATAATGTTTTTCCTTTCTTTAATGCTGGCTATTTCAGTCAAAGTCAAACAGTATCTATTCGCTTTACATTCCCAGACAATTCAACAGTTTCATTTGATACACCAGAATTTTTTGCCGTTAATACTGAGCAATATCAAAATGTCATTCAAAAATTAAAAGAACAGCCCGTTTCCACAACTACTGATTTAAACACAGTAAAAACAAACTATAGAGCAGAAAAGGATACTTCATTATTCTTTACCATTCCTTATGATAAGGGATGGTCAGCCACTCTTAACAGGAAGCCTGTCACACTAAAACGAGCTCAAAATGGCTTTATGAAATTAGATGTGAAAAAAGGAGAAGGAAATGTTGTCCTCACTTTCATTCCTAATGGACTGAAAGAAGGTGGCATTGCCTTCATATCTGGCATAATCTTATTTGTTTGCTATAATTTTCTACGTAGGAAACGACAGAGAATGTAAATATATCAAAAAAACAGCTACTTACCAATATAAAAAATAAGGCTCTTCATTAAAATGCTAGTGAAGGCCTTTTTTTGAACAATAAAAAAAACACTCACTAGGAGTGTCTCTAGCTCCGGCAGTAGGACTCGAACCTACGACATCATGATTAACAGTCATGCGCTACTACCAACTGAGCTATGGCGGATTATATAGTCCGTACGGGATTCGAACCCGTGTTACCGCCGTGAAAAGGCGGTGTCTTAACCCCTTGACCAACGGACCATATGGTATGCTCTCTTTCAGAACATATTCCATTATATCAGGTTTTTAAGCTTTGTCAACTCTTTTCCCTTTATTTTCGAAAATATCTTTCAGATATTTCACTCTTAAACGAGTGACCGGACAGCGATGATTTTCGTAAAAAATAATTTCTCGATTTTTCTTGTCATAATCAACAATGTTGCCAATATTAACTAGATAAGATTTATGTGGTGAAAAAAATCGTTTAGATTGCTGATCTTTTGCTTGAATATCTGTTATTGTTCCATAAAACTCCTTGAGAAAATTTTTACCAACAATCCGAAGTTTATGAGAGCTCCCTGTCGTTTCGATATACAAAATATCGTTATAAGGCATTCGAACATCATTGCCACGATAACTATATTCAAAATAATCTACCATATTGGTATTTTCAATTAGTGTACTCTTAGTGTAAAGAATACTGTCTTTGATTCTATTTTTAAAAGCATCATTGTTGATATCTTTATCGATAAAATCAAGTGCTGATACTTTATATTTAAAAGTCATAGTAGCAAATTCAGATTTTGAGGTTACAAAAACTATAATGGCATAAGGATTATGATGACGGATAAATTGGGCTACTTCCAGCCCTTTTGTTTCCTCCCCCTTAATGTCAATATCCAAAAAATAAAGCTGGTTAACGTCTCCATTTTCAATATATTTTTTGAATTCTTTGATTTTTCCTGTAACCTGAACCTGGATGTCAATTCCAAGTTCCTCAGCAATTTCTGCTAATGTCGTTTCCATCCTGACTTGATGAGATACGGTATCCTCTAAAACTAACACTTTCATGAATTCTATCTCCTAATTGTTAAAATCTGTGTAAAATTTCTTGGCTCAATTTGTGTATCAAGAGTGATAAATTCATACCTATCTAAAATTTCCTTGATGTTATTCAATCCATAGCCTCTATTTTCTCCTTTAGTTGAAAATTCCGGCTGATAGAGTTCTTCCAAATCCAATTTTCCTTCTTTACGAGAATTTTGAACAACAAAAATGGTTCTATCATCCAGTTGAACCAGAGAAACATGGACATTTTTTTCCAGGCTGTCAATGGCACTCTCAATAGCATTATTTAATAAAATACTAGCAATTCTCACCAGATCTAACAACTTGATTGGAAGACGTTCCACTTTATCCTTAACTTCGAAAGTCAGCTGAATCTGATGTTCACGCGCTTGAAAGATTGTCTCAGTCATGACACTCCTTAAAGCTGAATCTCCCACATTATTCAAATCAAAAACTGTATATTTATCTGAACGCAGGTTCAAATTTGCATCAGCCAAGACCTCTTGATAAATATGCTCAATTTCCTTGATATCTCCAGTTTGAATAGCCACTTGCATACTTGTCAGCATGCTAGCATAATCATGACGAAATCCTTTAATTTCGTAGTACAATCTCACAATTTCATCAGTATATTCCTGAAGTCGAAGCTGTTCAGATTCTTTTTGACGCAAACGCTCTTCTTTCTCGTATTTCTCACGGCTGTCCTTGAATGTCACCAAGGTAGAAAGAAAGGCCAAGAAACAAATAGTAGCAATCATACTGCTAAAACTGTTGAAATGCTTTATATTACTAATCCAGTGAGAGAGATTTAAAATCAGCCAATTCATTGCATATAAACTACTAATCATCAGAATCTGAGATTTAAAGAAACTTCTTTTAAGATAATCTATTCTGAAATCAAAAATATCAATAACCTTTACCATAAAGAACAAGGATATTAAGTTGATACATGTCAGAAACAAACCCATGTACTGAGCTACAAAATCATCTCCTAAAACAGATGAAATAATAACTGAAAAGAAAGTAGTAGAGCTATCAATTGACAAACATAAAAAGAAGGAAAGTAAGAAAGATTGATTTTTTTTAATTTTTTCAACTCTACAAAAATACCAAACTATAAATAGAGGGAGAAAAAATGACAGCGTATAAGATGGAAATGAGATTTCAAATGAAAACACATGCCCTAAAAAAGCAATTATAAACGGAATTATAATCTCAAGACCAAAGCAAACAGCTACAAAAAAGCAAGTATGCTTAATTTTAGTGATTTTTGATAAAATCACTAAAAATGCAGCTACATTAATAAAAGGATGAACAATTAATCCGATTATTTCAAGTGACATAAATTTCTCCCCTAAACTTTTAAAATTCTTATCTTCCAAAAATCCAATCCCATGGATTTGGAACACCTCTTAAATCCCAAAAGATTTGAACAAGTGAATTGCTATTTGCAGCAATTTGAAAAGAATAGATTTTCATAACTATCTCCTATCTTTTTATCTTGTAAGTCACCTTACATTTATCATTATAGAAAAATAGAAAGAGTTAGTGACAATTTTCCCTGAAATGTCATTTTTTATCCCCAAAATGACATTATACCAAAAAAATAGAAGAAAAAAACACGAAATATTGTAAAATACTTCGCATTTTTTACCTTTCTGATCTCAGCAGGATTCGAACCTGCGACCGTTCGCTTAGAAGGCGAATGCTCTATCCAGCTGAGCTATGAGACCAATACCATCTCATTCTATCAGAAAATAGGGTTGCCGTCAAGATTACTTATGATAAGGACTCCCTTGCTGAATCATAAAAGCTCGATAGATCTGCTCTATTAAAACAAGGCGCATCAGTTGATGAGGTAAGGTTAATTTGCCAAAACTCATAAGAAGATTTGCCCGCTTTTTTACTGCAGGAGATAAACCTAAACTTCCTCCGATAACAAAAGTGATATCAGAAAATCCACGCACTGTAGTATCCATCATGAGCTGACTAAACTTTTCTGACGGAAATTGCTTTCCTTCAATTGCCAAAGCAATAACAAATTCACGCTCATTGATTTTAGCCAGAATTTTATTTCCTTCTTTTTCAAGAATCTGCTGATTTTCTAAATCACTAGCTTTATCAGGTGTTTTTTCATCCGCTAGCTCAATCATTTCCACCTTGCAGAATCGATTGAGACGCTTCATGTATTCAGCAATTCCATCCTTTAAATATTTTTCTTTCAGTTTTCCAACTGTTACAAGTTTTATTTTCATAAGTTTATTCTATCATATTCATCTATACTTCACACTTTATTAACAAGTAAAATTTATCTGGGAATCAGCTAATCTGTGTATTTTCTAATGCCTATCAACAGTTTTTCTAAGTTTTCCACAAGGTGTGGAAAACTTAGAGGATTTAAGTTATAATTAAGTTTGTCTGAATATAATTTCATCAATTGTAATTCAAGGAGGAAAACATGAAAAATTCTTCAAATGCCATCAAAAGGGCTTTATTTCTTTTTGCAGTGTTAATTGTAGGTTTTATCGGCGGAAGTTTAGGAAATTATGTTACTACATTATTAACTTCACGTGTAAAAATGAATGGAAATTCAACAACTAGTGTAACTACTTCATATAAAAACTCTACAGACATTTCAGAAGCTGTGAAAAAGGTTCAAAATGCGGTTGTTTCAGTAATTACTTATGCTGAATCTTCTAGCAGCGTTATCAATGATGAATCTTCCAACGATGAATCACAAATCTCCAGTGAAGGTTCTGGCGTAATTTATAAAAAAGATGGAAAATCAGCCTATCTGGTAACCAACACCCACGTTCTTAACGGATCAACCAATGTAGATATCTTGCTAGCTGATGGAAACAAGGTTCCAGGTGAAGTAGTTGGATCAGATGTTTATTCAGATATCTCTGTCGTTAAAATTAGCTCTGAGAAAGTAACTGATGTCGCTGAATTTGGAGATTCTGGTTCTCTGACAGTTGGTGAAACAGCAATCGCCATCGGAAGCCCTCTTGGAACAGAATACGCTAACTCTGTAACACAAGGAATTATTTCTAGTTTAGGCAGAAACGTTACGTTACAATCTGAAAATGGTGAAAATATTTCAACAACTGCATTGCAAACAGATGCTGCAATTAATCCTGGTAACTCTGGCGGCCCGTTGATTAACATCCAAGGACAAGTTATTGGGATTACTTCAAGTAAAATTTCAACAAATGGCCAAACCTCTGTTGAAGGGATGGGATTTGCGATTCCATCTAATGATGTTGTAAATATTATCAATCAACTTGAGAAAAATGGAACAGTCACACGTCCTGCTCTAGGAATTCAGATGATGGATTTATCTAATCTGACAACTTCTGATTTTTCTAAATTAAATCTTCCTGCTTCAGTGAAATCAGGTATTCTTGTTCGCTCTGTTCAGCAAGGAATGCCTGCTGATGGCAAACTTCAAAAAAATGATGTCATTACAAAAGTAGATAACACAGATGTGGAATCCACTAGTGACCTTCAGTCTGCTCTCTACAAGCATAGCATTGGAGATGAGGTAGAGATTACTTATTATCGAGACGGTAAATCTCAAACAGTCAAAATCAAACTCACTAAATCAACAAAAGAGTTAAGCTCAAATTAACCTATTTACAAGATTGTCAACACACCTTTACACAATCGTAAAGGTGTGTTATTCTATATACAAATGGAAAACTTTCAATATATTGCACTTAAAGATATTCGAACCAACCCTTATCAGCCTCGTAAAAAGTTCTCACAAAAAAAGATTGAAGAATTAGCGGCATCAATCAAAGAAAATGGTCTCATTCAGCCAATCATTCTTCGGAAATCTTCACTTTTTGGTTATGAAATTTTAGCAGGAGAACGGAGATATAGAGCTGCCTCTTTTCTTGGCCTAGAAACGATACCAGCTGTCGTCAAAGAATTATCTGATGATGAAATGCTGAAACAGGCCATTATCGAAAATCTTCAAAGAGAAGACTTGAATCCTATAGAAGAGGCTGAGTCTTATCAAAATTTGATTGACAAAGGCTTGACACATGATGAAATTGCTAAAATCATGGGAAAATCTAGACCCTATATAAGCAATATTGTCAGACTTTTACAACTATCCAAAGAAGTTCGTCAAGCTATCAAGGAAGAAGAGATATCTCAAGGACATGCTCGCCTGCTGGTCCCCTTAAAAGAAGAAGAACAGTTACTATGGCTGGAAAAGATCTGTCGAGAAGATTTATCGGTTCGAGCAGTTGAAAAGCTTCTCCAGCAAAAAAAGATTCTCAAAAAGAAACCTAATAAGGAACTATTTGCTAAATCTGAAGAGGAAAAAATTAAAAAAATTCTCGGTCTGGAAGTTTCTATTCAGTTAAAAAGCCAGAGTAAAGGAAAGCTGATTATTCCTTTTGAAAGCGAAGAAGAATATCAAAGAATTATAAACAGTTTTAAATAAAACTGTTATTTTCTTTTTTAAAAATAACAAGATTATCCACTGTTAAATCAATTAGGAAGCCTATTAGAATAAGAAATTTTAACTTTATTCACATTCTGTGGATAACTTTAGCTAACAATGTGAATTCTTTTCCAGTTCTTGTGGAAAACTTTGAACCTTTATGATAAAATAAGATGCGTATGAATCAGAAAATTATAGAAAAGGAGGGAAGTTATGACCAAAGAACAGGACTTTTGGAATCGTATTTTAGAATTGGCTCATGCTCAGCTAAAACAGACAACTTATGATTTCTTTGTTGCTGAAGCCAAGCTTGTCAAAGTTGAAGAAAAGCAAGCTGTTATTTTCCTGGATAGTCCGGTGAAACAACTATTTTGGGAGCAAAACTTAGTAGGAGTTATTCTTACTGCAGGATTTGAGATTTTTAATGATCAGATTGCTGGAAAATATATTTTTGAAGAAGAAACTAACACTGAAACTCCAAAATCTGCAGTAACCAGTCCTCAAATCAGCACTGTTCAGCCAAGCTTGCCACCTATTGATACTGGCTTAAAGTCAAAATATACCTTTGATAATTTTGTTCAGGGAGACGGAAATATCTGGGCTAAAGCTGCTGCCTTAGCGGTATCTGAGAATCTAGCCACAACCTATAATCCTCTTTTTATCTACGGAGGACCTGGCCTGGGTAAAACTCATTTATTAAATGCTATTGGCAATCAAATTTTAGAAAATATTCCAGATGCGCGTGTCAAGTATATACCGGCTGAAACCTTTATTAACGACTTCCTCGAACATTTAAGATTGGGAGAGATGGATAGCTTTAAAAAAATCTATCGTAGTCTGGATCTTCTTCTGATTGATGACATTCAATCTTTGGGAGGAAAAAAAGTTTCAACTCAGGAAGAATTTTTCAACACTTTCAATGCTCTTCATGGTGAAAATAAACAGATTGTTTTAACCAGCGACCGCAGTCCTGATCATCTGGACAATTTGGAAGAACGCTTGGTAACACGTTTCAAATGGGGATTAACTCAGAATATTACACCGCCAGATTTTGAAACACGAATTGCAATTCTGCGAAACAAAATTGAAGACTTGGATTATATTTTCCCCAATGATACCTTGGAATATCTTGCAGGACAATTCGACTCCAATGTCCGCGACTTGGAAGGTGCTTTGAATGACATCAGTCTCATCGCTAGAGTTCGTCATCTGAAGGAAATCACTATTGATATCGCTGCAGAGGCTATTCGAGCACGCAAGCAGGATTCAAGCCAGGTGACAGTTATCCCGATTGATAAGATTCAGTCTGAAGTTGGGAAATTCTATGGTGTTAGTGTCAAAGAAATGAAAGGCAGCCGTCGAGTACAAAATATCGTTTTAGCTAGACAGGTAGCTATGTATCTGACTCGTGAGCTGACTGACAACAGTCTGCCTAAAATTGGTCGTGAATTTGGCGGGAAAGATCATACGACTGTTATCCATGCACATGGAAAAATCAAAACCATGATTGAATCAGACGACAATTTACGTTTAGAGATTGAAAGCATCAAAAATAAAATTAAATAGCGTGTGGAAAACTACAGAATTTTTTCAAAACTTATCCACACTTTGTGAACAAGTCTCAAAACTTATTAGAATAAGGAACAAGCTATTTTTCCACATAATTCACACAACCTACTATTACTATTAATCTTATAATCATAAATAAATAAATAAAAAGGAGATCCCATGATTCATTTTTCTATTAACAAAAATCTCTTCTTACAATCGTTAAATACAACTAAAAGGGCTATCAGTCATAAAAATGCAATTCCTATTCTTTCCACTGTAAAAATTGATGTTACCAAAGAAGGAATCACCTTAATCGGCTCGAATGGCCAAGTGTCGATTGAAAACTTTATTTCTACTCAAAATGAAAATGCAGGCTTGCTTGTCAACTCAACAGGTTCAATTTTATTAGAAGCGACTTTCTTTATTAATGTTGTTTCCAGCCTGCCAGATATTATTTTGGATTTTAAAGAAATTGAACAAAAACAAATCGTCTTGACTAGCGGCAAATCAGAGATTACCCTGAAAGGAAAAGACGCTGACCAGTATCCACGCATCCAGGAAATTTCTGCCAGCAATCCCTTGGTTCTTGAAACAAAGCTTCTAAAAGATGTGATTAACGAAACAGCTTTCGCAGCCAGCGTTCAGGAAAGCCGTCCAATTTTAACTGGTGTTCACTTTGTTTTGACAGATAACCGTTCTTTGAAGACAGTTGCGACAGACTCCCACAGAATGAGTCAAAAGAAAATTACTCTGGAGAAAAATGGAGATAATTTCGACGTAGTTATTCCGAGTCGCTCTTTACGGGAATTTACGGCTGTTTTTACCGATGAAATTGAAACGGTAGAGGTTTTCTTTGCTAACAATCAAATTCTTTTCAGAAGCGAAAATATCAGCTTCTACACCCGCCTATTAGAAGGAAATTATCCAGATACAGATCGCTTGATTCCGACTGAATTTACCAGTGTCTTGACCTTTAATACTTCTGATTTGCGTGCAGCAATGGAACGCGCTCGTCTCTTGTCTAATGCCACACAGAATGGAACAGTCAAACTGGAGATTGCAGGCGGTATTGTCAGTGCCCATGTAAATTCACCAGAGGTCGGCCGTGTTAACGAAGAAATTGATACAGAAAGTGTAACTGGAGAAGATTTGACCATTAGCTTTAATCCAACTTATTTGATTGATGCTTTGAAGGCCATTGACAGTGAAAAAGTAACGATTAGCTTTATCTCATCTGTCCGTCCTTTCACCTTGGTACCGAGTGAAGACACAGAAAACTTTATTCAGTTGATTACACCTGTTAGAACTAATTAAGATGGAAAGCAGTGGGTCAAGTTACAGATTTTTAATTCTTGGTCCTAAGCTCTTTTCATTTACAAAGTATGATAGATGCTTAATATTTCTTCCTGGACTATGATAGTTCCTTGAAAGGAGAAAGAAAATGTATGAAATTGGTCATTTTGTAGAAATGAAAAAGCCCCATGCCTGCACCATTAAAGCGACTGGGAAAAAGGCGAATCGCTGGGAAATCACCAGGGTTGGTGCAGATATCAAAATCCGTTGCACCAATTGTGAACATCTTGTGATGATGAGTCGTCACGATTTTGAAAGAAAAATGAAGAAAATAATTGATTAGACGAAAACTCATTGTAAATGCTATTGTGGAAAACTGATTTGCATTGCTGAAGACCAGATTTAGATTTTTTTCTTATTTTTCAAGCAAAAATGGATAAGACTTTTTAAGTCTTATCCATTTTACTTTTATTTAAGTTCTTCAAATTTACCGTCTTTAACTTCTTTATAACCTGCTTTTTCGAGTAATTTAGCAGTTTCTTTGTAACTGATATAATCTGCTTTTTGATTACCAGATGTTTGAAGAAGCTGTTTACTTTGTAGTTCTTCAATATCAGCTTTGCTAAAATCGATTGTTAGTTTTTCAGTTAAATAATCATCTTTGTACTCAATTTTATGAGTTAATCCTTTGATACCCTCAATAGATTTAGCATAGGCTTCCGTTTGCTCTTTAGCAGTGTCTTTTGTCAAGCCAACTGGTTTATAGTAGAAGGTATTGTTTGTTTCGTTTGTAAGCATCTCATCACCTTTGTATTCAACAGTGATGCGACTATCTTGTTTAGTATTTTGGTCAATCAGCTGGAAATAAGCTTTTTTAGGACTGCTGCAGGCAGCTAAAACAAACAAAGCGGAAACCGCAAGAAAAGAAAGAAAAAGTGTTTTGAAAGTATTCTTTTTCATTAGGGACTCCTTTAATAAGAATATTAGCTATATTATACCATTTTTTTCTTCAATTTATTTTACATTTCTGTAAAGAAAGCTAGAAAAATAACTAAAATCCGCTGTTTAGGATAAGGATTTATGGTATAATGGTTTGGATTGAAAAGATGAATGGAGAAGATAAGAATGGCTTTGACAGCAGGAATCGTTGGTTTACCCAATGTTGGTAAGTCAACTTTATTTAATGCAATTACAAAAGCAGGTGCAGAAGCAGCTAATTACCCTTTTGCGACAATTGATCCAAATGTCGGTCGGGTAGAAGTTCCGGATGCACGTTTGGATAAATTAACAGAACTCATCAAACCACAAAAGAAAGTTCCAACAACCTTCGAATTTACTGACATTGCTGGTATTGTGAAAGGTGCTTCAAAAGGCGAAGGACTGGGAAATAAATTCTTGGCCAATATCCGCGAAGTAGATGCCATCGTCCATGTAGTGCGTGCCTTTGATGATGAAAATGTTATGCGGGAACAGGGCCGTGAGTCTGAATTTGTAGATCCAATGGCAGATATTGAGACCATTAATCTAGAATTGATTTTAGCAGACTTAGAAAGTATTAACAAACGTTATGCGCGTGTAGAGAAGATGGCTCGTACCCAAAAAGATAAGGATTCAGTGGCAGAATTTAATGTTTTACAGAAAATTAAGCCTGTCCTGGAAGATGGTCTGTCAGCTCGCACAATTGAATTCGCAGAAGAAGAGCAAAAAATTGTCAAAGGGCTCTTTCTCTTAACGACTAAGCCAGTTCTCTATGTGGCCAATGTCAGTGAAGATGAGGTGGCTGATCCAGATAATATTGACTATGTGAAGCAGATTCGTGAATTTGCAGCTACAGAAAATGCTGAGGTTGTTGTCATTTCAGCGCGTGCAGAGGAAGAAATTTCTGAATTGGACGATGAAGATAAGTCAGAATTTCTGGAAGCTATCGGCTTGACAGAATCAGGTGTGGATAAACTGACCAGAGCAGCTTATCATCTGTTGGGACTTGGAACCTACTTTACAGCTGGTGAAAAGGAAGTGCGTGCTTGGACCTTTAAGCGTGGAATGAAAGCTCCGCAAGCAGCTGGCATTATTCACTCAGACTTTGAAAAAGGCTTTATTCGAGCAGTCACTATGTCTTATGATGACCTAGTGAACTATGGAAGCGAAAAAGCAGTTAAAGAGGCTGGACGTTTGCGCGAAGAAGGAAAAGAATATATCGTTCAAGATGGCGATATTATGGAATTTAGATTTAATGTGTAAAGTATTTGTAAAGTCTAAAAATTCTAGGTTGGAAAGTATTTTCCAGCCCTTTTGGCTTTTATAAAGGAGAAAAATGGTAAAGTTAATAGTTGGTCTGGGAAATCCAGGAGAAAAATATACTGAAACCAAACATAATGTTGGTTTTATGTTGGTTGACAAAATGTGTAAAGAACTTGACTTGAAATTTACAACTGATAAAATCTTTCAAGCAGATATCTCCTCTACTTTTATAAATGGTGAAAAAGTCTACTTTGTAAAACCAACTACATTTATGAATGAGAGCGGAAAGGCTGTTCAAGCTTTACTGGCATACTATGGTTTAGATATAGAGGATTTATTGGTTATCTATGATGATTTGGATATGGAAGTTGGTAAGATTCGTTTGCGTAGCAAGGGTTCAGCTGGCGGCCATAACGGCATTAAATCTATTATCAAACACATTGGAAGTCAAGAGTTTAAACGGATAAAGATAGGTATCGGTCGTCCAAAAGAAGGCATGACTGTGGTTCACCATGTTTTAGGAAAATTTGATAAAGATGATTATATAATGATTCTGAATACTCTTGATAAGGTTGACAATGCTGTAAATTATTATTTACAGTCAGGCAATTTTGAACAAACAATGCAGAAATACAATGGATAATAAAATGAACCTGATTGACTTATTTTGTCAAAACCAGCAAATTTCAGATTGGAAGAGAAATCTTCATAAAAGCAGCAGACAGTTGATAATGGGATTGTCTGCATCAACAAAAGCGATTACTATAGCGGCTGGATTAGAAGAAGCGGATAAAATCCTTGTGCTGACTTCTAGTCAAAATGAAGCAGATCGTTTGGCTAGTGATTTGATTTCTTTGTTGGGAGAAGACAAAGTCTATACTTTCTTAGCAGATGATACTCCTATAGCAGAATTTGTTTTTGCGTCACAGGAAAAAATATTTTCAAGATTAGATGCTCTAAACTTTTTAATAGACCATCAAAAGTCTGGAATTCTAGTTGCTAATGTTGCGGCTAGCAAATTACTCTTGCCTGATCCTATTGATTTTAAAATAACCAACATAAATTTGACAGTTGGACAAGAATATGACCTAAATAATCTTGTAAAGATGTTGTCAAGATCAGGATACAAAAAGGTATCCCAAGTTTTAAGTCAGGGAGAATATAGTCTAAGAGGAGATATCTTAGACATTTTTGAGCGCTCAGCAGAGTCCCCTTATCGACTGGAGTTTTTTGGAGATGAAATTGACGGTATTCGGATTTTCAATCCAGAAAATCAAACTTCAATTGAGAACATAGAAAGTATTTTGATTAAACCTGCTTCTGATATCCTGCTTTCTGAGAAAGATTATGCTCGAGGACGGGAAAATCTGGAAGTAATTTTAGAAAAAGCTGTTGTTCCTGCTTTGAAATCTTACTTAGAAGAGTTACTAATCAGTGCCAAAGAGGGGTTTCATCATGCAGATATTCGTAAATTCCTTTCATATTTTTATCAGAAAGAATGGACTATTTTAGACTATTTGCCTGTTCATAGCCCTGTATTTTTTGATGATTTTCAAAAAATTGTGGATCGACATGCTCAATTTGAACTGGAAACAGCTGGTTTATTGACAGATGATTTACAAAAATGTAAAGCTTTGTCAAGTCAGAAATATTTTGCAGATAAGTACCAAGATTATCGTCAATATAAACCAGCAACCTTCTTTTCAAGCTTTCAAAAAGGTTTGGGAAATCTGAAATTTGATGCTTTGTATCAATTCAATCAGTACCCAATGCAAGAATTTTTCAGTCAATTTCCCTTGCTCAAAGAAGAAATTAATCGCTATAAAAAATCTGGCTATACAATAATCTTACAAGCAAATTCTTCGGCAGGTTTACAAAGTTTACATAAAAATTTACAGGAATATGATATTCATTTAGACTATATAAAAGAGGCTGACATTCACAAAAATGCAGTTCAGCTTATAGAAGGAAATCTTGTTCAGGGCTTTAATTTCGTAGATGAGAAAATTGTTCTTATTACAGAGTACGAAATTATTCATAAGAAAATAAAACGAAAAATCCGACGTCAGAATATCTCCAACGCTGAACGACTGAAAGATTATAATGAGCTAGAAAAAGGGGATTATGTTGTCCATAATATTCATGGAATAGGACGTTATCTGGGAATAGAAACGATTGAAATATCTGGTGTTCACCGTGATTATCTGACGATTCAATATCAAAATTCTGATCGTATTTCGATTCCAGTTGACCAGATTGATCTCCTATCAAAGTATGTTGCCAGCGATGGAAAAACACCTAAGGTAAATAAACTAAATGACGGTCGTTTCCAGAAGAGTAAGCAAAAAGTTCAGCATCAGGTTCAGGATATTGCGGATGATTTGATTAAACTATATGCTGAACGCAGCCAGCTAAAAGGCTTTGCTTTCTCAGCGGATGATTCCAATCAAGAGGAATTTGATAATGATTTTCCTTATGTTGAAACAGAGGACCAACTAAGAAGTATTCAGGAAGTGAAGAAGGATATGGAAAGCAGTCGTCCGATGGACCGCCTCTTAGTTGGTGATGTAGGCTTTGGGAAAACAGAAGTAGCTATGCGGGCTGCTTTTAAGGCTGTCAATAATCATAAACAAGTAGCTGTATTAGTGCCAACAACAGTTTTAGCCCAGCAGCACTATACTAACTTTAAAGAGCGATTCAATGATTTCGCGGTCAATGTTGAGGTACTCAGCCGTTTCAGGAGTAAGGCAGAACAAAAACAGACTCTGGAGAAGTTGCAGAAGGGACAAGTTGACATTATCATCGGAACCCACCGACTCTTATCCAAAGATGTAGAATTTGCAGATTTAGGTTTAATCATCATTGATGAAGAGCAGCGTTTTGGAGTTAAGCACAAGGAAACATTAAAGGAATTGAAAAAGAAAGTTGATGTCCTAACCTTGACAGCAACTCCTATTCCTCGAACTCTTCATATGTCTATGCTAGGGATTCGCGATTTGTCAGTCATTGAGACCCCGCCAACCAATCGCTATCCTGTTCAGACCTATGTTTTAGAAAGCAATCCTACAGTGATTCGAGAAGCTGTCTTACGTGAAATAGACCGAGGTGGACAGGTTTACTACCTTTACAACAAGGTTGACACAATCGAACAGAAAGTTTCAGAGTTAAGAGAGTTAATCCCAGAAGCTTCTATAGGCTATGTTCATGGCCAAATGAGTGAGATTCGTTTAGAAAATACTTTACTGGATTTCATCAATGGAGAATATGATATTTTGGTGACCACTACCATTATTGAAACTGGAGTTGATATCCCAAATGCCAATACTTTGTTTGTAGAAAATGCTGACCATATGGGACTGTCAACCTTGTATCAACTTCGTGGTCGGGTTGGCCGCAGCAATCGGATTGCCTACGCTTATCTGATGTACAGACCAGATAAGATCCTCACAGAAGTTTCTGAAAAGCGTCTAGAGGCTATTAAAGGATTTACAGAGTTAGGTTCTGGTTTTAAGATTGCCATGCGAGATTTATCTATTCGGGGTGCTGGCAATATTCTAGGAAGTATGCAATCTGGCTTTATTGATTCTGTTGGTTTTGAGATGTATTCACAGCTTCTAGAAGAAGCCATTGCTAAAAAACAGGGGAGAGAAAACAAGCGTCAAAAAAGCAATGCAGAACTTAATCTGCAGATTGATGCCTATCTTCCTAGTGCCTATATTTCTGATGAAAGACAGAAGATTGAAATTTACAAGAGAATTCGTGAGATTGACAGCCGTGTAAACTATGAAAATCTACAGGATGAATTGATTGATCGTTTTGGGGAGTATCCTGATGTTGTAGCCTATTTGTTGGAGATTGGACTTGCTAAGTCTTATTTAGATCAGGCATTTGTAAAGTCAGTGGAACGCCAGCAGAATGCAGTAATTATTCATTTTGAGAAAATTTCGCAGCAGCTTTATCTGACGCAGGACTATTTTGAAGCACTTTCGATGACGAATTTAAAGGCTCGAATTGGTGAAAAAAATGGCTTGATTGAAGTGATTTTTGATGTGAGGAACAAAAAAGATTATGAGATTTTAGAAGGTCTGGTTAATTTTGGAGAAAAGATGCTGGAAATTAAACAGCGCAAGGCAGAATAAAGGTTACAATTCAGTGAAGTTTGGCTTTTTAAGCTCTATTTTTCTCAAAAAATGGTAGAATAATAAATTAAGAGAAAATGAGGTAATAGGATGAGATTAGATAAATATTTGAAAGTGTCACGGATTATCAAGCGACGTCCAGTGGCTAAAGAAGTAGCTGACAAGGGCCGGATAAAAGTGAATGGTATCTTGGCCAAGAGCTCAACAGATTTGAAAGTGGATGACTTGGTTGAAGTACGCTTTGGTAATAAACTCTTGACTGTAAAGGTTTTAGAGATGAAAGACAGTACCAAAAAAGAAGATGCAGCTAAGATGTATGAAATCGTCAGTGAAACAAGGATAGAAGAAGATGCCTAAAAATATCGTCCAACTCAATAATCGTTTTATTCAAGATGAAAATCAACGCCGCAGATATGTGGATCAGGAACGGCGGAAACGCAACCGTTTTATGGGCTGGGTTCTGATTTTGGTTATCCTCTTATTTATTTTACCTACCTATAATTTATACCAGAGCTATCAAACCTTGCTACAGCGTCGTGAACAGTATTCTAAACTCCAGGAGAAATATCAAGCGCTCAGCGAAGAAAAGGTCTATCAATCTGATATAGCAGCCAAATTAAAAGATGATAGCTATGCGGCTAAGTATGCACGCGCTAAATACTCTTTTTCAAAAGAGGGTGAGTACATTTATACTATCCCAGATTTATTGCCTCAGTAATTATGGAAGATTTATTAAAAACAATTGAGCAGTTCTTGGAATTTTCTGATGAGAAATTAGAAGAACTGTCTGAAAAAAATCAAGCTTTGAAACTTCAAGAAAATCAGGAGGAAAGGGGAAAACATGCGTAAGTTTTTGTTACTGATATTTTTGCTGCCAGCTTTATTTAGCAGCATCACCGTTATTAGTACTGAAAAAGATTTCGTATTAGACGAAGAAGAAAAATATCATTTTACAAGCACTGCGTATGGACGCTATTATGACAGCATCCCGACAAATCCTAATGTTTATGAAGAAACTCCTACATTTACAGATTCTACTCTGAGTAAGACTGCTGGAAAGCTAGTTCCAGACCAGCCTATCCAGATAGCAGGATTTTATGTAAATGAAGAAGGAGTCCCGATTTTCAAGCTGAAAAATGGGCAGTTTGTGATAGCGGACAAAAACACAATTTACGAAGATACTGTCCAGTCAATCGAAGATATCCATCAAGAAATGTGGCTGAAACCCGGCTTTACTCTTTATGATAAAGCCAATATCAACGGAGCTAAAAAAATCAATACAACGGTAGCTCCATATACAAAAGTAAACATTATTCAAATTGTCCAGACAGTCAAAGGAATTTATGCCCAGATTGAAGGACAAGGCTGGGTTTCTATGGAATTTCTGGATGAAACTGATAATCGAATGGACAAGGTTCAAGAAATTCTGAGCAGTAAGTACAACAAGGCGGACTACTCTATCTATGTGAAACAGCTGGACACAGGCAAAGAAGCAGGTATCAATCAAGATCAAGAGATGTATTCGGCCAGTGTGACAAAACTGCCTTATCTCTACTATGTGCAGGAACAGCTGGATCAGAAAAAACTTTCCTTAGATCAGAAGTTCAAGTATATTGGAGCAGTTAATGATTTTGCAGGTGCTTACGAACCAGAAGGAAGTGGCAGCATTGCGAAGTCAGCTGATGACAAGGAATATTCAGTTCAGGATTTGATTAATCGAGTGGCTAAAGAATCAGATAATGTCGCCCACAATATTTTAGGCTATTATGCGACCGATCAATCTGATAAAAATTTTCAGCAAACTATCAACAAAATAGCTGGAAAGAAATGGGATGTGGAAGAAAGACAAGCATCTTCACGTATGGCTGGAAATGTTTTGGAAGCTATCTATGAGCAAAATGGCATGATTATCGATGCCTTGTCTCAGACAAATTATGATAATCAGCGGATTTCTAAAAATATAGATGTTAAAGTGGCTCATAAAATTGGTGACGCCTATGATTTTAAGCATGATGCTGCGATTGTCTATGCAGATTCTCCTTTTATCATTGTCATTTTTACTAATAATGCAAACTACGATAACATTTCCCAGATAGCAGACGATGTCTATGGAGTTCTGAAATGATTAAGCAAGAATTTCTTAAAAAAATGCAGGAGAAAAAGTATTTCCAAGACCATCGAAAAGTTTTAGTTGCTGTATCAGGTGGACTGGATTCTATGACGCTGCTGCAGCTGTTGATTGATTCTCAAAAAGAACTGGCTATCGAGCTTGCGATTGCTCATGTTAACCATAAACAGCGGCCAGAGTCAGATCAAGAAGAAAAGGCATTAGTAAAGATTGCGGAACAGCTTGGTGTAAAGATTTTTACATCAAGTTTTTCTGGTGATTTTTCAGAAAATGCTGCTCGGCAGTTCCGTTATGATTTTTTCGGAAAAGTGATGCAGGAGGAGCATTATACAGCTCTGGTAACTGCCCACCACGCAGCTGATCAAGCTGAGACTGTTTTTATGCGGCTGCTGCGTGGAGCTAGACTTCGCCATCTGTCCGGCATGAAAGCTGTCCAGTCTTTTGCTTGCGGGGAGCTGATTCGTCCTTTGCTTACTTTTCATAAGTCAGATTTTCCATATATTCAGCATTTTGAAGATAGCAGTAATTTTCAAAATGACTATCTCAGAAATCGAATTCGCAATCTTTATCTGCCGGATCTAGAAAAAGAAAATCCACAATTTAAGGATTCTTTGCGGTATCTAGGAAAGGAAATTGAAGATTGGCAGATCGCTTTGTCTCACTTGACCAGAGATTTAGATATAGAAAATGTCCAAGCCTTTCATCAGCAAATCCCCCAGGTTCAACGTTTTCTATTGCAGAACTATCTCGAAAACTTTCCTGGTCTGAATCTGAGTAAGCAGCAGTTTGAGGAGGTTTTAAACATCCTGCGGACTAAGGCTAATTATCAGCACACTTTGAAAAAAGACTATGAGCTTGTTAAAGATTACCAGCGTTTTGAAATTAGAAAAATCAGTCGTAAGCCCGATTTAAAAATGGATTCAATTTTGTTAGAATTTGAGAATCTGATTGAGTTTGGGCATTATCGATTTTCATTCGGCCTTCCTTTGAATGGTGAAAATATCCAGAAAGTTTTTGTTTCGCGTGAAACTTCGCTAACACTTCGCTTCCGAAAAGAGGGAGACAGTATTTTGCTAAATGGTCATCACAAGAAACTTCGTCGTCTTTTTATTGATAAGAAGGTTTCCTTTGAAGAACGGAATTCATCTGTAGTAGTGGAACAAAATCATCAAATTTTAGCAATCTTAAATATTGCTATCAGTGATTTGAGTAAGGCATTAAAAAGTGATATAATGAGTACTGTACTTTATATTCAGAAAATAGATGGGTAAAATTATGCTAGAACAAGATATCAAAAAAATATTGATTTCCCATGAAGAAATCGTGGATGCTGCAAAAAAACTTGGCCAGCAATTAACCAAAGACTACCAAGGTAAGAATCCAATTTTTGTTGGAATCTTAAAAGGTTCCGTACCTTTTATGGCTGAGCTAATCAAGCATATTGACACACATATTGAGCTTGATTTTATGTTGGTCTCCAGCTACCATGGTGGTACTGCCAGCTCAGGTGTCATTAATGTTATTAAAGACATTGATCAAGACATTACAGGACGTGATATCCTATTTGTTGAGGATATTATTGATACTGGTCAGACTTTGAAAAATCTGTACAATTTGTTTAAGGAAAGAAATGCTGCATCAGTTAAAATTGCTACACTTTTGGATAAGCCAGAAGGGCGTGTTGTTGAAATTGATGCAGATTATACATGTTTCACAATTCCAAATGAATTTGTTGTTGGATATGGATTAGATTACAATGAAAACTATCGTAATATTCCATATATTGGTATCTTGAAAGAAGAAGTTTATACAAAATAAAAGGTTTACTATTAATAGATGAAAAATAAGCAAAACAATGGTTTTATAAAAAATCCATTTCTCTATATTCTGATTATTGTTGTCCTAGTGACAGGGTTTCAGTATTTCTTCTCAGGAGATACTGGAGGTCGCAGTCAACAAATCAATTACACAGAATTAGTGAAGGAAATTAAGGAAAATAATGTCACAGAGATGAGCTACCAGCCAAATGGCAGCGTCGTTGAGATTTCAGGTACTTACAAAACACCTCAGGAATCGAAAGAAGATACAGGGATTTTATTTTTCACTCCAAACGTTTCTAAAGTAGAGAGATTTACAAGTATTCTTTTACCGTCAGATATTACAATTTCTGATTTACAAAAATTAGCCTCTGAGCATAACACTGAAATCAGCATAAAGCGCGAAAGTTCAAGCGGAATGTGGATTACAATCCTCACTTCCATCGTTCCTTTTGTAATTGTCATCTTCTTCTTTATGTCCATGATGAATCAAGGTGGAGGCGGTGGTGCCCGCGGTGCCATGAATTTTGGTCGCAATAAAGCGCGTGCTGCTAACAAAGAAGATATTAAGGTTCGTTTCTCGGATGTAGCTGGTGCCGAGGAAGAGAAACAAGAACTTGTAGAAGTCGTTGAGTTTTTGAAAGACCGGAAACGCTACACCAAGTTAGGTGCTCGTATTCCTGCCGGTGTCCTTCTAGAAGGCCCTCCAGGAACTGGTAAAACCTTGCTTGCCAAGGCTGTTGCTGGAGAAGCAGGAGTTCCTTTCTTCAGTATCTCAGGTTCCGACTTTGTAGAAATGTTTGTTGGGGTCGGAGCAAGCCGTGTCCGTTCTTTGTTTGAGGATGCAAAAAAAGCAGCCCCTGCCATTATCTTCATCGATGAAATTGATGCAGTCGGTCGTCAGCGTGGTGTTGGACTCGGCGGTGGTAATGATGAGCGGGAGCAAACCCTTAATCAGCTCTTGATTGAAATGGATGGTTTCGAAGGCAATGAAGGAATCATTATCATTGCGGCTACTAACCGTTCGGATGTATTGGACCCAGCCTTGCTGCGTGCTGGCCGTTTTGACAGAAAAGTGTTGGTCGGTCGTCCTGATGTGAAAGGTCGGGAAGCCATTCTTCGTGTTCATGCTAAGAATAAGCCACTGGCTAAAAATGTTGATTTGAAACTAGTTGCTCAGCAGACACCAGGTTTTGTTGGTGCTGATTTGGAAAATGTCTTGAATGAGGCTGCTTTGGTTGCTGCCCGTCGTAATAAGAAAGTCATTGATGCCGATGATATTGATGAAGCAGAAGACAGAGTAATTGCAGGACCTTCTAAGAAAGACAAGACTGTTTCTGAGCGTGATCGTCAAATGGTTGCTTATCATGAAGCTGGACATACTATTGTTGGTTTGGTATTGTCAAATGCGCGTGTCGTACATAAGGTAACCATCGTACCTCGTGGACGCGCTGGCGGCTATATGATTGCCCTGCCTAAGGAAGACCAAATGCTTCTATCTAAAGAAGATATGAAAGAGCAATTAGCTGGTCTTATGGGTGGCCGTGTGGCTGAAGAAATTATCTTTAATGTTCAGACAACGGGTGCTTCTAATGACTTTGAACAGGCAACTCAGATGGCCCGCAGTATGGTAACGGAATATGGAATGAGTGAAAAACTTGGTCCAGTTCAATACGAAGGCAATCATGCTATGTTTGGTGCAGCCAGTCCTCAAAAATCAATTTCAGAACAGACTGCATATGAGATTGATGAAGAAGTAAGAGAACTTCTTAACGAGGCTCGCAACAAGGCTGCAGAAATTATCCAGTCCCATCGTGAAACTCATAAATTGATTGCTGAAGCGCTTCTTAAATATGAGACTTTAGATAGTAATCAAATTAAATCATTGTATGAAACTGGCAAAATGCCGGAAGAGTCTGAGCTTGAGTTGGATAAGGAAGCTCATGCACTTTCTTATGATGAAATTAAAACGAAAATGGAAGAAAAAAGTTCCGAGTAGAAAAAGTTGGAGAAACTCCAACTTTTTTCTCTTTTTCTGAAATAATTATTGACAAAGGAAGAAAAGCTGATATAATGGAATATGTTCTGCAGAAGGACAAGAAATGGTCCGTTGGTCAAGGGGTTAAGACACCGCCTTTTCACGGCGGTAACACGGGTTCGAATCCCGTACGGACTATATAATCCGCCATAGCTCAGTTGGTAGTAGCGCATGACTGTTAATCATGATGTCGTAGGTTCGAGTCCTACTGGCGGAGCTAGGTTTAAAAAATCAAATGTGTAAGCATTTGATTTTTTTTGCTTTCATACTTTCATACTTCGCACAATCCTCCCAAATGACTAAATATGTGCCTGAAATGACTTAAAAAAAGTTATTCGAGTCAGAAGAGTTCCTAAACAATGCTTTTTAGAAGAAAGATCCCACCTTACTTTCTATTTATATTAGAATTAAGTCAAGTAAATTTTAAGGAGGAACTATGGATTTTAGAGCTACTTATGAGAAGGTAAAATGGATAGTTTGGAAGTGTAAGAAAGATTACTATATACACTTGTGGGAACATAGCGATTGGGAGCAAGAAGGGATGTTAGTTTTATATGAACTTCTGCTTAAAGAAAAAGGAATTGAAAATGATGAGGAAAAACTCTATCGATATTTCAAAACAAAATTCAGGAATCATATACATGATAAAATTCGTAAACAAGAAAGCCAAAAGCGCAAATTGGACCGCCAGCCTTATGAAGAAGTGAGTGAGATTGGTCATCGACTAAAATCAAAAGAATTGTTTCTAGATGAGTTAGTTGCCTTCAGAGAAGCGATTGACAATTATAAAAGAACTCTTGATGATGTTGGATTGGATAATTATCAGAGACTGATGAGCAATGAGCGCTTTAAAGGAAGAAGAGCTATGCTCAAAGATTTGAAAAATCACTTAAAAGATTTTCAAGACAATACGATTTTATAATGAACAAACTTGATGAATCTCAATCTGTTTTACTAGAACAGGTTCGAGCATCAAGTTTTTTATTAAATAAAAATTTAAAAAAGATCAAAAAAGGTATTGACAGGTAGGAGGTATAGGTGATATACTAATATAGTTGTCGCGA
>CAUSOG010000019.1:0-44163 GCA_963533195.1 uncultured Streptococcus sp. | reverse complement strand
CTTGACCAAGAGTATCCATGACCAGTTTGGGATGACAACAATCTTTGTGACCCATGATACGGATGAGGCCTTGAAATTGGGCAATCGGATTGCTGTTCTGCAGGACGGGGAGATTCGTCAAGTGGCGACGCCTGAGGAAATCTTATCTGCACCTGCAACCAGCTTCGTAGCAGATTTATTTGGAGGTGTTCAACATGGCTAATTTGTTTTCTACCTTTCAGGATCGCTTTGGCGAATGGTTGGCAGCCTTAGGGCAACATCTCCAGTTGTCTCTTCTGACTTTACTAGTGGCCATATTCCTGACCATTCCGCTTGCTATCTATCTACATAGTCATAAAAAAGTAGCCAATTGGGTGCTGCAAATTGCGGGAATCTTTCAAACCATTCCTTCAATGGCCTTGCTGGGACTCTTTATCCCCCTCATGGGGATTGGTACACTGCCGGCACTGACTGCTCTGGTGATTTACGCTATTTTCCCGATTTTAGAAAATACTGTCACGGCTTTGAATGGGATTGATCCTAGTTTAGAGGAAGCTGGAATCGCCTTTGGGATGACCAAGTGGGAGCGACTCAAGAAGTTTGAACTGCCTCTAGCTATGCCCGTCATCGTGTCAGGAGTTCGGACAGCAACGGTTATGATTATCGGAACAGCAACTTTAGCGGCCCTTGTCGGAGCTGGTGGACTAGGTTCCTTTATCCTTCTAGGAATTGACCGTCGCAATGCCAGTCTGATCTTGATTGGGGCAATTTCATCTGCAGTTTTGGCTATTCTTTTCAATAGTCTCCTTAAATGGATGGAAAAGGCTAAGCTTCGAACTGTATTTACAGCTTTTGCTGTCTTAATACTCGGACTTGGTGCGTCTTACACACCGAGTCTGCTTCCCAAGCAGGAGAAGGATCATCTGGTTATAGCTGGGAAATTAGGTCCAGAACCAGAAATTCTCATGAATATGTATAAACTTCTCATTGAGGAAAATACTGATATGACTGTGACAGTCAAACCTAATTTTGGGAAGACCGACTTCCTTTATCAAGCTCTGAAAAAAGGTGATATTGATATCTATCCTGAGTTTACCGGTACGATTACTGGAACTCTCTTGCAGCCTGCTCCAAAAGCCAGTACTGATGCTGAAGAAGTTTTTGAATCAGCACGTGATGGAATTAAAAAACAGGACAATCTAGTCTTACTCAATCACATGGCCTATCAGAATACCTATGCAATTGCAGTTCCCAAGAGTATCGCTAAAGAATACAATCTTAAAACCATCTCTGACCTTAAGACAGTTCAGGATAAGCTCAAAGCGGGTTTTACCCTAGAGTTTAACGATCGTGAAGATGGAAACAAGGGTTTGCAATCTCTATATGGCCTTAATCTTAATGTAGCGACCATGGAGCCAGCCCTTCGCTACCAAGCTATTCAGTCGGGTGATATTCAAATCACGGATGCCTATTCGACTGACGCAGAACTTGCGCGTTATGATTTACAAGTTTTAGAAGACGATAAGCACCTTTTCCCTCCTTATCAAGGTGCCCCTCTCATGAAGGCTGAATTGCTCGAAAAACACCCTGAATTGGAAGGTATTCTCAATAAGTTGGCTGGTAAAATTACGGAAAGCCAGATGAGCCAGATGAATTATCAAGTTGGCATTGAAGGTAAAAAGGCTGAAAATATCGCGCGTGATTATCTGGTAAAGGAAGGACTTTTAAAAAAATAAGAAGTAAAAGAGTTAGACTTGTAAGGTCTAGCTTTTTTGCTTACTTGTGGATAGACAGACTAAGGATGGAAGGAGATGAGTTGATCTCTTAGTCAGGAAATCTTCATTAATTTTTGGTATAATAAAGTATCAATTCATGGAGGTGTTTCGATGGCATCTAGTCAAGAATATTTGGATTTTATTCTGAAGCAGCTGCAGGGCTTAGGCCAAGAAATTAGCTTTCGCAAAATGATGGGAGAGTATTTGCTTTATTATCGAGGTCGCTTATTTGGCGGCATTTATGACAATCGCTTGTTGCTCAAGCCGGTCCAGCCAGCTCTGGATTTTTTTGAAAATCCGATTTATGAGTCCCCTTATTCAGGCGCAAAACCAATGCTTCATATAAAAGAAGTAGAAGATGCTGCCTTCCTCTGTAATCTAATTGAAGCTGCCTATCCTGCCTTACCAGCACCTAAAAATAAAAAATAGTCTTTCCTTTACAATGGATATTCTAAAAAGTTGCCGTTTAAATAGACATTTTTGAAATTTTCCTTTATAATGGACTTAAAGGAGGTTTGGTATGCTTTATATTGCTCTTATTGGAGATTTAATAGAATCCAAACAGCTGAAAAATCGCAAGCAGGCTCAGAAGGACCTGCAGGATATGATGGCAGTGCTAAATCAGGATTATCGGGATTATCTGGTGTCACCTTTCACGGTAACGACTGGAGATGAGTTTCAGGCTTTGCTGCGACCTAATCCAGAGATTATGCAGCTCCTTGATCAGATTACCTTGGGCTTTCCTCATCCGATTCGCTTCGGGCTTGGCCTGGGGGAGATTGTGACGGACATCAATCGGGAGCAGAGTATTGGTGCGGACGGACCGGCCTACTGGAGGGCACGCGCAGCCATTGAGGCTATTCATGAGAAGAACGACTACGGCAGCAGCCGTATAGCTGTATCCTTGGGAGATGAAGAGCTCAGCCAGGCTGTCAATACGGTGCTGGCAGCTACTTCATTTATCCAGAGCAAGTGGAACACCAGTCAGAGAGAGGTTCTGGAGCGGATGCTCATGGAATATATCTATGACGAGAATTTTTCTCATGGGGAAATAGCAGAGCTGTTGCAGATTAGTCCCAGTGCGCTTAGTAAGCGGCTCAAGTCGTCTGGGCTGAAGATCTATCTGAGAAATCGCCGTTTAGCTATGAGAATGATTCTACAGGCAGCAAAGGAGGCTGAAGAATGACAAATTTTATGGGATTTTCAGAATTTTTCATGCAGAATCCGATTCTCGTATTGACTTTGCTGGCTCATGTACTAGCTGATTTTCAGCTTCAAAGTCAGAAAATGGCCGACCTAAAAAGCCGGCGGATGAATTTCTTAATTCTCCACTTGGGAATTGTTCTCTTGCCCCTGTTGCTCTTGGGGCTCATCTTACCTAATTATCTGCTATATTTCGCCTTGGTCTGGCTCAGTCATGCGCTTATTGACTTCTTGAAGAATAGGCTGAATTCATCGATTGTCCGCCATCATGCTCAGAAGTCAGCCTTTTTACTGGATCAAATCTTGCATCTGATTAGCATTTTTACTCTTTATTTTCTCTTAGGACAGCAGCAAATTCCAGCTCCTAATTGGCTGTCTGAGCGCTATCTTATGCTGCAGGCTCTCTTTTTCTTCGCACTTACTGGCAAGCCAATTAATATCCTCTTTAAACTCTTCTTCAGCAAGTATCAGGCAGGGGAAGACAGTGGAGAAACTATTGCGGGGGCTGGTGCCATGATTGGGATATTAGAGCGCTTGATTATGGGACTTTCTCTTATTTTCGGGCAGTTTACTGCCATTGGGCTAGTTTTTACAGCTAAGTCTATCGCCCGCTATAATAAGATTTCAGAAAGCCAGTCCTTTGCTGAATACTACCTGATTGGCTCGCTTTTCAGTATGATTGCAGTCTTGTTGGTTTACGGTTGTCTGTATTGGTAAAAATAAATAAAAAAACAGATCATCATAGCAAGGATGGTCTGTTTTTATGTTCTTATCTGTAACTCTACTCAATCATGGTATTGACAGCAGTGCCTGTTTGGTAGTCAATCTCTGCATTTGGAGAGATATTGTCCAAGAGGACATGAGACATTCCGTCTTCATCTATGGTTTCCTTGCCCCCTAGCTGGATGCTGACAACATTGCCTTCTGCGTCAAGCCCGACATACTGGAGCTCAATCTTGCGAGGAAGAAGCTCATTGTCCGTATATATCGGAGTAACCTTGTAATCCAGCCAATAATCTGGATTTTCCTCTAGCCAGCGCTCCAAGCGGTGTTCATAATAGATCATGCTATCTGGGTTATTGTCATCCAGTCCTTGGAAACTGCCAGAGTTGAGCCAAGCGGTCATCGGAACGAGGTTTTTCCCTTCATTATTGAGGCCGCTGAAAGTGAAGCCAATCAGGTGAGCGCGATTCATGAGCCAAGCCCGATCATCTCCATTTCCGTAGTAAAATTTGTAATTGTGCCAACCAATGGGATTGTAAGTGACCTTGGTTTCCTTTTTCTTTTTGGCTTTGTGTTGCTCCTGCATTTGAACATGAGCAGCAGTAGCCCGACCGTACTTGTCCTTTTTCCCAAGCTTTAGCTGATACTCCCCATTCAACTCCAGAGTGCCGATAGCTGTTTCATCGCTGTGGTTAAGCAGCTGGACCTTAATCTGGTTCTTCTGATTAGCAGCAACATTTTCTGCAGGAAGAGCCTGTGAAAGTAACAACAAAGAGCCGGCTGACAGGACAAGAAAAGTGCCAAACCTAAACTTTTTCATAAAGAACTCCTTTTAAATAATATATCTCCGACATCATTCTACTAAAAAATAGATTGTTTGACAACTAAAACTTTTCAAAAATATTACAAAAATAAATATCTGTTCAATAAGTGCAGGGTTTGACTAGACGGATATAAGATTTTTTCAGAAGCAGTAGAGAAAAAGCTTCCTTATGAAGTGAAATGCCCACAATTGGTTATATGTGGAAAAGAAGATCGTGCAGGGTCTTGCATACGATATTTGAAGGCCTATGAAAGAAATACTGGGAAGTCTGTTCAATGGATTGATAAGGCGGGACATAATTCTAATACCGACCAACCCGATATTGTAAATAGACTGATTGATGAATTTTTGGATAACAAAATTAAAGAAAAGCTTGGTTGAAAGACCGGCTTTTTGATATAATAGACTCTATGAACACAAAAGAAAAAATTTCAAATTATCAACTTTTATTGGCTCAGCTAGAAGCCTTGTTGGAGGGCGAGACCAATGCTTTGGCAAATCTGTCGAACGCTAGCGCCCTGCTCAATCAAGCCCTGCTTCATTCGGTATTTACAGGTTTCTATCTTTTTGATGGGAAGGAGCTGATTTTGGGGCCTTTTCAGGGTGGTGTTTCCTGTGTCCATATTGCGCTAGGTAAGGGTGTCTGTGGGGAATCTGCGGAGAAAGGGCAGACGATCATCGTAGATGATGTGACCCAGCATGCCAATTATATCTCCTGTGATAGCCGGGCTAAGAGCGAAATTGTGGTGCCCATGGTAAAAGACGGCCGCCTTCTTGGAGTGCTGGATTTAGACTCATCCTTGACAGGTGATTATGATAAGGTAGATCAGGAATATCTGGAAAAGTTCGTCCAGATTTTGCTTGAAAAAACGACTTGGAATTTTGAAATGTTTGGAGAAAAAGCCTAATGTATCAAGCTTTATATCGAAAGTACCGCAGTCAGACCTTTGGTCAGCTGGTGGGTCAGCAGGTAGTGGCCACTACTCTGCGGCAGGCTGTGGAGCAAGGCAAAATCAGCCATGCCTATCTCTTTTCTGGCCCGCGTGGAACAGGAAAAACCAGTGTTGCCAAGATTTTTGCCAAGGCTATGAACTGTCCGAATCAAAAGGACGGTGAGCCTTGCAATGACTGCTATATCTGTCAGGCTATCACGGAGGGGAGCCTTGAAGACGTCATCGAAATTGACGCGGCTTCTAATAATGGGGTAGATGAGATTCGTGATATTCGGGACAAGTCTACCTATGCGCCTAGTCTGGCCAAGCACAAGGTCTATATCATTGACGAGGTGCATATGCTCTCGACAGGAGCCTTCAATGCCTTACTCAAGACCTTGGAAGAACCGACGGAAAATGTAGTTTTCATTCTAGCAACGACAGAATTACATAAGATTCCAGCCACTATTCTTTCCCGTGTTCAGCGTTTTGAGTTTAAGTCTATCAAGACTCAGGACATTATTGGTCATATTGAGTGGATTTTGGAGCAGGAAGGGATTGACTTTGAGAAGGAAGGTGTGCAGATTATTGCCCGTCGAGCTGAGGGCGGTATGCGGGATGCCCTATCTATCCTCGATCAGGCTCTTAGCTTAACTCAGGAAAATCGTTTGACTACTGATATTGCTGAAGAAATCACTGGCTCTATCAGCTTGGGAGCCTTGGATGCCTATGTAGCAGCCTTGATTGCTCATGATGCAGTAGCAGCCTTGGATAATCTCAATCTGATTTTTGATAGCGGCAAAAACATGGCCCGTTTTGTGACGGACCTCCTGCAATATCTGCGTGACCTAATCATTGTCAAAACTGGCGGAGAGAACCATCATGCTAGTGAGCTCTTTCTGGAAAATCTCAAGACACCGCAGTACACTCTCTTTGCCATGATAGATATGGCGACTAAGAGTTTGGCAGATATCAAGAATAGCCTACAGCCTAAGATTTATACAGAAATGATGACCATTCGACTGGCAGAGACTAGCAGTCATCCTGCAGTGGCAGCGATTCCGGATAATCTAGCCGATGAGCTTAAGGGACTGAGACAAGAGATTGATAGTCTTAAGCAGCATCTGGCTAATGGCAATGGCAAACCTGCAGCAACTGTCAAAACTTCGGATATTCGGCCGCAGAAATCTAAGGGCTACCGAGCAGACCGCAATAAGGTCAATGCCATCCTAGAAGAGGCTGTTGACAATCCAAGCCTTGCTCGCAGCAATTTGACCAAGCTGCAGAATGCTTGGGGTGAGATTATCGAAAGTCTGGCTGGAGCTGATAAGGCCTTGCTGGCAGGATCGCAGCCAGTGGCTGCCAACGAAAGCCATGCTATCTTAGCTTTTGAGTCTAATTTTAACGCTGAGCAGACCATGAAGCGGGACAATCTCAATACTATGTTTGGTAATATCCTCAGCAATGCAGCTGGATTTTCACCAGAGATTTTGGCCATTTCCTTAGAAGAGTGGACCAAGATTCGGGCGGACTTTTCAGCTCGCAGCCGCAATGGCAAGGCAGAGGCTGAAGAGAAGGAAGAGGAAAGCTTGATTCCAGAGGGATTTGACTTTTTAGCAGAAAAAATTACCATTCAAGAGGACTAAAAAAAGATTTTTCTAGGTTTTCGTGTTATAATAAATCTATGAACAGACGACAATTTATTGTGATGGCTGTTTTCACAGCCTTAGAAACCTATTTTTTCAATGAATCCATCATGGCGGGGCGCTATTTCATGGCTGCTTTCTGGGCAGTTTTAGTGCTACGCAATCTGCAGATTTCCTATGTCATGGGGCGAATTGTGGATGAAATCGATAAACATTTAGGACCGAAATAATGAAAACAGGACTGAGTCATTAGAACTCAGTCCTTTTGAAATTAAATTTTTGATTACCAACTAGTCAGCGAGACTTCGCCGCTGTTGAGCAAGATTTCTTGACCATCTGTCAGCTGGACTAAGAGTTGCCCGCTGTCTGAGATGTCTTTGGCCAAACCTTGGTAGTCTGCGCCTTTTTGGCTGAAGCTTACTTGCCGTCCCAGCACCAAGGATTGCTGCTTGTAGAGATAGATGAGCTCTTCTGGGTCACTTTCGTAGAAGCATTTCCAAATCTCGGCAATGAGCTCATTGCGACTAATGGCTGGTTTCTCTTCAAAGAGGGAGCCGGCTTTTTCTTTGATGTCGGCTGGAAAGTCTGTAATGAAAAAATTAAAGCCAACACCTATGATGACATCGGTGACGAGTCCTGTCTCAATAGAAGTCATAGCCTCAGTTAAGATGCCGGAAATTTTCTTGTTTCGATAGTAAATGTCATTGACCCACTTGATATCAACCTCCATGAGGGTTAGATTTTTCACTGCCTTGTAGATAGCACCCGCAGTTAAGATAGTATAGGAGGGGAGCTGGTCAAAGGGGAGGTTGGGCTTGAGGTGGAGAGACATGTAAAAGCCGCCCTGACTGGGGCAGAAGAAGGAACGACCGAAACGGCCTCGGCCAGCAGATTGGGTAGCGGCCAGATAGAGAGTGTTGGCCGGGCGTCCGGCCTCCATGCCAGCCTTGGCATCCATTTGAGTGGACTGGCAGTCAGGATTAAAGGAGACCTTGACAGGAGAGTGGGCCTCAATCCAGTCAGGAATCAGTAGGTCACCCGCTGTCAATCGATAGCCTCGGTTCTTGACGGATTCGATTTGGATGTCTTCTTTCTCCAGTTTTTGAATGGCCTTCCAAATGGAAGTTCGTGAAATGCCCAATTCTTGGGCTATTTTTTCACCGTTGACATAGTCGTCAGCCTGGCTGAGGATGTCAAAGATTTTTTCGTAGGTTTTCATAGGCGGTCTTTCTAACTTAATAGCTGCTTTCTCTTAGTGTCAGCTTGGTTGAGAGTTTGATCATGTAAGGGATGGGGCTTTCGTCAGTTTTAATCATCTGGTCCAGCATCTGCAGAGCTTGCTTGCCCATTTCCTCTGTAAAGACTGTCACAGTACTGAGAGGCGGATAAACGTATTTGGCAATGGATGTATCATTAAAGGAAATAATCTGGACATCCTGGGGAACAGCTATTCCTTCTTCCTGAAGAGCACGGAGAGCACCGACTGCCAGAGCATCGCTGGCTATGAAGAATGCTTTGGGCATCTTATTTTTTTGTTCGTCAATCATGTCTTTCATCAGCTGGTAGCCGGACTCTGAGGAGAACTTGCCGACCTTGACATAGGCCGGCTGATAAAGGCCTTTTTCACTAAGGTAACGGCAGAAGCAGGCCAAGCGCGGATCGTCAATACTTGTCGTTCCGTCTGTAGTTTCTTCGAGTCCAGCAATCATACCGATTTCTCGAATGTCCTGCTGAAGAAAATGGTCGAGAAGATGGGTAACGGCATGCTCAAAGTCCGTTGTCACACAGCTGTGGCCTTGGTCTAGAGTATCGCTGTCCACGAAAACCAAGGCAGGACTGTATTGCTCCAGCTCCTTGACTTGCTTGCTGCTGAATTTTCCGATGGCAATAATGCCGTCAATCTGTTCTAGCTGGCTCAGAGAGTCGTTGTTGAAAATCCGTACGATATCATAGCCCAGTTCCTGAGCTTTCTTTTCAATGCCTAGGCGGATGGAGTAGTAGTAAAGATCATCCAGCTCTTCCAGCTCGGTGTACCATTCAACGATGGCAATGCGATGGGTTTGAGGTGAAGTCTTTTTTTGCCTTTTGCTTTTTTTGTAGTTGAGCTGTTCAGCGATATCGAAAATCTTTTTACGCGTCTCATCGCTGACAGACATGGACTTGTCATAGTTCAAAACCCGCGAGACAGTTGCGGGAGAAACACCAGCTGTCTGGGCGATATCTTTGATAGTAGCCATTTGATTTAGTCCTTTTTAATTTACTGTCTACATAAATTATAACTCAAAGATTAGTAAATAACAAAGATATGTTTAGTAAAACTTAACTTTGTTCTCGAAATGAGCTTGGTGAAAAGCCAAAATATTTTTTAAAAGCCTTTGAAAAGTAAAGGGGATCTGAGAAACCGACAGAATAGGCGATAAATTGGACAGGCTCACGGGTGCTTTTAAGGAGTTGTTTAGCTCGATGCATTCGGACATATTCCAGATATTCTTTAGGTGAGCTTTGGTGCTCCTCCTTGAAAATGGTTGTTAGATAGCTGCGATGAACGGACAACTTAATTGCCATATCTTGAATGCTGAGGTTAGGATTGGGATATTGAGTGTCGATTATCTGCTTGCAGGCTAGATAGAGTTGCTGGCTTGCAGATAGGGTATTTGCTTGGGGCTTATAGGCAACGCTGCCCAAGTGAAAGATGAGTTCATAAAGTTGGCCCATAATGTGGAGTTGAGCTAGTTGGTTAGATTTGGTCTGCTCAGCGAAGTAAACCAAGTTCTCAACAATTTTCCCAATCCTATCTGTTTTTCGTTCCTGGTTAGCAAGTAGGTAGCAGTCTTCGGCAATCTGAGAGTGATTGAAGTAGTCATAAACCCTACCGCCAGTTATTCCCAGCCAGTAGTAGGACCAAGGTTCTTCTTTGTCAGCCTGATAAAAGGTAAGTTCGTTTGGCTTGAGCAGAAAGAGATCTCCAGCTTTTAAATCGACAATTTTTCCTTTGTAATGAAATTGACCTTTCCCTTTGGTAATGTAGTGAAGAACGTAGGTATCTCTAATAGCTGGTCCAAAAGAGTAGCTAGGTGTGCACTCTTCATAACCGTAGAAGCTAAGTGAGAGATCAATTGTTCCTGTTTGGTATTCTGAAAAAACAAGCATATTTTGCCTCCTACCTAACATTTTACCATATTTCCCTAACATAATTCTATTTTAGGAAGCGATTTCATAAGGTAAAATATTAGTAAATATGGAGGTTCAGAAATGGCTATAAAAATAGACAAGCATCTATTCTACATCAATACAAAAAATTCCAGTCTTATCATTGAGGAAAGGGATGGCTACCTTTTGCTTAAACACTTAGGCAGAAAAATCGAATCCTATCATTTTTCCAATACAGTATTTGAGCGAGATCATGCTTTTTCTGGTAATCCGAGGTCGAATGAGCGGAGTTTTAGCTTAGATACCCAGCGGCAGGTTTTGGGGCAGCATGGTTTAGGAGACTTCCGACAACCTTCTCTGCAAGTCCAACATGCTAATAATGAAGTAACAGATTTTCGGTTTGTTGAGAGTCAGCTGATTAAGGGAGGTTTGGAAGTTCCAGGATTGCCTGGCCCTCACAGTACAGAAGATGCAGAAACACTGGCCTTTATTTTAGAGGATACAGTGGCTCACTTACGCCTCACTCTCTATTACACAGCTTTTGAGGATAGCAATACCATTGCAACCTTTACTAAGCTGGAAAATATCGGTAGAGAGACAGCAGTCATACATAAGAACTTGAGCTTAATGGCAGATTTGCCGGCAGGTACTTATGATGTGATTAGTTTACAGGGAGCTTATGCTAGGGAAAAAACAGTTCGTCGTCATAAGCTAGAACAGGGAATTTTCAAAATAGCTTCTAACCGAGGAGCTTCTGGTCACGCGCAGACTCCAAGCCTTATCCTTTGTGATAGTGAAACGACGGAAGAGGCTGGTCAAGTTTGGGCAATTCAGCTCCTTTATAGCGGAAACTTTGAAGCTTGGATTCAGCAAAATCAGTTGAATGAAGTTCGGCTAGGTATCGGTATCAATGAAGATAACTTTGCTTGGAAACTGGAAGCGGGGCAGACTTTCTATAGTCCTGTTGCTCTGTTGAATTATTCGGCTCAGGGTTTGACTGGTCTTAGTCATGAGAGCCAAGCTTTTGTTCAAGAGCATATCATTCCTAAAACTTTTGCGAAGCGAGAGCGGCCAATTCTAATCAATAACTGGGAAGCAACTTACTTTGATTTCAAAAAAGAGAAGTTGCTAGAGTTAGCAGATGAGGCACAGAAAGTTGGTATTGAGCTCTTTGTTCTCGATGATGGCTGGTTTGGCAACCGTTTTGATGACAATCGGGCTCTGGGCGACTGGTTTGTCAATGAAGATAAGCTAGGTGGCAGTTTGACAGAGCTCATAGCAGAAGTTCATAGCAGAGGATTGCAATTTGGTTTATGGGTTGAGCCAGAAATGATTTCCGTAGACAGTCAGCTGTATCGGGCACATCCAGACTGGGCTATTCAAGTAGCTGATCGGGATCATACTTACTCTCGCAATCAACTCGTATTGGATTATGCTAATCCAGATGTGGTAGCATATATCAAAGAAACACTGGATCAGTTGTTAAGTCAGCATGATATTGACTACATAAAATGGGATATGAATCGTAATATTACCAATCTTGGGAATGGCACTGACTATCTGGCGACCAAAATGCAGTCGCATAAGTATATCTTGGGGCTTTATGAAATTGTAAAATATTTGACAGAGAAATATGAGGATATTTTATTTGAGTCCTGCTCAGGTGGTGGTGGACGAAATGATCTTGGTATGATGCGGTATTTCCCTCAAGTCTGGGCTAGTGACAATACCGATGCCATAGCTCGTTTGCCAATCCAATATGGGTCTTCTTATCTTTATCCGACTATTTCAATGGGTGCCCATGTGTCGGCAGTGCCTAATCATCAGATGGGACGGATTACTCCGTTGGCAACTCGTGGTCATGTAGCTATGATGGGAAATCTGGGGTATGAGCTTGATTTAACTAGTCTATCAGATGAAGAGAAAGCGGCGATTGCAGACCAGGTGAAGTTGTATAAAGAATTACGGCCAGTGGTCCAGCTAGGACGTCAGTATAGGCTAATCAATCCAGATGTTGGCTCCAATGAAGCAGCGGTTCAATTTAACTATGAAGATCAAACGATTGTAACCTACGTCCGAGTCTTATCAGTTGTGGAAACGATGGAAACAACCTTGAAACTAAAAGACTTAGAAGAAGAAGGGCTTTATGAGCTTCAGGGAAATGGCGCAGTTTACTCAGGTGCAGAACTAATGTATGCTGGTATCACTATGAATCTTCCGCAAGGAGATTATCTTAGCAGACAGTTGCATTTTATTAAAAAATAAGGAGGCTAGACCATGAAATGGTATAAAAAGATGAGCTTAGCTGCTATTACAGGACTGTCCCTTTTGGGGCTGTCAGCTTGCAGCAGCCAAGGGGAGTCAACAGATGGTAAGGTAACGATTGAGTATTTCAATCAGAAGGGTGAAATGGTTGATACCCTTCGTGAGATTGCCAAAGACTTCGAAAAAGAAAATCCGAATGTGCATGTGAAAGTAGTAAACGTCCCTAATGCTGGGGAAGTACTCAAAACGCGCGTTCTGGCTGGAGATATCCCAGATGTTGTCAATATCTTTCCACAGTCTATTGAATTGCAAGAATGGGCTAAGGCTGGGTACTTTGAAGATTTATCTAATAAAGATTATCTCAAGCGAGTTAAGAATCATTACGCAGATAAATATGTGATTGACGGGAAAATTTACAATATTCCTTATACTGCTAATGCTTATGGTATCTATTACAACAAAGATAAATTTAAAGAACTGGGATTGAAAGTTCCAGAGACTTGGGAAGAATTTGAAGAATTGGTTGATACGATTATAGCAAAAGGGGAAACACCTTTTGCCATTGCAGGAGCAGATACTTGGACCTTGAATGGTTATCATCAGTTAGCTCTTGCCACTGCAACAGGTGGCGGTAAGGAAGCGAATGATTACCTACGTTTTTCCAAGCCAAATGCCATCAAGTCTTCAGATTCAGTGCTTAAAGATGATTTCAGGCTGTTAGATTTATTCCGCAAAAAAGGTGCCATGCAAACCAACTGGCAGGGAGCAGGCTATACTGATGTTGTCGGTGCTTTCGCTAGAGGCGATGCCCTGATGACTCCAAATGGCTCTTGGGCTATCACAGCAATCAATGCGCAAGATCCTAAGTTTAACGTTGGAACTTTCCCTTTTCCTGGAAAGCAAAAAGGACAAAGCTTGACCATTGGAGCAGGAGACCTAGCTTGGTCTATCTCGTCAAGTAGTAAGCACAAGAAAGAAGCAAATGATTTTGTTGAATATATGTCACGCCCAGAAGTTATGCAGAAATATTATGATGTGGACGGCTCACCAACAGCTATTGAAGGTGTCAAGGAAGCTGGGTCAGATGCACAGCTAGCCGGTCTTGCTGAACTGGCATTTACAGACCGACACCTCGTTTGGCTAGCTCAAGACTGGACCAGTGAAAGTGATTTTTATACCTTGACTGGAAATTATATTACAACTGGAGACAAAGAGGATATGGCGAAAGCGCTAAATGCCTTCTTCAATCCGATGAAAGCAGACGTAGAGTAGGAGTAGATCCACTATGAAAAAATTGATTGAGAAATATTGGGGCTGGCTCTTTGTCCTTGTTCCCCTTGTACTACAGGCTGTATTCTTCTATGTGCCCATGTTTCAAGGTGCCTTCTACAGCCTGACAAACTGGACTGGTTTGACCTATAATTATAAGTTTGTCGGACTTAATAACTTTATGCTTCTCATGAGCGATCCTAAGTTTATGAACGCGATAGGCTTTACATTGATCATTACTATCTGTATGGTGGTTGGTGAGATTATGCTGGGAATCTGGATAGCACGAGCTCTCAACTCGAAGATAAAGGGGAAAACTTTCTTCCGAGCTTGGTTTTTCTTCCCCGCTGTTCTATCTGGATTGACCGTGGCTCTTATCTTTAAGCAACTTTTCAACTACGGATTGCCAGCTATAGGGAATACCTTAGGAATTGAATTTCTTAAAACCAGTCTTCTAGGAACGAATGGCGGTGCAATCTTTGCAGCAATCTTTGTCTTGCTTTGGCAAGGGGTAGCCATGCCTATTATCATCTTCTTAGCTGGTCTTCAGTCTATCCCGACTGAGATTACAGAAGCAGCTCGAATTGATGGAGCTAGCAGCAAACAAATTTTTTGGAAGGTGGAACTTCCTTATCTCCTACCAAGCGTTTCCATGGTCTTTATCTTGGCTCTAAAAGGTGGTTTGACAGCATTTGACCAGGTCTTTGCCATGACAGGCGGCGGTCCGAATAATGCGACCACCTCTCTAGGACTTCTGGTATACAACTATGCTTTTAAGAGCAATCAATTTGGTTATGCCAATGCCATTGCTGTTATCTTGTTTCTCTTGATTGCGGTTATTTCTATTATCCAGTTGAGAGTATCTAAGAAATTTGAAATCTAAGAGGAGAAGCCCGATGAAAAATGCAGAAAGAAAAGCTAATTTTAGTAAATATATCTTGCTAACACTGGGGTCTATTATCATTTTAATTCCACTCTTAGCAACGATATTCAGTTCCTTTAAGTCTACCAAAGACATCGTTAATAATTTTTTCGGATTTCCGACTCAACCGACCGTAGAGAATTTTCAACGCCTTTTGGCTGATGGTATCGGAGGCTACTATTGGAATTCAATTGTAATCACGGTTCTATCTTTGGCTGTTGTCATGATTTTTATTCCCATGGCTGCTTACTCTATCGCTCGTAATATGTCTAAGAGAAAAGCTTTTGGTATTATGTATACGCTTTTGATTTTAGGGATTTTCGTTCCTTTTCAAGTTATCATGATTCCTATTACAGTTATGATGAGTAAGCTAGGACTAGCCAACACTTGGGGATTAATTATCCTCTATCTGGCTTACGCTGTTCCACAGACTCTCTTTCTCTATGTAGGCTATATTAAGATTTCCATTCCAGACAGTCTGGATGAGGCAGCAGAAATTGACGGTGCTGGAAAGTTTACAACTTATTTCAAGATTATCTTTCCTATGATGAAACCCATGCATGCGACAACCATGATTATCAATGCCCTCTGGTTCTGGAATGACTTCATGCTTCCTCTCTTGGTACTCAATAAAGACTCCAAGATGTGGACTCTGCCACTCTTCCAATATAACTACACAGGTCAATACTTTAATGATTATGGACCGAGCTTTGCTTCTTATGTTGTTGGGATTATCACCATTACTATCGTTTATCTCATCTTCCAGCGCAACATTATTGCTGGAATGAGCAACGGAGCAGTGAAGTAAGTTCAAGATATAAAGCCCGTAAACTACTGAATTAGTAACGCCTGTGGAAAAATAGGGAGTCTGAAAAAGAAGCTTCAGCTTCTTGGAAGATTCATCTTTCGCACAGAGCTTAGGGCGTGTTCTGTTCAGCGCACGGGAAAGAGTATATAAGACAAGATTTTAGAGGAGAAGACTATGGCTATTCAAAATAAGACCATACTGATTACTTACTCAGACAGTCTGGGGGAGAATTTAAAAGATTTATATGACAATTTAGAAAAGCATTTTGGTGATGCGGTTGGAGGAGTGCATTTGCTTCCTTTCTTCCCATCAACTGGTGACCGGGGATTCGCCCCAGTAGACTATGAAGAGGTTGATTCAGCCTTTGGTGACTGGGAGGATGTAGAAAAGCTGGGCGAGAAATATTATCTCATGTTTGACTTTATGATCAACCACATCTCACGCCAGTCCAAGTATTATAAGGATTTTCAGGAAAAGAAGGATCAGAGTGAGTATCGTGACCTCTTTCTCAGCTGGGATAAGTTTTGGCCAGAAAATCGTCCGACGCAAGCTGATGTTGATTTGATTTATAAGCGTAAGGATCGGGCACCTAAGCAAGAAATCGTCTTTGCAGATGGAAGCACCGAGTATCTGTGGAACACCTTTGGTGAAGAGCAGATTGATTTAGATGTTCGCAGTCAGGTAACTAATGATTTCATCAAGAAAACATTGCGTCAACTGTCAGAGCATGGCTGTGATCTGATTCGTTTAGATGCATTTGCCTATGCGGTCAAAAAATTAGATACCAATGATTTCTTTGTTGAGCCAGAAATCTGGGATTTATTAGAAAAAGTCCAGCAGCAAGCGGCTGAGTTTGGGACGGATATTTTACCAGAAATTCATGAGCATTATTCTATCCAGTTCAAGATTGCAGAGCATGGCTACTTTGTCTATGATTTTGCGCTACCGATGGTAACTCTTTATTCTCTATACAGTGGTAAAGCAGAGCGTCTAGTCAAGTGGCTTGAAATGAGTCCTATGAAGCAATTCACAACACTGGATACCCACGATGGTATTGGGGTTGTTGATGTTAAGGATATTCTGACTGATAAAGAAATTGACTTTGCAACCAATGAACTATATAAGGTTGGAGCCAATGTTAAGCGTAAGTATTCCTCAGCTGAGTACAATAATCTAGACATTTACCAGATTAACTCGACTTACTACTCAGCCTTGGGAGATGACGACAAGAAATACTTCATTAGCCGTCTGATTCAGGCTTTTGCTCCAGGGATTCCACAGGTCTATTATGTTGGTTTCTTAGCTGGGAAAAATGACCTTGAGCTGCTAGAAAACACCAAGGAAGGCCGCAATATAAACCGTCATTATTACAGTAATGAGGAGATTGCTGAAGAAGTCAAGCGTCCAGTTGTGCAAGCCTTGCTCAAGCTTTTCAGTTACCGCAACCAGTCTGCTGCCTTTGACCTAGATGGCACTATTGAAGTGAATCTATTGGATGAAAATAGCCTCCGGCTTGTCCGTAGCAATGCAGATAAGTCAGTCACTGCTCAAGTAGTTATCAACCTCAAAGAATTGACATATAGCACTAGTGAAAATGGCCAAGCTATCACTTTTGAATAGAGATAAGAAAAGAGAAGAGAAGAAGAATGGTAGAATTAAATCTGAAAAATATCTATAAAAAATATCCTAACAGCGACCACTATTCGGTGGAAGACTTCAATCTAGATATCAAGGACAAGGAATTTATCGTTTTCGTTGGTCCGTCTGGTTGCGGAAAATCAACTACGCTGCGTATGATTGCGGGTCTTGAGGACATCACCGAAGGAACTGCCTCTATTGACGGTACAGTGGTCAATGATGTGGCTCCAAAAGACCGTGACATCGCCATGGTCTTCCAGAACTATGCCCTTTATCCGCATATGACTGTCTACGATAACATGGCCTTTGGTCTCAAGCTGCGCAAGTACAGCAAGGAAGATATTGACAAACGGGTCAACGAAGCAGCAGAAATCCTAGGCTTGAAGGAATTCTTGCAACGCAAGCCAGCTGATTTGTCTGGTGGTCAGCGTCAGCGGGTAGCAATGGGACGCGCTATCGTTCGTGATGCAAAGGTTTTCCTTATGGATGAGCCTCTGTCTAACTTGGATGCTAAGCTGCGTGTTTCTATGCGGGCGGAGATTGCCAAGATTCACCGTCGTATCGGAGCAACAACTATTTATGTTACCCACGACCAGACTGAAGCTATGACCTTGGCGAATCGTATCGTTATCATGTCAGCGACCAAAAATCCTGCTGGAACTGGAACGATTGGACGAGTGGAGCAGATTGGTACGCCTCAGGAAGTCTATAAACATCCGGCAAATAAGTTTGTTGCTGGCTTCATTGGCAGCCCAGCTATGAACTTCTTTGAAGTGACACTGGAAGATGGCCGTCTTGTCGGACCAAACAGAGACTTCAGTCTCCAAGTCCCAGAGGGCAATCTTAAGGGGTTGCGGGAGAAGGGCTATGAAGGCAATAAGTTAATTTTTGGTATTCGTCCGGAAGATATCAACATGGAACCAGCCTTTCTGGAAACCTTCCCTGAGTCGGTTCTAACTGCGAAGATTTCTGTTTCTGAGTTGCTTGGAGCGGAGTCTCACCTATACTGTGCGGTTGGTGGCAGTGAGTTTGTTGCCAAAGTTGATGCACGTGATCATATGAATACGGGAAGCAGTATTAAACTTGGCTTCGACCTAAACAAGGCGCATTACTTTGATGCTGAGACGGAAGACAATATTTTCTAATCTATTGCTCCTTATAAAATAATCCAGACAGATTACTGTTTGGATTTTTACAAAAAATCTATCTATAAAATTAGTAAAATTTTACTAAATTTATTGAAATTTTACTCGAAAATAGTTATAATAAAGATAAGAAAACGATTACAATATCGATCATTCATTTTAAAGGAGTTTAGCTTATGTCAAATCTAATTTCAGCGGAGCAAGTCCGAGCAGATTTTGCCAAGGTTTTTGGAGTAGAAGCGGATCACACATTCTTTTCACCTGGTCGGATCAATCTGATTGGTGAGCATACGGACTATAACGGCGGCCATGTCTTTCCTGCAGCAATTTCCCTAGGAACTTATGGAGCGGCTAGCAAGCGGGACGACCAGCTCTTGCGATTCTTCTCAGGGAATTTTGAAGAAAAAGGGATTATTGAAGTGCCACTGGAAAACCTGCACTTTGAGCCTGAGCATAACTGGACCAACTATCCAAAAGGAGTTTTGCATTTTCTGCAGGAGGCAGGCCATACAATTGACCGAGGAATGGATATCTATGTTTATGGAAATATTCCCAACGGGTCGGGCTTGTCTTCTTCTGCATCTCTAGAGCTCTTGACGGGTGTCATTGCTGAAAAACTCTTTGATTTGCAGTTGGAACGTTTGGACCTAGTGAAAATCGGTAAATTAACTGAGAATGAATTCATCGGGGTTAATTCTGGTATTATGGATCAGTTCGCTATCGGAATGGGAGCTGACCAGCGGGCTATTTACCTTGACACCAATACTCTTGAATATGACTTGGTGCCGCTTGATCTCCAGGACAATGTTGTAGTGATTATGAATACCAATAAGCGACGTGAGTTGGCGGACTCTAAGTACAATGAGCGTCGGGCGGAGTGCGAAAAAGCTGTTGAAGAGCTCAATCGTAAACTGTCTATCGCAACCTTGGGTGAGTTGGACGAGTGGTCCTTTGACGAGTATAGCTATCTGATAGAAGACGAAAATCGCCTCAAACGGGCTCGCCATGCTGTTTTAGAAAATCAACGCACTTTGCAAGCACGGGCAGCTTTGCAGGCAGGCGATCTTGACAAGTTTGGCCGTCTCATGAATGCGTCCCATGTTTCATTGGAGCATGACTATGAAGTCACTGGTTTAGAGCTGGATACCTTGGTTCATACGGCTTGGGAGCAAGAAGGTGTTCTGGGGGCTCGTATGACTGGAGCTGGCTTCGGTGGCTGCGCCATTGCTTTAGTACGTAAGGATGCTGTGGATGCTTTCAAAGAAAATGTCGGCCGCAAGTATCAAGAAGTCGTTGGCTATGCCCCTAGCTTTTACATTGCAGAAGTAGCTGGCGGAAGCCGAGTGCTGGACTAAATCACAGAAAAGGAACTTGGGTCTGGGACAAAAGTCCTAGCCTCTCAATTGTCTTTGGATTGTCGAGCAAGACGCAGTGGTTGAGTGGGCTCTACTACGCTGATTTCATCAGCTTTTACAGCCCTACTCAACTGTGCGGAGGTGGGACGACGAAATCGAATTCTAACGAATTACCGATTTCTGTCCCACTCTCTTTACTAGCAAAAGAAAGGAAGACCTATGTCCAAGAAGTTACTGGATGTTTTCGTATCAGCAGTGATTGACAATAGCACTTTTGAGGAAATGGACACTGTTTATCTGCGAAATCGTGTCATGGCTTTGGTCGGAGAGAAAGTAGCAGAGCAGGATACGGAGGCTGAGCAGCTAATTGACCTCAAGGATGACTTGGTAGCTGTAGCTGTAAAGAGTGGGGAGATTGGTGCTACCCTTGCTGAGCAGGATATACTGGGAGCAGAGCTGATGAATTTGATTACACCTGCCCCTAGCCAGCTTAATCGAGACTTCTGGACGACTTATGCCTCCAATCCCGAGCAGGCTGTGGCTGATTTTTACCAGCTTAGTCAAAAAAATGACTACATCAAAGTCAAGGCTATTGCTAAAAATATTGCTTTTAAAGCACCGACTGCCTATGGAGATTTGGAAATCACCATCAATCTCTCTAAGCCAGAAAAGGATCCAAAGGAAATTGCGGCAGCTAAAAAGGCTAAGAACAGCCATTATCCGGCCTGCCAGCTTTGTATGGAAAATGAAGGTTACCAGGGTCGCTTGGATTACCCAGCCAGAGCCAATCATCGGATTATTCGATTTGATTTGGCTGGACAGGAGTGGGGTTTTCAGTATTCGCCCTATGCCTATTTTAATGAGCATTGCATCTTTCTGCATAGCCAGCACCTTCCCATGGCTATCAGTCGGCTGACCTTCGAGCGCTTGTTGGACATCGTTGAGACCTTTCCAGGCTATTTCGCAGGTTCTAACGCCGACCTGCCTATTGTCGGCGGCTCTATCCTGACCCACGACCACTATCAGGGCGGACGTCATACCTTCCCTATGGAAATAGCAGAGCTGGATTGCAGCTTTACTTTTAGCGGATTTGAAGAGGTGGAAGCAGGCATTGTCAAGTGGCCAATGTCCGTCATTCGGCTGAAGTCTGAGAAGAAAGAGTCATTGATAGAGTTGGCAGACAAAATCTTGCAGGCTTGGCGGACTTATTCTGACCCAAGTGTGCAGGTCTTGGCAGAGTCTGTGGGTGAGCCGCACCATACCATCACACCGATTGCTCGCAGAAAAGATAGATTTTTTGAGCTAGACTTGGTCTTGCGGGACAATCAAACGTCGCCAGAACATCCTGACGGCATTTATCACCCTCATGCAGATGTGCAGCATATTAAGAAAGAAAATATCGGCCTGATTGAGGTTATGGGACTGGCTATTCTGCCGCCTCGGCTCAAGGAAGAACTCAAGCAGGTGGAACTTTTCTTGTTGGGAGAAGACTGTCAGGTTGCTGCCTATCATCAGGAGTGGGCCAAGCAACTCAAAGACCAGAATCCAGATGTTACTGCTGAGACGGTGGAAGGAGTAGTTCAGGCATCGGTTGGACAAATTTTCAGCCGAGTACTGGAAGATGCTGGAGTTTACAAGCGAACAGAGGAGGGGCAGGAAGCTTTCATGCGCTTCGTCCAATCCGTCGGCATCCAGCCTTAGGAAATGTGTTATAATGAATCTAGCGTAAGAGGGAAAGGAAGTTTTATGGCAATTTTAGTATTAGGTGGAGCTGGCTATATCGGCTCGCACATGGTAGACCTTTTGATAGCAGCAGGCAAGGAAGAGGTAGTCGTCGTTGATAATTTGGTGACTGGCCATCGGGCAGCCGTCCATCCGCAAGCAGTCTTTTATGAGGGGGATTTAGCTGATAAGGACTTTATGCGTGATGTCTTTGCCAAACATCCATCTATCGATGCAGTCATTCACTTTGCTGCTTTTTCACTGGTGGCAGAGTCTATGTCGAACCCGCTCAAGTATTTTGACAATAACACAGCTGGCATGGTTTCTCTTTTGGAGGTCATGCAGGAATGCGGTGTTAAAAATATTGTCTTTTCTTCGACAGCGGCGACTTATGGCATTCCTGAGGAAGTGCCGATTCTGGAAACGACTCCGCAAAAGCCTATCAATCCTTATGGTGAGAGCAAACTCATGATAGAGACCATTATGCGCTGGGCAGACCAGGCCTATGGCATCAAGTTTGTAGCCCTGCGTTATTTCAATGTGGCTGGTGCCAAACCTGACGGCTCAATCGGCGAGGACCACGGACCTGAAACCCATCTCCTGCCCATTGTGCTTCAGGTGGCTCAGGGCAAACGTGAGAAGATTGCCGTCTTTGGCGATGATTACGATACTCCGGACGGGACCAATGTCCGCGATTATGTCCATCCTTTCGACTTGGCTGACGCCCATATTTTGGCTGTCGAGCACCTGCGTGCTGGTCAACCATCTGATGCCTTTAACCTTGGCTCTTCGACTGGTTTTTCCAATCTTCAGATTGTAGAAGCAGCGCGAAAGGTGACCGGCCATCCTATTCCTTTGGAAATAGCAGAGCGGCGCCCAGGGGATCCGGATACGCTGATTGCTTCCTCTGAGAAAGCAAGAAATGTTCTGGGCTGGCAGCCAAAATTTGACAATATCGAAACCATTATTGAAACCGCTTGGAAATGGCATTCCAGTCATCCAAATGGCTATGATGATAGGGGATAAACTGACAAACCAGCTAGAAAAGCTGGTTTTTTACTTTGAATTATAAACCCCTTCTTTACAAATTTTTAAAAGCCTTTTATAATAAAAGGAAGATTGATTGACATATTATCTGCAATCTTGTTTAGTTGCTACTAACTCTTAGTATATCTTGAAAAATCAATGAGAAATAAGAATGTAGAATAGCGAATTTTTTGAACCACTATCAGATGAGACAGATGTTGACAGTTTGTTGTGTAAGGGCTTTAGTGACTTATGATATAATGAAGCCATAAAAGTTTGAGAAGTCTCTTAATCTTTTCAAGCAGATTTTCATAAAGAGAATAGGAAAAAAGTATGCGTTCGATTCTTGCCTTATATATCACCCTGATGCCGGTCATTCTGGCTGGGATTCTGAATATGATCTTTTGCAAGTCTTCACTACTAGAGGCGGCTTATCGACCAATGGATGCTGGGTTGATTTTAAAGGATGGGAAGAGGCTTTTTGGAGCTAACAAGACCTGGAAAGGTTTCTTTGGCATGATTGTCTGGGGAGCTTTGGCTCAGATCCTTTGGGGCTTGCTCTTAAAGAGTATTCCCACCCTAGAGACGCTGCACTTGGTCTATGCCTTCTACGAAAATACCGTGCTGTTTAATCTGGTGCTTGGGGCTCTTTTGGGGCTGGCCTATGTTTTGTTTGAGCTGCCCAATAGCTTTATCAAGCGCCGTTTGGAAATCAGAGAGGGCAAGACGGCGGAGAATGGCTGGAAATGGACTTTTATCTGGATAGACCAGATTGATTCCCTGATTGGCTGTATCATTTTCTTGCTTTTCTATATCCCTCTGTCCTGGCAGCAGATGCTGGGCATACTAGTTCTGGGGGCGGGCACGCACCTAGGAGTCAATCGTCTGCTCTATTGGGCTAAGCTTAGAAAGAATCGTATGTGAGATGGGAGTTTTTGATGAAAGAACTATGGCTGGAAAAAGAGCCTTCGGCCGTCTATGGCGGTAAAATCAATCAGTTAATCAGTCTCTGTCAGTTGGGGCTTTCGGTCCCTAAGGCTCTGATTTTGCCTGCGGACCAAGTAATGGCTTGGCTAAGAGCAGCTCTGCCAGAATACTCAAAAGAGGGACTTAAAGAGTTAATCAAACTGGGCAAGGAGGAAATTGAGGAGCGTTTGCAACAATATCCCTCGGAGTCAGGTTGGCTACAGGTGTTAGCAGCTTTTTGTCAGGAAAATCAAGCTTATATCGTTCGCAGCAGTGCCCTTTTAGAAGACGGACAGGCCATGTCATTTGCTGGTCAATATGACTCGATTGGCAACTGCCGGACACTGTCAGAAATTGAGCAGGGCATTCGTTCTTGTCTGCTTTCTCTCTTTAATCCAGAAGCCTTGGCTTACTGGCAGCGTCAGGGTCTTGCTGAGCAGGATTTTGGCATGGCAGTGCTAATCCAGGAGCAGATAGAGCCTGACTTTAGCGGTGTCTGCTTTTCCCTAGATGTGGCGACCAATCAGGACCAGACCATGCTGTTGGAGTATGTGAAAGGCTCAGCTGAGAGCTTGGTTAGCGGTCAAGTCAATCCTGAGCAGCTGACTCTTTCTTGGTACAAGCCGGACTGGAGCCAGTTTGAAAAAGTTGAAATGCCTCTGGCAGTCTTGCAGAAGCTGCACGAGCAAGTTTTGGAGATTGTGGCGTATTTTGGTCGGCCGATGGATATCGAGTGGTGTGCTGTCCAAGAACAAGTCTATCTGCTGCAGGCTCGGCCCATCACGACAGTACCAACTAAAATCGACAGTGGCCGCTGGACGACAGCAAATTTTCGGGACGGAGGCGTGGCGGCTCAGCCCTGCCCAAACCTAATGTGGAGTCTTTATCGCCATTCTTGGCAAGAAGCACTCTCCAGCTTTTTGCTGGCTATTGGCCTAGAGCCTGAAGGTGTGATGCCTCCGCTGATGCGTCTCCATTATGCTCGGCCTTTCTGGAACTTAGGTGTGGTTAAGCAAGGCATGGAGCAGATTCCGGGCTATATTGAGCGAGACTTTGATGATGAGCTGGGAGTTAATAAAGACTACCAAGGTCAAGGTTTTACCAGCAAATTAAGTCCAGCCTTGCTCTTGAATTTCCTGCGGGTAGCTTTGAAAACGCAAAAAGTAACTAAGACTTTTCTGCATCAGGCGCCACAAAAATTGCAAGAGCTGCGCCAGCAATTTACCCGCCTTCATCAAGAAATAGGAGAACTGAACGACCAAAGCCCGCTGCAGCAGGTCGAGAGTCTTTGGCAGTTAGTGCTAAATCAGGCTTATTTAGACAGTGAGGGAACTTATTTTTGGCAGGCCTACATCAATACGGTCCAGTTGTCCATGAAAAAGACCAGTCTCCTCAAATGGCTGACAGTCGATGAATTTTTCCAACTGATAGCTAAGTTAGGAAATGTTTCGCATACCAAGCCTTTGGCTAGGATGCTGGAAGTTGCGGATTTTATTTTGGCAGACGAGAAACTGACAGACGACTGGTTGAAGCTATCGGTGGAGGAATTGCAGGGACTGTCAGCACAATATCCTGAGCGAGCAGATTTCATCAAGATTAAGGATTTCCAAAAGGATTTTGGCTATCACTCGGCACGGGAGCTGGACTTGCGAGTAGCTAGCTATGAAGAAGTTGCTCATCAGGTTATGACAGCGGTCCAGCAGTTGGTTGCTGATTCATCTTACTACCAAGCGGCCAAGGCTTCGCTCAGTCCTGTCCCAGAGTCTGAGCTGGATTTGGCTCATCTATCTCGAGCCAAGCAGAAAAAGATAGAAAAAATTAGCGAAGACCTTCGGAACTTGCTCTGGTGGCGGGAGGAGTTCAAAGATATTTCCACGCGCTATTACCATCTCATTCGCCAGATTAGCCTAAAACTCGGCCGAGACTATGAAAAGCGAGGCTTTCTAAAAAATGAACATGATGTTTTTTACATTAAGAAAGAAAGCCTGACTGCCTTTATGGAAGGGCAAAAGACTGCTGACCAGCTGCATGAAGAAGCGGCTGATAATCGGCATTATTGCCAGGCCTATCGGAATTTTGAGCCAGCGGGGGATTTAACCGACAAAGAGATGAGACTGGAAGAGGTGGCCCATGATAGTCAGGCTCTGCTGACGGGAATGCCAGCCAGCAGCGGTCAGGTGACCGGTCGGGTTCGAGTTCTCTTGGATTTGGCTGATATTGAGATGATTGAACCGGGAGAAATTCTTGTCACTCGCTATACAGATACGGGCTGGAGCTATGTTTTCGGTATTCTAGGCGGTCTTGTGACAGAGTATGGCGGGGTTCTCTGCCATGCCTCCATTGTCGCTCGGGAATGCGGGATTCCAGCTCTGGTCTGCGCTAAGAATGCAACTCAGTTGCTAGAAACTGGCATACTGGTTACTTTAGATGGAAGAAGAGGAGAAATAAGAATTCATGAAGAAGAATGAACCTTTGTTTATCGGTGAATACGATAAATCTGTTATCCTGACCTATATGGGCGCTGCTTTTGCACTATTGGCAGTCTATGCCATCATTCAGTCCCAGCTGCGGCTAGCCATGATGGCCTTTATCCTTAGCGGTATCTGTGACCTCTTTGACGGTGTGGTAGCGCGGCGGATGAAGCGGACTGAAAGTCAGAAGCGCTTCGGCATTGAGATTGATTCGCTCTGCGACATGATTAGCTTTGCGGCTCTCCCAGCTGTGCTCCTCATGACTCAGCTGCCCTTGGGAGCGGCCAATATCATCTTGGCTGTCTTCTATGTATTGGCTGCAGTTACTCGCTTGGCGCATTTTAACCGCTTGGCCAAGCATGATGAAGGATCTGGCTCTTATTTTATCGGCTTGCCCGTGACTTACAGCGCCCTCTTTTTCCCTCTGACCTATCTGGTATGTCAATGGTTGGCGCCTGGTTTCTTTGCTTGGGTGTGGTTGGGCTTGTCTCTTTTGCTGACTTTCCTATTTGTCTACAACTGCCGTATTCCCAAGCCCAATAAGCTGGCCTACCTGGTCTTTGCGATTTTAGCTATTGCAAGTCTGATTGGTCTGGGGGTTCTCCCGCATGGTTAGGGTCTATCAGAGAAGGACTGGCCAAGTACTGGAACCGATAGAATACAAGGCGGGTCTGCTAGACAAGCTTTATGGTACTACTTGGGGTCGCTTCTTATTGTCTATCTTGACCCGACCTAGCCTGTCTTATCTTCTGACTTTGAAAGACTACACTCCTTTTTCTTGCAAGAAAGTAGCAGCTTTTGTGGAAAATTATCAGCTGGATTTTGCTGACTATGAAGATGTCCCCTATTCTAGCTTCGCGGCTTTTTTCCAGAGGAAAATCAAGCCTAGTCTGCGTCCAGTCTGTTCTGATAGTCAAGTACTAGCTGTGGCGGATGCCAAGCTAGAGGCTTTTACCATCAGTCAGGACTTACAGCTGACAATTAAAGGGCAGACATACAGGCTAGCTGACTTACTGCTGGATGAAGAGTTGGCTCAGCTGTTTAGTGGCGGAACAGCGCTGGTCTATCGCTTAGGAGTAGAAGACCTGCACCGCTATCTGGCAGCTGAATCCGGCAGAATTATCCGAAGACGAAAAATCAATGGCCACCTGCATACGGTCAGACAGGTAGCCCAGAAGCGGCGCTTGATTTACAAGGAAAATAAAAGAGAATACTGTCTTTTAGAGACCGATTTAGGACCTGTCCTGCAGATGGAAGTAGGGGCGCTCTTGGTCGGAAGAATATACAATCACAGTCGGGACCATTTGGTCAGGGGACAGGAGAAGGGCTGCTTTGGTCTGGGCGGATCAACCATTCTTGTCCTCTATCCGGCAGACACGATTCGCTTGGATCAGGATATCCTGACTTACTCAGACCTCGGATTAGAAACCCAGATTCAAATGGGTGAAAAGATTGGAGAAAAGCTATGTTTAAACGATTAGCTGTTTATTATAAGGAAATGTTCCCTTTGCTGCCGCGCTTTTTTGTGGCTGCCATCATGTTTTTTGAGATTTATTTTGTCCTCTTGCTCAATGACGGAGTGACCAAGTTTCACTTTGACCATCAAGAGTTGATCGGAATTTTTACCATTTTCGTCTTTCTGATGATTTTGCGGATTGCGGATGATTTCAAGGACTATGAGACCGACAGGCGGCTCTTTCCTCATCGAGCTCTGCCATCTGGTCGGGTGAAAAAGAAGGACCTGGCTATTGCCCTCAGCTTTATCGTAGCTGTGTCTGTACTTCTCAATATCCTCTTTATGAACAATATCGGATGGTTCCTATTTCTCTATATCTACGGAACCCTCATGTCCTTCTGGTTCTTTAAGCGTGACAAGATTCAAAATTCCTTGCCACTGGCTTTAGTAACCCATAATCCGGTCATGATGATTTTGAATCTCTATACCATCTCTTTTGTCTGCTACAAGTACAATCTGCCTCTCTTGTCCCTGCCGACCGTCTTGCTAGCCTTTACTATGTATTTCCCAAGTCTGATCTGGGAAGTCTGCCGCAAGATTCGGGCACCAAAGGACGAGACAGAGTATGTGACCTATTCTATGCTTTTTGGCTACAAAAAAGCCACTCGCTTTATCGAGGTGGTGACCCTGCTGGATATCTTGACCAATTTTGTCCTCCTTTGGAATATTTCCCATGTCGGAGTGGTAGTCTTGATGCTGAATGTCATCTGGATGACCGTCCAGTTTGAGCAGTTTATCAAGGATCCGACTCGCTTTAATATCCGGGAGCGGGTGGAGCGTTATACTTATATCACGGAGACGACCATGGTTCTGTCCGTTGCTGTTTATCTCTTGATGGGGGTACTTTGATGAAAAGAATCGAGCAGACAGGGCTTGACCAGGTCGGAGGCAAGGCCTATCATTTGCTGAAAATGCAGGCTGCTGGTTTGTCGATTCCTGACTTTGCAGTGTTTGCTTTTGACTTTTTTCAAAAATCTGCTATCTCTGCTGACTTGGAGCGGATGGAAGCAGACTATCGGTCTGGAGAGTTGGACTTGTCCCAACTCAGTCAGCAGCTCCAGGACTGGGCCAGAGAGCAGTTTAGTCAAGAAGATTTGATAGCGGCAGAAAGTTGGGTCCGTAAGGGATTTTTCCAGACAGACTGTCGCTTTGCAGTCCGCTCATCTGCTACCATTGAGGATGGGAAGGCCTCATCCTTTGCCGGTCAGTTTGAGAGTCAGCTTAATGTGAAGCCAGAGGGACTTAAAGAAGCCATCCAAGCGACCTTGCTCTCTCTTTATCAGGAGTCAGCTCTTAGTTATCTATTTGAGCAGGGACTATCTTTGAAGCAAGCGCAGATGATTTGCCTTGTTCAGGTCATGCAAGAGGGAGACTTGTCAGGGATTTACTTCACAGCTAATCCCAAGGGAATTCTGAACGAGCACATCATTGTCATCGGTCGGGGCTTGGGCAACAAGGTTGTCGAGGATAAAATTCCTACAACCATGGTGACCCTTCATCCCAAGGACCAGCTCTTTTATACAGAGCAGACGGAGGACTCACCAGACGTATCACAGGAACAACTTGAGGAGTTACAAGCCTTGGCTGGTCAGGTGAGTCAGCTTTTCGGACCTTATATAGATATGGAGTTCACCTTCGCAAATGGCCAGCTCTATCTCTTGCAGGCTCGACCTATTACTACCTTGCCAGAGGGACAGCAGATTATTCTGGATAACAGCAACATTGTCGAGAGTTATCCGGGCGTTTCCAGTCCTTTGACCATTAGCTTTATCCAAGAGGCTTATGCCAGCATTTTTCGCAGTCTGGCCCAGCGCTTGGTTGGCAAGGATGCTCCAGAGTTGGCTGCCTATGAAGCCACTTTTCGAAATATGCTGCAGCCGGTCAATAGCCGAGTCTATTACCAAATTCAGAGCTGGTATCAGCTGCTACAGCTTTTACCTTTTTCTAAGAAAATCATCCCTATCTGGCAGGATATGCTGGGAGTGCGAGAGACAGAGGTGCCTCAGATGCCGGTGCACCTGTCTGCTTTCAAACGCCTGCAAATCATGATCCGCATTATTCGAGAGTTCTGGACAGCGCCCAGGCAAATGCGGCAATTGGAAGAACAGTTTGCCCAGATTCAGCGCCAATACGAAGCGAGCTTTTCTCCCGAAGCAGATGCGGAGACCTTGATTGGCTTGGTTAGCAAGCTGAAAGAGGATATTCTGGCTCACTGGGACATTACTCTGGTCAATGACCTCTATGCTTTTGTTTATACTGGACTCCTGAAGAAGTCGCGTCGCGGCGGAGCTGTTCAGGCTGAGATTGCAGGAATTGAGCAGATTGAAAGTATGCGGCCGGCTTTGGCTCTGCAGGCTTTAACAGCTCAGCTGAAAGCAGAAGAAAATGCAGAGATTAGACAGGCCATGACTAGTGAAAGCTCAGAAGTTTTTCTGACTCGCCAGCATCCTTTGGTTCAAGAAATAGTCCATTTTATCCATGAATTTGGTGATCGGGCTCCGGAAGAGTTGAAGTTAGAAACTCCCACCTTTCGAACGCACCCAGAGCGTCTGCTCAAGCTCCTGCTGCAAATGTGCCAGCAAGAGGAGAAGAGGTTAGCTCCTCAGAAACTTGAAGAAGAGGTGCAAAAATCAGGCTGGTGGACGAATTTTCTTCGCCAGCGAGCCATAACTGGTGTTAAATATCGGGAAAGCTCCCGCTTAAACCGAACAAGGATCTATGGCATGATGCGGCAGATTTTCCGAACGCTTGGGCAGCAATTAGCCGAGCAAGGACTGCTGGCTACGCCTGACGATGTTTTTTACCTGACAAAGGAAGAATTATTTGAGCTGACCAGAAAGCCCAGAGATGTTAGCGGCTTGATAGCCGAGCGTCGAGAGAAGTTAGAGGCTGATAAGGAGCTGCCAACTTTTAGTCGCTATGTTTTTGCTGGACAGGCCTTTGAGAAATATCTGAAACCGCAAAACCGTACCAGCAGTCATAATACAGGTAATCAAGTCTTACAAGGGATTGGCTGCTCACCTGGCTGCGTTAAGGCCCAGGTTTTGGTCGTGGAAGATGTGCAGGAGATTGAGTCTGCTCAGGACCGGATTATCGTGACCAAGATGACCGATCCGGGCTGGGTCTATCTTCTGACCCAAGCCAAGGGGGTCATTGCCGAGCAGGGGTCATTGCTCTCGCACACGGCCATTATTTCCCGCGAGTTAGGTATTCCTTCCATTGTCAATGTCAGAGGTGCCTGCAGCCAGCTGCAAAATGGCGACTGGATTGAGATGGATGGCCTTACTGGCAAGATTCGACTAATCAAGGAGGAAGACCATGCTGGAAATTAAACCAGTCAAACCTAATACTGCAGAGCTGGACGATTTTCTAGCCCTGCCCAAGCGGATTTACCAGCCAGACCACCTCATGCAGTCGAAAGAGGAAGAACTAGCTTTGATTGAAGACAGTCACCCGCTGAGTTCTGACTTAGAAACCTATGCCTTTATTGGCTATGTGGACAGTCGGCCTTGTATTCGAGGGCTTCTGACCTTCTATCCAGATGATGAGGCTGCTTACTTGGGATTTTTCGAGTCGATCAATGATCAACAGATTGCATCTGCTTTTATCGACCATTTAGCAGGTTTTGCTCGCAGTCTCGGAGCGATTAAGATAATTGGTCCCGTACAGGCAAGCTTTTGGCTTGGTTATCGAATGCAGTTGACTGGAACAGAGGAGATCCCTTTTACTGGAGAACCTCATAATCCAGACTATTATCCTGAGTTATGGCAGGCTGCGGGTTTTGAGCTCAAGGAGCGCTATCTGTCCAATTTTTATCCCAAGGTTAGCAATCAAACTCATCAGGACAAGCTAGCTCATCGCTTTGAGTCTTTTGAAGAAGCGGGATTCACTATTTGCTCTCCAAAGAAGCAGGAGTGGGATCAAGCTTCGCTGCGGGTTTTTGAGCTCCTCAATCGCCTCTATCAAGATTTCCCAATTTATCGGTCTATTTCCAGTCAGCAGTTCAGTCGGATTTTTCAAAAATACCAGTATATTCTTGATTTTTCCATGGTTAAGCTGGCTTATAAGGAGGGCAAGCTAGCTGGTTTTCTGATTGCCATGCCGGACTACGGCTCTCTGGTTTATCAAAAACTGACTTCTCTCAACCTAGCTAAACTTTTTTGGACCAAGCGTTTTCCAAAACGCTATATGATTATGTATCTAGGGGTAGATGAGGAATTCTTAGGATTGGGCTCTGCCTTGGCCTATCCGATTTTCAAAGAAGTGCAGAAGCGTCAAGCCTCAGCTATTGGAGCCTTGATTCATCAAAAAACCGTCACGCGCCACTATGCGGCAGAGCTGCAAGGAGACAAGCATGAGTATGGTCTCTTTGAGTTAGATTTGTAACAAAATAAATCACACTAAAAAACAGATTTTCTAACTGAAGATTTGTTTTTTATTTTTTAGTAAAAATGAACACTATTTTCAGGCTGTTCAAAAACATGATGATTTCAGCCTTCAAAGATATATTTTTAAGCAAAAGCATTGAATTTTTGTAGGAAATTCTGTAAAATTTTAAGAGATTATTATATGAAGAAAAGGGAATTATTATGGAAAAAAGAATCACTGGTGATACGCTCCAGCGCTATTCTTTTAGAAAGTTATCAGTAGGATTGGTTTCCGCCACTATCGGAAGCTTCTTTTTGAGTACCGCCATAGGGGGAAATATAAGCACGGTTGAGGCTGCAGAAGTCTCAGCCGGCAAAACCGTTCCAGTTCAGTATCACTACGTAGTAGAGTCTGAACTGACTGAAGCTGAGAAGAATGCAGTTGTTAAGGAACTTCCAAAGTTTGTGGAAGAAAACTCTGATGCTTATTACCTGGTTTACCGTCCAAAGACCCAGGGGCTTTCGGAAAAAAGTTTGCCAAAGACGGGCTACTCAAGTCTGTGGGAAGCAACTTTTGCAGCTGCTGGGCTGACTTTAGCAGTCTTAGTAATTGCACGAGGTAGAAATGGAAAGAGGTACCTGTCTTCTATTTTGCTGGTGACAGGTCTAGGCTCTATTCTCCTAGCTCCTTCTGTATTTGCAGTGACCAATATTGAATTAGCCGCCTACAATCAAAGGCTGAATTTGACAGTGGGAGATAAGCTGCCTGAGCCTATAGAGATTGCTGGTTTCGAATATGTTGGCTATCTGAAAAGCGGTGAACAGGGCAAGGAGAACGCAGCAGGAAGTCATCAGCTTCCTACGGCACAAAAGGACTTGTCAGCTGTCGAAGTCGATCAGCAGGCAGGTAAATCTGCTAGTCTTTCTGGGAATCAGGGTACTGCCAACAAGCCGGTATCTAATGAAACAGAGAAACTGACAGAGCAAGAAAAAGAGATTATTGCTGCCAAAGAACGTGAATTTGCTCGGCTTTCTCCAGTCACTGAAGTACCAGAGCTGGAATTCAAGAGCCAAGAAAGTAGCCAAACCCAAGTTCTGCCTTATCAAACAGAATACCAATATTCAAATGAGCTCGCAGAGGGACAATCTCAGATTGTTCGTGCAGGTGTTGCTGGTACACGTACTGTCGTCACTCGCAATTATATTGCTGGTAAAGAAATTGTAAAAAGCGAAGTGATTTCAGAACAGGTAACTGCAGAGCCAGTTTCGGAAATTGTGTTGGTTGGAACTGCTGCAGTAAAATCTGTACCAAATGAAGCACCCGTGCATCAAGTCCCAGAATTGACGACTTATGGTACGACGCCCGATACTGCGCCAGTCCAAAAACTCCCAGAGTTGACAAGCTATGGTACTGCACCAGATACAGCGCCAGTACAAGAAGCTCCTGAGTTAACCACTTATGGCACAACGCCAGATGTCGCACCAGTGCAAGAAGTTCCTGAGCTAACGACTTATGGCACAACGCCAGATGTAGCACCTGTACATGAAGTCCCAGAATTGACGTCTTATGGCACAACGCCAGATACTGCACCGGTTCAAGAAGTGCCTGAGTTAACGTCTTATGGTACTGCACCAGATACCGCTCCAGTACAAGAAGCTCCGGAACTAACAACTTACGGTACCGCACCAGATGAAGCACCCGTGCATCAAGCCCCAGAATTAGAGCTGACTGCGATGGATGAAACAAGAAGAGAAAAGATCGATTTTTCCGTCGAAGAACAGTATACTGATGAGATTCCAGAAGGAAGTCGCCAAGTTGTCACACCAGGTGTACAGGGTGAGCGGGCGATTACCACTCGTATCTATACCTCGAATGGCCAAGAGGTTGACCGCCAAGTTTTATCGGATGAAGAAATTCTTGCAGCAGTCACTCAAATTATTAAGGTCGGTACAAGTAAGTCAAGCCTGATTCCGGCTGATGCTCCAAAGTTAGAAGGTCTACCAGAATACCCTTTAACCTACACGGATGAAACCCGTGTAGAGAAAATCAACTATACTATTCGTGAAGAAGATACAGACGAGCTAGTCCAAGGCGCCCGTCGAATCGCGACTCCAGGTGTGCAAGGCGAGCGTACCATCAAAACCCGCATCTACAGTTCCAACGGCCAAGAAGTTGACCGCCAAGAGCTGTCCAACGAGGAAACTCTAGCTCCAGTAACGCAAGTTGTCAAAGTCGGAACAGCTAAGCCAAATATGGTGCCGAATGATGCACCAAAAGCAGAGGCTTTGCCAGAGTACCCGTTGACTTACACGGATGAAACGCGTGTTGAGAAAATTGTCTTCAACATTGAGGAACAATACACCGATGAATTGCCTCAGGACGCCCGTCAAATCGCGACTCCAGGTGTGCAAGGCGAGCGAACAATCAAGACTCGCATCTACAGTTCCAACGGCCAAGAAGTTGACCGCCAAGAGCTGTCCAACGAGGAAACTCTAGCTCCAGTAACGCAAGTTGTCAAAGTCGGAACAGCTAAGCCAAATATGGTGCCGAATGATGCACCAAAAGCAGACGCCTTGCCAGAGTATCCGCTGACCTACACCGACGAAACTAGAGTTGAAAAAATCAACTTCTCAACTCGTGAAGAAGAAACGGACGAATTGGTTCGCGATGCTCGTCACATCGCAACTCCAGGTGTGCAAGGTGAGCGAACAATCAAGACCCGTGTTTACAGTTCCAACGGCCAAGAAGTTGACCGACAAGAGCTTTCCAATGAGGAAACACTGACTCCAGTAACACAAATTGTTAAAGTTGGTACGGCCAAGCCAAATATGGTACCGAATGATGCACCAAAAGCAGAGGCTTTGCCAGAGTATCCGTTGACTTATACGGATGAAACTAGAGTTGAAAAAATCAACTTCACCATTCGCGAAGAAGAAACGGACGAATTGGTTCGTGATGCCCGTCAAATTGCGACTCCGGGTGTTGAGGGCGAACGGACGATTAAGACTCGCGTTTACAGCTCTAATGGTCAAGAAATCGATCGCCAAGAATTGTCCAACGAGGAAACTCTAGCACCTGTTACTCAAGTTGTCAAAGTTGGTACGGCTAAGCAAAATATGGTACCGAATGATGCGCCAAAAGCAGACGCCTTGCCAGAGTATCCACTGACTTATACAGATGAAACGCGTGTAGAGAAAATTAACTTCACGATTCGTGAAGAAGAAACGGACGAGCTGGTTCGAGATACCCGTCAAATTGCGACTCCGGGTGTTGAGGGCGAACGGACGATTAAGACTCGCGTTTACAGCTCTAATGGTCAAGAAATCGATCGCCAAGAGTTGTCCAACGAAGAAACCTTAGCTCCCGTAACGCAAGTTGTCAAAGTCGGTACAGCTAAGCCACATATGGTACCGAATGAAGCACCAAAAGCAGATGCTCTTCCAGAGTATCCACTGACCTACATGGACGAAACCCGCGTAGAGAAAATCAACTTCACGGTTCGTGAAGAAGAGACTGACGAGTTAGTTCGAGATGCTCGCCAAATCGCAACCCCAGGTATTCAGGGTGAGCGTACCATTAAGACTCGCGTATACAGCTCTAATGGCCAAGAAATTGACCGCCAAGAGATCTCAAACGAAGAAACTCTAGCACCTGTTACTCAAGTTGTCAAAGTTGGAACGGCTAAGCCAACCATGGTTCCAAACGATGCACCAAAAGCAGACGCTTTGCCAGAGTATCCGCTAACTTACACGTACGAAACCCGCGTAGAGAAAATCAACTTCACGATTCGAGAAGAAGAGACCGACGAGCTGGTTCGTGATGCCCGCCAAATCGCAACTCCAGGTGTTCAAGGTGAGCGCACCATTAAGACTCGCGTTTACAGCTCTAATGGTCAAGAAATCGATCGCCAAGAATTGTCAAACGAAGAAATCTTAGCTCCAGTAACGCAGGTTGTTAAGGTTGGTACGGCTAAACCAAATATGGTACCGAATGAAGCACCGAAAGTAGCAGCCTTAGAAGAATTCGATTTAATTCCACTGCATAATCTATTAGCGGAAGCGGATCAGATTAAAGCTCAAGCACGTTATTTCAACGATAGTCAGAGTCATCAATCTAGCTATGATACTGCTTTGACAGCAGGTCAAGCGATTCTGAGCCAATCACATGCTAGCCAAGCAGAAGTTAACCAGCTGGTGGAACAAATCAAGCAAGCTAAAGCTCAGTTAAGTGGTCTTGAGGTTGTAAAAACGGCTCTTCAAAATGAATACGATTTAAATCCAACAGTTAAAACAAATGCTAAATATAAGAATGCAGATTCAGATAAGCAGACAGCTTATACTGACGAATTGGCTAAGGCCGAAAGAGTTCTGAACAATCAAACTGCCACACAAGTGCAGGTCAATCAAGCTTTTGCTAGCCTGACAGCAGCCAAAGAAGCTCTAAATGGAGTGCCTAAAGTCAAGCCAACGGTTTCCATTCTAAGTCTGACAGAAAATCCTGATGACAAGTCGATTACGCTTCAATACAGACTTGAAGACCAGACTCAGTCCTTCCGTTCAGCGACTGCAGAATTGTACCAGGGAGATCAGCTCGTCCGCACTCTTCCGATTACCAATTTCGCAGGAAGTCTGAAGATTGGCGACTTAGACTACTACACAGGCTATACTTTGAAAACCAAGCTGACTTATGAACTGGATAATGGCAGCTTCACAGACCTTGAAACCAGTAGCCGCAATTTTGAATTGGAATACAAGAAGATTGCCTTCCGAGATATTGATTCGGCAGAGTTTTACAGAAAAGAAAACGACCAGTTTAAGCGCATTGTGTCCATGAACTCTATGCCTACTGATCTGTCTACCTACTTCGTCAAAGTCAAATCAAGTGAATCTAAGGAAATGCTCCTGCCGGTTCACAGCATAGCGGAAAGTCATAAGGATGGCAGGGATGTCTATAAGGTGACAGTATCTCTGCCTGAGCTAGTCCAAGAAGGTGAGACAGGCTATAAGTCTGGCTATGACTTCTATATCAGTAAGGCAGTTGTTCCTAGTCAGCAAAATGTCTACACCAGCTTTGCTGGCTTGATAGACGCTATGAAGCAAAATATGGCTGGCAACTATGTTCTGGGAGCAGATTTGGATGCTAGCGATGTCAGTCTGGCACCTGCGGACTATGTCTACCTCAAAGGGAACTTCACAGGCAGTTTGACAGGTAACCATAATGGCAAACAGTACGCTATTTATAATCTAGCCAAGCCTTTATTTGAAAACCTCAAGAGTGGTTCCTCTATTTCTAATCTGGATTTGAAAGAGGTCAATATTGTTGGTACTTATGACTCAGCAGCCCTGGCTCGCAATGCAGAAAATGCTCGAATCACAGATGTTTCAGTCCAAGGTAGAGTAGAAGTAAAAGAGAATGCTTCTCAAGTAGCAGGTTTGGTCGTTATTGCTAACAATACCCAAATTACCAATAGCTTCTTTACTGGAACTATCGTGTCAAATGATAAACAGGGTAAAGAATACAATGTCGGTGGTTTGGTAGCCAATCTTAAGGGAGGAAACTCTTTGGTTAGCCAAAGCAGGGCAGATGTGACTATTCTAGCAGGCGCTAGAGCAAATAACCAACGCTTCGGTGGTTTAGTCGGCCGTTTGGAGGGCAATGCCCGAATCAGCCGTTCTTATGTAACTGGAAAGATCCAAAACTCTACTAAGAATGGTCAGATTGGTGGTGTGGTTGGTTCCAATTACTTCAATGGTTTAATTGATAATGTCATCAGCAACATCAGTGGTACAAACGTTTACAGTATTTCTGGTGATCAGGGATATGAAAACAACCGTATCACAGAAGCTTATGCCGTTGAAGGAAATAAAACACTGGAAAATGATAAGTTTGTCACTTCAACACTGACTCTGGACCAGGCAGAAGAGAAACTGGCTAGCTTAGATATTACAACCACGCTAGAAGACACGAATCTCAATCTTTATTCTGTCAACTATGCCCAAGAAAAGAATGCCCGAGAAGACCGTCTGATAGCTTATGCAAACATGGAAAAACTCCTGCCATTCTACAATAAGGAGACCATCGTTGCTTATGGAAATAAACTTCCAGATAATCACAAGCTCAATACAGAGTACTTGCTGGATGTTGTTCCAATGAAGGGTGACCAGATTATCACTGATATCAATAGCAACAAGACCGGAATTAACCGTCTGATGCTGCACTTTGAGGATAATACGGTTGACTACCTGGATCTGACCTATAAGGGAGATTTCAAATATAAGGCAATTGCAGAGTACAGTGTAAATGGCTTAGACCTCCTTTATACACCAGAAGCCTTCCTATCAGACTATAGCAGAGTTCTCAATCAAGTGCTGCCGGAGTTGAACAAGGTTGTCCTTGACTCACCGGCTATGCGAACTGTTTTAGGTGTGAATGCTGACACTTCTCTGGATGATCTCTATCTGGATACTGCCTTTGACCAAGTCAAGCCTAAGCTGTCAGAAGAGTTACGCAAGGTACTGGCTATGGACAAGTCTATCAATACGGAAGGCAATGTTGTAGCAGACTATATAGCTCAGCAAATTAAAGACAATAAAGAAGCCTTCTTACTTGGTCTGACCTATCTCAACCGTTGGTATAATATCAACTATGACAATATCAATGTCAAGGATTTGTCGGCCTATAAGTTTGACTTCTTTGGAAATCATAATGCTTCAACCTTAGATACCATCATTTCACTTGGTAAGTCAGGCATGAACAATCTTAAAGCTAAGAACAACTATATGGCTTATGATGCCTCACTTTCTGAAGCGACTGGTAAACGAGGACTCTTCAATTATCTAGAAGGTTATCGTCAGCTCTTCCTGCCGGACAAGACCAATAATGAATGGCTCAAGACCAATACAAAAGCCTACATCGTTGAGGCTAAGTCGGATATAGCAGAAGCTAGACAGCTTCAGGATGTAGCCGAGGACAAGAGTAAGTATTCTGTTGGCGTTTACGACAAAATTACTGCTGATAACTGGGAACACAAGGGCATGCTTCTGCCGCTCTTGACCATGACTGAGAAGGGTGTCTATGCTATCTCCAATATGTCTACCATCTCCATGGGGGCTTATGACCGTTATCGCCTTGATGCCAATGGCAGGGTTCGGACAGATGCAGAGCTAGCGGAATTTGTCGAAGACCGAGTGAGAAAAACAGCTGAATACCAGCGTGATCACTATGACTTCTGGTATAAGATTCTAAGCGATGAAAGCAAGGACAAGCTCTTCCGTTCTGTTCTGGTTTACGATGGATTCTCATTGGTTGACAAGAATGGTCAAAAATATTGGGCTCCAGCTAATGACAAAAAATCACTGGCTATGCAGGAGTTCTTTGGACCAGCCGGCAAGTGGTATCCAAGCAAGGGCTACAATGCCTATGCTACAGGAAGTGTAACCCACTTTGATGCAGCTAAATTGTTAGAAGACTATGGTAACTCTGTCTACACGCATGAAATGACCCATAACTCTGACGGTGGCATTTACTTTGAGGGCAATGGCCGCCGCGAAGGTCTGGGAGCTGAGCTTTATGCTCGCGGACTCCTGCAGTCCACTCCAAGTGCAGATGAGGCAACCATTACACTCAATACCCTCTTCAAGGTGGACAAGGACTCTAAGACGCGCCTACACACATATAACTTCAAGGAACGCGTTCAAAATGCAGAAGACCTCCAGCACTATGTCCATGGTATGTTTGACATGATCTACACACTAGATTACCTAGAAGGTACCTCTATGCTTAAGCAGAGCGATGATGCTAAGCTTCAGTGGTTCAGGAAGATGGAGAATTACTATATTACAGATAAGTATGGTAAGGAGACTCATGCCGGTAACCAGACGCGAAGCTTTACTGCTGAAGAAATCAAGCAGCTGAAGACCTTTAACTCCCTGATTGAAAATGATGTTATCACTCGTCGGGAGAACAAGGACAGTGGTAGATATACACGAAATGGCTATCTCAGTCTCAGCCTCTTCTCACCAATCTACTCAGCCTTGAGCAATCCAAATGGAGCTCCGGGCGACGTTATGTTCCGCCGCACGGCCTATGAGTTGCTGGCAGCCAAAGGCTACCATGAAGGATTTATCCCTTATGTTTCTGGTAAGTACTCTCAGGAAGCCTTTGATGAAGGTAAGAAAACTTGGGATGGATGGTCCGGAAGAGATGTTGGTCTGATAACAGACCAGAAAGTCTTGGAAAATGTATTCAAAGGTGAATATGACTCTTGGGTAGCCTTCAAGAAGGCTATGTATAAGGAGCGGATTGATCAGCTGACCAAGATCAAGCCAATCACCATCGAGTACGAGCTCAGAAATCCAAACAGTACCAAGAAAGTAACCATTCGCTCTTATGCAGATATGCAAAGGCTGATGGACGCAGCGGTAGCAGAGGATGTGAGCAACATTGCCAATGCTACAAGCCGTGTCGATGCCAGCTGGGTCAACCTGCTCAAGAAGAAGATTTATAATGCTTATCTTCGTGAAACAGACGACTTCAGACAGTCAATCTTTAATAAGTAAGCAATAAGTTGTTTTCAGTATATATAAAAAAATACCTAGACTCTTTATAGTCTAGGTATTTTTTCTGCTATTTATTTCTAATAAAACAATAATAATCCATCCGAGTTAGATTAAAAAAATAATCTGAAACTTTTTTGTAACGAAAGTAGACAAAGAATAGAAAAATGCTAATAAAAATTATAGTTTACAGAGCGTAAATTATAATTTTTATGTTATAATTGATATGTATATGTCATATTTGCTTATCATATACAAATACATTCATTTTTAGTTTGGTAATAAATCTTGATTTAGAATCGACTGAAAATGAGGGGGTAGACAGATGATGGTGTGCCTGCCAGCATTTGTCGAAAATAAAATATAAAAAGAAGGAGGACCGCATTCAAGGTGAAACAAACTTATCATAAAGTGTCTCATGCTCTGATGACTTTGCTGCTTTTGGTATCAACCTTTCTTCCCTTGTTAAGCTCAAGTCCTAGGGTTTCTGCTGCAGAGTTAGGTGAAAGTGATTATCAGCTAACTACAGATGTTACCATTAATACTAATCCTTTAAAGGATACAGGTTACGGTGAAGGTAAATTTTACATTGCTCCGACCTATACATTTGCAGATAGCAAAGTATTAAATAATGGTGATACCATGGTTTATCGAGTTCCATCACAGTTCAAAATTGAGCGAACTTTGGAGGAAAACATAAGCGCACCGGATGGCACTGTTGTTGCCAAGTTGGTGACAGATCCTGTTACCAATACAGCAACTATTACTGTCACAAATGCTGAGTATTTTGCGAAAATGTCAGATACCAAGCGTATTCAATCTTCTTTCACAGTGGTTTGGGCTGATAATATGCCATACAACCAAGAACAAGAAGTAAACTTTCCGGGCGCTAGAACCTATAGGCTGAAGCGTATCAAGGTTGATGAGGAGCCTCAGGGTTATTCCAAGTGGGGTGTTCAGGATTCTAAGGATCCTAATTATGTCAACTGGCGTATCCGTGTCAATCGCGATGTCCAAAATCTTGGTCAAGTTGTCATTGAGGACGCTATTCCAGAAGATCAAGAACTGGATGAAGAGACAGGGATTAAAGGTTACTACTTTACTGAGTGGGAAGGTGCTTCTGGCACACGTCAATCATTTAATCCAAGTCAGATTGTGACAATCACAGACTCCAATCATTTCACAGTTAATGCTGGGGAATTGAATGGAAGAGGGATTTATGTTATTTACCGGACTCGTTTGACTGAGCCAGTAGATAAGGTAACCAAAAAAGCCTTTAACGATGTAACTGTTACGTCTAATGGGCAAAAGATGCCTGATTTGTTAGCACGTCCATTTGCACCGTTGACAACTCTTGATGGTGTTGGCGAAGGTACCCGTTCTGATGAAGTTATCTTCAAAGTCAAAAAGGAATTGACTGGCCGCAATTTGGAGGATGGTGAATTTACTTTTGATTTAATTAATAAGGATGACAACGACAAAGTTGTTCAAACGGTAACCAATAAAGCTGGTGCCGTAACCTTTAAGAAACTTCGTTTCAAAAAAGAAGGAACCTTTAACTATGTCATTCGTGAACGAGCAAGCAATCTGCCAGGTGTGACAAACGATGCCAATTCAGACATCAATGTTACTGTTACTGTAACAGACAATAACGGCGTTAAGACAGCAACTGTTGCCTATGACCGTGAGACTTTCACCAATACATACAAGTTAGAGCCGGCAACTGCAGCGATTACCGCTAAGAAAGTTCTGGATGGTAAAGCACTTGAAGCTGAAAAGTATACTTTCAAACTGACTGAGGTTGGCGGAAATAACTTGGAGCTTCAAGCAGCTAACGATGCCAATGGTGATATCAAGTTCCTTGGAATCAACTATGATAAAGAAGGCACTTATACTTACAAGCTGACGGAAGTAGCTGGAAATGAAGCTGGTGTGACTTATGACAGTACAGAACATACTGTGACTGTCACAGTGACCGCAAGCAAGGGCAAGTTGGAAGCTACCGTCGAAGGCAATAATCCAGTATTCATAAACACTTATAAAGACTATGGTGTTAGCTATGAGTTTCTCAGCAGCAATCCAGCCTTTCCAAATCTGCCAAAAGAAGTAACTGATTTGCTTCCAGCAGATGCTAATCGCTACACTAGTGGTACTAATGTAGACGCTAAGCAGCCTGCTAAAACAAGTGTTACAGTTACTGAAGGCACATGGACTTTCGAAGGCTATGCAGAAACGAATGCACAAACTGTTGCGGATAAGGACCTTAAATTTACAGGTAAATGGAATTTCACTCCAGCACCAAAATATAAGGTGACTTATGAATTTGTAAGCGCAAATCCGAACCGTAGCTTACCAGCAGAAGTCACAGCATTGTTACCAAATGATGATAATAGCTACACTAGTGGTACTAAGGTAGATGCTAAACAACCTGCTCCAACAAGTGTTACAGTTACTGAAGGTACATGGACTTTCAAAGGTTATGATGAGTCGAATGCTCAGACTGTTGCGGATAAGGACCTTAAATTTACCGGTAAATGGAATTTCACTCCAGCACCAAAATATAAGGTGACTTATGAATTTGTAAGCGCAAATCCGAACCGTAGCTTACCAGCAGAAGTCACAGCATTGTTACCAAATGATGATAATAGCTACACTAGTGGTACTAAGGTAGATGCTAAACAACCTGCTCCAACAAGTGTTACAGTTACTGAAGGTACATGGACTTTCAAAGGTTATGATGAGTCGAATGCTCAGACTGTTGCAGATAAAGACCTTAAATTTACTGGTAAATGGAATTTCACTCCAGCACCAAAATATAAGGCAACTTATGAATTTGTAAGCGCAGATCCGAACCGTAGCTTGCCAGCAGAAGTCACAGCATTGCTACCGAATGATGCCACTGAATATGCAGACGGTGCTGCCGTTCAAGCGGTTCAGCCAGCTAAGAAAACTGTTGAAGCAAGTGATGGTACTTGGAAATTCCTCAAATATGACGCAGATAGTAAAACTATTGCAGGCGCAGATGTCAAATTTACAGGCACATGGACATTTGAAGCTAGACGTCCACAAGGACCAGGTACACCGCCACCTTCTTCAGGTTCGACACCACCACCATCATCATCTGGTGATAAACCAGGCGTTTCGACTGATAGAACCTCAGGTAATTCATCAGATAAAGATGGAAAAGATGCTACTGAATCAGCAACTGGCAAAAAAGTTTTGCCGAAAACTGGCAGCGAAACATCTATCTTTGCGATAGCAGCAGGATTTGCTCTGATTCTTTTATCAGCTCTTGCCTATCGTTTCAAAAAAGCTAATTAATATTAGCCAAACGAATCATCTCAGCTAGCTGAGATGATTTTTTCTTGTCTTTGTCATCATCTATCCTTGATAATGTACTGACGGTTAAATTTATAAACTCTAAAATAAGCAGTCATTCAAATCGATGTTTTTACGATGGCTGATATTTGCTAAGCTTGATTTTACAATCAATGAATACTTGAAAATAAAAGTGAATTCTTGTTTTATAAAGAAGATTTGTTATAATAAAATAATAAAAAGTTTCTTTGTTTAAAGGGAGATGTTGATGAAAAATAAGAAGTTTAGGGTGATTCCTTTTTTGCCCCTAGTTTTGTATCTACTGGTGTATCTGTACGGTTATTCAGGAATTGAGCCAGAGCCGGAGGTTGCTTATGGTTATCTTTACCTTTTTCTTTTATTAGTTCCTGTTGTCATTGCTTATTTTGTACTTGCTGTTATGAATTTTGCAACACTGATGGGGGAAGTTACTTATTTATTCAAAGGACAGCTGCTAGGGCATCTCTATCGGCTTTACTTTTCTATTTTTTTCTTTTGATAAATTGTAAAATATAGTGCAACACAAAACCCATAGGTTCTCAAATCGTG
>CAUSOG010000018.1:0-44980 GCA_963533195.1 uncultured Streptococcus sp. | reverse complement strand
TTGAAACATAGTCATAGTTTGTATCGTTTGTTGCTTCAACACGGTAAACAAACTTAACATAACCAAATTCTACATCACTGTATTTCTTATCCTCAACACCACTCTTAAGGTTTGCAATCAAGACATAATCCTTAGCATATGGGTTTTCTTTAGTATTCTCAAAGATTTCTGGATCTTCGATTTCCCACTCAACTTTGGCATCCCAGCCTGCGTTATCAAGGAACTTAGGATTCATCTTTTCGATAACGTAGTTCTTGAACTCTTCAACGTTCTTGAATGGCAGCGGTTGACCTGCTTTAGCAGTTGTCACTATGTTAGTTGAGTACAATTTCACGCTAGAGTCTTTATCACTGTACATGTATTCATCATCAGCAGTGTTTTCGTGAAGTTTTGGATCAAGAGCTGGATCGTTTGGATCGGTCATACCTTGCAGTTTCCATTTGTCACCAAACCATTTCCAATATGGAGAGTATCCATTTGCTTCTGAGTCAGATGGTATACGGTAATAATGGGTAGAACCATCAAAGTAATAGTTAGGATCTGACTCAAGAGCCTTGTCACCTGGTTTTCCAGTTGGGTAGATAATTTTTGGAGCTCGTCCATTCGGTGCCCATGTCAAATGTTCAAGACCTTCTGCTGGTTTTTCAACATATGGCGGGATTTGATCTTCACTTGGTTTATCAGTTGTTACCAAACCAGGAGTCTCTGGCACAGCAGGTGTTGTTGGAGTTTCTGGTTTTGGTTCTGCTGGTTGCTCTGGTTTCGGAGCAAATGGATCAAGCTCACCTTCTGCACCGTTAATTGGAGGATTTTCTGGCAAATCAACACTTGGCACCTCAGGTTTTGGTTCTGCTGGTGTAGTAGGCTCATCTGGTTTATCAGTAGGAGCTGGCGTTGGTTGTTCTGGTTCCGCTGGAGTCGGAGTTGGAACTTCTGGTTTTGGTTCTTCCGGCTGGCTTGGAGTTGTTGGATTAGTTGAGTTATCAGCAGAATCCTTAACAAACACCCACTTACCATTTTTATAATAGTAATAATCACCATTATCTAATACATAGTAATGATAACCATTTTCATAACGATAATGCGGATCGTTTTCCAAGTTGTTATTGGATGTGCTGTTATTGTTAGTATTTGTCAATGGTTTCCACTCACCATCACGATAGATGCGGTAAGAACCATCCGTCATACGGTAGTAATGGTTACCATTCCAGTAAATGTAGTTTTCATCGTTTGCAAGATTGTTGTAGTTATTCCAACCATTATAGCCGTAGTTGTTGCTATAGTTGTAATTCCAGTTGTTATAGCCTGGATAATAGTTATTATAACCATAGTTGTAATTATAGCCATTGTAGCCGTAGTTATATCCGTAGTTATAATTGTTATAGCCATAATTATAGTTATTGTAACCATAGTTATAATTATTGTAACGGTAGTTGCGGTTGTTACGGTAATTATAGTTGTTATAACCATAGTTATAATTGTTGTAACCACCATTCCAGTAATTATAACCTGGTTGATAGTAGTTGTAACCATAATCTTGAGCCTGAGCATTATTCGCAAGAGCAAATGCTGGAATAATAGCCGCAGCCGCTACAACAGATCTTGATAAGAGTCTGAAACGATTGTTCATATTAATTAAACCTCCAAAGTGACCAACATCACTTTATTTTTTTGTGGGGGGGAATTTATTTTTTGTGCACAACTTCATAAAAAAGAATTTCACGAAAATACTGCCAGCTGACAGTTGACTGCTCTATCATTATCAAACGCAAAAAAACGAATCACTAGTTAGTGAATCCACCTGACTAAAGGTTGCACATAAATGTTTTTATAACATTTGATTTAGAAACAAAGAAGCCAATATGCTTGAAAATACTTTTTTATGCATATCTCACCCTCAAGACGAATTATAGCACAAGAAATTTTTGAATGCAAGCATTTTAGTTAACAGGGTGTAAATTATTTTTATGGGTAATTTTTTATAGTTCGTCTTTTTGTTTTGTTTTCTATTTTTAATCTATAAAAATCATTAAAATCTTCTCATTTACGAACTAAAACAATATAAAAATGTTTATAATTTGGTTTACACTGTGTAAATTATTTTTATTACTTATTTATAAAAACTCCTCACCCTATCATTCTGATTTTTTGTTTAAGTTTATTTTAAGCTTATCTTAAGCCTTTTTTAAGCTAAACTTAAGTTTGTTTTAAGAATCAAAGAATCTGTTTATAAATTCCTTCCTTATGGGTTTTTATTTACAAGAATGAATAAGCTTTAAAAGGTAGTAAAAAATACTAGAAGCATTTATTCCAGCTTCTAGTATTTTGAATTTATTAATATTTTAGTTGTTTGATAACTAAGAGGTGGCTATCTTCCTCTCCGACCAAGCTGTGTGGCTCATTGGGCTCCATCGTCAAAAAGGAACCAGCCACTAGCCGCACGGTTTGTTCTCCAGCAGAAAAGCTCACATCTCCCGACAAACAAACAACTGTTACTAGTGCATCAGCACTGTGCTCTGGTACTTCTTTTCCTTTGGCAAGATGCAGATGATGGATGATTCTGCCTTCTTCTTGCACAGGTGTTTCTGCAAAATCATTATTGGGATTGGTAACAAAAAATTTCATTTTCTTCCTCCTTCTAATGGATGATGTGACTACTGCTTTTCATAGCCTCCACCAGTAATGCCAAAATATTCTTCTAAAGATTTGCCTGATTGAGCAATTTCCTTGGCTTCTTGACCAATATAGCGTAAATGCCAGCTTTCAGGCATGTAGCCAGTTGAACCTTCCTTACCCTCTAGATAGCGAACGATAAAACCGTATTTATAGGCGTTGTCTAAAAGCCACTGACTTGCTCCAGCTTCTTGTACGAGATTACCATTCTTGTCAATCAAGTCAAATGCCAAACCAGTCTGGTGCTCGCTGTAGCCTGGCCGAGCCGAATAACGGTCTGCAGCTGCCTTACCATCCTGATTGACATAGTTTTGATAGAGTTCTGTCTGAGTATCATAGCTACGGAAACCACTGTATTGGTCGCTAATGGCATATCCTTGTGCCTGCATGTCTGCAATCAGTTTGAGCAATTCTGCCTTAGCAGTCGCATTCTCACCTGGGTTATAGGAAGCAGACAAAGGGTAATGTTTATTGACAACAAGAATCTCATCATATTTCCCTTTGACACTGTAGTAGCTGCCGTTATAAGAAACATTTTGATCAAGAGTTTTGTCCTCGTGATTTTGCTCCTTTTTAGTATCAGTGCTTTCTGATGCCGTATCTTGGCTAGACTTTTTATCTTTTTCAGCATCTTGTTTCTTAACTGTACTAGTTGAGCTAGCCGCTTGTTTATCAGAGCTATCTCCAGTAGTGTCTTTACCAGACGAACACGCGCCTAGAACAAGAGCAGATGCTGCAAGAAAAATTAGTTTACTGTATTTCATTGTCATAATATCAACCTTCTGAAACTTCAAGATTATAGATTACAAAAGAATCCCCGCTAGGCTTCAAGTAGTAAGTCTTATTTTTACGATTTACACTATTTGGAGTGTTATCGATATAGTGGACCGTATAGTCCTCATATGTTGTCACGATATAGGAACCATTTTCTTCCTTGATTTCGCGGATATCCAAAGCTCCTGGCTCATAATAGTTAATTTTTGCTTTCTTAACACCACCACCAGTGGTCCACTCAACCATTTCTCGATATACTGCACTAGAGGTATCGTAGTATTGAGAATAGTTGTTGCTCCTGTTAGAAACTGAGCTGAAAACAGCACTGCGGTAGTCATTAAGGAAAGTAGAGACTTTTGCCTTTTGAGCCTCAACCTTTTTCGCTTCTTCGTTCTTTTCTCTAATCTTAGAAATTACTTCCTTAGGAAGCGATAATTTCACATTAGTAGTATCATCTTCCACAATTACTGTCTCTTTATTGGTAGTAAAGGTAGTATCAGAGATAGTAAGCTTGGCATAAATTTCAAGTTCTTGATAAGGAACAAGCTGCAACTCAGGGGTCAAACTGCTACCACTTTCTTTACCATTAACAACGATTTTAATATCTGTTGCTTTTGAAGTTTCAGAAGGCATAGTAATTTTTAGCTGTTTCTTTTCAGACTTGAGATCCAGTTTGATTTCATTATCCTTAGCCGTAGCTAAATCAAGCTGAACCTTACTCTCTACATCTCCAACATCTGTCTTACCTTTGAGTGTAAAGTCTTGTTTGATGAAATGATATTCACCCAATTCAGTGTCTGTATTTTTCTTAAGAGTAATAGTTTTTTTCTCACCAGGTTTAATGGTAGCATTATCCAAATTGGTATTGACTTTAACTTTGACTGGATAGGAAACCATCTGATATTCCTGGAAAATACCAAATTTCTTACTCTTTTCAGTAACACCTAAAATCTTATTATTGTTGTCATCGATATAAGCAGATTTGCCATTTGACTCAACAATGTTATCTAGCTCAGTTTCGAGATTAATCTCCTGGCTCTCTAGGTGCTCAACTAAAGCTCTTGCTTCAGCACGTGTCCACTTATCGGATTGAGTAGAAAGAAGACTTGCAACTTCATCAAAGTCTTTACTAGAGACTGCTTTTGCAAAATGGTCTGTAACAACTTTAACCCCAGTTATAGAGTTTAGATAGAAGAAAGCTCCAATCAAAGCAGCAACTAGAAGGGTTGGACCCCCAATCATGATTGCTTGCTTTTTGGATATTCTCTTTTTAGCCTTTTTTACTGGCTTCTGTGGTAATTGTGAGTCGAGTAGTTCAGACCGAATAGGCAGGTTAGAGAATCCTTGACTCTTAGCCTCTGCAAATTCTTCTTTGGTAGGTTTTCGACCAATATTATTTTCAAAAGCTTGCAGCCAATTCTGGCGAAGTTCTTCATATTGGCTAGACTCAGAAGAACCTTGCTTCTCATCTTGGGAAGATGGTTGAATCGATTCTTCTGTGACAGAATCTTCAGAAGGTGTCTCCTGAACAATATCTTGATTATCAGAAGCTTCATCAGTAGTATTTTCTACTGACGAAGTATCTGTGGTTGCTTCCTCTGCTTCGCCTGCAATCTCCTTAATCTTTTTTGGATCAAAGTTAAATTGTTTGCCGGCTAGAAACTCACTTGCAGTTGGTTTTCGACCAATTACTTTTTCAAAGAGATCAACCCATTTTTCTTTTGTTGCCATAAATCTCCTCCAAGATTACATCATTATGATACTAGCTAGTAGAGAAAAAGCGATGAAAGAGAAGATAATTGTAATCACACCATTGATAAGAATGGCCAATAGATATTTATAAAAAGGATCCATAGAGTTGTTTGTCTTGGAATAAATCAAAGCAAAGATCGCTCCAACTCCGATTAACAAAATTCCAATCCATGTGAATAAAAGGGACAATTGAATGACTCCCAGTAGAGCAAATAGAGCTGAAATAGCAATAAATGGAAGAACTATAGCATACAGTCGTCCGTACCAATCAAAAGCCTTGTTAAAGGTAAAACTTCCATCCTGATAGACCAAACGCTTCACAACAAAACCACCTAAAATAATAGAAAAAAGGAAGAGAGCCGCTGCTATCAGGGAAACAAAGAAAACTTTGAAATTAAGAGACGGAACAACATCATACAAACTATAACTGTATACCCTAAACATATTGATGATACTGTAAACGTTGGAGTTTGCGACAATAGCAAAAAAGAACACTGTCAAACCTAGAGATAGGTAGCCATTCACCTTACTGCTCTCAACTTCAGATGTCGGTGATTTCCAGGCTGAAACAAGCCAAGTCCAGAAACCTTTCATTGTTTTAGAAAACTCGCTAGGTTGAGGAGGTTGTTGACTGTAATAAGCCTGCGGTCCTTGTTGAGGTACTTGTGAATTGAACTGTCCTTGCTGTGGGTTGTTCTGATAAGTTTGCGGACCAGAAGACTGAGGCTGTCCAGTAAAGGAAGTCGCTTGCTGAAATCCTTGTTGCTGATAAGGTTGTCCCTGATTAGCAAATTGATTTGGATTTGCTTGTTGCTGAGGAACTTCTTGATATTGTTGAGAAGCCTGCTGAGCAAAAGGCTGCTGGAAGTTTTGTGGCTGTTCAAAACTTGATGAAGCTGGGCCAGCTTCACTAGGCGCTTGCTCCGCACTTACCTGTTCAGCTTCAACAAATTCCTCAGCTGCCAATGCTTGGGCAATTTCTTCCTCTGTAGCCGATCGTCCATTAACGGCCTCAAAATATTCAAGCCAATCTTCTTTTGACATAGATATTCTCCTATCCTTAAATTATTATACTACTATAGTATACAAAAAAAGGGCCGGAAATTCAATCTATTCCGGCATTTGCTCTTCTTAATCGCTTGTCATATCGTCAATTTAGCAGGAAAAGCTTCGACTCCTCCTTCGACATTGATTACTTGGTAACCCTTAGCTTCCAAAAATTCGCAGGCACGCGCTGAGCGTCCTCCTTTTTGGCAGATGATATGATAGGGGATTTGTTTATCTAATTTTCCATAATTTTCAGACAAGGTGCTGAGAGGCAGATTCTGAGCCCCAGAGATATGTCCAGCAGTAAATTCATCCACCTCGCGAACGTCAATCAACTGCAGTTCTTCTGCCTGTAATTTGTCATATAAATCTTTCGCACTAATTTTTTGCATCATTTTTCTCCTATTCATTCATAATCACGATTTTTCCAAAACCTGCCGTCCCCTCGACAAATGCATGAGCTTTGGGCACCTGCTCTAGGGAAAAGACACGCCTTGGTGTAACATTGACCTGATAGCGGTCAATGTAGTCAAATAATTCATTCATCAAGTTTTGGCTCACATTAGCAGAGTGAAAACTTGTCAGAAAACTGTTATTTTTAATTTCTTCAATTGGGTTGAAATCATCCAGCTCCCACTGACCTCCTAAGAGGCCGGTCACACAGATAATCCCGCCCTCTGCGATATGGTCAAAAGAATTCTTGACAGTTGCCGGACCGACCAACTCTAGGATTTTGTCAAACTTTTCCTCTGTTTCCAGCCGTCCATCCTGGTCTATGATGATATCGTCGTAAGCTTGGTGTTTGAGTAGAAATTGTTTGGAACCGCTATTGACCGAGCCGACGATATGTGTGAATGGAAACTGTGCCTTAACCAATCGAGCAAAGGCTAAACCGACACCGCTAGTGGCAGCCCGAACCAAAATCTTATCATTAGGCTCGATGCGTAGATTTTTCATAGAGCCTAGGGCAGTATAATAGGTCTCTGGTACTGCTGCCAGCTCTGTCCAGGTCAGATTGGTCTCGACTGTATAAATTTGGTCGTTCGGCAGGAGAACATACTCAGCATAAGAACCATCAAAAGCTCGCCCCATTTCGCCCATGATGGAAACCACTTTCTGGCCAATCTCTAAATCTGCTCGAGTCGTCTCGGCAACTTGGCCAACACACTCAATGCCTAAAATACGAGGAAAGGCGACACTAGGCGATAAACCCTCACGAGTAAAAATCTCCGAGCGGTTAATCCCAAACCCTCTGACCTTGACCAAGGTCCAGCCTTCTTGAAGTTCTGGAATCGGTCTTTCTTCTAGCAAAAGCTTTTCTGGGCCGCCCGCTTCGTAAATAACTATAGCTTTCATCGTTTCCATAGAATCACCTCGCTTTCTACAAAGTTTAGCATTCTAAGCTTAGACTTATCAAAAAATCAGCCAGCTACTTCAGAAAATCAAACTGAACTTTGACAAAATTATCAGCCGGCTGTTTGAGAATCTCCTGAGGGAACCAAGTTGCTAGCTACGTCCTTCATCCAAGATCAAGATAGAGGGACAAGACGCTAGGTTTGACCACCTGAGAGGGAAACTAGATATCGCTCCTCTATCACAGCAAAACAGTTAGTTAAAGCTCCAGCACTTGGTAAGAGTAGCCCAAATCTTGCAAGAATTTAAACAAATCTCTTGTAGAGACAAAGATAGTCTTTTCATTGGTATTAGGATGGAAAGTCATGCGTTCTTCGCCGATAATTTCTTTATCAAAATAGACTTGAACGTCCTTCTCCTCATTGTTAAGCAGACCAAAAGGCGATACCGTTCCTGCTGGTAGGCTCATTTTCTCAGCCAAGGAGTCCAATGAGGCCATGCGAATCCGATCGGCTCCAACTTGAACTTTAAAGTTATCCATATCCAATCGTTTCTTGTCATCCATAATTAGAAGATAATACTGAGTTTTCTTCCTGTTGATCAAAAACATGGTCTTAGTCCGAACACCTTCCATGCCTTCAATATAGCTATCTGCCTGCTCTGTCGTAAATGCAGGTGGGTGCTCCACCACATCAAAGGTGATCCCCAACTCTTGCAACTTATTAGCCACTTGTTGATAAGCATCCATAGTTTTTCTCCTTTATTGATGAATAATCTTTTGCACCAACGCTTGCAAGTCTGGCACAACGTGCTCTGCAAACCAAGGATTTTTAGCCATCCAGATTTGGTTGCGGGGCGATGGGTGTACCAAAGGGAAAAAGTCAGGTAGATAGTCTTGATAGTGCTGGACCGTCTCAGTCAGCTTGATATTTCCTGTTTGATGCAGATAATATTTCTGTGCATACTGACCAATCAAAATGGTCAGCTCAATATCTGGCAAAAGCTCTAAAATCGGCTGATGCCATTTGTCCGCAAAGTCCTTACGAGGCGGTAAATCACCAGATTTCCCATGTCCTGGAAAATAAAAATCCATGGGCAAAACTGCAAAGTAGCCAGAATTATAAAACGTGTCTTCATCAACATCCAGCCATTCCCTCAGTCGGTCACCACTCTTATCTTTCCAGTAAAGCCCTGCCTCTTGAGTTTTCAGCCCCGGCGCTTGACCAACAATGTTAATTCGAGCATTTTTTGGTGCCGCAAAAAGCGGCTTGATCCCTTGCTTCGTAAATTCTTTATTTTCTGGGTCGGCCATGATGGCCTTAGTAATATCATCTAATGTATGCATAGCAGCTCCTTGCAAAGAAACTCATTTGGCAAGACCAAACGAGTTCTTCTTTTTTATTTGATTAATTCGTAGATAGCTTCCGCGTAAATGGCCGCAGCACGGAAAAGGTCTTCTACATCTGTAAATTCATTGGCTTGGTGCATAGTGTTGACATAGTCTGGGAACATAGCACCAAAAGCCACACCGCGCTTCAAAAGACGGCCAAAAGTTCCACCACCAATGACTTGCTCATGCCCTTTGAGACCTGTTTGTTTTTCATAAACACTCAAAAGAGTTGCTACCAATTCATCATCTGCTGGAACATAGTGTGGAGTGTGTCCGTGTTCAGACAAGCTCACAGACACAACACCAGTAACTTTTTCAAGACCGGCCTGAATTGTTTTCGGATCAGTACCTTGAGGGTAACGGATGTTCAGAGCAATGGTATTGTCAGCCTTGGCACTGTCAAAATGGAAAACACCAGCATTCATGCTGAGAGCACCCATTTTAGCATCTGTATAAGCAATTCCTAACTTCTCACCTGCAAAGTCCTCGTGCAGAACTTGAGCTGCAACTTCCAGATAAGCTTTGGCGTCACCACCAAAGTCAAATTGGTTAAGGAAGAGAGCTAGATAGGTTGCTCCGTTGATACCGTCCTCTGGTGTAGAACCATGAGCTGATTTCCCAATGACTGTCACTTCAAGAGCGTCGCCATTTTCTTTCAGACTAGCTGAAACCTTGTGGGCAGCAGCAAAGTCTTGTAATTTGACATCCAATTCCGCTGCATCAACTGCTGCTGTAAAAATAGCTGTCGCTGATTCTGGCACCATATTCTCGCGAAGTCCACCTGTGAAGCTCTTGAGTTTAAAGCTGCCATCATTACTGTTACCAAAGTGGAGATATTCTGTGATATTCCCTTTTTCACCATTAATGATTGGAAATTCCGCATCTGGTGAGAAACCAAAGTCTGGCTCAGGCAAACCAACATGCTTGAAATAATAGTCCATGTCTTGCCAACCGGATTCCTCGTCTGTCCCCACCACAAAGCGCACACGCTTAGATACTGGCAAGCCCAAGTCTTTGATGATTTTCAAACCGTAGTAACAAGCCATGGTTGGCCCTTTATCATCAGACGAACCACGCGCATAAAGCTTACCATCAATAATTTCAGGTTTGTAAGGATCTGTATTCCAGCCACTTCCAGCAGGGACCACATCCATGTGGGCAAAAATCCCAAGTTCTTCCGCACCCTCACCAAAAGTAAAGTGACCAGCATAATTGTCCACATTCTTGGTTTCATAACCATCGCGTTCAGCAATTTCTAAAAACTTATGCAGAGCTTGAACAGGTCCAGGTCCAAAAGGATGTTCCTTATCCGCTTTGGAATCATCTCGTTCTGAGTTGATTTCCAAAAGACTGAACAGGTCAGCTAAGAGAGCTTCTCTGCGTTTTTCAACTTCTGCTTTAAAATCAATTGTCATTATTTCACCCCAATTTCTAATTCGATTTAAATCGATGTATATACGAATTAAATCATAAACATAACTATATCAACGTTTCTCAATGATTTCATCAACTGGCAAACGATAACTAGGTTCTAGTTTTTCATCAGTATAACCAACCGTAATCAAGAGTTCCGGACGGAAACGTTCATCAATTTCCAAAACCTCATTAACCTTAGATTTATCGAAACCTAAGATGATATTAGAGCCTATCCCTTGGTCAGTCAGAGCCAGAACAAGATTCATGGCCACCAGACCAGCATTAAGAGATAAATAATCGCTCTTTTGCTGCTCACTATAGCGAGCAAACTCAGCAGGCAAATTCTGCATGTAGAATTGGAGCTGTTCGTCAGAGAAATTCTTAACTCCAGCCACACGCGCAATCTTGCGAGCCCGCTTGGTTAAATCTGTATCTGTAAAGAGGGCGATGGTCACTGGAGCTTCCTTAATCTGGTCCACATTTCCACCGAAAGCTGTCTCTGCCAAAGCCTGATTACGCTCCCGCACCACAACGAACTTCCACGGTTGGCTATTGTGAGCGCTAGGTGCCAAAGTTGCAATCTCAATCGCTGTGCGAACATCCTTTGGATCCACAGGTTTGTCATTGAAATGCTTGGTCGCATGACGCTTTTTATTGAGTTCTAGAAATTTCATAAGTCGTATCCTTTTCTAAATATACTAGCTTCATTTTATCATATTTTGTAAGAGTTTGCAGGAGTTTTTTCACTGGGAGAAACTTTACACCGTAACTGTTATGAATATTTTAGGCTTTCTCTCAAATACTCTTTCTTCGATTGATTTTAAATTTTAGGAATAAAAAAAGCAGGTGATAGTCACCTACTTTGTAGATATTACTGAGCTGACGTAAGTGGAGCAAGAGCTTTATAAGCGCCCTCAATCGCCTTCTTCATGGCATCACGTCCTGTTTTCAATTGCTGAGCAAATAAAGCACGATTTTGTTCTGGAACTTCTGTATCATCTGAACCAACACTTGAAAGGGTTTCATTAAATGTCTCTCTTGAAGTTTCCATAGACTGAATTGCTGGTTCTACTTGTTGATTGTATGCTTCTTTCCCAGCCTCAGGTACTTTAGCCCCGATTTCATTTATGTACTTTTTATAATTATCAATCAACTTACTAAAGAGGGCTTTCATGTCGCCAATTGTTTTAGCATTGTCGATTTCTTCATCTGTCAAAAGAACAATTTCTGGGATTTCTACATCTGAACTAGATGTTTTTGATGAAGTTTCAGAGCTACTTGATTTACTCTTTGAAGTAGATGTTTTTTCTACAGAACTTGAAGCTTTTTCAGAAGAATCTGATGTTGTTTTTCCAGAACATGCTGCTAAAGTTATAACAGATAAAAGCGCTACACTAGCTGTAATAATTTTTCTCATTACTGTCTCCTATTAATAAAGAATAGACATATTATAATACAAAATTATTTTATTGTCAAACATTATAGGCATTATAATAGTCCCTCCATTTCTGTTAATTTTTTCCTAATTATTAAAGAAATTCTGCATACACTGTCCTTATATGAGATTTGTCTATTCTAAATCCACCTGTGGCTCTGCTACTTCTGACAAGGATGTTTTCTGCTGGTCTACTGGATTTAACTTCTCCCGCACCGCTTCTGCCACTGCTCGTGGTACACCGACTTCGACGATTTGGTCGACACTGGCTTCTTTAATCTTGGTTAGCGATTTGAAGTGTTTCATAAGGTTTTGCTTGCGTTTTGGTCCCAAGCCTTCAATGCCATCTAGCTGCGATGAGAAGGAATTTTTAGACCGGAGCTGGCGGTGGAAGGTAATTGCGAAGCGGTGGACCTCATCTTGGATACGCTGGAGTAGGAAAAATTCCTGCGAATTTCGGGATAATTCTACAACCTGCAGAGGGTCACCAAAGAGCAATTCATGGGTCTGGTGCTTGTCATTTTTTTGCAGTCCAGCGATGGGAATATCCAATCCCAACTGCTCCTGAATAACTTCTTTAGCGACATTGACCTGGCCTTGTCCACCGTCAATGACAATTAAATCAGGCGGAGTCAGTCCATCCCGAATCACTCGACTATAGCGCCGCTTGATGACCTCACGCATACTTGCGTAGTCATCAGGTCCTACCACAGTCTTAATCTTATACTTGCGATAGTCCTTCTTGCTTGGTTTACCATTGACAAAGACCACCATAGCTGATACAGGACTGGTCCCCATGATGTTGGAGTTGTCAAAAGACTCAATACGAACAGGCGTTGGAATGTTAAGAAGCTGCCCCAAATTTTCAATTGCACCTTGGGTCTTTTCAATAGATTTTTCTAAAAGGTCAAATTTCTGCTGGAGACTGACTCGGGCGTTTTTGATAGCCAGATTGACCAACTGCTTCTTCTCGCCTCGCTGGGGCTTAAGCACCTTGGTATCCACCATGGCTCGGACAGCTTCTTCGTCAATATCTGCCGGAATCAAAATTTCATTGGGCTTGAGGTGTGATTTTTCCTGATAGAACTGGCCGATATAGGTCAAAAAATCCTCATCAGGATCATTGTAATAAGGAAAGAGATTAACGTCACGCTCGATTAGCTTACCCTGGCGGACAAAGAAAACCTGTACGCACATCCAGCCCTTATCCACATAGTAGCCAAAGACATCCCGATTCTGCAAATCCTTGGCCATGACCCTCTGTTTGGTTCGCAGGGTGCCAATGGACTGGATCAAGTCGCGGTACTCCGCTGCCTTTTCAAACTCCATAGCTTGCGCTGCGCCAGCCATTTTTCCCCGTAAATCTTCAATAATCTGGTCATCCTGACCCTTGAGAAAGGCTGCTACCTCCTGGGCTAGTTCCTTGAAATACTGGCTGTCTACCTGACAAATAGTGTGGGCCTTGCACTGCCCCAGATGGTAGTAAAAGCACACTTTTTCAGGTGGATTGGTACACTTACGAAAAGGAAAGAGCCGATCTAAAAGACGCTTGATTTCATTGGCCGCACCAACATCGGGGTAAGGACCAAAATAAAGTCCGCCGTCTTTTTTGACTTGGCGCGTGATAATCAGGCGCGGATAGGTTTCGTTGGTAATCTTGATAAATGGATAGGACTTATCGTCCTTGAGCATGATATTGTACTTAGGCTTGTTTTCCTTGATTAGATTGATTTCCAGCAGTAATGCCTCAATGTTGGACTCGGTGACAATAAACTCAAAATCCTTAATCTCAGAAACCAGAGCCTCCGTCTTGGTATCATGACTACCGCGGAAATAAGAGCGAACCCGATTGCGAAGATTCTTGGCTTTTCCGACATAGATAATGCTACCGTTTTTGTCTTTGTGAATGTAACAGCCAGGACTGGTCGGCAACAGTTCCAGCTTTGATTGGATTAGCTTGTTCATAGGTCTATTATAGCAGAAAAGGGAAGCATTCAACAGGTAGACACTAGATTATTAGAAAATCATAAGTTCGATTCTTTTCATAGGTAATGATGAACTATAGCCTGTTTTTAAATCTTCTTTCAAGTACCAAAAATCTATTTCAAAAGAAAAACGATTCTCTCCATAATAAAGCGTTTTCTAAGCAAAAATCAAGCAAGCGATTGCACAGCCATTTTAATAGAGTTTGATTAAATAAGCAGAAATAAAATAGAAAAATTTTAGAAAAATTAATATATTTTTAAAAAAATTTCAAAAAAAGACTTGACAAAAATTGCAAACGGTTGCATAATAGAATTGTAAATAAAAATTCCGGGAGGAAATAGGAATGAAAACATGGAAAAAAGTAGTATTGGGCAGTGTCAGCTTGCTGGCTGCAGGAACGCTGTTAGCAGCTTGTAGCTCGAATAGCAGCAAGGAGAGCTCTTCTTCTAAAGCCGATAGCAAGACCTTGAAACTTTGGGTACCAACTGGTGCTAAAGATTCTTACTCTGATACAGTTAGCAAGTTCGAGAAAGAATCAGGCTACAAGGTTGACGTAGTCGAAATGGAAGATCCAAACGCTCAGGAAAATCTGACAAAAGATGCTAGTACTGCTGCCGATGTTTTCTCTCTGCCACACGACCAACTTGGTAAATTAGTTGAAGCTGGAGCTATCCAAGAAGTTCCTTCTAATATGGCAGAAGAAATCAAGAAGAACGATACAGAACAAGCAGCGATTGGTGCTCAGTATAAAGGTAAAACTTATGCTTTCCCATTTGGTATTGAGTCACAAGTAACCTACTATAACAAGTCAAAACTTTCTGCTGACGATGTTAAATCATATGAAACAATTACATCTAAAGCTAAATTCGGCGGAAACTTGAAAGAAGTTAATGCTTACGCTACTGCTCCACTCTTCCTTTCTGTTGGCGACACTCTTTTTGGTAAAGACGGTGAGCAAGTAGACGGAACAAACTGGGGTAACGAAGCTGGTGTGAACGTTCTGAAGTTCATCGCAGCTCAAAAGAATAACAGCGGTTTTGTAAACGTAGATGCTGCTAACCTTCTTGCTAAATTTGAAGATGGTTCAGTTGACGCTTTCCAATCTGGTCCATGGGACTATGCTGCTGCTGAAAAAGCTGTCGGCAAAGACAACCTTGGAATCTCAGTTTACCCAACTGTGAACATCGGTGGACAAGACGTTCAACAAAAAGCTTTCCTCGGTGTAAAACTTTACGCAGTTAACCAAACACCTTCAAACGGTGACGCTGACCGTATCGCAGCAAGTTACAAACTGGCTCAAGCACTTACTAGCAAAGAAAGCCAAGAAAACCAATTCAAGTTTGAAGGACGTCACATCATCCCAGCTAACAAAGAAGTACAAGAGTCTGAAGATGTGAAGAAAGATGCATTGGCACAAGCTGTTATCACAATGGGATCTTCTGATACCTACACAACAGTTATGCCTAAACTTAGCCAAATGTCTGTCTTCTGGACTGAAAGTGCTGCAATCCTCAGCGATGCTTACAACGGTAAATTTGGTGAAGATCAATACCTCGCAAAATTACAACAGTTTGATAAAGATTTAGCAGCAGCTAAATAATGCTCAAACGAATAAAAATAAGCATTGAAGTGAGGAGGGCAGCCTCCTCACTTCTTTCTTTGTAAATATAAGGAGAATACTATGACTCAGTCATCTTATGACAATGCATCCATGGTTCAGGTCTTTAAAGAGGGAACCTGGGATGTCAAGCTCTCTTTTCTGATAATGGGGCTGAGCAACCTCGTAAACAAACAATTTATAAAGGGGCTGCTCTTCCTCTTCTCAGAAATTGCTTTCCTGATTGCTTTTGCAGTCCAAATCGTTCCGGCTATCGGCGGTATGATTACTCTGGGTACTCAGGAGCAAGGAGAGACTATCAAAAAAGTTAATGGCTTGGAAATCACCGTTCAAGTAGCTGGTGACAACTCTATGCTAATGCTGATTTTTGGACTTGCTTCTCTCATCTTCTGTGCTGTCTTCGCCTATATCTACTGGTGTAATCTGAAAAGTGCTCGACACTTGATGGCTCTCAAGCAGTCAGGTCAGAAGATTCCTAACTTCCTTGAAGACTTTAAGACACTTGCTGACGGCCGCTTCCACATGGGTCTAATGAGCATTCCACTTATCGGAGTACTGCTCTTTACCATCTTGCCTTTGATTTACATGATCTGCTTGGCCTTTACTAACTTTGACCATAAGCATCCAGCTCCTAAGTCACTCTTTGACTGGGTTGGCTTCTCAAGTTTCGGTGATGTTTTCTCAGGCCGTATGGCTAGCACCTTCTTCCCACTTTTAGGCTGGACCTTGATTTGGGCGGTAGCTGCGACAGCTACTACTTTCTTCTTCGGTATTGTTTTAGCTCTCTTGCTCAATACAAAAGGCCTCAAGTACAAGAAAGTTTGGCGCACACTCTTCGTTATCACTATCGCAGTTCCACAATTCGTATCCCTGCTCTTGATGCGTAATTTCCTGAATGACAATGGACCTTTGAACGGATTATTGCAAAGCCTCCATCTCATTCAGAATCCAATTCCATTCTTGAGTGAACCTGTTTGGGCTAAGTTCTCAATCATCCTTGTCAATATGTGGATTGGTATTCCATTTACCATGCTGGTAGCGACTGGGATTATCATGAACCTACCTAGCGAGCAAATCGAAGCTGCTGAGATTGATGGAGCTAGCAAGCTTCAAATCTTCAAGAGCATTACTTTTCCTCAAATTCTCTTGATTATGGCGCCATCACTCATCCAACAGTTTATCGGGAACATCAACAACTTCAACGTGATCTACTTCCTGACAGGCGGTGGACCTACTAATTCTTCCTACTATCAGGCAGGCTCAACTGACCTTTTGGTTACCTGGCTCTATAAACTGACCGTTTCTGCCAAGGACTACAATCTGGCATCTGTTATCGGTATCCTGATCTTTGCAATCTCTGCAGCCTTCAGTCTCTTAGCCTATACTAGATCCGCATCATTCAAGGAAGGAACTGCTAAATAATGAAAAATAGAAAAAAACTCAGTTTATTAGGGATTTACGTCTTGCTGACTGTTTTAGCACTCATCTGGCTAACGCCGATTATCTGGATTTTTCTGACCAGCTTCCGTGGTGAAGGTTCTAATGCGGTCCCTTACTTCTTCCCTAAGACTTATACTTTTGATAACTATATCAGACTGTTTAATAACAACACATATCCTTTTGTTCAGTGGTTTATGAATACCCTGATTGTTGCCACAGCGACCTGTATCCTGTCTACTTTGATTACCGTGGGTATGGCTTACTCACTCAGCCGTATCAAATTCAAGCATAAAAACCGTTTTCTCAAGCTGGCTTTGGTTCTTAACATGTTCCCAGGCTTCATGTCAATGATTGCGGTTTACTACATCTTGAAAGCACTCAATTTGACACAAACCCTGACCTCACTGATTCTGGTTTATTCAGCTGGAGCAGCTCTAGGCTTCTATATTGCTAAAGGTTTCTTTGATACAATCCCATATTCCTTAGACGAATCCGCTATGATCGACGGAGCGACTCGCTTCCAAATCTTCCGGACTATTACACTGCCGCTGTCAAAACCGATTATTGTTTACACAGCGCTTATGGCTTTCATGGGACCTTGGGTCGACTTCATCTTTGCCTCTGTCATCCTAGGCGATGTCAAGGAAAAATACACGGTTGCTTTGGGACTTTTCCAAATGCTTAATAAGGATGCCATCAATAAATGGTTCTTGCCTTTCACATCTGGAGCGATTATCATCGCTATCCCAATCACTCTTCTCTTCATCTTCATGCAGAAATACTACGTAGAAGGTGTAACAGGCGGAGCAGTCAAATAGGAACTAATATGTATATTGAAAACTTCCGACAGTTAATATCGGAAGTTTTTTTCTTTCTTTTTATATTAGATTGTTTAATTGCTGTAGACACAAAAAAATGAGTCTGGAAATTATTCCAGACTCATTTTGAATTTCTTTAATTATAATCTTCGTCTCTGCGACGGCGCTTGTTGGTTCCCAAAAAGGCCGCTGCACCAAGTGCCATACCAAAAATTGCTAGGCGTTCTGCTTCTGAACCAGTATTTGGCAGAATAGCAGGAACTGTTGGAGCCTTATCAGCTGTTGTAGCCACACTAGCTAGCTGAGCTGCAGGATTTACAACAAAATCAGTAAATGCACCACCACCTGCCGCTTGAACAGCGCCTGTAGTTGCTCCTTTGACTTCACGAGTGTTTGCATGAACTTCTGCAGTCTTAGCATCTGAATCTTTCTTAGATTCATCCTCTGTACCTGGACCAGCTGCTCCACCTTTTACAGCTGTTAGAGTCTGTTTATCTTCACCTGAGCGATAGTTACTATTCAGAGCATTTCCATACAGGAGAGATGCTTGATTCAAGATATTCAAGAGAGTTTCATAATTCGCTTGAAGACTGTTGTAGGATTCCTCAAGGACAGCTAAAGTTGCAGTCTCTTGATTTAAGATTGCTTGTTTAGCTTCAAAATCAAGCTGCGCTTCTGCCAACTCCCGCTCAGCTTCTGCTAGTAACTGAGGAGCATTTTTTAGGTCAATAACTTTCTTTTTAGCTGCTGCTAATGTCTTTTGAGCAGCCATGAAGTCCTCTTGAGCAGTTGTCAAATTAGCTTTCGCAGCTTCTTGAGCTGACTGAAGTTCTGCCAACTTATCCTTAGCTGCCGCTAGAACTGCCTGAGCATTGCTCAAGTTAGTCTGATAAGGTGCTAGGTTTGCTGCAATCTTAGCTGTCGCTCTGTCGAGAGCTTCCTGCTTAAGGGCAACATTTTGCTTGGTCAATGCCAGATTATTTTCAGCAGTTGCTACCTTCTGACGAGCTGCTTCAACTGCTGCAATTTGAGCTGCCGCTGCCTTTTGAGCATCAGCTAATTGAGCATTGAGGATATTAATAGCTGATTCCTGACCGACTTTTTGAGCCTTGAGTTCAGCCAATTGATTCTTAAGTGCTGTAACATTAGCGTTAGAACCTGCAGAACGACCACCACCAGCACGTAACAACTGCTCCATAGCCGCAACAGTCAGCAAAGTACCATTATTAACACGTTGGTCAAAGTTGCTAATATGATGGAAACCAACTTCGGATGTACCATGAGGTGTGCCCCATTGGTTTGGATGCTTATCATAAGCTGCTGAGATAGCATTGGCTTTATTATCCATCATCTGAACATAGTGTCCAATCTGAGCAAATACGCCAGCACCAACCCGCATATAGATAGCATTAGCATCAAGCTGAGTTTCATCAGTAGGCAGTCCATATTGCGCTGCAATCTCTTGATACTTTTCTTTTTCTTTGTGCCAGAAATTCACAGCACCTTGCGGGTCAAAGCTAATGGCTACATTTTCATTGCCAATCAGTTTGCCCATGTGCCAGTTATTCCGCTCGAAGTAAATAGTCTGAATCTGGCTGGCTACATTAGCATACGGATCAACCAACAACTCTTGTAAGCCAGCATTACGACGGTAAGCATTAATGGCCTTCACCAACTCCAAAGCTTGAAGGTTATTTTCTAGACTAGCTGGACTTGTTGGGTCAGAATTAACTGAGATACCAAATTCATTTTGTCCACGTTGATAAACTGCAAGAGCATTATTGGCAGCATCACGAATTTCTTGATTAGCCGCATTGTTACGAACATTTTCTAAAAATTGAGAATAAGTCGTATTGCGAAGGTCAACAGGAGCTGTTGCTGCTGCTTTCTCAGCAGCCGGAATCTGTCTTTCAAGAGAGTTAATAGCTTGATTGGTTTGACCCAAAGATTCCTTTGCCTGATTGATTTTATTCTGGATTTCAGCCTGCACTTGTGGAGCAGAAGACGCTGCTTGTTCTGCCTTTGTCAGTTCAGACTTTGCATTGTCTAAAGCGGTCTGTGCTTGACTTTGTTGGCTCTTAGCAGTTGCTACAGCTTGCTCTTCTGAGTTAAGTGGTGTTTTAGCTTGTTTCAATTCAGTCTCTGCAACATCTACTAGAGATTGACTCGCCTTAACAGTATTTGCTTGATCTTTAACAGCTTGGTCTGCCTTGGTAGCCTTAGCCGCTGCTTCTCGAACAGCAGTATCTTTCGCGCTAACCTCTTGCTCTGCTGTTTTTGCTTCTGTCTCCGCCTTAGCAACATTTTCTTCTGTTGCTTCTGCCTGTATTTCTTTAGCACTCTCCACAGCGGCTTCAGCCACTTTCACGCTAGTTTTTGCATCTTCAGCTTCTGTTTTAGCAGTATCTACTATCGATCTTTGCTCATCGAGTTTAGCTTTGGCAGCTTCAGCATTTTCTTGGGCAACAGCTACATCTGCTGCTGTCACTGGTTTCGCAGTTACTTCAGTCGCTTGTGGAGCTGTTACAGTTGATTCAACCAACTCATCCGCGTGCACTTGATGGGTCAGTCCACCAGAAATAATAGTTGTAGCCGCGATACCAGTCGCTACAACAGACTTGCCTATTTTCTTTTCCATAATCAATCTCCTTTTTATAATCTCACATACTATAATTAACCTGGGTATAGCAGCCCGCATAGTAATATACTATCACAAAACGCTAGTATTAACTAGTAGCAAACGTATAGTTTTAATAGTTTTTTTATTACATTTTAGTTACAAAAATGTTTTATTAGAAAAATAAGCTGGTTTTTCCAACAAAAATGAGCATTTCTGTATCAAATAAAGCAAAAACTCCTAGATCCTTTCTAAGAGTTAACCTTGCTTGTCAGTCCGATTGAGCTTGTCGAATTTCTTCTAACATTGCTTCTTCTTCGGCCGTCATCTGATAGAGTTCTAGTAAGTCAGGCCGTCTTAGATAGGTCTTTTTCAGACTTTCATAGAGACGCCATTTGCGGATATTTTCATGATGGCCGCTCATAAGGACTTCAGGAACAACCATACCCCGATAGTCATAAGGCCGAGTGTACTGAGGATATTCCAAGAGTCCAGACGAAAAACTGTCATCTGTATGACTGGCTTCCTTTCCAATAACCTCTGGAATCAGGCGAACGGTAGCATCAATCATGGTCATTGCCGCCAATTCTCCCCCAGTAAGGACATAATCTCCCAGCGAAATCTCATCTGTCACTAGTGTCTTGATCCGCTCATCATAGCCTTCGTAATGGCCACAAATGAAAATAAGCTCCTCTTCTTTAGCTAGCTCCTCCGCATAGGCTTGGTCAAAAGTCCGACCAGCAGGATCCAGCAAAATTACACGCGGTTGCTTCTTTTCAATGGCATCATAGGCATCAAAAATAGGTTGGGCCCGTAGCAGCATACCCTGGCCTCCGCCGTATGGCTCGTCGTCTACATGCCGAGATTTTTCAGCCTTTTCTCGGAAATTGTGGTAGTTGATTTCTAAGAGACCTTTTTCCCGAGCTTTACCGACGATAGAGTGCTCCAAGGGCGCAAACATCTCCGGAAAGAGAGTCAAAATATCAATTTTCATCGTCCAATCCTTCCGGTATCTCTACATCAACCCGACCTTGCTCAATGTCAATCCCCAGCACCACTGGCGGAATATAAGGTAGCAGCAAGTCGAGCTTGCCTTTACGCTTGACCACCCAGACATCATTGGCTCCTGGCTGCAGAATTTCCTTAATCGTACCAAGAAGAACATCATTTTCATAAACTTCAAGTCCGATGATTTCGTGGTAGTAAAATTCTCCGTCTTCCAAGTCCGTCAAATCTTCCTCTCGGACCTTCAGAGTGAAATCACGGAATTTCTCAATGTCATTGATGTGGTACATCCCCTTAAACTTGATAATATCAAAGTTCTTGACCTTGCGATGGCTAGCAATCTCCACATCCATGACAAACTGATCTTTCTTGTCAAACAGGGCAAGGGTATTGCCTTTTTTAAAACGCTCTTCTGCAAAATCCGTCACTGACAAAACCCGCATCTCACCTTGCAGACCTTGCGTATTGACAATTTTTCCAACATTAAAATAATTCATCTCGACTCCAACATATTATACTCTGCCTAGTATTTTATCATGATATAGGGGAATGTACAAGGGAGATAAGGGGGAATTCCCTTGCCTATATTTATTTGATTAAAGTTGCTGTTTAACGTATAATTATACATATAGAGCCTCAACACTATAAACACCTAAGTGTGTTTACATAAAACCAGAAAGAAGTTGGTGATACCTATGGGAAAAAAGTTAAGCAAACTCCTTCTCTCTACTGCTCTTCTAGCCACCACAGCTGCCAGTCTGACTGCTTTGACACAGGTCAAAAAAGGCCAAGCAATGGAAAGCGAAACGAGAGAAACTAGAAATCTCTCAGCCCTAGACGAAAAAATTGCTCAAATTGATAACCCAACCATCAAGGCTTTCCTAGAATACTATGCTAGTCAGAACATGACCTCTGCATCGTCTCTTCCAATGATAGATGATTTGGAGTCCAATACGCGCATCATCGTTATTGAGATAGACTATGCAGATACAAGCCAACCCCCTGCCATTGGAACATCAGTCGATGGATCCGAAGGGCCTGTCGGCGGAACTGTTGATGCTGATGGCCAATACATCGAGTTTGATACCAGTGACCATAGCAAATCCGCAACCGTTCGGGAGATTCGAGATGCTATTGCTGAGATACTAGGATAAAACTCTCATAAATATGTTCAAAATAGCTGAGATTTTAATCTCAGCTATTTTGCATGTATCTTCACTCCCGCTTTCAATGTACTAATTAAAGTTTGTATACATCTTGCCCATCACATTTCAAAAAGAAGCTCAGCTATCTTTTCTGACTGACTCCAATGTAAATAATGATGGTTGCCTCCTAAAATAATCCGAGTATTTTGTGAAGCAAATTCGGAATCTTTATATTCTTGTTCTCGATAGGCCTGACTCAGGATAAAAATCGGGAATTGAAAAGAGATATCTAAGTTTTGAAAATCGCTTTTTGCAATACTGCAATAATGTTTAAATCCTTCTTGTATAGTTTTTAATCTATCTGAACTCCTTTCTGCCTTCTCCCATAAGATTTTAAAATCAGCTACTGAAAAACTCTCTTGCCCTATTTTTTTCAGATATTCATATCCTCCACCAAGCGTCTGAACTTTCTCCTGTAAGGATAAAAATTCGTGATAAGGATTTTGAGCTAATTTGCCATATAGAACAGAATAAGTGGTCGGCTCAATCAAGATTAGTCCCTGACAAAACGGCTCTGACTCAGCAATTTTAACTGCTACAAGGCCGCTAATACTGTGCGCGCAAACAGCATACTGGAGGACTTTAAACTGCGATAAAACCTCCAAAATAGATTGAACCAAATCGTCCAAAACAAAATTTTCTTGATTTTCTAGTGGGCTTTGGCCAGCATTAGGGTAATCTATTGTTAAATAGCCCCAATTTTTAGGTAACTTCCGAATAACTGGCAAAAAATTTTCATAGGTCGGCAGACTCCCTGCACCGCTTAAAAATACAGCAATCTTTTCCGCAGGTTGATAAGATATAAATAGCTGTCCTACTTTCGTTTTGATGATTTTTTCTTTCATAATGTTTCCAATCCATTCTTAAAAATATTATCTGGGCACACACTACTATCTGAGAGTTAGCTATTTTACTAGCAGAATAAGGACACTCCAATACCAAAAATTATATACCAAAATTTTTTCATATTCAACCAAGAGGCAGTTGCTTGCACTGTGAATGAAGGCTAATCTCAAGGCTTGTTTTTCCTAAAAATCTATGCTAAGGTAAAGGAAAAATATAAGAAGGAGGAACCGCTGGGATGAGGAGTGGGCATCTTATTTACAAGGTTAAAAATTTGCAAGAAGCGGTCAAGGAATGGGAAGCAAAGGGTTTTGTCGTCGAATACGGCAGAAGGGAAAAACCCAACAATGCCTTAATATACTTTAGTCAAGGCCCCTATATTGAGCTACTGGAAAATACAGGTATTCCTGTAATAGCCAAAATCATAGCTAAACTATTTGGCAGACCTAAAAATCTGGAACGCTTTTTCTACTGGGATGAGTGCGAGGAAGGCTGGCAGGGACTTTGTATCGAAAAAGATTCTTCGTAAAAAGAATCCCCTCGATAAAGAATTTCAAAGCTAAGATCCTCATATTCCAGAAATGCATTCGACGAGCGGAAACCCTTGCTTTTATAAAATTCCCAGCGAGCCTGACGCTGTTCAAGATTATCACACGGCTCATCTAGGCGCTCGATTTCTAAAAGCATGGTTCGCTGATAGAAATTGACCAGCTTTTCGATGATTTCACCGCCATAGCCATGGCTGCGCAAGTGGGGCATAATAGCAAAGAAACTAACATAAAAGGCTTGCGCGTTGGAGATGGCAAAGGCAAAACCAACAAATTCCTTTTCATGATAAAAGGCGAAAAAATTAGCATCCTCCTGTTCCTCATATCGTAAAAATTCACTGAGCGGTATCCTTTCCTCTTCTGGGAAACCTTCATTATTCAAGGCTTCTACCTTATCCAAATCTGGAAAATCTACTGTAATGATCTGGCTGGTTAAGCTCATAAAATCACTCCTTTTCTAGTGATAGTATAATAAATTTTGCAACTGGTTTCAAAAAAGAGCCCTGAAAGAGCTCCTATGTATCCATTTTTTCTTCATATATTTTTCTTCATATAATAGAAAGGTGCCGAATGCCTAGATAGAATCGGTTGGCCCCCACCGAAGAGGAATTATCCTAGCTGCTACTCACTATTTCACGTAAATTATCCAAATGCTGGTTATCAGTCACAGCCATAATGCTGACGCCTTCTGGCCAAACAAAGTCTGGAGTAAACTTGCTTTCCAAAGGCTGATTTTTTGTCAGACGGTAGCCGATAATATTAAGATGATAAAGTCTGCGAGCATCTACTTCACGGACCGTTTTCCCGACCCAGCTAGCAGGCAGTTCAAACTCAGCCACTACTACATCGTCATCCAGCTGGAAGACCTCAATCGAATGGTTCAAGAGAATAGTCTTGGCCAATGAAATACCAGCCTCCACTTCAGGCAGAATAACCAGATCAGCTCCCACCTTTTCCAACACCTGCTGAGTTACTTCATCTTTGACCTTGGCAATGACATTTTTAACGCCCAATGCCTTGCAGTGCATGACCGCTAGAACGCTGGATTCCAGACTTTCTCCCGTCGCTACGATGACCGTATCACAGGACCCAACGTCTGCCGCCTCTAAAAGCTCCATATCAGTAATGTCCCCGATCACACCAACGGCAATCATGTCTTCATACTGATTGATTGTCTCTTCGTGATTATCAATCGCAATGATTTCTACATCTTGAGAAATCAAGGCCTCAATGATACTCTGTCCAAAAATCCCCAAGCCGAGGATTCCAACTGTTTGATTTGCCATTTCTTTTCTCCTATCCAATCATAATGTCCGCCTTGCTGTAATGCAAGGTTGCAGCCTTCTTCGGTTGATAATGGTTGAGACTGACCATAAGAGTCAGCGGCCCCACCCGTCCAATAAACATTAGCAACATAATCACAATCATACCAGCTGTATTGAGGCTGGTAGTGATATTGGCCGTGACACCAACTGTAGCCAATGCCGACACAGTCTCAAATATCAGGTAAATAAAACGATGACTGCTATCGGTCACTAGCCCAAGAGCCAAAAGACCAAGCAGAAATGTCAGCTGAAAAATCACTGTCACACCAAAAGCCTTCTGCACTAGCTGAGGAGACAGCGTTCTCCGTCCCATATTGGTATGAGGCAAGCCCAGGATTTCCTTTCGAGCAAAAAGCAAAAGAACTAGGAAGGTCGTAATTTTCAGACCGCCCGCTGTACCACCCGGAGCCCCTCCCAGAAACATCTGGAGCAGATAGATAAACAGGGTTACTGGACGAGCAGCTGTATAATCAATGGAAGCAAAGCCAGCTGTCCTCATACTGACTGTCTGAAAAAAGCTGACCAGTAGCTTATCGCCAAAGGAAAGATTGCCAATCGTTCCAGGATTATTGTACTCCGTCCAGAGACTCGTGACCGTCCCAAAAACGAGGAGACCAGCAGTCAGCAGCAAGACTACCTTAGTATGAAAGTGCAGCCCCTTCTGTTTTCCTCCCAATTTAGTCGCCAAGTCAAACCAAACCATGAAGCCAAGTCCTCCAGTAATGATGAGGAGAGCCAAGGTGATATTGACCAAAACATCTGTCTGCAAGCCTAGTAGGCTATCATTGCCAAAATTATCAAAGCCCGCATTACAAAATGCAGAAACGGCTAAAAAGATAGAATTAAAAATCCCTTTTCTCAGACCAAACTTGGGAATGAAGCGAATCATGAGAAGGAGCGCACCCAGTCCTTCGATACTAAAAGTCGTGATAAAAATCGAACGGACAAATTGACTTAAGGTACGATTGTGACCATAACTAAAACTATCCCGCAGAATACGCCGATCCTTGAGGCTGAGCTTTTTCCGACTTTCCATGGTGAAAAAACCGATAAAGGTCAGGATGCCCAAGCCACCAATCTGAATCAGTAACATGCAAAGGAGCTGCCCCCAGACATTGTATGTATCCACAACCGATCGAGTAAAAAGCCCTGTCACACAGACCATCGAGACAGCTGTAAAAAGATGATCCAGATAGCCCGCTTGGGAACTAGCCGTCTGCACCCAAGTCAGACTGAGTAGCAAGGAGCCACAGAATATCACCAGAAGAAAAGACAAGATAATCTTTTGCGCTGGTGACAAGCGTGAAAATAAATGCTTCATAAAGTTTCCTTTCCTGATCTAATAAAAGCAGAGGCCAGCTCTATCTGTCTTTCTCTTTCCTTGACAGCCCGCTGCATATCATCTGGACTCTGCAAATTTCTGACTTTGATGGCATAATCCGCTGCGACAATAGCATGGCCCCGCATGTGGCCTGTTGCGACTGCTTGGGCAAAGACACGCGCAGCATATTTACCGATTTGTGATTGGGCTTGCTGCGACAGTTTGTTAGCCAAGAAACCAGCCTGCCTTAGTTCATAGGCAGATGCCCTACCATCAAGTCGAGCCTGAAAAATTGCTCTTACCTGAGTCAAAATCTTCTGCTTTTCAGACTCATCTTCCGCATCTATCAGAGCTATAAAGCTTGACGCCATTTTCATAGCCCATCGAGCCAGTTGCCCCTGAGGAAGCTGTTCCAAAACAAGCTCCAATTCCAATCTCTCCTCACCATCATCCAGGATTTTCAGCTTGTATGGACTCGGTAAAATCACTTGGCTATTCTCATAACACTTGCGCTCATGAGCGTTCCAAGCATAATCTTCTGGCTTCATATGTCCTCCAGTTTCGAATTTTTCTAAACTCGCCCCTGCATTTCGTTCTTCTCTTAAATGAAGTGTCTAGTTCTCATATACGCTCGAACTGCATCAATTCCCCTAAATTCAACTGCGCCTAACGGCTTATTTCATTAAGGGGCATGTACCCACGCTTTGCTGGGCATCAATTTCTCTAAGCTCACTTGAGTGCTGTGCACTCAGTTCGCTAAGAGAAATAGAAAAAAACGGGACATACTGGTCCCGTTCTTCTTATTTCTCATCAATGACGATGCGAACTTTTTTGTACTCGGTTGGGACAGAGTAAACAATCGTCCTTATAGCGGATATAGTACGACCTTTACGACCGATTACACGTCCAACATCACTCTGATCAAGATCCAGGTGATATTCTAAAAATTCAGGTGTATCCTCAATCTTGATAGTTAAGGCATCTGGCTGTGAAATCAAAGGTTTCACTATCGCAATAATTAGATTTTCAATCGTGTCCATATGTCAACCTACGCTTCTATTATTTAGAGTATTTTGAATCGTGGAATTTCTTCAATACGCCTTCTTTTGAAAGGATGTTGCGTACAGTATCAGAAGGTTGTGCACCATTACCCAACCACTCAAGGATACGGTCTTCCTTCAAAGTCACTTGGTTTTCAGCTACAAGTGGGTTGTAAGTACCAACTGTTTCGATGAAACGTCCGTCACGAGGTGAACGTGAGTCTGCAACATTGATACGGTAGAAAGGTTTTTTCTTAGAACCCATACGAGTCAAACGGATTTTTACTGCCATTATTAAGGTCTCTTTTCTTTATTTTTTTCTTTTGGTGAAATAGCAAAGCTATTAAGCACATGTTCTATTATAGCAGATTAAAAACAGCTGTCAAGTTTTTTTCTTGACAGAGTTAAAAATTTTTTAGATTAGTCTTTCTTGTTTAAACGGACAATAGTTTTTCATTTGCAGTCTCCTTATGGAACCAATAGTCTAATAATGTCGTCGTAAGAATAGGCGGTATAGGTCGGTTGAAAAAGACTTTGATTTTCTAGCTGCTTGGGATTGTACCAGATAGAGTCCAGTCCGGCATTATTAGCGCCAGCAATATCTGCTGTCAAGGAGTCTCCAATCATCAAAGTCTGGGACAGGTCAAAATCTGGTATCTGCTCTGCTATTTTTTCATAAAACAAAGCTTCAGGCTTCTGAGTCCCCATCTTTTCCGAGATAAAAATATGATTAAAATAAGGAGAAATGTCGGAATGGGCCATGCGGCCAGTCTGAATAGCTGTGATGCCATTAGTCGCTCCGTAAATTTCATAATCAGCTGCTGTCAGACTGTCCAAAAGCTCGCTAGCACCAGCGTAGGTTTGGCCTTGCTGAGCAATATGCTGCTGATAAAGGAAGGCTAACTCGGCACCATCCTTCTCAATGCCAAAATGGGCAAAAAGTCGAGAAAAGCGAGTATTGACCAGCTCCGGCTTGGTGATTTTCCCCTGCTCCAGTTCCCGCCAAAGCCCCTTGTTCATGGGAATATAATAGTCTTTGTAGGTCTGAATCTCCGTTACGCCCTGCTCCTCCAAAAAATGAGTCAAGGCAATGTCTTCTGCCGTATCAAAATCCAGCAGCGTATGGTCAAGGTCGAAAAGTAGAAATTTGTATGGCAAAATCGAAATCCTTTCTGAAACTGTAATAGCTTCATTATACCACAATGCATAAAAAACCAGCCGCTCAAAAATAAACAGCTGATTTCTAATCTATTTATCCACTGGTATCCAGAGATACGTCTGATAGTCTGCTATCCCTTCTTTCAATCCTGCTGCATTACATTCTTTTATTTCCCAAACAGCATCTTCGTTTTTCTCACTTCTTCTACTCTTCTTTATAGTGAATACACAAATCTCTAAATTTATTATCTAGTGCTGCAATATCATACAAGACTTCTGACAGTTTCTGATAATCTTCCTTGATACAAAATAGATGAGCTTGGCCGAACAATTTTGCTAAATTTTCTTTTAGTTCAGATCTGACCGTATCGTGGTCTTTTAAGAAGTTGCTCATGTATAGATTTCTGATAGAAGCTAATTTGAAGCTAAAGTATTGATGAAGATGCTTTTGTTCTTCATTCAAGCCATTGTCCGCTACCGACTTAGCATATCTTGCTATCACATTCTCTTCGCCACGTTCATATTGTTGTTTCATCAACATAGATGTTTTCTGGTAAACTTCTTTGGAAGTAGGAGATTTGATTTTTTGGAAGTTTCCCCACATGGAGAAAGAACCTCTTTTATAGTCGATATTTTTAGCTTCCCAGGCTTTCGAAAAATCTGAGAAACTCATTTTCATACAAGCAAAACCTGCTGGATCATGGAAATAGATAAACTCATCATCTAGATCATAAACCGAAACAAAATGGTCCACCCCATACAAATGAATGTGATTGGGATTATAAGTGAGATAACCCATGTCCAAAGGGCCAAGAACAACTGGGCCGCTGAGCAAGAACTTGCTTAGCATTTCTCTGATAGAGAGAAAATCCACCGCATTTGAATCCTTTATATAGTATTCATCATATGTAAAACCCAGAATGTTTAAAGAATGGCTGATAGAACTATCTGGCATCCCATTATCAAAGAAGACTAAGGGGTGTTTTTCATCTTCCTTTATAATACTAGCGCCATTTCCCATCACCATAATGGCTTCCAAAAACTCAGGGCGAACATCATAACCATACGAATGCAGCGCCATCGCAAGTGAATATGTATAACAAAGAGAAACGTCCCCAAAATACATCTGCATAGCATCTCCTCCTCTGTAATCAACGCCTAAAAAATGACTTGCAATCACCATTTTATTTCACCACAGGTATCCAGAGTTCCATTTGATAACCTGGGGAGTACATGTCTCCCTCGGTGTAAACTTCAAAATCTGGTGCTCCTGAGTGGCGATAACCAGTTTCTGGGAAAAAGACTTCCAAAACATATTTCCAGGCATGGTGGATGCTGGCTGGTATAGCCCCTTTGACTGGTACGATGGCATATTCAGCTTCTGCGATTTCTTTGATTGACAGACCTAGTTCTTCTGCTTTAGCTTTATCCGCCACATCATAGGCAGCCATATAGTTGATAATCTCGCCTTCTTTGACATCCGAGCAGACGCCAAAGGATTGGCCACTTCCCAGACTCTCTAGGCTTTCAAAACTGTGATTTGCATAAAGCTGCTGCCATGCAGACGGGCACTGGCTATTGTCAATAGCTTCCAATAGGACGCCTGCTACGGTAAAAGCAGGTTTCTTTTGAATCTTGATATCCATGTTCTTTCCTCCTGTAATCTTTAAGGATAATTGAAGTCTAGGAAAGACCCGATAAGGTTTTCCATTTCGAATTTCTGAGGGGCTCGCACCATGGAATTTCTTGAAAGCTGCGCTGAAAGCATCCGCAGACTCATAGCCGTATTTCATCGCAATGTCAATGACTTTCTCAGATCTTTCCCGCAAGTCTGTCACTGCTTCTGACAGCCTGCGATTGCGTAGATATTCTGCTAAAGTCATATCTGCTAGGATGGAAAAGAGCCTGCTAAAGAGAGCATAAGAATAGCCCGATAGCTGCTGGAATTTATGCAAATCTACTTCTGCGTCCAACTTGCTTTCCAGATATTCCATGGTTCGATTGAATTGATGCATCATATTCTTTTTCACCTCACAAAAGATACTAAGGCCGTTAAAAACAAAGTGAAAATTGGAAAATTGACGGAGAGGCTCCTGCTCCGAGAAAATTTCATCTTTTTCACACAGCTTTTAGGCCGTGTTCAATTCTAACTATAGTCTAACAGATATAAGCTACTTCCGCCCTAGAATTTTTGTACAAGATTTAGAGGGGGATTCTACAACCTATCCCGCAACTTCTCCACAAAGAGATAAGCCGCAGGACAGGTTAGGGTATTTTTGATTGTCAGATGATTAATCTGATGAATCTTCTTACGATCTGTATGGGGAAATTCTCTGCAAGCCTTGGGACGGACATCGTAGATTGAGCAGAGATTGTCTCCACCTAAAAAAGGACAAGGCATCGCTTTGAAAACCTTGTCACCGTCTTCGTCCACCTGCAGAAACTCCTCTTCAAAAGCCGGCAGCTTCATCTTGAAATACTTGGCAATACGGACAATGTCGGCTTCCTTAAAGTCTGGTCCCAGCGTCTTACAGCAATTGGCGCAGGCTGTACAGTCAATCTCCTCAAAGACCTCATCATGGATTTGCTGGGCAATCTTATCGAGGTTTTTTGGTGGCTTTTTCTTGAGATTTGCTAAAAATTTTCGATGCTCTTTCTGCTTTTGCAGAGCTAGTTGGTGGTACTTTTCAAGGTCGATTTCTTGGGTCATATATTTTTCTTTCTGTATTCAAATTGTTTTAATTATATCATAAAATGAGCGCTCTTAAATGTTGTCAAACCGCAAAAATATGATATATTCCATCTAACAAAAAAATCTGAGAACGAGTCTCAGATTTGCTTTTTATAAACTTAGAGAGTTATCATCAAATGCTTGTCCCGCCGTCTTTGCTAGTGCTCCAAGTTTCTTCGATATAGGGGATAAACTCATACAGAGTATCTTCATCGCCTTCAAAGGACATCATATAGACCTTATCGCCTTGTTTGAAGACCCAAACCGTTAGGTTTTGAGTGGATTTTAAAACAACATTAATCTGAAAGGCTTCATTTCCAGCTACGGTACTCTTTGCACCCCAAAAATCATCGACTTCCTTATTATCCTTCCAGTGGTAGGCAATCCGTTGGGCAATAGTTTCAGCGTTGAATTCTTCACCTTCTCCGATGTTAGCTTTTTCTTTTGTATAAGCGTTCATCGTGACAATATTATAGCCACTTCCATCCGTATACTGGACACTGTCGCCACCATCTACGTCTGTAAACTTAATCCAATTATCAGGAATACTAATATAGCCATAATCATCAGAGCCAACCCGCTGCGTACCAGTAGTCTTTGACGAATCTTTGTCTCTACGACTGCTACTACTTGTATCGCTGTCATCTCTCAGGGAAACCCGGCTGGAAGAATCAGATGGTTTCCGACTGCTATAGCTCTTAATAAGGCTACAAGAAGACAGAGAGAGACCGGCTAAGATTGTCAGTGAGAGCAGAAAGTACTTCTTTTTCATGGTCATTCCTTCCTAAATCTAATAAATTTTACTAATACTAGTTTACCATATTTTTAGTACGAAAGGAAAGAGATACATTGTCACGTCCGATTAATGTTCCGTTTATAGGACTATGCTTTTTTAGCAGCCTTATTCCACTGGTACCATCCGACCAAACTGTTGATTAAATAGATCAAATATTTCCCTTGAATTTGAAGACTTTCACCCCACCAGAGGTAGATAGAAAAAATATTGGTCGCTGCCCAGAAAATCCACTGTTCACGATAAACAGCCGTCATCAAGATTTGCCCTACTCCATTTGTCGCATCCGTGATTGAATCACGATAAGGACGATTGGCACCAACAGACTGATAAATCAAGCCAAAGACCAACCACCAAAGCACACTGAGCGATAGATACTTTGTCCATCCTTTAGCATCTAGCTTACGAGCAACAAACTCTTGCTTTTCTTTTTTGAACTGACCTTGGTAAATCCACACCAAGAGTCCAATTGGCTGCATGATTGTAAAGTAAAGAGTCGTCAGGACCTCGCCATAGAAGCCTTTCTGCAAAGCCAAAATCAAGTAAATCACAGAATTAATCAAACCAAAGAGGTAATTGCTAGCCCGTCCTTCAGAAACAAAAATTACACAGATAATTCCAGTCAGACTGCAAATCATCCCTGTCCAATCCACGATACGATGTTCATATATCAGCTCCAGCCAGAGCGGAAAACTCCCTAAAATCAAGAGATAAGCCCATTGACCTAAGCTGCGATGAGCAAACAAATCGTCCCAGATATGCTTCAAGGTACCAGAAAAGCCGAGCTTCTTCATACTAGTCACCATTCGTTTATAGCCACCAGACATTTCAGAAAGCGTCAGCTTCATGTTTGCGATTTTCTTTTGGATATAAGTATTCATTCTTTCTCCTTTTGTTTTTTAAGAGCCGTGTCAAATTGACTTACGGATGCAACGCTCTATTATTTTTGAACACGCACAAGATTTCTCTTATGTAATATTCACATTTTATCATATACCTATTTCAGAAAATGTCAAGTAAAATCCAAAAAAAGATTTCCTAACGTTCGGATTTTAAGAAAAGACCTACAATTTTTTGTAGGTCTTTTTACTTGAATTTAGTAGTAATCGAACATTTTTTCTGATTTGTCACTATCTTTTTGTGAAGCGTAATTAAATTCATCATTAAAATTTGACGATTTATGATTGCTATAATTTTTATTAGACTATAAGTAACAAGAGATAAAGCTACCAAGACTATCAGGAAAGTTAAAAGACATTTTTGAGACTAGGGCATTTCATAGCTGAAAATGCAGAATAATGAGCAAACTAGCTTCAAATAAGTATCAACTCAAACAGGAAATTACTAGAACTATTGCGATAAGAACAAAACCAATAATGGAAAAGATTATTATTAGCAACCTAAAGATTCTATCATGGCTAGCATAACGTTCTACAAAGGCTTTTTCAGGCTTCTCAGGATTATAATAAACCGTCATGGCCGAGCCTTTTGGGAATATTTCTCTCAACTGTACATTCTTTCCAGCGCTAAGAATATATTTCCTGTCAAAGACATCTTTTTGCTCTTTCTTCCTAGGAGTTTCTACATAATAAGCATATTCAAATTTTTTTCTGTATGTTGTCCCATTCACGAGATATTCTACAATAGGCAAAGGGATAGACATTTCATTACGGTTGTCATAATCAACCACAAGACCTTCAATTTTAAAAGTACATTTTTTCTGAATATTCTTCTCCCGTCGATAGAATCGGTATAAAACTAAATTTGTAAGAGCAATAAAGAAACTTATGGCTATTATCAAGATAATCGGTTTATCCAAGATTTGCCTCACTCTCCTATTTCCAAGCTCGGATGAATAACATCAACTGAAATTGTCTTCGCTTTTATAATTCAGGGCTCAGGCGAAAAAAGTTCGTCGGACTTTATTCCTCATCCATGCTCAAAACACTCAGGAAGGCTTCTTGTGGGACTTCGACAGATCCGATAGCTTTCATCCTTTTTTTACCGGCTTTTTGTTTTTCTAGGAGTTTGCGCTTCCGAGAAACGTCACCACCATAACACTTGGCCAAGACATTTTTACGCAGAGCCTTGATGTCTGTCCGAGCCACGATTTTTTGACCGATAGCAGCCTGAATGGGTACTTCAAACTGCTGACGAGGGATGATTTTCTTGAGCTTGTCTACAATCAGCTTACCACGCTCATAGGCAAATTCCTTGTGAACGATAAAGCTGAGAGCATCAACCTTATCGCCATTGAGGAGAATATCCATCTTCACCAGCTTGGACGAGCGATACTCAGAAATTTCATAGTCAAAGCTAGCATAGCCACGAGTAGAGGACTTGAGCTTGTCAAAGAAGTCAAAGACGATTTCAGCAAGCGGAATCTGATAGATGACATTGACCCGATTATCATCGATATAGTCCATGGTCACAAAGTCACCGCGCTTGCGTTGAGCCAACTCCATCACCGCTCCGACAAATTCCTGTGGCACCATAATCTGCGCCTTGACATAGGGCTCCTCGATGGAATCAATCTTGGTCGGGTCTGGAAACTCGCTCGGATTGGACACATCAAGGGAGGCGCCATCTGTCATATTGACCTTATAGATAACCGACGGAGCAGTCATGATTAAATCAATATTAAACTCACGCTCCAAACGCTCCTGAATAACATCCATGTGCAGCAAGCCTAAGAAACCACAGCGGAACCCAAATCCCAATGCCTGAGATGTTTCTGGCTCAAACTGCAGACTGGCATCGTTTAGCTGGAGCTTTTCAAGAGCCTCACGCAGGTCATTGTATTTATTGGATTCAATCGGATAGAGACCAGCGAAGACCATAGGATTCATCTGCTTGTAGCCAGCTAGTGGCTCTGCAGCTGGATTGTCCGCCAAGGTCACTGTATCCCCGACCCGAGTATCCTGTACCGTCTTGATAGAGGCTGCGATATAACCAACATCCCCTGTCGCTAAGAAATCACGTCCAATAGCCTTGGGTGTAAAGATGCCGACCTCAGTCACGTCAAAGGTCTTGCCATTGCTCATGAGCTGAATGGTATCTCCCGGCTTGACCACGCCGTCCATAACCCGCACTTGCAGGATTACCCCACGATAGGCATCATAGACCGAGTCAAAAATCAAGGCCTTGAGCGGTGCCTCTACATTTCCAGTCGGAGCTGGAACTTTTTCCACAATCTGCTCTAAAATTTCCTCAATTCCGATGCCAGCTTTGGCAGAAGCCAATACGGCTTCGCTAGCATCCAGACCAATCACGTCTTCAATTTCTGCCCGCACCCGCTCTGGATCCGCAGCTGGCAGGTCAATTTTATTAATAACTGGCAGGATTTCCAAGTCATTGTCCAGCGCTAGATAGACATTTGCCAAGGTCTGAGCTTCAATCCCCTGAGCAGCATCCACAACCAAAATAGCCCCTTCGCAGGCTGCCAGTGACCGCGATACCTCATAGGTAAAGTCCACGTGTCCCGGCGTGTCAATCAAGTGGAAGATATAGGTCTCGCCATCCTTGGCAGTATAATTGAGCTCGATAGCATTGAGCTTAATGGTGATGCCGCGTTCCCTCTCCAAGTCCATGCTGTCCAAGAGTTGGGCCTGCATTTCCCGGCTGGAAACCGTCTCAGTCGCCTCCAAAATCCGGTCGGCTAAGGTTGATTTCCCGTGGTCGATGTGGGCAATGATGGAGAAATTGCGGATTTTCTCCTGACGTTTTTTCAAATCTTCTAAATTCATTTTTCTCATCCTTTTAGGGTATTCTATTTATTATAACACAAGACCAGTGATTTTTCCTATAGACTCGGACTTTCTCTATAAATTATGCTATACTTATCACAGAATAATTTTGGAGACACTTTATGATTAAAATTCTTGCACTTGATATGGACGGCACCTTGCTCAACAGCAAAAAAGAAATTCCCCAGGCTCACATCGAAGCTCTGCACCGAGCTATTGAAAAAGGAGTCAAATTGGTTCTCTGCACAGGCCGTCCCTTGGTTGGCGTCAAGCCCTATTATGACAAGCTGGGCCTTGCACAAGAAAACGAATATGTTATCGTGGACAATGGCTGCGCCACTCACCAGACCAGTGACTGGAGTCTGGTGGACTGGCAAGAACTGAGCGGTCAGGATATTCGCTATCTCTACTCCCTGTCTGAAAATAGCCCTGTCCAGCTGACTCTCTTTGATGAAGAGCATTATTTCGTTGTCGGAGAAAAAGCCAGTTCCTATGTCGTGAATGACGCTAGCTTAGTCTTCACCACTCCAACCGAGATTAGCTTGGAAGAGGCTTGCAGCGGTCAACACAGAATGTTCCAAGCTATGTTTTTAGGCAGCCAAGAGCAGGTAGATGCTTTTGAAGCCGACTTTGGCCAAGAAATCTGCCAGCGTTTCAGTGGTGTTCGCTCCCAGCCAGTTATTTACGAGGCTATGCCGTCTGGTGTGACCAAAGCCTTTGCCTTAGAGCGATTGGCTAAACAATTAGACATCACCCCTCAGGAAATCATGGCAATCGGTGATGCCAACAACGACATCGAGATGCTGGAATATGCAGGTCTCGGTGTTGCCATGGGAAATGCTTCAGACTATGTCAAAAGCCTAGCCGATGCCGTCACAGACAGCTGTGAAGAAAATGGGGTTGCTACTGCTATTGAGAAGTTTATTTTGAATTCATAAAAGTCAAAAAAGAAGAGCAATGTCTCTTCTTTTTTTGTTCTATAACCTTAATACTATGCCGTCTTGGCACTTGGAAATCAGAAAATATCTATTCCCTTCTCTTTCAGATTTTCCAAGCATTCTTGCAGATAGGCTGCGTCATGCTCCGGATAAATGGGATGTTCGAACTCCTCAGCTAGCAACTCCTGGTAGGGTGGGCAGGTCTTGCCACGGTAGTCCTTGTCCAGCCAAAAGGGATCCGGCTGATAGCCCCGCTTCTGCATCTCTTCCATAATCAGTAGATGATAAGCATATAGGCAATAAGGGCTGTGCTCAAAAACATAGTTGACCGTCGCATGCGGCTTGCCCCACCCTCGACCACGTAAGGCTGCACATTCTCGGTGCTGGCCTAAAAGCTGCTGGCGCGGAAGTTTTTCAATCAAATCTTGGTGCCAAAGTCTCACGGTTTTCTCCTTCTAGAATAATCTTATAAAATCATCAACGAATATGAACAATCAACTCTTGGACAGCTTTCCTGCTTTCTCCAGCATTTTCTTGACAAAATATGGCATCTTAACATTCTCGCGCCCCTTTTTCTCAATCAGTTTCTTGACAAAATCTGGCATTTTCAGCTCTTCATCCTCTGCAAGAATCTGGCTGCTCTCCTCCGACGGCTGCAATTCATCGAAGGTTTCTTCTTCTGGAAAACACTCTTTGAAGGGTTCATGCTCATGGCGGCGGATAGTTTGAATCAGGGCCTCAATTAAACGGTCGTCTGCATTGGGCATAGGAGGTCTGTGATAAGCAACACCCAGAACATTGCAAAGTTCCTTACACTCCACATCATTGTCAAAAAGAACCTCTATATGCTCACTTATAAAGCTAATCGGCACAAAAATATAATGCTGCGGATGTGTTTCTTGCTGGCGCATGTAGTCCAGCACATCAGGCTTGATCCAAGGGAGTCCGATGTCACTCTCACTTTGCCAAACGTTCAGATAATCCTCTTCTGTCAGACCTAACCTTTCAGCAATCAAGCGGGCATTGTCATAAATCTGATCAATGTAAGGATCTCCGAAATCCAAGGCCAGAATAGGCACACTGTGGGCTGAGAAGAAAATCTTGAAGGTCTCTTCTCTAACCTCTTCTGTAAGAATCTTTCTCAGCTCCTCTGCCCAATAATCAAGGATAGCTTCTTCCTGATACCATTCCTTAATGATATTAAAGCGGATGGAATCACTCTGGATGAACTTCTCATAACCCATGACAGAATAGTAAGAAAAATGAGGCTCTAGGATCAAACAGATACATTCCTCAATACCATCCTCTTCCATCTGCTTAATCACATCAGGGATAAAAGGACGTGAGAATTTATTGGCAAAATAAACCGCATACTCACCAGATAAACGCTGACGGACCTTTTCTACCTCTTCTAGACTGATACGCTGCAAAGGCGTTCCACCGATGAGGACATAGTTATCATAGAGGGTCTGAATCTCATGGTCTTGCGGCCTGACACCGCGGCGAATATTGGTAAAAAATTCAGCCACTCCCTCAAAGCTAATCTCCTCTGGCGAGCCAAAAGTCATCATTAGAATTGCTTTCTTCATTATCTTTCCTCTTCAGTTACTCAGAGAAAGCCAAGTTGACTTTCCAACGACTTTCTTGTAATCACTTTCATTTTAACATCTTAAAAAAGACTTGAATAGACCAAAAAACCTATTCCTTGAAAAGAATAGGGAAATTTAATAATTCAGACACTTTAATATTGGAAGTATGCTTTAATAGTTTGTTGAGTTTTCCAGTTATAAATCAAGCTTGAGCAGGCGCCCCAGTTCTTGGTAGAGAATCTCTGTAGGCTGATATTCTTTGCTTTGCTGGGCAAAGTTTTTCAACTGAGACCAGTCCGTACGATCCGTCAATTCCTTAAAAAGGCGCAGCACTTCTGCATCATTCTTTCTGCGAGAAACCAGCCCCACCTGGGCAAGCTCAGCACGAACGGCATTGTCAAACTGGTCATAATCCTGCGGCAAAATGAGACTGGGAATCTCCTGCTCAATACAGGCCATCATGATACCCGTTCCTGCATGGTGAATAGCAAGATCTATCTTGTCCAGAATATCTGTATAGGGCAGATAGTCAAAGAGCAGCAGGTTTTCCGCCAGTCTCTTCGGAGCATTACCCAAGCCACTAGCTTCTCCCAAGGTGACGTAAAAGAGATAGTCTGGGTAGAGCTGGCTCAGTTTTTTCGCCCGCTCCACCATGCGCTCCTTCTCCCATTTTAAATGCGTACCGCAAGTCACTAAAACCCGCTTCTTATCAGTCTCAAAATAAGACTCATGATCTGCAGGCAGACGATCAAAGGACAGGCATTTGTAGCCAACCCAGCGAAGCTGCTTAGGAAAATCATCTCGAAACTCCAGCTCTTTCATGCCCAAAGCCAAGATAGAGTAAGGCGAGTAAATAGCTTCTGTGCCGTCTTCCCGATAGAGTTTAAAATCTTGATAGTCTCCCAAACTCTTCTGGACCAAAGCAAAGGCCATTTTCTTTCCACAGCGAATAGCATGCCTGCCCAAGGCATCTCTGAATTTGTACAAGACACCTTGATGAGGTTTCCAGCCCCCTAAATAGGTCGGCGTTGTTGTCCGGCACTCAATCGCAACCGGACTCGGAATCGTGGTAATCCAGGGGATGTCAAAGCGATCAGAAATCAGACCTGCTGGTGAAGCAACAAAATCTGCTATGACCAAATCCGGTTTACCGCCCTCTTGCCAAATTCGATTTAATTCGTTTATAACCTCTGGAATTAGTCTAGAATTGGCTCGAAACTGCTGATAGGCAATCAAAAGATTGCTTTGCTGCGGAGTATTGGCGATGTCTTCCATCACTGTCGGTCTTTCTGGAAAGAGGGCCAGACAATCAAAACCAATTTCCTCTACTAGCTCTTTCTTTTGGCAGCCAGTGATAACCCGAATCCGAAAACGCGGATCCGTCAGCAGAGGCTTAACTAAGGTCAAAGTAGGCAGTAGGTGGCCACTAAATGGCACACTAATCACATCAATCTTTATCACTTTTTCTAATCCAGTCATAAACTAATCCTTTAACATCTTCCCTGTATTCATAATCAAAATGGTTGCTATCCACTATCACATCAGCTAGATGGCCATCTAGACATCTGCTGTAAATATCCTTCCTGCCCTTGATGACCAGCGAGTCAATATCCTTGCGGTTTAGGAGTCTCCGTGAAACAGGCCCCAGGGCAATCACTCTCAGTCTGAAGGGCAGATTTTCCTCACCCAAATCCTCCAGCCACTGGGTCAGCATATTGAGCCCCGAGCTCTTGCAGATAATGACAGCCTCCTCAGCATCCAGTAAAGGAGACAAGTGACGCTGCAAAGCCTTCTGAAAGCGAGGATTGTAGAGAGTATGCCAATAGTAACGGATATTGGAGATGGAAGCTGTCAACAAGGAAACTTGGGTTTGTCGCTCATGCTCAAATCCCTGGTTAAACGGAAAATTACTGGGCGCTATTGAGAAATCCGGTGGACAAATCTGGTCAAGAAACTCAAGCTGTCCTGCAGTCAGACTAGCGCTCTCCAAATGACTGCTGCCACTGAGAAAAAGCAAGACCTTGCTGGATTTCAACATGGTTTGGTCTAGCGATAGAGTATCCAACTTATCCAAGTACTGCTTCATCTTACTCATAGCGGATTTTCCCATCCGTCACTCTAATCTTCCTTCCCCGCCAGTTAATCAGAGGCGGACTAAGCAAGACATAGAGGAAAAGCCAAGGCAAGATAAGGTCATTCAGTACCTCGTAAAACACCTCATCCAGATACGGCCGGCCGGTTAGGATAAGGCGACGATAAGCCAGCATCCAAACCGCCTTGACCAAGAGCAAAAGCAAAGCCAGCAACACAAAAGGCCAGCCAAGAAAGAAACTAATGAGCAAGGCAGGAAGGGGCAGGAAACTAGGCAGAGCAATTAAAATAATAACCTTCCAGTCCAAGTGTTCCTTCAGATAGATGGAACTAAAAAGCAGCCAACGCTTCATCTGCAGTAGATATCGCTTGGCATCCTTGATAGTTGTTCGAACATTACAAGTCACCCGCGTCTGGATAATCTCAACTCCCTTACTACGCAGAAAATCAGCTACAGCCAAATCATCACATAGATAGTCTTTAATAGCACTGAAAAGTTTTTGCTCTCTAGCCAATTCAAGTGGCAAAATGTAGAACATGCCATTAATCGAGTGATTAGCTTTGACTTCTGCCATGGTAAAATAGGTAATAAAAGAATTTCCATTGACAAAAGCTGCCACTAGCTTGGACCAGAAATTGCTTTGCTCTTGATTATAGGGAATGCCAGTCAAAATAACATTCTCACCCAGATAATCTGTCAACTCCCCCATTTTTGAAAAATCAATGACGCTGTCATCGTCGAGAACAATCAGATAAGGCCGGGTCAGCTCATCTATAATCTGCTCAATCTTATAACTCTTAGGATTAATCCCCTGTGGGACATCCTCCATGAGAAAAACGCGAATACGCTGGGCATAAGAGGGATTTTGACAAATCTTGTCAGCCACTCGCTGCGCCTCTGGGTCAGACTGATCAATCAGCCAGTAAAACTCCACTGCTTCTGTCTGCTGGAGATTGGCTAGTAAGTCATTTTCCAAACGAGGGTCACCAGATAGGATGGGCTGGACCACCGTATAAAGCTCCTCTTGAAAGTCTGATGAAGAGCTCTGCCCTTTTTTAAAATAAGTCAAAGACAAGAGCCAACGCAAGATAAAAATAAGCAGGTAAGCAGTAGTCAGCAGGAAAAAAATAAGTTTCATGATCAAAGCCCCTTTCGTAGATAAACGCCAATCAAACGGATAATCCATCTTTGCGGAAGTAGCTTCATGAGCCAAGCCAGTAGCCGATATCTCTTGCCAACTATCGCATAGGAACGGCCTTGATGAAGCAGTCTGATAATGTGTCGTGCTGCTATCTCCGGGCTCATTTGCAACTGACTTCCACCCAAAGCATCCTGCAGCTCTGGAGGAAAGATAGCAGTCCGAACTGGTCCTAAAATGTAAAGGCAAACTGTCACTTCAGAGCCTTTGAAGCACAGTTCTTCTTGCAAGGCTAAGCAGTAGGTCTGCAAAGCGGCCTTGCTAGAGCTGTAAGCCGCCAGATAAGGATGGGGACAAAGGGCTGCCAGAGAGGAAAGTTGGACAAGCCTTATCTTGCGATTGCGCTCCGCAACCTGCTTCATCAGTCGAATCGGTACCTGATAATTAACCTGCCAGAGGGCATTTTCATCTGCTTCCGAAAGAGATAGCGCTGGACCAAAGTTCGCCAGACCGCAGCAATTAATCAGTAGATCTGCCTCTAGCTGCTGAGCAAAATCGTCCACAGCTGCTGCATCCAGCAAATTCAAAAACCTACAGGACAACTGAGCCCTAGCTCCTGACAAGTCCTCTTGTAACTGAGTGAGCTTAGCTTCATCTCTGCCGACCAAAACAAGCTGGTCTGTCCTTTGAGCCAGTTCTCTAGCCAACTGACGACCTATACCTCCCGAAGCCCCCAAAATCACAGCTTTGCTGATTGTTTTTTCCATTTGCATAGATATAGTTTACCAGATTTTGACAAGATATAAAACTAATTGCTAGATTTTACCTTTGCCCTCAAGAAACGAAAAACATTTCTCACTCTCCCCTGAATATGCTAAAATAGACTTAAATGAAATGAAAAAGGAGCATTTATGAAATATCCTAATCTTTTAGAGCGTTTCCTGACTTATGTCAAGGTCAACACGCGCTCAGACGAGACATCTACTACTACTCCCAGCACCCAGAGTCAGATGGACTTTGCCAAAAATGTCCTTATCCCTGAAATGAAGCGGGTCGGCTTGGAAAATGTCTACTACCTGCCCAACGGCTTTGCGATTGGAACTCTGCCAGCCAACGACCCTAGCTTTACTCGCAAAATTGGCTTTATTTCCCACATGGATACGGCGGACTTCAACGCAGAAAACATCCAGCCGCAGGTCATTGAGAATTATGACGGCGGTGTGATTCCGCTTGATCAGTCCGGCTTTAACTTAGATCCGGCAGACTTCGCCAGTCTCCATAAATACAAGGGCCAAACCTTAATTACGACTGACGGAACAACACTTTTGGGAGCAGACGACAAGTCCGGCATTGCTGAGATCATGACTGCTATCGAATACCTGTCTGCCCATCCAGAAATCAAGCATGGAGAAATCCGAGTTGGCTTCGGTCCAGATGAAGAAATCGGTATCGGTGCTGATAAGTTTGACGCTGAGGACTTCAATGTGGACTTTGCCTACACTGTAGACGGCGGACCGCTAGGCGAGTTACAATATGAAACCTTTAGCGCTGCTGGAGCAGAACTGACCTTCCAAGGCCGCAATGTCCATCCGGGGACTGCTAAAGACCAGATGGTCAATGCTCTGCAATTGGCTATTGACTTCCACAACCAACTGCCAGAAAGCGACCGACCAGAGAAGACTGAGGGCTACCAAGGTTTCTACCACCTGATGAACCTGACCGGGACTGTCGAAGAAGCTCAAGCAAGCTATATTGTCCGCGACTTTGAGACAGAGGCTTTTGAAAATCGCAAAGCTGCTATGCAGGCTATTGCTGAAAAGATGAATCAAGAACTGGGCAGCGAACGCGTTATCTTGACCCTCAAAGACCAGTATTACAACATGAAGCAGGTCATTGAAAAGGACATGACACCTATCCATATCGCCAAGGCAGTCATGGAAAGTCTGGACATCCAGCCTATTATCGAGCCAATCCGTGGCGGCACTGACGGCTCTAAAATTTCCTTTATGGGCATCCCGACACCTAACCTCTTTGCTGGCGGCGAAAACATGCATGGACGCTTCGAATATGTCAGCCTAGAAACCATGGAACGCGCTGTCGATACCATCATCGGCATTGTTACCTATCAAGAGTAAAAGAAAACCACAGAAGTTCACGAGGAATTTCTGTGGTTTTTTCTCACTCCGGCAATTCTACTTTCAAACTCATATCTGTGTTCTGTAATGTCTTCTGAGCAGCAGCTAGAAAAGCTAATCCGTTGTCAGAAGGGGAATATTGAAAGGTGATATGGATGACTTTTTTATCAAAGTTATCACCGTATTGCTTGCTTTCGAGAAAGTGAATATAATTGTTCATTTTTTCTTGCAGAATTTCCAGATGGACTGCTTCTATTTCTTCCTGCCAATCGACTGAATCAACAAGGAGTAACTCTAAATGATTATCAACTACACCAATTGCGTCAAGCTCAGTTGGTTCCAGTTCTGAATCAATGGCTTGGGTAACGATTTGGGTAAATTCTTCTGCTGTAAAAAGACGACAACTATTTCCTGGGTTTTTTAAAATAAAAGAAGGATGGTTTTCGATGAAGAGCTTACCAGACTCATCTTGTGTATATTGCTTTTTAGATCTCCAAAAGCCATAATCTGCATAATTCATCAACTCTTTGCCAGTATGTTCTCCCGACATATAGCTATCGGCCGCTTCTTTGGGGATTTCTTTCACCACTTCTGGCATGGTTATATTAAAAGTTGGATAACGCAAGAAATACTTATCCCCATCTTGACAGATTTCCAACATATCTTTTTTGCTTAAATAAATTGTTTCCATTCCATCACCTTCACTATTTGATACCAATCTACTAATTATTTAAAGACCAGTGCTCTGTTTCGGCATAAATCATCACCTCATATGCTCCCCTAGAAGATTCAAATGCTTTATCCATCAGTTCCTTAGTAATGGGATAGCAAACTTCTGGACCCATGGCTCCTACAATTTCTTTAAAGAAGCTAATTTCGTAATAACCCTCTGTCTCATATACAACAAATCCATCGCCTCTATGTACAATCGTATCTGAATAATTATAATCATCTAACTCATCTGCCTTTGGCAAACGATGATGTTCACAATAAAACATGACTTCTAAAGAATCTTTTTCTGATTTTGAAACACGTTCTGCTAATTCTTGGCTAA
>CAUSOG010000017.1:0-46815 GCA_963533195.1 uncultured Streptococcus sp. | reverse complement strand
TGCAGGATTTCAGAGCAAAGGTTACTCATGACGATTTTACCGTCGATTGGATTTGAGCGGTTGGCCGTATCAATGTTTACGACATAAGGATAGCCGGATTCTTGTTGGAGCTTAGAAATTTCTGTTTCCAAATCACGGGCCTTGATCTTGGTCTTAGTGATATTTGGATTAGCGACCAATTCATCGTATTTTTCAGTGATGTCAAGGTAGGCAAATGGTACTCCGTACTCGCGTTCAACAGAATAGGGGCTGAAGAGGTACATTTCTTCATTCTTACGTGCCAATTCGTAGAACTTATCCGGAATGACGACACCAAGTGAGAGGGTTTTAACCCGAACTTTTTCGTCAGCATTTTCTTTCTTAGTAGAAAGGAAGGCGATGATATCTGGGTGGAAGACATTGAGGTAGACAACCCCAGCTCCCTGACGTTGCCCCAGCTGGTTAGAATAGGAGAAGCTGTCCTCAAAGAGTTTCATAACAGGAACAACACCAGACGCAGCACCTTCATAACCCTTGATAGGTGCTCCAGCTTCTCGCAGATTGCTGAGGGAAATACCGACCCCGCCTCCGATACGAGACAATTGCAGGGCAGAGTTGATGGAGCGGCCGATTGAGTTCATATCATCTGTTACTTGGATGAGGAAGCAGGAAACCAATTCACCGCGACGAGCCCGACCAGCGTTGAGGAAGCTTGGTGTCGCCGGTTGGTAGCGCTGGTGAATAATTTCATTGGCAATATCCTTGGCAATGGCTTCATCTCCGTTGGCAAAGTAGAGGGCATTGAAGAGTACCCGATCTTCCATGCTTTCCAGATAGTATTCACCATCATTTGTCTTCAGTGCATACTGGTTGTAGAACTTATAAGCAGCCATGAAAGATTTAAACTTGAAATCTTGAGCATGGATAAAAGCAGTCAGCTCCTCGATGTATTCTGGAGAGTAGAGCTGGATAAATTCCTTTTCCAAATAGTTTTCTTCTATTAAATATTCAATCTTTTCTGTAATAGAAGAAAATTGCTTGGTGTTTGGCTCAACGTTTTCTTTAAAGAAAGCTTCCAGGGCTTCTTTGTCCTTGTGGAGCATAATCTGTCCGTTAATCGGACGGTTGATTTCGTTGTTGAGTCGGAAGTATGTCACATCCTCTAAATGTTTGAGTCCCATGTTTTCCCTTTTCTATATAAATAAGATAATTAGCTAGCGGAAAAAGTTCCGCCTTACAAAAGAAACGGCCCCTATGAGCATAGGAGCTGCAGTTTGCCCTGATAATATGTCTTTTAGTTTATCTCCCGATCAAGGCGCGCTGCCCTCAAAATAAACTACATTAAGACAGTTTTTTCAATTTACCAGGTTGGAAACCAGAAAATGCCTCAGTTGCTGTCTGAATCACAGGAGCAGCATTGAAACCAAGATCTTTGACATGGTCAATAAATTCTGGCTGTTCGTCCAAGTTGATTTCGCGATATTCTACATGATTAGTATCTAAGAAGCGCTTGGTCATTTTGCACTGAACGCAGTTGTTTTTTGAGTAAATAGTTACCATTAAAGATTCCTCTAAACTTTCATTTTTTTCTTTTAAATAATACGAACCTAGTATATCTAAAAGAAAATAGAATGTCAATAGTTTTGAACTAAATATTGTGTGATATTTTGTTATAGGATAGATTACAATACAATATATAGTGTTTATATAAACAATGAAAAGAAGTGAAAAATTGCAGAAAAGGAGCAAAATGCTGATGCGGCAATGCTTAAACAAGTCTTAAAACTTTAGATACATGACTGGTAGCTTTTCCTTCCAAAAACCAAAATCCAATATCTTGTGTTACAGAATTTAGGGAATCACTAGGAGGAGTGGAGGGAGGAGTTTTTGGATCTGAATTCGAGCTAGATATTTTTGATTGGAATGTAAAAAATCCCTGCAAATGTTGCTGCAGGGAGCTAGGGATAACATGTTATTTTTAGTAGGCAGCCCACCATTGATAAAGAGACCAGTAGAGAATATTGGCGACCATGATTAGAGAGGATAGGCTGGCAATACTAGTGATAAATAATTTACTCTTACTCCATTTTTCCTTGTTTTTAAGATAGAAAGGATAAAGAGAGCCGATTGCAAGAAGCAGAGCTAGAATGGCTAATGTTATAAAGTTCCAGTTATAGTCAGCATCTGCAGCATTCATAAGTTTAGTAAAGATATTGAATAGGTTGAAGGGGATGCTTAAAATAGCGGCATTGGTTAGGTATATCCATATTTTCCATGCTAATGAAGTCTTCTTTTGGGATTTTTTTAGGATAAGGCGATAAAGATCGATACCTGCATTGGTAAGGAGACTAATCGCACTAAACAAAATAGCCAATCCAGCAAGAAGGAGCATCCCATAATCTTTGATAAGATCCCAATTAGATTGCCGAAGCGCGTCGCCATAGGCTCGCGTGATTTTTTCTTGTCCTTGTGATTCACTAGCGACCCAGAAATCTCCGTTGAGCTGAGCAGCATCTGCTTTCTCATTGATATAGTAGGTATATCCCGGAACTGTTCTTAAGAAAGAGAAGGGACCACTATTGAAAGTACGGGCGCTGCGATAGTAACCAGGATGGAATTTTGCATAAGATTGTTTATTTGGAGATTTTTTAGGACCAAATACTAGCTCGGGCATCTTGTAATTATAGATTTTTTCTTGAAATTGATTCGTCATAATGACTTGGCCAATACCAGACTCTAAGTCAAGTAAAATGTAAGAAGAGAATCCTCCAGAATTGCCGCCGTGTCCAATAACTCTGACACCATATTCTTGATACCAAAATCCGTGTGCATTCAGAGGGATATCTGTACCTGGATAGGTAGAGCTTGCAGTATATAGAGTTTTCCAAGTGTCAGGATGTTTGAAAAGTTCTTTCTTTTTTAGAAGGGCTTGGGCAAATTTCTGCAAGTCGTCTAAGGTTCCTGTGGCACGGCCGACAGGATAGAGACTTAGTTCAAAGTCTGAATCTTTTTTATAAGTTCCATTAGCATCATAGCTTTTGACTTCTTTATGTTTTTCATAGACATATGCATTATCGGACAAGTCAGGCAAAATAGCCGTTTTTTCCATCTCTAAGGGTTTAAAGATGTGCTCATGGGCATAGTCGGAAAATGATTGTCCACTAATTTGCTCAACAATATAAGCGGCTAGTCCGGTACCAAAGTTAGAATAGGCAGTAGTCGTACCTGGTTCAAATACTTGATTAGGTTGTCTGGTCTTCATCAGTTCTTCAATACTTTTATCCCCTTTTAGGTAAGTATTTTGCTCGTCAAATCCGGCTTGATGATTCATCAAATCTAGCATAGTAATAGGTTTATCGAAATTTAAATGTTTGAGAAAGTCCTTGGGCAGGTAGTTTTTTATATCAGTCTCAAGATCAATTTTTCCTTCTTCCCAGAGCTGCATGACAGATATCCAGACAGTCAGCTTAGTGATAGAACCCCATTCAAAAATGGCGCTATCATCAGCTTTGGTCTGTTTTTCCTTATCAATATAGCCGAAATTTCCTCGATAAATGGTTCCATTTGTATCAAAAACAGCTGTTTCCATCGCAGCGGATGTCTTTTCATTTTTTTTATAAAAATCTTCTATCTTTTGACCAATCTGTTCATAGCTATCCCCTGTAGGTAAAGTCTTACTATCCGCCAATACAGGGCTTGGAATGATAATGCTAAGTACAGGGAGTAGTGAGCAGATGAATAATAGTAATTTCTTCATAGCGTCTTCCTTTCGTAAAAATAGAGACTGTATCGTCTATAACCTCTATTTCTTTTCTATTAAATATAGCGCGCCTTCAATAGACAGAAGAAATAGAGAAATCAGTTCTTTTCTATAAAAAAGATTGCAATTGTAGCTAAAGTAAGATATATTTAACGAGTAGCTACAAAACAATTATACCATATGACCAAAATTGTGTAAATAGTCATATATGATTTTTAAAAAGAAAGGAAAACTATGCCAAAAGGGTTCACAATAGAAGAAAAGAGAATATTAATTGAAAAATTTAAGGATGTTTGCAGTCAAAGCTGGATGAATTTTGGCTATAAGAAAACGAGTGTTGATATTCTCTGTCAAGAAGTTGGGATTGCAAAAGGTTCCTTTTATACCTTTTTTAAAAATAAAGAAGAGCTCTTCTTTCAGGTTTATCGCGATGCACAAGACAGGATTTTTTCCATTTTTGAAGCTATTTTGAAGGATAATCCATCAAAGGAGGGGCTGTCTAAAGCTTTGAAGGCAGTCTTTAAAGAGTATGAAAAAAGTACATTTGTCTTTGATACAAAGAATCCTGATTACTTAAACTTTAATAATAAACTGAGTCTTGAACAGCGACAAGAAATTGATGCTCAAACGGCTCGTCTGAATGAAGAAATTTTTTCTCAGTCCTTTCTAAGTTTAAAGATTGATAAGGATTTAGCTATTTCTGTTTTATTTGCAACTATGTCTACCATTACACATAAGGATCAGTTACCTGTTGATATTGAACAAGTTTTTGATTTTATGATTGAAAATTTGGTGGAAGTCATTTTTGAATAAAAGCTGAAAGATGGGGGCTTTGGCTTGGAAATTCCACCTTCAATATAATAAGAAGTGCTTTCATTTCCTAAGAAATATTTTGTAAGCGAGCCATAAAATTCTTGAAAAAGATTTCAAAAGGTGATATAATATCAACTTGTAAGGGTTATCACAATAACTCAAAAAGAATTATTTAAAAGGAGAGTCTAACTATGGCTTCTAAAGATTTCCACATTGTAGCAGAAACAGGTATTCACGCACGTCCAGCAACTTTGTTGGTTCAAACTGCTAGCAAATTCGCTTCAGACATCACACTTGAATACAAAGGTAAATCAGTAAACTTGAAATCTATCATGGGTGTTATGAGTCTCGGTGTTGGCCAAGGAGCTGATGTTAAGATCTCAGCTGAAGGTGCAGATGCAGACGATGCTATCGCTGCAATCTCTGAAACAATGGAAAAAGAAGGATTGGCTTAATATGACAGAAATGCTTAAAGGAATTGCAGCATCTGACGGTGTTGCCGTTGCTAAGGCATATCTATTAGTTCAACCGGATTTATCATTTGAGACTGTTTCAGTCGAAGATACGAATGCAGAAGAGGCTCGTTTGGATGCAGCTCTTGAAGCTTCACAGAACGAGCTTTCTGTTATCCGTGAGAAAGCAGTAGATAGCCTTGGTGAGGAAGCCGCTCAGGTATTTGACGCTCACTTAATGGTACTTGCTGACCCTGAAATGGTTGGGCAAATCAAAGAAACAATCCGTGCGAAAAAGACCAATGCAGAAGCTGGTCTGAAAGAAGTAACGGACATGTTTATCACTCTCTTTGAAAACATGGACGACAATCCATATATGCAAGAGCGTGCGGCAGATATCCGCGACGTGACAAAACGTGTTCTTGCTAACCTTTTGGGCAAGAAATTGCCAAACCCAGCGTCTATCAATGAAGAATCAGTTGTCATTGCTCATGACTTGACTCCTTCTGATACAGCACAGCTGGATAAGAAATTCGTTAAAGCTTTTGTAACCAATATCGGTGGCCGGACAAGCCACTCTGCTATCATGGCTCGTACGCTTGAAATCGCAGCAGTATTGGGAACTAATAATATTACTGAGCTTGTAAAAGACGGCGATGTGATTGCAGCTAACGGTATCACTGGTGAAGTAATTATCAATCCAACTGAAGAACAAATCGCAGCATTCAAGGCAGCTGGTGAGGCTTATGCTAAGCAAAAAGCTGAATGGGAATTGCTTAAAGATGCTCAGACTGTGACTGCAGATGGCAAGCACTTCGAATTGGCAGCCAATATCGGTACGCCAAAAGACGTTGAAGGTGTCAATGCTAACGGTGCAGAAGCAGTTGGTCTTTACCGGACTGAGTTCCTTTACATGGATTCTCAAGACTTCCCGACAGAAGATGAGCAGTATGAAGCATACAAGGCTGTACTTGAAGGAATGAATGGAAAACCAGTTGTTGTTCGTACTATGGACATCGGTGGAGATAAGGAGCTTCCTTACTTCGATATGCCGCATGAAATGAACCCATTCCTTGGTTTCCGTGCTTTGCGTATTTCTATCTCTGAAACTGGCGATGCTATGTTCCGTACACAAATTCGCGCTCTCTTGCGTGCTTCTGTACATGGACAATTGCGCATCATGTTCCCAATGGTAGCCCTTCTGACAGAATTCCGCAAAGCTAAAGCGGTTTATGAAGAAGAAAAAGCTAAGTTACAGGCTGAAGGCGTTGCAGTAGCAGACAATATCCAAGTGGGTATCATGATTGAAATTCCAGCAGCAGCTATGCTGGCGGATCAATTTGCCAAGGAAGTAGACTTCTTCTCAATCGGTACCAACGACTTGATTCAGTACACTATGGCAGCTGACCGGATGAATGAGCAAGTTTCTTACCTCTATCAACCTTACAACCCATCTATCCTTCGCTTGATCAACAATGTTATCAAGGCAGCTCATGCTGAAGGCAAGTGGGCAGGTATGTGTGGAGAAATGGCCGGCGACCAAACAGCGGTGCCATTGCTCGTAGGTATGGGCTTGGATGAATTCTCTATGAGCGCGACTTCTGTTCTTCGGACTCGCAGTCTCATGAAGAAACTGGATACGAAGAAGATGCAAGAATTGGCTCAGCGTGCACTGACTGAATGTGCAACGATGGAAGAAGTTCTTGAGCTTGAAAAAGAATATCTAGACTTCGATTAATATGAAGAATTAAGATCAGGAAAATGTTCTTGGTCTTTTTTAGTTTTCTTCAAGGGCATAATGAAGCTTGTGCAGAAAGTTGAAATCAAAGAAAACAGAAAATAAGCAGTTCTAATATGAACAAAATTTAATAATCTATCTTAATTGTGAAAAAATTCTTTAAATTTATAACTTTTGGTTGAAATTTTCAGAAAATTTGGTAAAATAATATTTAATAACATTTTGGAGGGGACAAGTGACACAATATAAAAACTATATAAATGGAGAGTGGAAAGTTTCTGAAAATGAAATCACCATCTCATCTCCCATCAACAATGAGATTTTAGGAACTGTTCCTGCGATGACTCAGGCAGAGGTAGACTATGCGATGGCGAGCGCTCGTGCGGCTTTGCCAGCTTGGCGAGCTCTTTCAGCAGTTGAACGTGCAGCTTATTTGCATAAGGTTGCGGATATTTTGGAGCGCGATCAGGAGAAGATTGGCGAAATTCTTGCTAAAGAAGTTGCCAAGGGTATCAAAGCGGCAGTCGGAGAGGTGGTCCGGACAGCAGACTTGATTCGCTATGCGGCTGAAGAAGGGATTCGTATTCACGGTCAGGTTATGGAAGGTGGTGGCTTTGAAGCTGCCAGCAAGAAAAAATTGGCTGTGGTCCGTCGTGAGCCCGTAGGAGTTGTACTGGCCATTGCGCCATTTAACTACCCAGTCAACCTGTCTGGTTCTAAGATTGCTCCTGCCCTTATCGGTGGAAATGTCGTGATGTTTAAGCCACCTACTCAAGGTTCAATCTCTGGTTTGCTCTTGGCTCAGGCTTTTGCTGAGGCTGGTCTGCCTGCTGGTGTTTTCAATACCATCACAGGACGTGGTTCAGAAATCGGGGATTACATCATTGAGCATAAGGAAGTAAACTACATTAACTTTACTGGCTCCACTCCAATCGGTGAACGCATCGGTAAGTTAGCTGGTATGCGTCCAATTATGCTAGAATTGGGTGGTAAGGATGCTGCAGTTGTACTGGAAGATGCTGACTTGGAGCATGCAGCTAAGCAGATTGTTGGCGGGGCATACAGTTATTCAGGCCAGCGCTGTACAGCTATTAAACGTGTCATTGTCATGGAGAGCGTAGCAGATAAATTAGCGGCGCTGATTAAGGCAGAGGTAGAGAAATTGACGGTTGGTGATCCCTTTGATAATGCGGATATCACACCAGTCATTGATAATGCATCAGCAGATTTCATCTGGGGCTTGATTGAAGATGCTCAAGAAAAGGGAGCGTCAGCCTTGACAGAAATCAAACGTGAAGCAAATCTCATCTGGCCTGCCTTGTTTGACCATGTGACACTGGATATGAAATTAGCTTGGGAAGAGCCATTTGGTCCTGTTCTTCCGATTATTCGTGTGACTTCCGTTGAAGAGGCTATCCAGATCTGTAACCAGTCAGAATTTGGTCTTCAATCTTCAGTCTTTACAAATGATTTCCCGAAAGCATTTGAAATTGCTGAGAAACTGGAAGTGGGTACTGTACACATCAATAATAAGACCCAACGTGGTCCAGATAACTTCCCATTCCTTGGTGTTAAGGGATCTGGAGCTGGAGTGCAAGGGATTCGTTACAGTATCGAAGCGATGACACAAGTGAAATCCATCGTGTTTGATGTGAAATAATGAGAAAGGCGGCTTTGTGCGGCCTTTTTTCTTACCTTGATGAACTTGTAAATCTAACAAGATTATCGAACTATTTGAAAAAGAACCAACTATTTATATTTTTAAGTGCTTATTATTTTAAAATGTAAATTTACATATTGGTCTATATCTTTATGAAAATTTTCATCTTTTTCTTGTTTTGGATAGCTCCTATATTTAGCGAAAAAGGAATGAAAACATATCGAGAGACACAAAATGCAGTGTTTTCTCTCTCATTTATTACTAATTTCAGCTAATGTTCGGTTTTAGTAATTTTCCGTAAGGATATTTGAAATTTACTTGAAAAAGAGATAAAAATAATGTAGAATAGTATTATAGAAAACGCTTACAAATAGAAAGGTGATTGCATGGATAAGAACGAAGCATTAAGAACCTTTACAACAGGTGAAAACTTTCATTTACAGCATTATCTAGGGGCGCATCAGGATGAAGTGGACGGCAAGTCTGGCTACTCTTTCCGCGTTTGGGCGCCTAATGCTCAGAGTGTCCATTTGATTGGAGATTTCACCAATTGGTATGAAGAGCAGATTCCTATGGTCCGAAATGAAGCGGGCGTTTGGGAAGTCTTCACAGAGCTACCTAAGGAAGGTGATATTTACAAGTACAATATCAAGCGCAGCAGTGGTCAGGAAATTTTGAAAATTGATCCGCTGGCTATCTATCTGGAAGAGCGTCCAGGCACGGGAGCAGTTATCCGCACTATTCCTGAGAAGAAGTGGAAAGACGGTCTTTGGCTGGCACGCCGGAAGCGCTGGGGCTTCTTCTCTCGGCCGGTCAATATCTATGAAGTGCATGCCGGCTCGTGGAAACGCAATGAAGACGGCAGTCCTTATAGCTTTGCCCAGTTAAAGGAAGACTTGATTCCTTATCTAGTAGAGATGAACTACACACATGTGGAATTTATGCCGCTTATGGCTCATCCGCTAGGACTTAGCTGGGGCTATCAGCTCATGGGCTACTTTGCCTTTGAACACACCTACGGAACTCCTGAGGAATTTCAGGACTTTGTCGAAGAATGCCACTTAAACAATATCGGTGTTATTGTGGACTGGGTACCAGGTCATTTCACTATTAATGATGATGCTTTGGCCTACTATGACGGGACACCGACTTTTGAGTATCAGGATCATGATCGGGCCCATAACTACGGCTGGGGTGCTCTCAACTTTGATTTGGGCAAGAATCAAGTTCAGTCCTTCTTGATTTCCAGCATTAAATTCTGGATTGATTTTTATCATCTGGATGGGATTCGGGTTGATGCTGTCAGCAATATGCTTTATCTAGACTATGACAGCGGTCCATGGCAGCCAAATATAGATGGCGGCAATCGTAACTATGAAGGTTATTACTTCCTGCAACGCCTCAATACGGTTATCAAATTAGCCCATCCTGATGTCATGATGATTGCAGAGGAAAGCTCCTCAGAGACCAAGATTACGGGGATGAGAGAGCTGGGTGGTCTCGGATTTGACTACAAGTGGAATATGGGCTGGATGAATGATATCCTTCGTTTCTACGAGGAAGATCCGATTTATCGTAAGTACGATTTTAATCTAGTGACCTTTAGCTTTATGTACGTATTCTCTGAAAACTTCCTCCTGCCATTCTCACATGATGAAGTAGTTCACGGCAAGAAGAGTCTCATGCACAAGATGTGGGGTGACCGTTACAATCAATTTGCGGGGCTCCGCAACTTGCTGACCTATCAGATCTGCCATCCGGGCAAGAAATTGCTCTTTATGGGCTCAGAATTTGGTCAGTTCCTAGAATGGAAGTCAGAAGAGCAACTAGAATGGTCTAATTTGGACGATCAGATGAACAAGAAAATGCAGGGCTTTACTGCTGCACTCAATGCCTTCTATAAAGACAATCGTCCGCTTTGGGAAATTGATCTGAGCTATGATGGTATCGAAATCATAGATGCGGATAACACTGATCAAAGTGTCCTCTCCTTTATCCGTAAGACAGAAAAAGGAGATATGTTAGTTTGTGTATTTAATATGGCGCCGGTAGAGCGGAAAAACTTTACCATTGGTGTTCCAGTGGAAGCCATTTATGAAGAAGTATGGAACACTGAATTAGAAGAATGGGGAGGTGTTTGGAAAGAACATAACGAAACAGTTCAGTCTCAAGAAGGACTTTGGAAAGATTATCCACAGACCTTGACCTTTACACTGCCAGCTCTTGGAGCCAGCATCTGGAAGATCAAGCGTCGGATTGCTCGCAAAAATGTTAAAAAAGATTCCACAAAGGAGTAGTAGTCTATGAAGAATGAAATGCTAGCTTTGATTCTTGCCGGCGGGCAAGGAACTCGTCTTGGAAAGCTCACACAGAGTATCGCAAAACCTGCGGTACAGTTTGGCGGCCGCTATCGTATTATTGACTTCGCCTTGTCTAACTGTGCCAACTCCGGTATTCACAATGTCGGTGTCATTACTCAATACCAGCCATTAGCTCTGAATAGTCACATCGGAAATGGTTCTAGCTGGGGGCTCGATGGTATTAACTCAGGCGTGTCCATTCTTCAGCCTTATTCTGCGAGCGAAGGGAATCGTTGGTTTGAAGGTACCAGCCATGCGATTTATCAAAATATCGACTATATCGACAGTATCAATCCTGAGTATGTCCTGATTTTGTCTGGGGACCATATCTACAAGATGGACTATGATGACATGCTTCAGTCTCACAAGGACAACAATGCCAGCCTGACTGTGGCTGTTCTGGATGTGCCTCTCAAAGAAGCCAGCCGTTTTGGTATCATGAATACAGATGCCAATAATCGGATTGTTGAATTTGAAGAAAAACCAGAAAATCCTAAGTCCACCAAGGCTTCTATGGGGATTTATATCTTTGACTGGCAGCGTCTGCGCAATATGCTGGTAGCTGCTGAGAAGAGCAATGTGGATATGTCTGACTTTGGTAAGAATGTTATCCCTAACTACCTTGAATCTGGCGAAAGCGTTTATGCTTATGATTTTGAAGGCTATTGGAAAGACGTTGGTACAGTAGAGTCTCTCTGGGAAGCCAACATGGAATACATCAGCCCAGAAAATGCTCTGGATAGCCGCAATCGTCGCTGGAAAATTTATTCTCGCAACTTGATTTCTCCGCCAAACTTCATCAGTGAAAATTCCCATGTAGAAGATTCGCTGGTCGTTGATGGATGTTTCGTTGACGGTACAGTAAAACACTCTATTCTTTCTACTGGTGCTCAGGTCAAGAAGGGTGCAATCATTGAAGACTCTGTCATCATGAGTGGAGCTGTTATTGGCAAAGACGCTAAGATTAAGCGAGCCATTATCGGCGAAGGTGCGATTATCTCTGATGGTGTAGAGATTGATGGTACAGAGGAAGTATATGTTGTCGGATACAACGAGAAAGTGGGGGTACCAAAAGATGAAGATTGATAAATACTCAGCAATTTTAGGAAACACAGTCGGCTTCCATGATATGTCAACTCTGACAAATCATCGTCCAGTAGCCAGCTTGCCATTCGGTGGGAAATACCGCTTGATTGACTTCCCGCTTTCAAGTCTTGCCAATGCTGGTATCCGCAGTGTCTTTGGTATCTTCCAGCAGGACAATATTAGCTCTGTCTTTGACCATATTCGTTCTGGTCGTGAGTGGGGTCTGTCTACCTTGCTCAGCCACTATTACCTGGGAATCTACAATACCCGTGTAGAAAGCTCTACAGTCGGTGAGGAATACTATGATCAGCTTTTGACCTATCTGAAACGCTCTGGTTCCAACCAAACTGTTGCACTTAACTGCGATATCCTGGTTAATATTGACCTCAATCAAGTTTTCCATTTGCACAATACAACAGAACAGCCGATTACAGTTGTCTATAAGAAATTGCATAAGGAAAATATTTCGGATGTGAATGCTGTCCTAGATATTGACGAAACGGACCATGTCAGAGGGCATAAACTCTTTGACGGCCGTGAAGATGCTGAGCTCTTCAATATGTCTACAGACATCTTTGTGGTAGATACTCCATGGCTGATTGAAAAGCTGGAAGAAGAAGCTAAGAAAGAGCATCCGCAAAAACTTCGCTATGTCCTGCGTGATTTAGCAACTCAGGAAGGGGCATTTGCCTACGAATATACAGGCTATCTGGCGAATATATATTCTGTAGAGACCTACTACAGATCCAATATCGATATGCTTGAAAGTAAGAAATTCTACTCTCTCTTCAGTCCGAACCAAAAGATTTACACCAAGGTTAAGAATGAAGAGCCAACTTACTATGCTGAGTCTTCAAAAGTATCTCGCTCTCAATTTGCGTCAGGAAGCATTGTGGAAGGTGAAGTCATCAATTCTGTGATTTCGCGGAATACCAAGATTAAGACTGGAAGCAGTGTTAAATCCAGTGTTCTCTTCCCTCGAGTGAAAGTTGGAGAAAATGCAACTATTGAGTACGCGATTGTGGACAAGGGTGTTGAAATTGCCGAAGGCGTGGTGATTCGCGGAACAGCAGAAGACCCAATCGTAGTCAAGAAGGGCCAAAAAGTTACAGAGGACATAATTCGATGAAGATTTTATTTGCAGCAGCAGAAGGAGCCCCATTTTCTAAGACAGGTGGTTTGGGAGACGTTATCGGCGCTCTCCCCAAATCACTGGTCAAGGCTGGCCATGAAGTTGGTGTTATTCTGCCTTACTATGACATGACCCATGCCAAATTTGGCGACCAAGTGGAAGACCTTTTCTACTTTGAAGTCAGTGTTGGCTGGCGCCGTCAGTATGTTGGGGTCAAGCGACTGGTCTTGAATGGTGTGTCCTTCTATTTTATTGACAATCAGCATTATTTCTTCCGAGGTCATGTTTACGGGGACTTTGATGACGGTGAGCGCTTTGCTTACTTCCAGTTAGCAGCAGTAGAGTTGATGGAGCGGATTGATTTCATTCCAGATGTTCTGCATGTTCACGATTATCATACAGCTATGATTCCTTTCTTGGTTAAGGAAAAATACCATTGGATTCAAGCCTATCAGAATATCAAGACTGTCTTAACCATCCATAATCTGGAGTTCCAAGGTCAATTCCCTGACAGCATGCTTTGGGAACTGTTTGGAGTGGGCTATGAGCGCTATGCAGACGGAACCCTGCGTTGGAATGACTGTCTCAACTGGATGAAGGCTGGTATTCTATATGCGGATCGAGTGACAACTGTATCACCAAGCTATGCAGGTGAAATCCGGACACCAGAATTTGGCTGCAATTTGGATCAAATCCTGCGGATGGAGTCCGGTAAATTGGTCGGAATTGTGAACGGTATTGATACAGATATCTATAATCCAGAAACGGATCCGCTATTAGCTCATCATTTTGACAAATCTGACTTATCTGGTAAACTAGAAAATAAGCGGGCTTTGCAAGAGAGAGTTGGTCTGCCTGTGCGTGATGATGTGCCGGTTGTTGGGATTGTTTCCCGTCTGACACGTCAGAAAGGCTTTGACCTGGTAGTGGAAGAGTTGCACAATCTCCTGCAGGAAGATGTGCAGATTATCCTCTTGGGAACAGGCGATCCAGCTTTTGAGCAGGCTTTCGCTTGGTTTGCCCATGCTTATCCTGAAAAGCTTTCAGCTAACATTCTCTTTGATGTAACCTTGGCTCAGGAGATTTACGCTGCCAGCGATATTTTCCTCATGCCAAGCCGCTTCGAGCCTTGTGGACTGTCACAAATGATGGCTATGCGCTACGGAACCTTACCTTTGGTGCACGAAGTGGGCGGTTTGCGTGATACCGTGGAGCCTTACAATGCCTATACAGGACAGGGAACTGGCTTTAGCTTCAATAACTTTTCTGGCTACTGGCTGACTTGGACCTTCAAGGAGGCCCTCAAGCTCTATGTGGATGACAAGGAAGCTTGGAAATCTCTGCAAGAGCAGGCGATGGAGAGAGACTTCTCCTGGGACACAGCCAGCCAGGCTTACAGTGATATATATCAATCACTTCTATAACATTTACTTTGGAATCAGTAAAAAAATCCTCTCTTGTCCATGGGACAAGGGAGGATTTCCGTGAGAATTACATTTTTATATATTATCATACTGTTTTGGAGCCCTGTTTTTAGCTTGTGGCTGAAGCGAGTGTTTCCCATCTTGATTGAAAAAAAGTATTCCTGCGTTTAAAAACTGTTTCCCGCTATTAAGAAAGGGAGATAACCACCCACCATGGAACTGACAAAAGAACGTTTTATTCGAGATTTTAAGGATATTCTACATGAAAGACAGCTGATTAAGGTTGCTGATGCGACTTCAGTGGAGCTTTTTCAGGCTTTGGCCAGCACCTTCCGCAAGTATATCACTCCTCTATGGCTGGAGCGCCGCAATCAGTTGATTGAGCAGCAGCAAAAGACAGCTTATTACTTTTCTATCGAGTTCTTACCAGGACGTATGCTGGAAACCAATCTGCTCAACTTAGGTATCCTTGATACGGTTAAGGAAGGCTTTGCCGATTTGGGCGTTGACTTTGAAGATGTCAAGAATGCTGAGTATGACATGGCCTTGGGGAATGGCGGTCTGGGACGCTTGGCGGCTGCCTTCATGGACTCGCTGGCAACCACTGGCTATCCAGGATTTGGAAATGGGATTCGCTATCGCTATGGACTCTTTAAGCAACGCATCGTAGATGGCTATCAGGTAGAAATTCCTGATGCTTGGTTTGGCAGTCTGGGCAATGTCTGGGAAACGCGTAAGGACCATGATATTGTTGATGTTAAAATCTTCGGAAATGTTTCCCTCCATGCCAATGAAAAGGGCCGGATTGTGCCTCTTTATGAGAATTCCAAAATCTTACGGGCCGTTCCTTACGATGTGCCGCAGATTGGCTTTGGCAATGACAATGTCAACAATCTCCGGCTTTGGGATGTTGAAATTCCAGAAGAGCATGAACTGGACTATCCGACCATTGAAGCTCGTCGCCGGGTACAGGATATCACTGCCATTCTCTATCCAGACGACTCTAGCTACGAAGGAAAAGAGCTGCGCTTGATTCAGGAATACTTTATGACCAGTGCAGGTCTGCAGACCATTATCAAATCCTACCTCAAGCAAGGTCGTCCGCTCAAGGATATTCATGAGAAGGTCTCTGTCCATATCAACGATACCCACCCAGCTGTCGCACCGGCTGAGTTTATGCGTCTCTTGATGGATGAGTACGATTTGGAATGGGCAGATGCTTGGAATGCTACAGTTAAAACCATGAGCTACACTAACCATACCATCTTGTCAGAAGCCTTGGAAAAATGGGATGCAGAACTCTTTAAGAATGTCCTGCCGCGGGTTTATCAGATTATCCTAGAAATCGACAACCGCTATGTAGCAGAAATGGCAGGACGTGGTCTTGATCCGCAAGTCATTGAAAACACTCGGATTGTCAAAGATAATCAAATCCACATGGCCCACTTGGCTATCATCGGTGGCCATTCAATCAATGGGGTTGCCAAACTTCACACCGAACTGCTTAAAGAAGATACTTTGCGTGATTTCTATAGCATTTACCCAGAGAAGTTTAACAACAAGACCAACGGGATTATCCAGCGCCGCTGGCTACAAATTGCGGATGAGCCTTTATCGGCTGAGATTGATAAACTGATTGGTCAGGGTTGGAGAAGTGATATCCATGAGCTGCGTAAGCTTTTGGAATTCAAAGATAACAAGCAAGTGCTGGGAGATTTCTATCGGGTCAAACAAGAAGCCAAGGCTCGTCTGGCTGACTTCATCAAGGAATCAACAGGAGTAGAAGTTTCTACAGAAGCCATCTTTGATGTGCAGGTGAAACGCCTCCACGCTTATAAGCGTCAGCTGCTCAACCTGCTTCATATCATCAAGCTTTACTGGGACCTCAAGGACAATCCTGATAAGGATATGGTACCGCGCGTCTTTATCTTCGGTGCCAAGGCTGCTCCAGGCTACCACTTTGCCAAGTCTGTTATCAAGCTTATTAATGAAGTGGCCAATCTGGTCAACAAGGATGAAAGCCTGCAAGGAAAACTCAAGGTTGTCTTCTTGGAAAACTACCGGGTCAGCCTGGCCGAGCTCATCATTCCGGCCGCGGATGTATCTGAGCAGATTTCTCTGGCTTCCAAGGAAGCATCTGGTACTTCCAACATGAAGTTCATGATGACCGGTGCCATTACCCTGGCCACTCTGGACGGAGCTAATATCGAAATCAAGGACGAGGTCGGTGACGACAACATTGTCATCTTCGGGATGGACAAGGACCAAGTTTACGAGCATTATGCCCGCCACGATTACTACTCACGCGGTGTCTATGAAAGCAATCCAGACATTCGCCGAGTGGTCGATACCTTTGTCAACGGCACCATTCCAAACGTCCGTGAAGAAGGCTCAGAAATCTACGAAGCCCTCATCACCCACAATGATGAATACTTCCTCTTGGAAGACTTCCATGCCTATGTAGAAGCTCAAGAGAAGATTGATGCTCTCTATCGTGACAAAGAACAATGGGCCCGCATGAGCTTGATTAACATCGCTACATCTGATAAGTTTACCTCAGATGATACCATTGAGCAATATGCCAAGGAAATCTGGAATTTGGAGAAATAATACTCTTCGGAAAGCATGAACAATAAGAGATTGGGGCTAGGGTTTCAGTCTCTTTTTGCTATCCATCTACCATCTTGTCTAAAAATATGCTATAGTAGAGAAAGTATGAGAGTCCAACTTTTAGAAAAGCAGGGTAAGCAAGCATGAAAGACTACACGATTTTTTATCAACAATTAACAACTCCCTTTCGCAGTCGCCCTCAGTGGCTGAAAGGACTGGTTTACTTCAATCGGGGAATGACCCTCTTCATACCTCTGGTTTACAGCTTGGTCCTGCTCTCTGCTTTTCTGACAGAGGGGTGGAAAGGTCTGCTTGCTTTTTTCTTCCTGCCAGCTATCGGATTTGGTCTGTTATCGGCTATTCGCAAACGGCTGAATCAGGCACGCCCTTACGAGAAATGGGCTATTCAGCCTCTGTTGGCCAAGGATACATCAGGCAAGTCCATGCCCAGCCGCCATGTCTTTTCGGCGACAGTGATTTCCATGTGTTTGCTCTACTTTTTCTGGTTGCCGGGACTCCTCTGCCTCTTGCTTTCAGCAGGGCTTGCCCTAGTGCGCGTGATTGGTGGAGTGCACTATCCAAAGGATGTGCTGGTCGGCTATCTTTGCGGCATTTGCTGGGGAGCTTTACTCTTTTTATTATAAAGGACCTGTTTTCGCCAGAGAGTAGACAAAGGACCTCCAGCTATATTATAATAGAAGCAGCAACAACCGTTTCGACACCAAAGGTTATTCCTTGCTGGATGTGAAAAATATTTAAGGAGAATACTATGTCAGAACCATTATTTCTACAGTCTGTGATGCAGGAGAAGATTTGGGGCGGAACCAAGCTGCGCGATGTATTTGGCTATGAAATTCCCAGCGACCATGTAGGGGAGTACTGGGCTATCTCGGCTCATCCCAATGGTGTGTCAACCGTCAAGAACGGACGATTTGCCGGCCAGAAGTTAGATGTTCTCTATGCCGAGCACCGTGAGCTTTTTGGCAATCGTCCAGAGCCTGTTTTTCCGCTTTTGACTAAGATTCTAGATGCCAATGACTGGCTCAGTGTTCAGGTCCATCCTGATGATGCCTATGGACTGGAGCACGAAGGGGAGCTTGGTAAGACTGAATGCTGGTATGTCATTGCTGCAGACGAAGGAGCAGAGATTATCTATGGTCACAATGCCAAGAGCAAGGAAGAGCTGCGCCAGCAGATTGAGAGCAAGGACTGGGACCATCTTCTGACCAAAATTCCAGTAAAAGCTGGCGATTTCTTTTATGTGCCAAGCGGAACCATGCATGCCATTGGATCAGGTATTCTGATTTTGGAGACTCAGCAGTCTAGTGACACAACCTACCGTGTCTATGACTTTGATCGTAAGGACGATGCTGGCAATCTTCGCGAGCTGCATTTGGAGCAGTCTATTGATGTTTTGACTATCGGTGGACCAGCTAATAGCCGTCCTGTTACCATTCAGGCAGATAGCTTGACTTCTACTCTTTTAGTGGCCAATGACTTCTTTGCTGTTTACAAATGGGATATTGCCGGTTCAGTCAATTTTAAAAAGACAGCAGACTACAGCTTGGTCAGTGTCTTGGAAGGCGTTGGTGAGCTAGAAGTTGATGGATCTGTCTACGCACTTGAAAAAGGGGAGCATTTCATCCTGCCAAGCGATGTCACAGAATGGATTTTGTCTGGAGATTTGCAGCTGATTGTCAGCCATCCATAATCGTAGAAAAATCAAGAGCAAATAATCACTTTGCTCTTTTTTCTTTTAAAAATATAGGAAATAAGTAAAATTCTAGACAGTTTCTTCTTATTTATATAGCAGAATAGTTTGTATATCAATAATAATTCAATTGTTTTGACAGGAAAATGTATAAATCAAAAGAAATAAATAAAAAACGCTTACAATGGTGGCAAAAGATTGACTATTCGATATTTTAGGAGTAAACTAAGGAAGTAAATTTTAAAATATAAAGGAGAAGTCATCATGAATTTAACATATTTAGGACTTTGTTTAGCCTGCTTGGGCGTATCAATTGCTGAAGGTTTGATTATGAGTAATTTATTTAAGGCAGCAGCTCGTCAGCCAGAAATTATCGGTCAATTGCGAAGCCTCCTAATCTTGGGAGTAGCCTTTGTTGAAGGTACTTTCTTTGTAACGCTGGCTATGTCCTTTGTTATCAAATAAGAAAGGATTCTCTTTAGAAAAGGGGGTGTCATCTGTTGGAAGAAAGTATGAATCCAACTATCAATATAGGTCCTGTGACCTTTGATTTGACCCTGCTGGCCATGACTCTGCTGACGGTGCTTGTAACTTTTGGACTTGTTTATTGGGCAAGTCGAAAGATGACGATTAAGCCGTCAAGAAAGCAGAATGCTTTGGAATATATCTATGACTTTGTCATTGATTTTACCAAGGGAAACGTTGGCGAGCATTATATGAAGAATTACTCGCTTTTTCTATTCTCCCTCTTTCTTTTCGTAGCTGTGGCGAATAACTTGGGATTAATGGCTAAGGTCCAAACAACCAATGGTTTCAATCTCTGGACATCTCCGACAGCCAATCTCGCTTTTGACTTGGGCTTCTCTCTTTTAGTGACGGTATTTTGTCATGTAGAAGGAATCCGTCGTCAAGGTATAAAAGGATATCTAAAAGGTTTTGTGACTCCGGGTATCATGACACCCATGAATATCTTGGAAGAGTTCACCAATTTTGCTTCCTTAGCTTTGCGGATTTATGGAAACATTTTTGCAGGTGAGGTACTGGCTGGTTTGCTCCTCATGTGGGCAAATCAAGCAGCATTTTGGTATCCAATTGCCTTTATTATGAACATGGTTTGGACTGGTTTTTCCATCTTTATTTCCTGTATCCAAGCCTATGTTTTTACCATGCTAACATCTATGTATCTTGGTAAAAAGATTAATGGTGGGGAAGAATAAAAAGAAAGGATAGATAAGATGAACATAACCATAGGTGAAATTATTGGCAACTTTATCCTGATTGCCGGCTCCTTTCTTCTTTTAGTATTTCTCATTAAGAAGTTTGCTTGGGGCAATATTGTCGGGATTTTAGACCAGCGTGCTCAAAAGATTTCAGATGATATTGATGGTGCAGAAGCTGCTCGTAAGAAGGCAGAAGACTTGGCGCAAAAGCGCGAGGAAGCTCTGGCAGGAAGTCGTTCGGAAGCAGTTGCTATTGTTGAGACAGCTAAGGAGACAGCAGAAAAGAACAAGGCTGGAATCCTAGCTGATGCAGCAGAAGAAGCAGGGCGTCTGAAGGCTAAAGCCAATCAGGAAATTGCTCAAAATAAGGCAGAGGCTATGAGCAGCATCAAAGGAGAAGTGGCTGACTTGACAGTGACTCTGGCTAGTAAGATTTTGAGTCAGGAGCTGGATAAGGAAGCTCAGAGCGAGCTCATTGACCGCTATATCAAACAGTTAGGAGATGCCTGATGGATAAGAAGCAATATGCAATCATTGAGAAATATGCTTTGCCTTTTGTTCAGACGGTCTTTGAAAAAGGTCAGCAAGAAGATGTTTTTGAAAAACTGAGTCAGATTAAGGCTGTTTTCGCGGAGACCGGCCTTGCTGACTTTTTGTCACATATCGGCATCAGTGACCACGAGAAAGAAAAGAGTCTGCGGCTCTTTCAAAACTCAGGCTCCCAGCTGCTTGATAATCTGATTGAAATCGTCATTCTCAATCATCGTGAGGACCTCTTTTATGAGATTGTGCTGGAGAGTCAGCACCAGCTTGAAAAGATCAGCAATGAGTTTGAGGTGACGTTGCGCTCTGTTCAGCCTTTGACAGCCAGTCAGAAGGAGAAGATTCGGCCGATTATTGAGCAGAAGATGGGCCTAAAGGTCCGCTCGCTCAAGGAAGAATTGGACAGCAGTTTGATTGGCGGCTTTGTCATCTCTGCCAATAACAAAACAATTGATGCAAGCATCAAACGTCAATTGCAAGTCGTAAAAGAAAAATTGAAATAGAAAGTGGTGTGAATTTTGGCGATTAACGCACAAGAAATCAGCGCTTTAATTAAGCAACAAATTGAAAATTTCCAGCCAAATTTTGACGTCACAGAAACAGGGGTCGTCACTTATATTGGTGATGGAATTGCGCGTGCTCATGGACTGGATAAGGCTATGAGCGGAGAGCTGTTAATCTTTGAAAATGGCTCTTATGGTATGGCGCAAAATCTAGAGTCAACCGATGTTGGGATTATCATTTTGGGAGACTTTACAGACATTCGTGAGGGAGATACCATTCGCCGGACTGGTAAAATCATGGAAGTTCCTGTGGGAGAGGCCTTGATTGGGCGGGTTGTTGATCCGTTGGGGCGTCCTGTTGATGGACTTGGTGACATTGTCACGGATAAGACTCGTCCGGTTGAAACACCAGCTCCGGGTGTCATGCAGCGTAAGTCAGTATCTGAGCCTTTGCAGACAGGCCTTAAGGCAATTGATGCTTTGGTTCCGATTGGCCGTGGCCAACGGGAGCTGATTATCGGGGACCGTCAGACTGGGAAGACGACCATTGCCATTGATGCCATCCTGAACCAGAAAGGTCAGGATATGATTTGTATCTATGTGGCGATTGGTCAGAAAGAATCTACAGTCCGTACGCAGGTAGAAACGCTCCGTCAGTATGGTGCTTTAGACTATACCATTGTCGTGACAGCCTCTGCTTCACAGCCGTCGCCTTTGCTTTTCCTAGCGCCTTATGCTGGTGTAGCGATGGCAGAAGAGTTTATGTATAATGGCAAGCATGTTTTGATTGTCTATGATGACTTGTCCAAGCAGGCTGTGGCTTACCGTGAACTGTCCCTCTTGCTCCGTCGTCCGCCAGGCCGTGAGGCCTTTCCTGGAGATGTTTTCTATCTGCATAGCCGTCTCTTGGAACGTTCAGCCAAGGTTTCTGATGAGCTGGGCGGTGGTTCGATTACAGCTCTGCCATTTATTGAAACGCAGGCAGGAGACATTTCGGCTTATATTGCGACCAACGTGATTTCAATCACTGACGGACAAATTTTCCTCAGCGACAGCCTGTTCAATGCTGGGGTACGTCCGGCCATTGATGCAGGTTCTTCTGTATCACGGGTTGGAGGATCTGCCCAAATCAAGGCTATGAAGAAAGTAGCTGGAACTTTGCGTATCGACCTGGCTTCTTATCGGGAGCTGGAGGCCTTTACTAAGTTTGGTAGTGATTTGGATGCAGCAACGCAGGCCAAACTCAATCGTGGCCGCAGGACTGTAGAAGTCTTGAAGCAGCCGATTCATGAGCCGCTGCCAGTTGAAAAGCAGGTCGTGATTCTCTATGCTTTGACCCATGGTTTCTTAGACAGTGTGCCAGTAGACGATATTCTGCGCTTTGAGTCAGAATTATTTGCCTACTTTGATGCACATCAAGAAAGCATTTATGAAACCATTCGGACAACGAAAGACCTTCCAAGTGAGGAAGTCTTGGATGCTGCCATTACTGAGTTTATTGACCAGTCTAGCTTCAAATAAGAATAGAGGTGTCAGATGGCGGTTTCATTAAATGATATTAAAAATAAAATTGCATCCACGAAAAACACCAGTCAAATCACCAATGCCATGCAGATGGTTTCTGCTGCTAAGCTGGGAAAGTCTGAGGAGGCAGCCAAGAACTTTCAGGTCTATGCCCAGAAAGTTCGTAAGTTAGTTACGGATATGCTGCATGGCCACGAGGCAGAAAATGCTCGTCATCACTCGATGTTAATCAGTCGGCCAGTCAAGAAATCAGCCTATATTGTCATTACTTCTGACCGCGGTCTGGTAGGCGGTTATAACGCAACCATTCTCAAGGCTTTGATGGAGCTGAAAGCTGAGTACCATCCGACAGGAGAGGACTTTGAAGTCATCTGTATCGGAAGTGTCGGTGCTGATTTCTTCCGAGCTCGGGGGCTTCAGCCAGTTTATGAGCTGCGTGGTCTAGCCGATCAACCTAGCTTTGATGAAGTTCGTAAAATCATTAGCAAGACCATTGAGATGTATCAGAATGAGCTCTTTGATGAGCTCTATGTCTGCTATAATCACCATGTCAACAGTCTGACCAGTCAGATGCGGGTGGAGCAGATGCTGCCAATCATTGACTTGGATCCCAATGAAGCTGATGAAGATTATACGCTGAATCTGGAACTGGAATCCAGTCGGGATTCTATCTTGGATCAACTACTGCCCCAGTTTGCAGAGAGCATGATTTACGGTGCCATTATTGATGCCAAGACGGCTGAAAATGCTGCCGGTATGACTGCTATGCAGACAGCGACAGACAATGCTAAAAAGGTTATCAGCGATTTGACTATTCAGTATAACCGCGCTCGGCAGGCTGCCATTACGCAGGAAATTACTGAAATCGTGGCGGGTGCAAGTGCCCTGGAATAAGGCCACAAATGAATTAGAAATTAAACGAGGGAAAAAACATGAGCTCAGGCAAAATTGCTCAGGTTATCGGGCCGGTCGTAGACGTTGCGTTTGCTGCCGGAGACAAACTACCTGAGATAAATAATGCACTTGTAGTCTATAAAAATGATGAGAAAAAATCAAAAATCGTCCTTGAAGTAGCTCTTGAGCTTGGTGACGGTGTGGTGCGGACCATTGCCATGGAGTCTACCGATGGTTTGACGCGTGGTTTGGAGGTCTTGGATACTGGTCGTCCGATTTCTGTGCCGGTCGGCAAGGAAACTCTGGGCCGGGTGTTCAATGTCCTAGGAGATACTATTGACTTGGATGCGCCTTTTGCAGAAGATGCAGAGCGCCAGCCGATTCATAAAAAGGCACCGACCTTTGATGAACTGTCAACTTCATCAGAAATCCTGGAAACAGGGATCAAGGTTATTGACCTTCTGGCACCTTATCTGAAAGGTGGGAAAGTTGGTCTCTTTGGTGGTGCCGGAGTTGGGAAGACAGTCCTGATTCAGGAATTGATCCATAACATTGCCCAAGAACACGGTGGGATTTCTGTATTTACGGGTGTTGGTGAACGAACGCGTGAAGGGAATGACCTCTACTGGGAAATGAAAGAATCTGGCGTTATCGAAAAGACCGCCATGGTCTTCGGTCAGATGAATGAACCGCCAGGAGCTCGGATGCGGGTTGCTCTTACCGGACTGACTATCGCGGAATATTTCCGTGATGTGGAAGGTCAGGACGTGCTGCTCTTTATTGACAACATCTTCCGCTTTACGCAGGCTGGTTCGGAAGTGTCTGCCCTTTTGGGCCGCATGCCGTCAGCCGTTGGTTACCAACCAACACTTGCGACAGAAATGGGACAGTTACAAGAACGGATTACCTCAACCAAGAAAGGTTCCGTTACTTCCATCCAGGCTATTTATGTGCCAGCGGATGACTATACTGACCCAGCACCAGCGACAGCTTTTGCTCACTTGGACTCTACAACCAACCTAGAACGGAAATTGGTTCAGCTGGGGATTTATCCAGCCGTGGATCCATTGGCTTCCAGCTCGCGTGCCCTTTCTCCTGAGATTGTGGGAGAAGAGCACTATGCAGTGGCAGCAGAGGTGAAGCGGGTTCTGCAACGTTATCATGAGTTGCAGGATATCATTGCTATCCTTGGTATGGACGAGTTGTCTGACGATGAGAAGACTTTGGTTGCACGTGCGCGGCGGATTCAGTTCTTCCTGTCACAGAACTTCAATGTGGCAGAGCAGTTTACTGGCCAGCCAGGTTCTTATGTACCAGTAGCTGAAACGGTTCGTGGTTTCAAAGAAATCCTTGAAGGCAAGCACGATAAGCTGCCAGAAGACGCCTTCCGTGGTGTGGGCTCCATCGAGGATGTATTGGCCAAGGCTGAGAAAATGGGATTCTAAGAGGTGAATGATGGCTCAAATGACAGTACAAATCGTGACACCGGATGGTCTTATTTATGATCACCATGCTGCATTTGTTTCCGTAAAGACCATTGATGGTGAGTTGGGGATTTTGCCCCGCCATATCAATACCATCGCTGTTTTAGAAGTAGATCAGGTTAAGGTGCGCCGGGTTGATGATGACAAGCATATCGACTGGATTGCGGTCAACGGCGGAATCATTGAAATTGCAGACAATGTCATTACCATTGTGGCGGACTCAGCTGAGCGTTCGCGTGATATCGACATTAGTCGGGCTGAGCGGGCTAAGCTCCGAGCTGAGCAAGAAATCGAAGAAGCACATGATAAGCATTTGATTGACCAAGAACGCCGGGCTAAGATTGCCCTGCAACGGGCAATCAACCGGATCAATGTCGGAACAAGATTATAAGAAGCTATTTTGCCTAGATTGATGGAAGATATCCTTCATCTGACGAGATTTGCTTTCATGAATATAGACTGAATATGCAAAACTGAGGCAGATCTGTCTCAGTTTTCTTTTCCAAAAAAAGGACAGGACTGTTTAGTTCTTCTCTTACTCGGGTCTTGTGGTATAATAAAAGTTATGGTAGAAGTTGTTTTTAAATTATGCAGTCATTTGCTCTTTATTTTCTTTGCCTTTCATCTGCTGTCAACAGTTGTTGAGTGGGAGAGATTTTTCAAGGTCAATGCCGATAATGCCATGAAGATTCGCTTTTTGATTCTCTTGTTTAGCATTGCCTTGGGCTATTTAGTCAGCCTTTTCTTCATTGGTATTTACGATATGAGCCGGGCGATTTTTAATGGTACTTTATAAGGTCATATTTTTGATTTTATGGTATGATAGTATGGATGATTTTAAAAATTTAGAGTAAGGAATCGGTATGGAAAAAATTATTATTCAAGGTGGAGATAATCGCTTGGTCGGAAAGGTCAAGATTGAAGGAGCAAAAAATGCGGTCCTGCCTCTCTTGGCAGCAACAGTCTTGGCTAGTAAGGGCCAGTCTGTTTTGAAAAATGTTCCGGTCTTGTCTGATGTCTTTACTATGAACAATGTGGTCCGCGGTTTAAACACTCAGGTGGATTTTAATCAGGAAGAAAATACAGTTGTTGTGGATGCCACCCAACCTCTGTCAGAGGAGGCGCCATATAAATACGTCAGCAAAATGCGGGCGTCTATCGTTGTTTTGGGTCCAGTCCTGGCTCGCAATGGGCATGCTAAGGTTTCCATGCCGGGCGGATGCACGATTGGCAGTCGGCCTATTGACTTGCACCTGAAGGGCTTAGAAGCTATGGGCGCTCAGATTACCCAAACAGCGGGTTACATCGAAGCGAAGGCAGAGCGGCTCAAGGGAGCTCACATTTACATGGACTTTCCTAGTGTGGGAGCAACGCAAAACATCATGATGGCTGCAACGCTGGCTCAAGGCACGACAGTGATTGAAAATGCTGCTCGGGAGCCTGAAATTGTTGACCTAGCCCTCTTTTTGAATGAAATGGGAGCCAAGGTCAGAGGAGCGGGTACAGAGACTCTGACTATTGTCGGAGTGGATCAGCTACGCGGGGCCAAGCATAATGTGGTTCAAGACCGTATTGAAGCGGGAACTTTTATGGTTGCTGCAGCCATGACCAGCGGTGACTTGCTGATTGAAGATGCCATTTGGGAGCACAACCGTCCCCTGCTTTCCAAAATGCAGGAAATGGGAGTGGAAGTGACAGAGGAAGATGAAGGGATTCGGATTCGTTCTGATGTTTCAAAGCTTAGACCAGTTTCGGTCAAGACCCTTCCTTATCCGGGCTTCCCTACTGACATGCAGGCTCAGTTTACGGCGCTGATGGCCATGGCGAAGGGCGAGTCTACGATGATTGAGACTGTCTTTGAGAACCGCTTCCAGCATCTAGAGGAAATGCGTCGGATGGGGCTGCACTCTGATATCATGCGTGACACAGCTCGAATCTGGGGCGGTGGCAGTCTTCAGGGAGCTGAAGTCATGTCAACAGACCTTCGGGCCAGTGCGACTTTGATTCTGATGGGCTTGATTGCTGAAGGCGAGACCAAGGTCAGCAAGCTAGTACATTTAGACCGAGGCTACTATAAATTCCATGAAAAATTGGCAGCCTTGGGAGCCAAAGTGAAGCGTGTAAAGGAAGAAGACGATGAGTGAAAATCTTAAATATTTAGGTCGGCAGATTGGCCTTGTTTTACTGGTTCTCTTGGTAGCCGTGATTCTCTTTTTCGTGTCTCTGATGATTGGCTATAACATTATCGGAAACGGTAAGGGCTCAGTTTTTTCACCAGAAACCTGGCAAGAATTAATCGGGAAGTTTACTGGAAACTAGCTCCTAGTCGAAAAGACTGGCTGAAATGTGAATCTAGTTTGCTAAGTTGAGAGAAAGAAGATGAAAAGAAAGACTAGTCAGAAAAGGAATTCTAAGAGCCTGCAAGGCTGGGCTGGGCTGACTCTAGCCTTGATTTTGGCTCTGGCTGGCTATTTCTGGGGACAGGATGGTCAGCAGCTACTTCAGAGTCCAAATTCAGAAATCAGGGTTGGGCAAGTCCAAGATCAGGGCACCCCTAGTCAGGAACTGGCTGAGAGCGTTCTGACGGATGCTGTGCGAGCTCAGCTCAAAGGCAGCATTGAATGGAATGGAGCTGGCGCCTTTATCGTGAATGGGAATAAGACAGACTTGGATGCGGGGATTTCTAGTAAGCCCTACGCTGACAATAAGACCAAGCTTGTTCAAGGGCAAACCCTTCCGACAGTGGCGAATGCCTTTTTATCCAAGTCTACCCGCCAGTACAAAAAACGGGAAGAAACTGGAAATGCCAACACTTCATGGGTACCGGCAGGCTGGCATCAACTCAAGAACCTCCCTGGTGAGTACAATCATGCTGTGGACCGGGGACATCTCTTGGCCTATTCGCTGATCGGTGGTTTGAAGGGCTTTGATGCCTCTACCAGCAATCCTGCCAATATCGCTGTGCAGACGGCTTGGTCCAACCAAGCCAATGAAACGGACTCGACAGGGCAGAATTACTACGAGACAAAGATCCGGAAGGCTTTGGATAAGAACAAGCGGGTGCGCTACCGGGTAACCTTGATTTATGCCGCGGAGACAGATTTAGTACCAGTTGGGTCACATTTAGAGGCCAAGTCCAGCGATGGCAGTCTGGAATTCAATGTCTTTATCCCGAATGTGCAAAAAGGGATTCGCCTGGACTATAATAGTGGCAGGGTCAGTCTGGACACAGGTTCTTGATTTTATACTCAAAAATGGATTTGCAAAGAGTATTCAATAGTATGAAAAGAAATGGTTGCAGATTTGTAGTCATTTTCTTTTATACTAATAGATAGAAAGAAGGCTAATTTTTCAGTCTTCTTTAAGAAAGCGGTGGTAAAATCAACGTTCTCTTACAATCTAGTAAAGGAGGTTGCGATGGGACTTATTTTTAAAAGCATCCGATTCCTCATGCGTCTGATTGGGCGCGTGGTTTGGGGACTTGCCTGGTCCTTTGTCCTGAGCTTTATGGTTATTGTCGGAATTTTCTATTTTACCACTTCGACAGAACCGGGTACAGAGGGACTGACGCAGGCTGTTCAGACAGCTGTTGGCAGAGTGGATCAATTTTTAAATCACCAAGGCATTTCCACGGGGCTTCACAGCAGTGAGGAGACGCAGACGGATCAGCTGACAGATGAGCATGCAACAACAGGGGCTCGTTGGGATCAGCCAAGCGCCACAATTTACATCGATACAAATAATGAAACCTTCCGTTCAGCCTATAAGGAGGCCATTGATTCTTGGAATCAAACAGGTGCCTTCACCTTTCAAATCATCAATGACAAAGACAAGGCGGACATTGTTGCGACGGAGATGAACGATGGCAACATCAGTGCAGCTGGTGAAGCTGAGTCGCAGACCAATCTTCTAACCAAGCGGTTTACCCATGTCACGGTTCGCCTTAATAGTTACTACCTGCTGGACAGTCGCTATGCCTATTCTCATGAGCGGATTGTCAATACAGCAGCGCACGAATTGGGCCATGCTATCGGATTAGACCATAATGAGGAGGAATCAGTGATGCAGTCAGCAGGCTCATTTTACAGTATCCAGCCGACAGATATCCAGGCTGTAAAAGACTTGTATCAATCGTAAGCCTATGTTAAAATCTATTTTTTATTTGATTCGACACTTTCCAGAGCAAGTTTTTCTCTTTGTTTTTAACTCAGGAATCTTTGTCTGGCTATGGAAAAGCGGCAATGAGATTGCCAACCAGCTAGGAGTGACAGCGGCTTGGGAAAATCATGTTCCGGCGCCCATTCAGGTCTTCTTCGGTCAGAACATTCAAGCAGTTCAGGGATTTTTTCACAATTCCGCCTTTATGTGGCTAGTCGGATCCATGATTATCCTTCTGGTTATTCGTCTGATCAAGGGAATGATTAAATTTGTTGTCTTTGCGGTTCTGATTCTGCTGGGAATTTATCTGATTTTGCAGAATCAATCTATTCTAAATAGTTTTATGTAGAGGCTGGGACATAAGTCCTAGCCTCTCAATTGTCTTTGGATTGTCGAGCAAGACGCAGTGGTTGAGTGGGCTCTACTACGCTGATTTCATCAGCTTTTACAGCCCTACTCAACTGTGCGGAGGTGGGACGACGAAATCGAATTCTAACGAATTACCGATTTCTGTCCCACTCTCTTTTTCTTTTGGGGAGCTGAGTTCGCTTTCTCTTGAATTCTGATAGCTGTGCTTCTGGAAATCTGCTATAATGGTCTTATGATTATTTTACAAGCAAGCAAGATTGAGCGCTCTTTTGCAGGGGAGCTTCTTTTTAACAATATTAACCTGCAGGTGGATGAGGGTGACCGGATTGCCCTAGTCGGTAAAAATGGAGCTGGGAAGTCAACCCTGCTCAAGATTTTGGTGGGCGAGGAAGAGCCTACTTCTGGTCAGATCAATAAAAAACGAGACTTGTCCCTGTCCTATCTGGCTCAGGACAGCCGCTTTGAGTCAAAGAATACTATCTATGACGAGATGCTGCTGGTCTTTGATAGTCTGCGCCAACAAGAGAAGCGATTGCGGCAGATGGAGCTGCAAATGGGAGAATTGTCAGGGGAAGACCTGACTGCTCTCATGACCCAGTATGACCAGCTGTCAGAGGACTTTCGCCAGAAAGGTGGTTTTACCTACGAGGCCGATATTCGAGCGATTTTGAATGGCTTCAAGTTTGACCAGTCCATGTGGCAGATGAAGATTTCTGAGCTTTCAGGCGGGCAGAATACCCGTCTGGCTCTGGCTAAGATGCTTTTGGAAAAGCCAGAGCTGCTGGTACTGGACGAGCCGACCAACCACTTGGATATTGAGACCATTGCCTGGCTGGAGACTTACTTAGTCAACTACAGTGGTGCCTTGATCATCGTCAGCCACGACCGCTATTTCCTAGACAAGGTTGCGACCATCACGCTGGACTTGACCAAGCATTCCTTGGATCGCTATGTGGGCAATTACTCTAGCTTTGTGGTCCAAAAGGAGCAGAAGTTAGCCACTGAAGCTAAGAACTATGAAAAGCAACAGAAAGAAATCGCTGCGCTGGAGGACTTTGTCAATCGTAATCTAGTTCGAGCTTCCACAACCAAGCGGGCTCAGTCCCGTCGCAAGCAGCTGGAAAAGATGGAGCGTTTGGACAGGCCGGAGACCGGCAGTCGATCGGCTAATATGACCTTCAAATCCGATAAGGTTTCGGGCAATGTTGTTCTGACCTTGGAAGATGCAGCTATTGGTTATGGCGAGGAAGTCCTGTCGGAGCCGATTAACCTGGACATTCGCAAGTTTAATGCGGTCGCTATTGTCGGGCCAAATGGGATTGGAAAGACGACCTTGATTAAATCACTAATCGGTCAAGTTCCCTTCATCAGAGGCAAGGAGCAGCTGGGAGCTAATGTGGAAGTGGGCTACTATGACCAGACCCAGAGCAAACTGACTGCCAGCAATACGGTTCTCGATGAGCTATGGAATGACTTCAAGCTGACGCCAGAGGTCGAAATTCGCAATCGCTTAGGCGCTTTCCTCTTCTTGGGAGACGATGTCAAGAAGTCTGTCGGTATGCTATCAGGTGGAGAGCGGGCGCGGCTGCTTCTAGCCAAGCTGTCTATGGAAAACAACAACTTCCTCATCCTAGACGAGCCGACCAACCACCTGGACATTGACAGCAAGGAAGTGCTGGAAAATGCCCTGATTGACTTTGACGGCACCCTGCTCTTTGTCAGCCATGACCGTTACTTTATCAATCGCGTGGCCACACAGATTGTTGAGCTCTCTGAGACTGGCTCCACCCTTTATCTAGGTGATTATGACTACTATCTGGAGAAAAAGGCAGAGCAGGAAGCCTTGCGTGAGGAGACGGAGCAGGTTGATTCCGACAAGCCTGCCCCTGCCAATGACTATCAGCTTCAAAAGGAAAACCAGAAAGAACAGCGCCGGCTGGCCCGCCGCTTAGAGCAATTGGAAGCGCAAATCGAGGACTTGGACAGTCAAATCAGTCAGCTTCATGAAGCTATGCAGGCCACTAATGACGCCACCGAACTCATGGAGAGCCAGCAGCAAATCGACCAGCTGACCGCTGCTCAAGAAGAAGCCATGCTAAAATGGGAAGAACTGGCGGAGAAAGTGTAGGAGGAGCCAATCGAACCTGCGCAAAAATGCCTAGTTTCCGTTAGAAATGAGCTCCCCAGAGCTTAGAATGCTTAATTTCACATGTGAAATCAGTCAAAAAAAGGTAAAAGACGAATTTTTACATGTGTTCTGAGATTTTTTTGAGGAAAATAAACTATTCTTCATGCAATCTAAGTTCTTTTAAAGACAAGTCAGTCCGTCAGATTTTCTGAAAAGCTATTTTGGAGCAAAATGACTCTGTCAGATTTTCTGACGAGTTCTTTTAGCAGAATTTGCCTTTTCCGATTTTCAGCCGATAAGATTTTGACGAAATCATTCTCGTCCGAAAGTAGAATCCGAACAAGGGACGGTGAAGATAGTTTTGAAAGAGCGACTAGGGAAGCGAAACAGCAATTAAAGGAATTGAAGTGGTAAACAAATGGAAAATTTAGGCAAAGTTTTTCGCGATTTTCGTTTAAACGGTCATTATTCTTTGAAGGAAGCGGCAGGTCAGGTTTGCTCGACCTCTCAGCTGTCTCGTTTTGAGCTGGGTGAGTCGGACATGACCCTATCGAAGTTTTTAGATCTCTTGGATAATATTCATGTGACTCTTGAAAATTTTATGGATAAGGCTCGGAATTTCCAGCAGCATGAGCACGTGGCTATGATGGGTCAGATTATCCCTCTTTACTACTCAAATGACATCAAGGGATTTCAAGACTTGCAAGCGGAGCAGTTGGAAAAGGCCAAGGCCAGCAACGCGCCTCTTTACTATGAACTGAATTGGATTTTGCTGCAGGGCTTGATTTGTCAGCGAGACAGGCAGTTTTGTATGAGGCAAGAGGATTTAGATAAGGTGGCCGATTATCTCTTTCAAGCGGAAGATTGGACCATGTACGAGCTTATCCTCTTTGGCAATCTCTATAGTTTCTATGATGTGGACTACGTCTACCGTCTGGGCAAGGAAGTCATGGAGCGGGAGAACTACTACAAAGAAATCGGTCGCCATAAGAAATTAGTCTTGATTATAGCGCTCAATTGTTACCAGCATTGTTTGGAAAGTTGTTCTTTTGATAAGGCTAGTTATTTTGAGGCTTACATAGAGAAAATCATTGGCAAGGACATCAAACTCTATGAACGCAATGTGTTCCTCTATCTCAAGGGGTTTGCGGCTTATCAGAAGAGGCAGAAGAAGGAGGGAATCAAGCAAATGCAGGAAGCCATGCATATCTTTGAAGTGTTGAATTTACCTGAGCAAGTTGCCTATTATCAAGAGCATTTCCATAAGTTTGTGAAAGTATAATTTCCCAAATATGGGAAAAATAAAGGACCTCCCTCTATTCCTGATACAATAGTTTCAGAAATGGAAGGAGGTATTTTTATGAATCGACAGGCAGCACAGCTGATTACACGGGCTGCTATTAATAAAATCGGCAACATGCTTTATGACTATGGAAACAGCATCTGGCTTGCTTCTTTAGGAGCTCTGGGACAGACGGTCTTGGGCATTTATCAGATATCAGAGCTAATCACTTCTATCTTATTCAATCCTTTGGGGGGAGCTATTACGGACCGCTTTTCCAGACGTAAGGTGCTGATGGTAACGGACTTGATTTGTGCTGGACTTTGTCTGCTGATTTCTTTTATTTCTAATGACCAGCTCATGATTGGGGCGCTGATTTTTGCTAATGTGGTCCAGGCTATAGCCTTTGCTTTTTCTCGACCGACTAATAAGTCATATATTACTGAAATTGTGGACAAGGAAGACATCGTGGCCTACAATTCTCATCTGGAATTGGCCTTGCAGGTTATCAGTGTCTCAGCTCCAGTTTTGTCTTTTATCGTGATGCAGTATGCAAATCTGCGCATCACTCTTCAGCTGGATGCCCTTAGTTTCTTTCTGGCTTTTGCCTTGGTTTACTTTCTGCCTAATCATGAGCCAAGCAAGCAGAAGTCTCCCATCAATCTTGGAAATATCCTGAGAGATATCAAGGAAGGTTTAGTTTATATCCGTCAGCAAAAAGAAATTTTCTTTCTGCTTTTGGTAGCTTCTGCAGTCAACTTTTTCTTTGCGGCTTTTAATTATCTATTGCCTTTTACCAATCAGCTCTACGGCAAGACCGGCTCTTATGCAACTATTTTGAGTTTGGGAGCTGTAGGCTCAATCATCGGAGCTATTCTAGCTAGCAAGGTTAAGGCCAGTATGGGCAATTTACTTGTAGCTCTGCTATTGACTGGTGTTGGAGTCCTGGTCATGGGCATCTCTGCCTTGCTACCGGTTCATCCATATTTCTCCTATTCTGGTAATCTAATCTGCGAGCTCTTTATGACTGTTTTCAATATTCATTTCTTCAGCCAGGTTCAGACCAAGGTGGACAAGCAGTATCTAGGCCGCGTTTTCTCAACGATCTACACGCTGGCAATTCTTTTCATGCCTCCTGCGACTTTTCTGATGACTCTTCTGCCGAGTGTCCGCACCCTTTCCTTTCTTCTGATTGGTTTCGGAGTGATGGGATTGGCTTTGATTTCCTACCTTTACCAAAAGAGAATACAAAAAGACTAGGCTGGATTTCCAACCTAGTTTGTTTGTATAGTATTTTAGGAAAAGGCAGCAAGCTACAGGCCAGTTCTGCCTGCTCAACATCAATACTGAGAGCAACCGTTTGTTCCGGCTGGACATTGGTACCGTAAGTAACCAGAATTTTAGCGTATTTGCGTAGGTTTTCTTGAAAATGTGCTAGAGTTATGTTTGTTTTCCTTTCTTGTAGAGAAGCAGCGAGTGATATAGCATCTCACTCGAAAGCAACGAATATCTTTTTTATAGCACCCACCACTGATAAAGCGACCAATAGAGAATGTTGGCTATGATGGTGAGGGCAGCTAGGCTGGTCAGGACTGTCAGGAAGAGACGTCCCTTGCTTAATCGGCTTTTGGCCTTAGCTATCCAAGGATAGAGGAGTCCTGCTAGCAGTAAAATTCCCAGTCCAGCGAAGACCATATAGCGCCAAGGTTGCATGATACCAGTCTTGCTGACAGTCATAACAGTAAAGATGAGATAAGAATTGAATCCAACGGCGAGAATAGTAAGCGAGGTCAGATAATTCCAGATTTTTAAATCTACTGGAGCCTTGGCAGGTGTCTTTCTGATCAAACGAATCAGGTCTGCCACTCCGCTGATGACAAGACTGATAAGAGCATAGACCAGCCCGACAAAGAATAAGGCGTACATGGCATAGTCTTTGTAGATCTCAATGTCCGCAATCTTGTAGCTATCTCCGTAGGCATTTGTGATAGTCTCTTGGTTATTCGCATGGCTAAGAACTGCATATCCTTGAGTGAGGAGAGGATTGTCTGCGTCTTTAGGGGCGTAGCTGGTGTATAAAAATCCTCTGGTAATGGATATCGGCCCAGTCTCGAAGTAGCGGGCTTTGCGATAAAAGCCAGGCTGAAAATTTTTAAAGGCTGTTTTGTCAGTCTTTTTCTTGTCTCCAAAAATCAGCTGGGGCATCTCGCTATTATAGATTTGCTCTTGGGATTGATTGGTCATGACGACGTAACCGATACCGTTTTTCAAGTCAAGCAGGATATTGGAGGAGAAGGCGTCGGTATTCCCTCCATGGCCGACAAGAGTCGTGCCGTACTCTTGGGTCCAGAAGCCATGCATGTTGAGCGGTATATCTGTGCCAGGATAGGTGGAGCTAGCTGTGTAAAGAGTTGCCCAGGTTTCCTTCCGCTTAAATAGCTTGTCCTGACTCAGGAGGGCTTGGGCAAATTTTTGGAAATCTGCTATAGTACCGGCGGCCTGACCTGCTGGATAGATGTCCATGTAGAAGTTGGATGCTCCAAGAGACTGTCCTTCTGTACTGTAGCCTTTGTCTTCCTTCCGCTTTTCGCGCACATAGTCATTATCTGTAAAGCCTGGTAGGATAGCCGTCTTATCCATGTCCAATGGCTGGAAAATATGCTTATGGACATAGTCTGAGAAGCTCTGACCGGAAACCTGCTCCACGATATAAGCGGTCAAGGCAGTGCTGTAGTTCGAATAGGCGGTCTTTGTGCCAGGCTCAAAGATTTGGGCAGGCTGCTTAGTTGATAGGAATTCTTCCATGCTGATGTCGTGGTAGTTCATGGCCGCACCAGACTCTTCAAAGCCAGATTGATGATTCATCAGATCCAGAATGGTAATAGGCTTGTCGTAGCGAAGAGTTTTGAGAAAGTCCTTTGGCAGATAGGTTTTTATGTCAGTTTCTAGGTCTATCTTGCCTTCTTCCCAGAGTTGCATGACTGAGATCCAAACAGTCAACTTGGTCACAGAACCCCATTCAAAGACGCTTTTGTCATCCACTTTGATGCCTTTTTCTTTGTCCGTATATCCAAAGTTGGCATGGTAAATCGTACCGTTCTTGTCAAAGACTGCCGTTGTCATACCTGCTGTTGTCTTTTCATGCTCCTTGACAAAGTCTTGGATTTTCTGCCCAATTTGGCTGCGCTCTATACCTGATGGCAGCTTTTGTGATTCATCAGCTAATGCAGTGATTGGTTGGAAAATTCCAAGGCTGAGAATAGCCAGAAGCCATAAAAACATTCGTTTTGTCATCATATTCATACTCCTTTTTGACATGTTTCAGATTTAGCTATTGCAGCAATAGATCAAAAGGCCGAGGACTAGGATGATTAAAATAATTAGGAGTTTTGATTTTTTCATAAAAATTCCTTTCTGTTCTATGTAGATAATAATTGGTCATTTTCTAATACTCAGTGAAATTCAAGGAGTAAAGAGGGAAGCTAGTTGTAGGCAGTACTGAAGTACGAAAATTTGGTGCTGACTTAGTTAGAATTTAGTGTAAACTATTGGAAAACCCACCACTGATAGAGAGACCAATAGAGGATATTGGCTATCATAGCTAGGGCAGATAGGCTAGTTAGAATCGTCAGACAGATATGACCTCGACTGAGTTTCTCTGATGATTTTTTGAAAATGGGCAGCAGAACAGCAAGGGTCAGTAGGAGTCCTAAGATAGCAAAGACCATATAGCGCCAAGAGCTAACGCCGCTAAAATCATTTTTTAAAACTGCTTGGAAAACCAATAGGAGTTGAAGTGGAACAGCCATGATGCCTAGAGAAGTCAGGTAATTCCAAACCTTCCAAGAGCGAGGCAGAGTTTTTTTCTGCTTGTGCCAAATTAGATGACTAATGTCTCTAAAAATACTACATAAGATATTTCCCAGAGCAAAAAAGCTAGCAAGGAGTCCTAAGCCTGTGACGGCATAGTCTGCAAAGAGCTCGGAACCAGAAAGCTTCTTAAAGTCAGAAGAAGTCAAGGACAGCGTAGTTTGCCCATTTCTATCGTCAATAGTCCAAAATTCATCTTTTAACAAGTCTTCATTCGGACTATTTAGCTGATCAATAAATGGAGGTACAATTTTAGCTATAGACAAGGGGCCACTATTAAAAATTCTGTAGGAAAGATAATATCCAGGACTGAATCGTTCCTTAGTAGCTTCGCTAGCTGTTTTTCGCTGTCCAAATACTAATTCCGGCATATTGAGATTATAGCGTTCTTCGATGGATTGATTGGTCATGACAATCATGCCAACTCCTGACTCAAGGTCCAACAAAAGATTGCTAGAAAATCCGAACGTATGTCCTCCTTGACCTAGAACAGAAACATTATACTTACTTACCCAGAAGCCGTGAGCATTGCGTACTATATCTGTACCGGGATATGTCGAAGTAACGGTATAAAGGGTCGTCCAAGTCTCTGGACGATGGAAAAGGGTCTCCTTTTTGAGAATTGTTTGAGCAAACTTTTGTAAATCCTCTAGCGTTCCTGTAGCTCTGCCGGAGGAGTAGAGGCCGAGTTCAGAATTCGCGCTTCCCAAGAGCTTGCCTTCGCTATCGTATCCCTTTTCTTCCTTGCGCTTAGCCTGTACAAAAGCATTGTCAGATAAATCTGGTAAAATGGCCGTCTTGTTCATCTTTAGAGGTTCAAAAATATGCTCGTGAACGTAATCGGAGAAACTCTGACCAGAAATCCTCTCTACGATATAAGATGCCAAGCCTGTCCCGTAATTTGAGTTAGCTGTGACCGTACCTGGCTCGAAAGATTGGATCGGCTGGTAAAAAGTCAAAATTTCTTCGATATTCTTGTCGCCATGTAAGTAATTGGGAATCGTATCAAAGCCTGCCTGATGATTCATCAGATCGAGCATGGTGATAGGCTTTTCATAGCGAAGATTGCGTAGAAAACCTTCTGGCAGATAGGTGCGGATGTCTTCTTCTAAATCAATCTTGCCCTCCTCCCAGAGCTGCATAACAGAGACCCAAATGGCCAGTTTGGTCACAGAACCCCATTCAAAGACGCTGTCTTTGTCCACTTTGATACCTTTTTCCTTATCCATATATCCAAAACTGCCTTGGTAGATAGTTCCATTAGTGTCAAAGACGGCTGTTGCCATACCAGCAGTGGTCTTTTTGTGCTTCTTGACAAAGTCTTGGATTTTCTGGCCGATTTGGTCTCGACTGACACCAGATGGCAGCTTTGTTCCTTCCTCGGCTAGCGCTCTAGCTGGGTAGATAAGGCTGAGAGTTAAGAAACTTAGTATAAAGCACAGAGTCAATTTTTTCATTATGAGATACTCCTTTTCTACCAATCTTTAGCAGCAGACTAGGAACGATCGCCCAGCGTCTTCTACAGAAGAAAGTCCCTTCAAGCAAGGAAAATTTTGTGAAGAACTGATCCGGTTTGTCGGAACTATTGTATTCCCTTCGAAAAACAACTTAAAATCACATCAACGCTGTCTTGCTGTACTCTGGTACTGTCTGTGCTTGCTCTTTAGTTTGCATTGAGTATTAAAATCTCCTCAGCTATATCTTCGTTGAAAACGAAGTCAAAATACGATATACTAGGAGCAAATTGTCACTAAGATTATAACCAAGCCAGCAGCCAAGTTCAAGGGAAAACGGCCTTTAGCCTACAAGAGATACTTTTTGGCTGCTTCTGTATACCATTCAAGGAGGACAAAATGGACGGCAAGCAATTGCAGGTGCTGGAAACGAAAGAAATGCTGAAACAGGGACTCTTAACCTTGCTGCAAAGTCAGGATTTCTCAGAAATCTCAGTCACAGATATTATAGAGGTTTCGCAGACTTCCCGACGGACCTTTTACCGCCATTTTCGCAATAAAGGGGCTTTATTGGACTATTACCTTCAGGAGCTGATGAAGGAGTATTTTCGTGTAGAAGAGGATATGCTGAACAAGCCAAACCAGTATGAAGCCTATCTTTATCTTTTTCGTTTTTGGTACAACAAGCGTCAGGAGCTGAGAGGACTGGTTAAGAGTCAGCTTTTTTCCTCCTTTATTTCTGCATGGAATACCCATTCCCCAGCAGTGCTTCAGCCTTTCTTTAAGGAGCAGATGGATATGCAGCTTTTTAGGATACACTTTCTCATCGGAGGCTACAGTAATGCTATTTGGAACTGGCTGCAAGAGGAAGAGCCAGAGCAGCCAGAAGTCATTACAGACTATTTTTTCAAGATTGTAGGCTATTTCACCTGTGATAAAGATGATTCGACAAGCAAGAAGGAGTAATGGATAAGGCGAAAAAAGATGGCCTGAAGACTTCTTGGTTAGAAAGGGATGCAGCGATTTCCATTGTTCAAAAAGCAAAAAAACTAGGCTGGAGTGATTTCCAACCTAGTTTTCTGTATGGGAATTTTTAAGTGCTTCTTTGGTTTTCTTAAGCTCTTTTTTCAGCGAGAAGTTTTTTAGCATGCTGATGAGAAAGGTCGTGACAGAGCCTAAGAGCACTGAGACCAAAATCAATATGATTAAGGGCAGTTTGAAGCTAAATAGGATAAAGCTAACATTGACGCTCTGCATATTGGCCAAGGAAATACCAGCCACCAATAGAATGATAATTAAAAGCAGGATATAATGCAATTTTTCTTTCATAGTGATTCTCCTGTTTATCTATTCAAACTCAGCCTTGCTCTTGATATCTCCATATTCTTCTGGGATTTCTTGGGCAAGGATATCTTCATAAGCGGCTAGTTGAATATCTGAGCCATATTTGTTTTTCAGAGCGGTGGTCACCAGACGGTAGGCCAAGTTCGCATTGCGGGACAAGATAGGGCCATGGAAGTAGGAGCCAAAGACATTTTTATAATGAACACCCTCGCAACCATCCTCTTGGTTGTTGCCATTTCCATAGACGACTTTGCCCAGAGGTTTTTCATCGTCCGAGAGGAAAGTCCGTCCTTGGTGATTTTCAAAGCCGTAGTAGGTCTCATTGAATTCTTCGTTATGAATCTTGATGTCACCGATATAGCGGTTTTTGGTCTGGTTGAGGGTATAGTGACCCATGATGCCCAGGCCTTCGATTCGTCGACCAGAAGCTTCGATATAGTATTGGCCTAAGAGTTGGAACCCACCGCAGATAGCTAGCACTACGCCGTTTTCATTGATAAAGCTTTCCAAAGCTTCTTTTTTAGCTTGCAGGTCACGAGCCACGATCGTTTGCTCATAGTCTTGACCTCCGCCAAAGAAGACGATGTCGTAGCTGTCCTTGTCAAAGTCATCTTCTAGAGAGACGATATCGACTTCAACTCTAGCGCCTAGCTTTTCAGCCACATACTTGAGCATGAGAACATTGCCGTTGTCGCCGTAGGTATTCATGAGATTGCCATAGAGGTGGGCAATCTTTACATCGTAGCGATAGTCCTGGTTTTCAGGAGAAGTGAGGGATCTGTATACCATTAGTTCATCTCCTTTCTGACCACTTGACGTTCTGCCAGTAGCTCGCGGAATTCCAGCATAGCAGTATAAGTTGCTAAGATATAGGCATGCTTGGTTTCTTGCTGTTCAATGGTCTTAAAGACTGCTTCCAAATCTTTGACTTCGGTAATCTGATCTGCTGGATAGCCCGTTACCCGCAGTCGACGAGCAATCTCAGAGTGGCGCACACCGCCTGCAATGACATGAGGAATCTCCATCTCTAGAATCTTCTCAAAGTCAGCATCCCAGATCCAGCTGGTATCAATGCCGTCCGCATAGTTGGCATTGAGCAGAACGGATAGGCTAAAGTCAAAGGGCGCAAGTCCAATCATATCCAAAGCTTGGGTCGCCCCGACCGGATTTTTAATCAAGACTAAGGTACATTCCTTATCGCCGATTTTGAAAGTTTCCTGACGGCCAAAGACAGCCCGGCTCTTGTCAAAACCAGCCTTGATAGTAGTAGGATCGACGCCAAAGAACTGAGCTACTGACACTGCTGCTAGAGCGTTATAGATATTGTAGAGACCGCCGATATTGATTTGATAGTCTTGTCCATCAATGGTAAAGGCAGAGCGGTTATGCTCAAGTGTTTTGAGAGCGGTCAGGCTGTAGTCAAGCTTAGGACGCTTGAAGCCACAGTCCTCACAGATATAAGCTCCCAGATTAGCATAGGTGTTGAGCTCATACTTGAGGATATGCTCGCATTTGGGACAGAGGATGCCCTCTGTATTGTAGTGAGCCAGCTGAGCCTGGCCTTTCTCGGTATCAAATCCATAGTAGCGGACAGGATTCTTTAGGTTGACCGAGTTAAAGAGGGGGCTGTCACCATTCATCAGTACAGTTGCTTCAGGCACTTTAGCTGCAGCATCCAGAATCATCTGGTAGGTCGTGTAGATCTCACCATAGCGGTCCATCTGGTCTCGGAAAATATTGGTAAAGACGAAGAGGCTAGGCTTGATATAATCACAAATCCGAGATAGGCTAGCTTCATCGATTTCTAGCACAGCGATATTCTTGCCAGATTTGCCTTTTTTAGCAGTCAGGAAGGTTGTCGTAATCCCGGTAATCATATTGGCACCGCTGGGATTGGTTACCACTTGTCCGAAGGCTTCCTTGAGAATGCCTACTGTCAGAGCTGTAGTCAGGGTTTTCCCATTGGTTCCGGTAACAACCACGACCTCATAGTTCTTCGCTAGGTTTTGTAAAATATTTTTATCAAATGTCAGGGCAACTTTCCCCGGCAGGGTAGAGCCGCGTCCCATTTTGCTGAGAACAAAGTGGGAGGACTTGCCTGCCAAGAGGCCCAATGCTGTATTTATCTTCATAAGAAATATTTTATCATAAAAAAGTAAAGAAGGTTACAGAAAAATATTGACAAACGTGATATAATGGGTTGGTAAGTCTTTAAGCATTAAGACCCACTGTAAAATAAAAAGAGAGAAGTTAATTGAGTGAACTCTAATTACAAGGTGAAATCAGGCTGTTACTAGGTTTAATAAGTTCGATTTGTTGCTACAGCTGCTTGATTTTGCTTGTAGAGGAGTAGGAAGTCTAAGTATGAATTTTCAACAACTAACCAATCTCCAATATTGGGCCAGTTTGTTTTCTGACCCTTGGAGGATTGTCATTAATATTATTGACGTCGCTATCGTCGCATGGATTCTATATTATCTAATCAAGGCCATCGCTGGTACGAAGATTATGATTTTGGTCCGCGGTGTGCTCTTCTTTATCTTGGCACAGTTTTTTGCCAATATCATCGGCTTGACCACCATTTCTTGGCTGATTAATCAGGTCATCACTTACGGGGTCATTGCGGCCGTGGTGATTTTCTCGCCTGAGATTCGGGCAGGATTGGAAAAGCTGGGCCGAGCAACGGATATTTTTTCTACGACGCCCATCAGTAACGAAGAAAAAATGGTTCAGGCCTTTGTCAAGTCTGTTGCCTATATGAGTCCGCGGAAAATCGGGGCTTTGGTGGCTATTCAGGGAACCCGCACCTTGCAGGAGTACATTGCAACAGGGATTCCCTTGGATGCAGATGTGTCCGGAGAGTTGCTAATCAACATTTTTATCCCCAATACGCCATTGCACGATGGAGCTGTCATCATAAAAAACAATAAGATTGCAGCTTCCTGTGCCTACCTGCCTCTGACAGAAAGCAGTGGCATCTCTAAGGAGTTTGGAACCCGGCACCGCGCAGCTATTGGCCTGTCTGAAGTATCCGATGCTTTTACTTTTGTCGTTTCAGAAGAAACAGGCGGTATTTCCACCACTCACAATGGGATTTTCAAACATGATTTGACTTTGGATGAGTTTGAGACAGAGTTGAGAAGGGTCTTCTTATCAGAGCAGGACAAGCCAGCAGGTTTGAAAAAACGCTTCATGGGAGGATGGAAGAAATGAAAAAACGTAAAAAAATTCTTTATATCATCTCTTCGTTTTTCTTTGCCCTAGTGCTTTTTGTCTATGCAACCTCTAGCAGTTATCAAAACAATACGGGAGTTCGACAGGTCACATCTGAAACTTATACCAATACGGTCTCCAATGTGCCAATTGACATCAAATATGACAGCGAGAATTACTTTATCAGCGGCTTTACTTCTGAAGTTTCCGTTGCCCTGACAGGCTCCAACCGGGTCAATCTAGCCAGTGAAATGCAGGAAAGTACTCGGAAGTTTCGAGTTGTAGCTGATCTTTCCAAGGCTACAGAAGGCACAGTAGAGATTCCTCTGAAAGTGGAAAACCTACCGAGCGGTCTGACTGCTACAGTCACTCCACAGAAGATTTCTGTTAAGATTGGTAAAAAAGCCAGCAAGAAGGTTGAGGTCCGCTACCTCATCACAGACAGTCAGGTGGCTGAAAATGTGTCTATCAGTGGTGTGACCTTGGAAAATAAGGAAGCTACAGTTACCAGTGACGAGGAGACCCTGTCTAAGATTGAATATGTTGTAGCTATTCTCCCGACCAATGTCATTATCACCGGCAACTACAGCGGGACAGCGCCGCTGCAGGCTGTTGATGGACAGGGGAATGTCATGCCAAGCGTGGTGACACCATTTGAAACGACTATGCGTGTCAACACTAAAACAGCAGACAACTCTGGCTCGTCCTCCTCTAGCAGCAGCTCAAATACGAGCTCATCAGATAAAAACTAAATAAAATTTTGAAAATAAACTTGGATTAAAGCGTCCTGCCTTGCTTGCAGCCTAAATCTTTACATCCAGGTCTTATGAAAGGAAACTATTTATAATGGGTAAATACTTTGGAACCGATGGTGTTCGCGGAGAAGCAAATGTGGAATTAACGCCGGAATTGGCCTTTAAACTCGGCCGCTTTGGTGGTTATGTTCTGAGCCAGCACGAAAGTGAAGTTCCTCGGGTCTTTGTTGGCCGTGATACTCGAATTTCAGGAGAAATGCTGGAAAGCGCCTTGGTTGCAGGACTTTTGTCCGTTGGGATTCATGTTTATAAGCTGGGTGTCATTGCAACGCCTGGTGTAGCTTATTTGGTTAAGTCAGAGAAGGCCAGCGCGGGAGTCATGATTTCTGCCAGCCACAATCCAGCTTTGGATAATGGTATCAAATTCTTTGGTGGTGACGGCTATAAACTGGATGATGAGCGTGAATTGGAAATCGAAGCTTTGCTGGACGCAGCAGAAGATACCTTGCCACGTCCAAGCGCCGAAGGTTTAGGTGACTTGGTAGACTATCCAGAAGGACTGCGCAAGTACCAACAATACTTGGTTTCAACTGGCTTGGAACTAGAAGGAATGCATGTAGCCTTAGATACGGCCAACGGTGCGGCTTCTACCAGCGCTCGTCAGATTTTTGCAGACCTTGGAGCACAGTTGACGATTATCGGAGAAAATCCAGACGGCCTCAATATCAATCTGAATGTTGGCTCTACGCATCCAGAAGCTTTGCAGGAGGTTGTCCGTGAGTCTGGTGCAGCGATTGGTCTGGCCTTTGATGGAGATAGTGACCGCCTCATTGCCGTGGATGAAAATGGTGAGCTGGTAGATGGTGACAAGATTATGTACATCATCGGTAAGTACCTGTCTGAGAAAGGCGAGCTGGCGCAGAATACCATTGTTACGACCGTCATGTCCAACCTAGGCTTCCATAAGGCTTTGGATCGTCAAGGTATTCAAAAGGCTGTGACAGCAGTTGGTGACCGCTATGTAGTAGAGGAAATGCGCAAGAATGGTTATAATCTTGGTGGTGAGCAGTCTGGACATGTTATCATCATGGACTACAATACGACAGGTGACGGTCAGCTTTCAGCTGTGCAATTGACCAAGGTCATGCAGGAAACAGGTAAGAAGCTATCTGAATTGGCTGCTGAAGTAACCATCTATCCGCAGAAACTGGCCAATATCCGTGTGGAAAACAGCATGAAGGATAAGGCGATGGAAGTCCCGGCTATCAAGACGGTGATAGAGAGAATGGAAGCCGAAATGGCTGGCAATGGCCGGATTTTGGTTCGTCCGAGTGGAACTGAGCCTCTGCTGAGGGTCATGGCTGAAGCACCAACTGACGAAGAAGTAAATTATTATGTAGATACCATTGCCAATGTTGTTCGAGATGAAATTGGGATAGACTAAACTAATAAATGTAAAGAAACTGAGACATAATGTCTTGGTTTTTTTATATTCGTATGAATTTTTAAACACTTTGAATAAAAATGTTGATAAATTGCAATACTCTTGGTATAATAAGCTACGAAAGGAGTATAAGATGAAAAATAAGAAAACACTTATTCTTAAAATTTTAATCTTGTTAACGGCCATTGTTACAGGTCTTGGTTTGGCTGCTAGGACTCAGGCTGCTGAGGTAACAGACTATACTCAACAAACCAGTATCACTAAAAATGGTGTGCCATTAACAAGTGACTCAACAGTTATGACCAATGAAACTTTGTCTGTAACAACTAGTTTCACATTCCCGTCATCTCAAACTATCGCTGAAGGGGACACCCTCACTTTCTCACTGCCACAGGAATTAACCCTGATTACTCCCTTAAACTTCCAAGTATCTGATGTTGTCAATCACAAGGGAGAAGTAGTCGGAAAAGCCCAAGCGAATCCAGCGACTCAAACGGTTACGGTAACTTTCAGTAATTACTTTACTAATTACACCGAACAAAAAGAAATGTCCCTAACTTTTAATGTACGAGTTAATAACGACAAGGTGCAAAATTCAGGGCCGATTTCTTTCAAATTTGGCCAGACAGATTTTTCTTTCCAATACGAAAAGGTAGAAGGAACTGCTGGTGAATATGAAATGAAATATGGTTACCAAGACAGTAGCGATCCAAAGATTGTCAAGTGGCGTATTATCCTGAATGCAAGACAGGACATGCTTCGCAACATGGTGATTTCAGACAACTTTGGCGATGGTCTGACATTGGTACCAGGTACACTGCGCGCAGTTCGTTATGCTCCTGTAGAAGGTGGTATCCGCAATGAAGCGCACTTGCTGACTCTGCCTGTTTTGGATAACTTCACTAATAAGGCGGTTCTTTCGCAAAATGCTAATGGTGATGTCAATGGCTTTACCATCAATTTTGGTGATAACTACAACTGGCCAATGTACATCGAGTACTCTACTCGCGTACCAGATGGTGTTCAAGTAGGTGATGTGGTTAACAACACCTTATCTTGGACAGCAAAAGGCTTCCCAGAGCGTACTATTACTAAGTCAGTCCGCTTAGAAGATGGTTCTGGTAAAGGAAGCGCTCTGCTAGCAAAAGACGTAATGATTAAGGCTCAGAAGAAGCTTGTTAACAAAGAGTTAGAAAAAGGTCAATTTACCTTTGGTCTCTTTGATGAAAATGGTAACTTGCTTCAAACTGTTACCAATGAAGCAGACGGCTCTATCAACTTTAAGGCTTTAAACTACAGTGCTGCTGGTACTTACCGCTACAGCATTAAGGAAATCCCAGGAAACGATCCTAACTACGTCTATGATGACAAGGAAGCACAGCTGACAGTTACTGTAACAGATGTTAATGGTGAGCTTTTGGGCTCTGTCAAGTATGACTTGGATCCAGTCTTTACAAATACCTATAGAGGTAATGATCCAGGCAAGTCAGTTCAGCCACCAACTCCTGGCAATAACAACAATCCAAACAACAACCCAAATAATAATCCAAATAACACCCCAGGCAATGGTAACAACACCCCTGGTAACAGTTCCGACAATCCAAAGGGCAGAACAGACAATCCAGGGAATGGAAATAACAATTCAAACAATGGTACCAATGATCCAGGTGCTGCAGGAGGCAACAAAAAAGTTCTGCCTAAGACTGGTCAAGAAACGACACTTTGGCTGTCAGTTGCAGGTTTGGCAATCTTAGTTGGCTTTGGAAGCTATGTCTTTCTTCAAAAGAAGACTAGATAAAATTCAAAGGTTTTAAGAGTTTTCTCTTAAAGCCTTTTTGCATGGTTTTCCATTTGATAAATTGTAAAATATAGTGCAACACAAAACCCATAGGTTCTCAAATCGTG
>CAUSOG010000016.1:0-56983 GCA_963533195.1 uncultured Streptococcus sp. | reverse complement strand
AAAAATAGCACCCCAATCGTTAGATTTTATGTCTAACTTTTGGGGTGCAGTTCAGTTTCAACTTAAGGGATTTTAACTCACTTGAAAACCAATTAGACTTGTTTAGGTTTTTTTGGTCTCACAACTCTTGGCTTTCTGCCATCAAGTTTTCTCTTGGCTGTTCTGAGGTTGGCAATGGCTGCTTTGACATCTTCCTGGCTGGCACCTGGATCCGCCAAGACTGCCTTTGCCTCAGCATAGGCCTCTAGATAAGCCGCCTTAACCGCGTCAGTCGCATAGATAAACTTATTGCTGATGGCTTGGTAATGCACCTCATCATCAACTAGCTTCTTGAGATTGGTAAAGTTAGTCGCCTTGCCATCCAGCTTCTTCTCTGCTGTAGTCAGCTGAGCTAAGGCAGTATCAATTTGCTCCTGGGTCACCTTATCCTGCACCAAGAGCAGAGCCACTGCTTGGAAGGCCTTGTCATAAGCGCGGCGAGTCCTATCCTTAGCATTGGCATAAGCTCCTGTCTTAGTAGTAGCTGCATAAGCTTCCACAGCCGCCTTAACTGCAGCGATATCAGAGTCCTTGCCGTCTAGATCAGCAGATGCTGTTTCAAGCTTACTTCTTACGGCATCAACTTGCGCTTGGGTCAGTTTGCTTGTCAAAGCGTCCTTGGCTGCTTGATACGCTTGGTCATAGGCTGTGCGCTTCGCTGCAGAAGCATTGTAATACTGAGCAGTGCCGACCAGATTAGACTGCTGATTGACAGCTGCCAGCAAGCCTGACTTGACGATAACTCCTAGCTTGAGTAGGTTATTCTTGCCCTCTTTGACCTCAACAGTCGGCTCACTTTCCCAGAGCTCGTAGCCAGTCGGTAGGTTGACAAAGACAGAGTAGAATCCAGCTGCTACGGATCTTCCAAAGGCATGCTTGCCAAACAGTTCTGCTGGAAGCGTATAGGCATCGCCATTGTTATTCTTGAGAACCACTTGAGTATTCTTCGGAACAGCTTGATCAAAGGCAACGCTGACCGGTGCAAAGACCAGCTTCTTAACTAGAAATTCAATCGTCTTAAAGCTATCTTGGGCTGTCAGCTCAAACTCCTGAGTCAGAGCGCTGTAGAAACGAAGCTCATCCTTATCATAAGTAAAGATCTCAGCTGTGTAGCGTCCAAACGGCAGAGCATTGATTTGCTTGCCCTTGTCCAGTTCGACATACTTGCCCTTGCTATCCTTGATTCGATAGACAAAGGTCGAATACACATCTTGACGCGTATTGGCATCGACCAGAGCGACACGGATACGCCCATCATTTTCAGCACTGACTAGCTCTGACAAAGCTATGGCATCACGGTTGCCTGCATAGTCCTCTACCACATAGAAAATCTTGGACTTGTCCACTCCTTTTGGCAAGGTGTAGCTGCCATCCGCATTGGCTGAGATGTAAACCCGACGCTCGTAATCACGCTCAATGCCAAAATCATCCACTGCTTTATAGGTCTCTTTCCCTTTTTCATCTGCTTGCAGATAGAAGACCTGTTCTCTCAAAATACCGCCGTTGCCAACATCTTTTGGCTTACGAGCCGTAAAGATTTCCGCACCATCCTTGGTACTGATATAGCCTGAGCTAATCAAAGGCTTCTGATTATCAATCTGCAGGTTAAAGCTAATCTGCTGCTCTTTAGCACCTGGTACATCTGGCGTATAGCGAACCACATAGGTATAGAGACCATCTTCCAGCTTCTCACCCTTGCTATCACGACCATCCCAGTATGTATCTTCTAGTAGGTAGGACTTAGGATTGTCTGACTGACCACTATAATAGTTCTTGCGGCTTTCTCTAATCGTGCTGCTCTGCCAGATTGGGAAGCGATAGTCCTTATCATCTGCCGTATAGACACTAGCTGTCAGATTATTGATATTACGATAGAGAACTGTCCGATACTGGATGCTGTCCTGATTGCCATCACCATTAGGTGAGAAGGCCAGACGAATCTTGCCATCCGCTCCCAGCTGCAGCACATGCTTACCATCCGCATTTTCTGCAGTTCCCAGTACAATTGAGCTGCGAGCAGCTGTTCGACCGGTAGAGTAGAGTGTATCATTTGACTCTGTCACAAGGGAAGAGACATTGTCATCAGATAGGATACTCTTGTCCTCTGGAACTGGGTAATAGAAGCCTGACTTGCCTTCTTGGACTAGATCATAGATTGGTCTTTCTACAGCTGGCAGATCTTGGAATTGCCCACGGAAGCCCATGAATGGCAGACTAACCACATCGCCGTCATCCGCTGGATCGACAAAGCGGACAAAGCCTTCTAGGAAATAGCCATTCGGCATCTGCTTGATCAACTCTTCCGCAAACTTAGCAGTATTTACTTTGACCGTCACTTTCTGGCTGCTGTGAGCCTTGACGGTAACTTCTGGCCAAACCGTTTCGGTTAGTTTGCGAGGTGTCAGGGTAAAGTAGCCATCCTTGACCGCATCCGTGTTGGTATTGACAATCATCTTCAGCGTCCGATCCTTATCCGTGATATTATGAACCGTAACGTCAAAGGTGAAGCTGTCTTGGACATTGCCCAAGGAAACACTAGGATATTGGTTATCCCCTGTCACATAGAGGCCGGTAGAAATAGCAGCTGCTGTATCTACAATACCAGCTCCCTGCTGACGCGGAGAGGTATAGGCTCCTGTTTCCTTATTGACGTGCAGCTTGGCTGTGGACATGATGAGCGCTTTGACCAAATCGGCATTCTGGGCAGGTGTCAGGTCTGGATAGTGCTGAAGGAGATATTCCTTGACCAGAGCCGCTACACCAGCCACATGAGGGGTAGCCATACTGGTTCCCTGCATATTGCCATAGGTATTGTCGTTAAGTGAAGAGTAAATATCGCCACCTGGTGCTGTCACATCTGGCTTGAGCAAGCCATCTGTCGTCACACCCCAGCTAGAGAAGTCAGACAGACTACCTGCTCCTGGATGCGGCCGATTGACCTTAAGTCCATTAAAGGCCACCTTGTAGTTACCAGCTGCTAAAGCCTCTCCATATTTCTTACTGATAAAGGCTGACGGAACCTTTTTAGATTCACTGTCTAGGCTCATCGTTAGGTTAGCTCCGTCGACATTATTGTAGATCAGAGCACCAACAGCACCATGGCTAATGGCATTTCTGACCTTTTCAGCAAAGGTAAAGGAACCACGCTGGATAAGAGCCAGCTTACCTGTCAGATCCTTACCAGCAAAGTCCTCTTCACGGCCAAGACCAACATGGACATACTCATATTCCTTGCCCTTTTCAAAGGTTGCATTTGTCTCACCCATGGAGTAGCTGAAATGACCGTTCAAAAGCTTATCGTTCTTTTCCAGACCACGCACTTCCATGACTTCCTCTGTCAGAACAGTATTATTGACAGAAGCAACTGAGATAGAGCTTTCTACTGTTGAAGGACTGCCAACTAGACCATAGTCTGGATTTTCAACCAGCGGTTTAGAGTATTCACTTCCGAAGGTGTTGTCATTACCCGCTGCAATGATCACACTCACCCCCTTGGCCCGAGCGCGCTCAATAGCGGCCTGCAGACTAGGGCTGACATCAACTGTTGAACCTGTTGCTGAACCTAGACTCATATTGATGGTATCAGCCCCCAAAGCTACCGCATCATCAATGGCTTTGATATAGATAGCGTCGCTTGTTGTACGTTGACGGTCTGAGAAGACCCGCATAAACATAACTTGTGCTTCTGGCGCAACACCATAGACATACTCATCATTAGGAGCTTTCTTGTTGGGATTTCCCGCTGTAATCCCTGTTACGTGCATACCATGTGAGTAACTGTTCTTTTCCTTGATATTGTCATCACCGTCGATATAGTTATAGGCATAGACAACCTTGCTGTTGTACCACTTCCCGTAGTCAATACCGGCCTTTTTCTTAGTCTCTTCCAGAGCTGCCTCTGTCTGATACTTGGCCTTTGACGGGTCAGAGATCTTCAGAACCTCATGATGGACATCCAGACCTGAGTCGATAATGGCTACCACACGACCTTGACCTTTATAACCCTGTGACCAGGTCTGAGGAACCTTGATGATCTCATTGGTGCTGATGCTGCTTGGTTTAGCATCACGAGAAGTTGGTGACTCTGCTACTGCATCAGGATTAGCAGCGGGCTTTTCTGAGTTTGCGGCTGCCGGAGACTCTACAGTCGGACTAGCTGGAGCTGTCGGCTTGGTCTCTGTAGCAGAAGGCTGAGTTACCTTCTCAGCACTTGAAGAAGCCTCTTCCGATGAAGAAGTCGCTCCTTTCTCTACAGGAGTTGCAGATGCTTCCTTAGCCTCTGCCGTAGAAGGCTGGCTAGCATGCTCTGTACTTGAAGCAGCCGATTCAGAAGAAGCTGGTGCTGCTTTCTCCACAGTAGCTGGAGTTGTCGGCTGACTCTCAGGTGTTGCTGCTTGAGAAGCGGACTCAGTCGCTGATACCACAGCAGTAGATGGCTGACCTTGCCCTGACGAACTAGCTGTCGCCTGCTCATCTGCCTGAGCCTGTCCCGCACCAAAAACCAGAGCAGTTCCTAGCAGAACAGAAGCCAAACCGAACTTGTATTTACGGAGTGAAAAACGTTGTCTTTGCATAGAAGTCTCCTTATCTTTATTTATAAACCATATTATAATAAAAATTTTCTGACAATTCATACAATCCTAACAAATTTAACCAAAACGTAATAATGGCGAATGTTCTAGCCAAGAACAGCTATATGATAAGGTTTTAAGTGTCTATTTATTTGAAATATAGAATAAATACATGTTAAAATCCGGAAATAAGAAAAACCAATCAGAACTAGCGCGGAATGGACCAGTTTGATTGGTTTGTTATAGGAGTAAAGTTCCTGAAAGGTATTTCTAATTAATCATAAGACTTTTTTGGGTGTAAATTCAAATTCCATTTAAATTTTCAAATCTAATCTTCTATTCCCTCATCCATATCTTGCTTTCTTCTAACTTTAAATTGAAAATTTGAATTTCCTTTTGTTTGGTTTAGTATCTTCTCGGCCATTTTCTCAGGTGAAACTAACCTAAATGTAGTTTCCGTTATATACTTCGTTAAATAAGTCCTTAACTCATCACATTTTTCAACCAGTTTAGACTTACTCATAAAGTCATCAGCTACTTCTTTATACTCTTCAAAAATCTTCACTTGACTTATTTTTTTGTGATAGTCTACAAATATTGCAACTTCCTTACGAACTTCTTCTTTTAACCTAGACAGTTCAATATCATCCTGAATAACGAGAGTTAGTAATAACATATCTCTTAATTTTATAATTGAGTCATGTTTAGGAATCAGATACTCTGCATATAATAGGGAAAAATATTTTTCAAACTCAATATCTTCATCTAATTTTAAATCATTAGGAAGGCTCTTCATCAGTTCAAATATTGCATCTACAAATAACTTTTTAGCACTTCTTAAATCACTTAATATCTCATACGAACGCTCTGCACGCTCAATAGTATATTGTAAGAAAATACGTTCCCTTTCGTTCTCTTCTTGTTTTTCAAAAAATTCTCGTTGTAGCTTATGTTCATCTTTCAACTGTTTAAGTTGTTGCTTATTTTGAAGCTTCGCAACATATACTGCGACCCCAGCACCAAAAAGAGCACCAAGCATTGAACTTACAATCTGAGAATTAAGAAAATCTTCCCAATTACATAAATATATCAAATTTGATATCCCCATAAATAACCTCCCTTATATAACTAATTAACTCTTTAAATTAAACGAATTAACTATATTAAAAATCGTCTTGTCTTTCAAAAGTTTCACACCAATATTTTTATTTCAAATACAACTATTCCAACATGTATAAAATATTTTCAAAAATCTAACTCCACCTATAAGGTTAATCTCTAAATACATACATAAAACCATAATTGCAGGCTATTTCCCATAGATATTGCTTAGTGATTAATCAAGCATATTGTAAATTTTTCCCTCTCGATAATCAATTTTTAGTAATGTATCAATATTTGGAATAAATACATTTATTTCTAATTCACAATCATCAGATAGAGACTGGATGTGAATTCCTAATGGAATCTTGTCATCAGCTGATTTATAAATTAATTCTGATTTATAAAATATAGCACCTCCATTTTCTAATTTTCTTTTGATTTTCTCTTCGAAATACCATTGGCTAAATCTATTTCGACCACAAAAGTTCATGTTACTCCAAGCAGTTTGAATAAACAAAAGTTTTTTATATTTATCATAAATATAGCACTCTTTGAGTAACTGGTTAGCTAGCGAATAACCCAAAACATGTCCTCCATGAAAATAGTCGCAGAACTCCCCTCCTGCAACGAGTTCCCAATTTAATGGCTTTTTACGATATTTTCCTCTTATGTATGCCAAGCTTTTTATAGTTAGATAAGCTTTACAATTTTTAGGTCTATCATTATAGTCTAACGATAATTCAATCAATCTATGGTCTTCGTACATATCAACAAAAGATATTGTTGGCTTTCCATATCTTGTATTTTCTTTGCTAATTATAAAGAAATTACTCTCTCCAATGACATCAGCATACTCTAAATCACCTTGCCCAATTATTTCTTTGAGCTCATCAATACTTTTTAAATCCATTTTCCCCAAAACTTGCTCTTTATCCATTTTAACTATTCCCCCACAATTCAGTCAAAATAACATCATCACTATTCGGTCTAATTATTCTTTCTTTCTCTACCTTTACAAATACTGGAACTTGAATAGCATTACCAGTAATTATGACCTCACCTTTACCCAAACTCGGTATCTTACTAAATGAAGATTTATCTAAGGTAGGCATAGTATTTACTAACATTCGTAAATCATTATCATTAACTAATCTATGAATAAAATAGTTATGAACCTGAGATAGAATAGTTGGTGAAATATCTGCCGGCCGTTGACTAGATAAAGTCAAGTAAAAGCCAAATTTACGTCCTTCTTTAATAATTTCCTCAAAGATACTTAACCTGTAATCTTGCCATGTATCACCCAAAGAATGATTTTGGGCATTTAAAATATTATGAGCTTCATCAATAATCAAATGGCTAGTGGAGGTAACATCATTCCCAGCTACTTTCGACTTCTGTTCGTCATAAACCATTTTCGAGACAAGCATTGGGATTAATCTAGTAATCTCCTGATTAGCATGTACTAGATTTATAATATTCACACTAGAAAAATCAGCACTTATATCTTCTTTCACTTCAACGACATTTTTCAAACTATTTAAAGCAGTATCAATCCTGTGAAAGAGAGGATTAATATGTTCAATATTAGTTGACTTCCATGCTGATTGGTGTACCTTTTGAAAATCCAAAAAGAATTTTAATCTATCAATCAAGACCAAAGAATCGAAACTTTCTGCAAGCTTTCGTCTAATTTCATCAATTTGTAAACTTTTTTCTTCCTGTTCTGTCAAATCAGACTTATCATTAAAATAAAGTCTATTTTCTCCTTCAGTATGATATGCTTTCGTCATGGAGTGGTATGATAGTGAGGAAAGTTGATTAAATATCACCCAATATTCTTTTGCTATATATGACTTTGCTACTTTAATCCAATTATCCTTTGAATCAGATAATGCCGCATCGCCAGTTGTAAGAATTTTTTTCATTGTCCCAACTACGAACTTTGCAATAACTTCACCCCTATGTTCTTTTTCACTCCATTCTTTCATTGCTTTTCTAAGGAATGGAACTTGAGTTGCCGAGGAAGCACCAAATAAAATAGAAAGAATATCCGGATCAAAAAGATATTCCTCAGTAATGGGAATCTTTTTTAATGTTTTTCCTCTCGTTTTAACATCAAAAACTTTTTTATTAATCCCCATTACACCAAAACTATCAGGCTTAGTATATTCTCCATTAAAATCAATGATATAAAATCTTGACTTTTCTAAAATATTTTCTCGATAAACTGATCGAAATAGCTCTAAAAATACTTTATGTAAAGTATTTGATTTCCCACTACCTGTATTACCAAATACTCCTATATGTGATGCAAAGAATTTATTAATTGACAATGGAACAATTTGACTTTCTAAAATCGATTTGCCAACCGTTATTGTTGGCTCGTCTGTATCAACTCCATAAATCAACTCCAAGTCCCTTTTTGAAGTAATACACACTTCATTACCAATCATTGGGACATATTGACTCGTTACTTGAAAAGAATTATTTTCTATGACTCCTTTTGTCTTTAAATGAACTATTCTATTGATTGAATTCTTGGAATAGCGATTATCAATTTCTGTACTTCTAATTGTATTTTGCTGATCAATAACCTTTTCAGTCACTACAGTTGCAATTATCTTTATATCATTTTGCAAAATTGTTAAATATGCTCCGATTTTTGCTCCTTGTAATACATCACCATACCACAAATATTCTGCATCGTTAGACATTTGATACATTCCAACTTGAGAAATATCCCCATCTACTCCAACTATTACTCCAAGTTTTTTCATTAAATGATTCAACATGTGTTTTGTCCCTACTCATCTCTTTCTATTGCCAATATTCTTGTTAAATTCTCAATATTAAAAGTTTCTATTCCATTTTCTATATTTTTTATGCTCTCCTCTAAATTAGATGGAATTATAATTTGTAAATTAGAGGGAATATTCTGCAAAGATAAGTTCCTTTTAATTGTATAATATTCATCGTCTTTATAACAGAAAATATAAATCATAAGTTCAGGATTTTTTAGAGCACGTCTAATCATTCTTGCAATATGATCATCTTGAAAAGAAAATCCTATTACTACTAAAACTGATTGAGGTTTATCCAATTCAATCTGAAAGACACGTAACATATCATGAAAATGGTTGTTTAAAAATGTTTCTTGTCCTTCTAATCCTGTTGGTCTAACTACAACCGGCTTTTCTACAATATTAGGCCTTATGTAAATCTGGCGGCTCTTGTCAGTATCCCAGTTCATAGATCCATGTGGCTTAACCATTGAAACAGAAGGAAGTTCATTTAAATAGTTCTCGTTTAAGCCTCTATAAGCCACACTTTTATTAAAATTGGAACTATCCAAAATTCGAGAAAAATAACCATTTGAACCATCATTAAAAATAAAATTATTATTTTGAATTAATAAATCTATAGATCTTTCAATAAATAAATCATAATTTGTTGTAAATAAATTAACATTTTTAGATACTGTTCTAGAATTTGATATGTATAATAAAGATATAATTTTACTTATAAACTTTAAATATCTTTCTAATACAAATTCGATATTGCGGTCTATAGCACTAAATTGTCTTAATTCAGTAAAATATTTCTCAGAATACAAAACATCTTTTCCTAAATTATTTATAAAATAATTTATCCTATCATTATGACTAAATAAAAGTAAATGACTAACCATTTTGATATGATTTTCTAAATTATTATTTGCTGTATCTTTATCAATAGGTAAACCATTTTCATCCTTAGCAAAATAATTCATCAAAGGTATTGCTGGATAAGATACACCTGAACCAATTAAAATATTTATTTTTTTAGTAAGAACATTTTTTCTAAACTGTTCCGCTTTAAATTCTAAATTCTCCATATTAATAATTCCTTTCATTCCTCAATTTTTAAAATGCCGTTATCTGTTTTTATAACTATAAAATCCCCTCTATATCTTGTTTTCTATTCTGGTAAAATTATACCATGAAAACACCAAAAATCCCCTAGAATTGTAAATTCTAGGGGATTTTTCTTATCCTGCTGCTTCCGGTGCTTGTTCTGGTTTGGTTTTCTTATTTGGACTGGCCAGGCGGCGCTTGCTGTCTCGGATGGTGTTGAGATCCTTGAGGAGTTTGGCAAAGTGGGCTTTCTCTGGGTAGGCTTCTGCGGAGGCTGCGGTATAGCGCATAAAGAGGTCATAAGTGCGGGAGATTTCCGCGCGCAGCTGCTTGGTCTTACCGATTTCCTTGCTGGACTTGGCTGCACGCGCTAGGGCTTCGGCCTTATCATAGTCTTCCTGAGCAGTCGTCACTGCGCTAATCACTGGTGAGAGCCCCAGCGTAGTTACTGCCGCATTGTAGGGCTCTTCCTTGAGGGTTTTGAGGAGACTCTTAATCTCAGCAGTTGCGACATCGTTATTATGCTTAGTGATATCCTTGTACTTAGTCAGGACTGGAGCCAGTGTCTCATGCGCTTCCTTAAACTTTGCTTCCTTTATCTTGGCAAATCCTCTATGCAGGGTAAAGAGCCCAACCAGAGCACTATCTCGCTCCTTGTCTACCTCTGCTAGACTCGTAGTTTGTTTCTTTTCCACGCTGGCTAGCTGTTTCTGGAACTCTTCTAGCTTGCTCTCAAAGGGCTCCAAGTGCGTGCCATACATCTCTTCGTTCTTGTTTGACTTGACAAAGTCGGTGATGATTTGACGAGAATCCGTCATCAAACTTTCAAACTCACGGTGAGTAAAGTTGCTATAGGTCAGGGGACGAATGGTGTAGTTAGTAGTCATAATAAAACCTCTCCAATAATTTGATGAACTAAGTATAGCACGTGGCGATAAATCTTTTGCAAGGCTGCCCTGAAATGTCATTTTTTATCCCTGAAATAGCACTTTTTCAAAATCAAAGACATAAAATATCCCCACCTGATGATTTCTTCAACTTCAGATGGGGATTATTTTTCTTAAAAAATGAATTATCAGATCATTTCACGCTTAGAATACTTTAAAATTTTAACAAACGCTAGTATTCAAACTTTAGAAAACTTTTAAATTATAGTAAATTACAACATACGACAGATAGAAAGCATGAATTTTTTTACAAACAGGACTAATCGAAAACTTAATTGCTTAAAAACTTTAGTAAACACTCGTATTCAGCCTTTAGATTGATTAGATATTTAGCCAGAGTTTACTCTTCGAAGTTTTGATAATTACCTTTCTCTCCTATCTCCCCACTCTCAAGGGATCGAAGATCTACTCAATCAGTTGGGTGTAATTTCCAATTCTTGGGTCTTCTTCATCTAACTCCCCCATCTTAGTGTTTCATTGGATATTGGTCTCATTTTACATCTCTCATTATAGCACAGAAGCAGCTTGTTTTATAGTTTCTTCCGGTGTTAGAGATAAAAATCCCCAGCTCTTTTCAAACTGGGGATAGCTTTATATTTTTAATTCATACACTTCCTGCCAGCCGGCTGATCCTAATATGCGCTGGGGCTGTTTGCTAAAACCAGTCTCTCGGTAGAGATAGGAAGCGACTTGATTTCTCTCATTGACGCCTAGTATGATGCTTTTATACATAGGCAAATGCTCTCTTATGAAATCAGGCAAGAGCTTCAGCGTCTGACTACCGTATCCTCGCATCCGAAAGCCTTCATCCGTTGAAAAGCTACGAAGGAGCAGGCTCTCTGGCTGACCGCCATAAGTAAACTTCTTTTCTCCAGCATCCAAGATTAGAAAGGTTACAATTTGATCTTCTTCAAGACCCAGGATAGCATAGCGATTTTCTAAGTCAGCAACAGCCTGACTAGGATGATTGGTAAATCTCAAGTCGGTTAAATGGTAAGACTGCAAGGCTTCTCTATCTGAACTTCGATAGAATCGGATTTGCATCTAAAAATCCATCCCATCCGGATTTGGTGCGCCACCGGCCAAACCGCTGACATTTTTGAGCACTTCCAAGTCCGCAGCATCTAGCTCGATGTCAAAGCAGTCCAGATTGCTGGCAATCCGGTTCGGAGTGACCGACTTAGGCAGGGGCAGGAAGCCTTCCTGCAAGCTCCAAGCTAGAGCAACTTGAGCAATGGTCTTGCCATACTTGTCTGCCACAGCCTGCACAGCTGGATTTTGGAAGAGCTCACCTTGGCCAAATGGTCCCCAAGCTTCCAGTAAAATCTCATGCTCACGGCAGAAGTTCACCGCCTCTGTCTGATAGACACCTGGAGCCAGGCGGATTTGATTGACAGCTGGGGTCATGCGCGCTGTTTCAAGCAAGGCTTCTAAGTGATGAGGCAGGAAATTGCTGACGCCAATCGCTCGAATCTTTCCGAGATTATAGAGGTCTTCCATGGCCCGCCAGACTTCAGCATTGCGCTTTTTCCAAGCATCATTTTCCCTCAGGGGTTTGGGATTAGGCCAGTGGATGAGATAGAGGTCCAGATAGTCCAGTCCCAACCGCTCCATTGAGGCAGCAAAGGCCTCTTGAACTTCCTCGTAAGTATGAATGTCATTCCAAAGCTTGGTCGTGATGAAGAGCTCCTCCCGCGGGATGCCGCTGTCCTTGATTGCCCGTCCGACACTCTCTTCGTTCTTATAGATAGCTGCCGTATCAATGTGCCGATAGCCTGCCTTGAGAGCGGCTAATGTTGCTTGATAGGCTTCTTCGCCATCCTGAGCCTTCCAAGTACCAAAGCCCAGCACCGGAATGCCAACACCATTGTTCAAAAGATATTCTCTCATCTCATGTCTCCTTTACAAGTTCCATCTACTGCCTTCAGCAAGGCAGCTGCTACAGTAATCACAAGAGCAGAACTGCTCACTTCTTTTCCTTTTTCTTCAGTATTGGCTTAGGCTTGAAGATATTTTCCTTGGTCGGCTCCATGCCTTTACTGAAAAAGCTATAGATAATGAAAGCAACTCCTGCAACAAGGATTAAGATTCGTCCAAAGATCAGTCCCGCCAGCAGCAAAACAAGTCCCATTATCAAAAATTTCGCATCAATTCGTTTCATAGCCTACTCCTGTTTACATTATAGTCTCATTATATCACGCCTAAGAAAGCAATTCAAATCTAGGAGAAGGCTATCAAGTAGCTTGCCAATCAAAAAGAACAGGCTGCCCTGCTCTTTCTGAAAAATATAAGGAGACTAATTTAAAATACCTGCGGTTCTCATACATGGAATCGTTCTTTACCATCAAGATAAGTAGCTACCAGCTCTAAATCTTTATCTAAAATGATAAAGTCAGCATCGTAGCCTTCCTTGATCTGTCCGCAGACATCATCAATATGGACTGATTTTGCCGGAATCAGGCTAGCCATCATGACTGCCTGATGAGGATTGGCAATGCCCCATTTGACCACATTTTTCAATCCGTCCTTGAGCTTGAGGATAGAGCCAGCTAGATTGCCCGTTGACTTGAGCCGAGCCGTTCCTTCTGCCACAACTACTGGAAATTCTCCCAGCATGTAGTCTCCATCTTCAAGACCTCCTGCGGTCATACAGTCAGTAATGAGGGCAATATTTTCATGTCCCTTCTGCTTAAGCAAGATGTCACAGGCCTTAGGATCCACATGGTGGCCGTCACAAATCAGTTCCGCATAGGTGTGGGGCAGCTCATACATGGCACCAACCATGCCCAGTTCCCGGTGGGTCAAGCCCCGCATACCGTTATAGGCGTGAACCCAGACACTGGCACCTGCTTCGACCGCAGTTTTGGCTTCATCATAGGTTGCGTTAGAATGCCCCAGTGCAACAGTCACGCCTTCATCCGTCAGCGTGCGGACAAATTCCTCTACGCCATCACGTTCTGGCGCGAGAGCTATCTTATTGAGCAAGCCATTTGCGGCCTTCTGCCAAGCACGAAACTCATTCATGCTAGGATCTTTCATATAGGCCGGATTTTGGGCACCTTTATACTTCTCAGTGAAGTAAGGCCCTTCAAAATAAAGACCGCGAATCTTGGCCCCGCTAGCTTCTTGATAGCGAGCACCGATATTTTCAGTTACTGCTAAGAGTCGCTCATAGGATGAGGTCAGGGTTGTTGGTAAAAAGCTGGTCACACCGGTAGTCAAGAGACCCTCACTCATGGTATGAAGAGTTCCTTCGATGTTGTTGTCCATGACATCAACACCGCCGAAGCCGTGAATATGAGTATCCACCAGACCTGGTGCAATCGAGTAGCCACTGTAGTCTATGACTTCTGCATCCTGCGGAACAGACCGCACCAGCTTGCCAAACTTGCCGTCAATCAGCTCTAAATAACCGCCCTGACGGATTCCTTGAGAATAGAAAAATTGATCTGCTTTGATATATGTAGGCATAAGACTGCCTCCCTTGTTCTTGACTTCTGTATTCTCTGCCATTCAAAGCGGAATTCTGTGATAGAGCTAGCATCTTTCTATAGCTACTTTCTAACTCCCGCTTTTGAATCTCTGAGTTTTCTTGACTATATTATAACTCTTTCTTTTTTATTTGTAAATGGTATATACCTATTTTTATGAAAAATTGTTATATTAAATTAAAAAATAAGAAAACCCAGCCATAACAGCTGAGTTTCTGCTTTATTTTTTCTCTAAATCGCGCAGCATCTGGTCGATTTTATTGCCATACTCGATGGATTCGTCCTTGACAAAGGTCAGATCTGGAATCTTGTACATCTTCAGATTGTGACCCAGCTCTCGCTTAATGGTACCGGTCGCTTTTTCCAGACCGGTCTGAGCTTTTTGATTATCAGAGGCCAGATTGCTCATAATCGTGTAGTAGACCTTGGCCATGGATAGGTCGCCCAGCATCTGGACATCAGTGATGGTCACTCCCTGCACCCGCGGATCACGAACTTTCTTCTGCAAGATTTCATTGACTTCGCGCTTGATCTCCATGCCCACACGGTCTGTACGAAAATTATTTGCCATGAGATTTCCTTTCTAATTTTTCTTTTCTGCAATATAAGCTAGGCTAGGCCTAGCTTATATTTTAGTTTTAATGAATGAAATTCGATCTAAACTCTTTGTGAAAAAGATGTGGAACTAGAAGTATCAACTTCCACCAAATATGATTTCACTGCGAGTTTTTAACCTACTTCTTATCTTATTTCTTAATTTCTTCCATGATGTAGGCTTCAATCGTGTCATCTACTTGAATGTCATTGTAGCCATCAATCATGAGTCCACCTTCGCGGCCGTTAGTAACTTCCTTAACATCATCCTTGAAGTGCTTGAGGCTGGCAAGCTCACCATCGTAAATCACGACGCCATCACGGATAACGCGAACCTTGGAATCACGGGTCACTTTACCGTTGATAACCATAAATCCACCGATAGTACCAACCTTGGAAACCTTGAAGGTCTCGCGGATAAGAGCTTCCCCGATGATTTTTTCTTCGTATTCTGGATCCAGCATTCCCTTCATGGCATCTTCCATTTCTTCGATAACCTTGTAGATAATGCTGTGAAGACGGATTTCGACATCATCAGCTTCTGCCTGTTGGCGAGCTTGAGATGTAGGACGAACGTTAAATCCGATGATGAAGGCATTTGAGGCTTCTGCCAGTGTTACGTCAGATTCATTGATAGCACCAACCGCTGAGTGGACGATGGTAATCTTAACGCCTTCCACTTCAATCTTCTGTAGGGAAGCAGACAGAGCTTCTACAGAACCTTGCACATCAGCCTTGATGATAACATTGACAGACTTAACTTCACCAGCTTTGAGGGTATCAAAGAGATTTTCCAGACTGACGCGGTGAGTAGCTTGACGATGTTTGAGAAGGGCACGTTTGGCACGTTCTTCACCGGCTGCACGCGCAGCTTTTTCATCTTCATAAACTGCAAAGTGGTCACCAGCCATCGGAGTTTCATTGAGACCAGTGATAGAAACCGGTGTAGATGGTCCTGCCACCTTAACACGACGGCCCAAGTCATTGGTCATAGCACGAACCCGACCGAAGGTATTTCCAACAACGATTGGATCCTGCACATTCAGAGTTCCCTGCTGAACCAGAAGGGTTGCGACAGCACCTTTTCCTTTATCCAGACGGGCTTCAATGACTGTACCAATCGCTCGAACAGTCGGATCTGCCTTGAGCTCTTGAATTTCAGCCACTAGGAGGACTGTTTCTAGCAAGCTATCGATATTTTGATTGAATTTCGCTGAGATTTCTACAAATTCAGAATCTCCGCCCCAAGCTGTTGACATGACACCATGCTCAGCCAATTCACCAATCACGCGCTCAGGATTCGCTCCTGGCTTATCAATCTTGTTGATAGCTACGATGATTGGGACATCAGCGGCCTTGGAGTGGTTGATAGCTTCGATCGTTTGCGGCATAACACCGTCATCAGCCGCTACGACCAGGATAGTGATATCCGTAACAGAGGCACCGCGGGCCCGCATAGAAGTAAAGGCCGCGTGTCCAGGTGTATCCAAGAAAGTAATCTTCTTGCCGCTTTCCTCAATCTGGTAAGCACCGATGTGCTGAGTGATACCACCTGCTTCACCTGTTGCTACGCGAGAGTTACGCAGGGTATCCAAGAGGGTTGTTTTACCATGGTCAACGTGTCCCATGATGGTGACAACTGGCGGACGCTCTACCAAGGCATCTTGGTTGATATAACCTTCTTCTACGAAGAAGCGCTCAATGTCAGCCGTGTCAACTTCTACCTTCTTCTTAGCTTCGATACCGTAGTCCACCATGAGGAGCTCAATAGTATCGCCGTCAAGAGATTGATTTTGCGTTGCCATTACGCCCATCATAAAGAGTTTCTTGACAATTTCAGCTGGCTCGCGCTTGATCCGTTTTGCGATTTCTGCAACGGTCATTCCGTCTGTATATTCAAATTCAGTTGGCAACTCATGGAACTTACGTTCTGTAACAGGTTTTGGCGCCTGATTGTGGTTGCCCTTTCCTTTTTTATTTTTCTTGTTTTTATTCCAATTACTATTTCTTTGATTTCTCACTTGATTTTGACTGCTTCGATTCTTTTGTTGTTTTCTTGGACCTTCTTCTTCGCGATCAAAATCATCGCGCTTCTTATCTGGTCGAGCTTGCTTCTTACGACGCGTATCCACAGCGGCTGGCGCTGGGCTTGGATTCGCTGCTGGAGCAGACGGAGCTGGTGCAGGCTGAACTGGTGCACTTGCTTCTGCCTTAGGCTGCTCCTTGCGGCGGTTTTGCCGTTCCAACACTTCTTTTGCTTCCTGAGCTTGCTTAAAGCGTTCCTCGCTGGAGCGAGCGTATTCAGCATTCTGCTCTGCTTTCAAAGCTGCGGCCCGAGCCTTAAAGTCAATCTTCGGTCCTTGAGGCTGTTGGCGGTTTTGGCCGTTAAATCCTTGATGATTCTGACCATTGCGGCGGCCATCTTGACCACGATTATCGCGACGGTCATTTGGACGATTGCTCCTATCTCGGTCATTGCGGTTTCCGCGATTCTTATTTCGATTATCGCGATCGTCGCGCTTGCCTTGCTCTTTGTTTTGCGGTTTGCGGTTGCCTTGCTGCTTACGACGCTCTGCCTCTTCCTTGGCTCTCGCTTCACGCTCTGCCTTAAAGTTCCGGCTTTGCGGGCGCTTGACAGGCGCTACCTTTTCTGCTTTCGCTTCTGGCTTAGCAGCTGCTTTTGCTTCTGTCTGTTCTGCCTTGACTGGCGCCGCCTCTTTGGCAGGAGTTTTTTGCGATGAAGGCTGAGCTGCTGCAGGCTTCTCTGCAGGAGCTTGAGGTGCGGCTGCTTTCTTGAAGCTGGATTTGATTCGCTCACCAGCGTCAGCTTCTACGCTGGATGAATGACTTTTGACATCCAGACCCAGCTCCTTAGCACGAGCCACTACCTCCTTGCTTTCTTTTCCCAGTTCTTTGGCGATTTCATACAATCTTACTTTAGACAAATCTTGTCCTCCTCTTCTATTACATAAGAGACCTCATTTTCTTTGTAAAACCAGCATCTGTCACGGCGAGCACTTTTCTGGCCTTGCCAATGGCAGAGCTTAATTCCAGTGTTGAAAACACGGTTGATACTTCTACTTGGTAGTAACGACTTTTATCAGTGATTTTCTTGCTGAGATTAGGAGCTGCATCCTGGGCCAAAAAGACCAGATGTGCTTTTCCCTCCTGTATAGCTTTGACGGTCAGCTCTTCACCAGAAATGATGCGGCCGGCCCGCTGAGCCAGTCCCAGCATATTTGCAAGTTTCTCTTTATTCAAGACCTAACTCTCTTCTTTTGACCTTGTGATCGACATAGGCGATTAGCTCATCATAGAAAGCCTCATCCACTTCCATATTAAAGCTGCGGTTAAAGACCCGCTTCTTCTTGGCTTGAAGAGCTTCCTGATTATCCAGCTTGATATAGGCTCCACGGCCGTTGGCCTTGCCTGTCGGATCGATAAAGACTTGACCTTCCTTGTTCTTGACAATCCGCAATAAATCGCGCTTGTCAATCACTTCGTTGGACACCACTGATTTTCTTAAAGGGATTTTTCTTGTTTTTGCCATTCCAGCCCCCTTAATCTAGTTCTTCAGCTTCGCTTTCTAAACCAGCTGTTTCCAGTACAGTTTCCTCTGCAGCTGCGTCAAAATCTGTTGCTGAAAATTCTGTTTCTAGAACATCTGCATCCCCAAGAATTTCTTCTGCTTCCTGAGCAAATCCGCCCAGTTCATTGGCTGCTTCCATTTCTTCAAACTCTGTGGCAGACTTGATATCAATTCTAAAGCCTGTCAAATGAGCTGCCAAGCGAACGTTCTGTCCGCGACGGCCGATAGCCAGAGAAAGCTTGCTGTCCGGTACGACAACCAAGGCCCGCTTGTTATCTTCTTGATTAAAGATAACTTGGTCAACTTCGGCAGGAGCAATAGCGTTGTAGATAAATTCAGCTGGATCTGCTACCCACTCGATGACGTCGATATTTTCTTCAGTCGGTACCATACGACCGCTCTTGGGATCATATTTGGCAGGATGGAACTTGCTAGTAATTTTCTTGATATTGGCTCCACCGCGTCCGACGATTGTACCGATGGCATCCACATTAGGATTGTGACTGCGAACCGCTACCTTGGTCCGATCGCCTGCTTCCCGTGACACGCTCATGATTTCCACAGTTCCGTCATAGACTTCAGGGATTTCCTGCTCCATCAAGCGCTTGATCATTTCTGGATGACTGCGGCTTACAAAGACATTGACGCCGCGAGGATTGTCTTCTACTTTGTAGACAAAGACTTCGATGCGGTCATGAGAGGCAAAGACCTCACCAGGAATCTGGTCTTGCTTCGATAGTTGCGCTTCAATGCTACCTAGATTGACATAGATAAAGCGATTGTCAAAGCGCTCCACCGTCCCGCTCATGATTTCATTTTCATGCTCTTTATAGGTATTGTAGGTGATTGCTCGGGTCTGCTTGCGCATCTTTTCCATGATGGTTTGCTTGGCTGACTGAGCAGCGACACGGCCAAATTCAGCTGGTGCTTCTTCAAACTTGATCTTATCTCCCAACTCATAGGCTGAACTGATAGCCAAGGCATCTTTGAGGCTGATTTCCAAACGGCTGTCAAAGACCTCGTCCACGACTTCGCGAACAGTATAGACACGGAAATCTCCTGACTTTTCGTCAAACTCAATGGCTGCGCTGTCCGCCTGACCATAGCGACGACGATAGGCTGAGCGGAGTGACTCAGTCACTGCGTCAATGATATCTTCTTTCTTGATTCCTTTGTCTTCTTCCAGAATGCGGAAGGCCTCTAGCATTTCTTTACTCATTTTCATATGACTTTTGCCGAAACAAAAGTGTTCCTTTCTTTTCTATATTGCTTCTGCGGCTAAAACTTAACGGCTAATCTGGCTTTGGAAACCAGACTGTAGGGAATATCGACTTCTTTTCTGCGAGTCTTGTCCAGATATTCCATGTGCAGAACATCCTCTTCAAAGCTCAGCAAGGTTCCTTCAAAGACTTTCTGCTTGTCAACAGCCTTATAGAGACTGACATGGATATAGCTACCGACTGCATCGGCTAGCTGTTCCTTGGTCTTGAGCGGACGCTCCAAGCCTGGACTAGTCACTTCCAGAAAATACTGTTCCGGGAAAGGATCTGGTTTGATTTGATCCAAGAGCGGACTGATAATATCCGTCAAATCCGCTGTATCATTGACCGTAATGCCCTCAGGCTTATCTACAAAGACACTGAGAACGTAGTCCCCGCCCATCTTTCCGTACTCAATATCGACTAATTCATAAGGGGCCAAAATGGCTGGTTCAATAACCTCCCTCACCAATTCAACAATCGTTGCGATATGACGACACCTCCTCACAGATAAGAGGCGAAGATACTTCCTCGCCTCTCTTTCCTTATTCATTACTAGTATTATAGCACGACAAGTCCCAGAATGCAAGGGAAATATGCTGCGCAAGCTTTTAAAGACAGAATTCCACTTAAAACGATCTTATTTTTAAGCAGCATTCTTTCCTAATAATAAAGTCTTCAAGGAGTATTTCCTCGAAGACTCTTTCTTATTCAAATGTTGCTTCCACCCGGTAGATAACTTGTCCCTTGTTAGCAAATTTCTGCTCATACTCAGTCAGGACATTATCCTTGAAGTCGCTGGCATGCAAATCCAACCAGACGCCTTTTAACTTCATACCATACTGTGAAAAGCTTACTAGGCTATACTCAAAAAGACCGCGGTTGTCCGTTTTGAAATGGATTTCTCCATTTTCCGGCAGAATTCTCTGATAGGTCGCCAGAAAGGACTGATAGGTCAGACGGCGCTTTTCATGACGTTTCTTGGGCCAAGGATCCGAGAAGTTCAGATAGAGGCGGTCAATCTCGCCCTCTTCAAAATAATCAGTCAAATCCGAACCGTCCACCCATAGAAGTTTGATATTAGGCACATCCGTTGCTAGCACCTTGTCCAAGGCATAGCTGAGGACCGATTTCTGGATGTCAATCCCGATGTAGTTGATCTCAGGATTGGCCTTGGCTATGCCGGATACAAAAGCTCCTTTACCGCTGCCAACTTCTACATGAATGGGATGGTCGTTGCCAAAAATCTCCTGCCATCTGCCCTTGGCGTCTGCCGGATTCAAAATCACATACTGGGGATGCGCCTCTAGCAGTTCCGTCGCTCCCTTACGATTCCTTACTCTCATTGTCCTCTTCCGTATTTGGAACGGAAGTTTCGTAATGCGTAAATCTCCCGGTTCACATTTTCTAAATCATTGTTTTCATAGTATTTGGCAATCTGCATCAGATAAGAATACTGTCCAAACCAGTATAGCTTATTGAAAACAGTCTGATTATACTTATAACCATAAGCACTCAGCCACTCTTGCCAACCTGAATCAGGCACATAATGGCTTAAAATATGAGCTACATCCATCATCCTGTCTGTCAGGCGCACAGAATCCCAATCCACCAAGTAAATAAGCCCGCTGTCGGTCTCTACCCAGTTGCTGTGGCGCACATCTCCGTGAACGATAGTCGCGTAGTCCTCACGAAAGGCTGGTACCGTCTGGCGTAGGTCGCGGATAACTGATTGCAGATATTGATTATTCCTCAAAGCAAGCGGCACTTGATTGAGCCAAGCATTCAGCAAATCAGTCGGCGTTTCCAAAGTATAGCCCAGCTTGGTCAGCTGCGTCATCAATGGGCGCGAGCGATGCAGCCGTGTCAAAATATTGATTACCTGCTTTTTGGACATATCATTTGGGGTCAGAATAGTGCCTGAAAGCCACTCCTGCCCGCTCATAACATTGCCGTCCGGCATCCGGCGGCTCCACAAAAGCTGCGGTGCGATTTGTTCTCGAGCTAAGCCTGCTAAGATAGGGGTTGTATTCATCTTGACGAAAACGCGCCCCCCGTCCGGATAAGTCCCCATATAGGCCTTTCCGCTCTTACCAGCTATCGGTGTCAGGGTCAGCTCGTTATCAACCAAGTCCATGTTTCCCCTCCGTAAAAAGTTTCTTTATCATTTTACTAGTTTTACCTCTTTTAGTCAACCAATCTCCGTAACTTAAACGGCAGATAGAACAGATAGAGTAGGGCAGTCGCTCCCAGCATGGCCAGCACTGCTGTCTTGTCTTGGAAAAATAGCAGAGCAGTCAGCACTTCAGCCAAGAGAACGCTGATGCCAATCGAAGTGATAATTTGTCTTGCTCCCTTCAGCTTTTCCCCAATTTCTATCGGAAAAAGCTGGGTCAAAAACTGATAGTCAAAAGCTTCGTACAAGGCTGTTAGCTGGAAGAGCAAGAGGTAATTAAACAAGACCGCAAAAGCTGCAGCAATCCAAGCTTGACTGACAAAAATCAAGGCCAAAAGAGCCAGAAAGAGCAGTCTCAAGGTAAGAGCAAAGAAATCTCCATTTCGCAAGTAAGAGCGCAAAAAGAGATTCTGCCAGGTCTTGCTATGCTGCTTGCCCACAAGCCTTGTCAAACCATCTAGATAGGCCCGGCGCTTGACACTGTTTGAAATGCCTTTAACATTTGTAAAGAGAGCAAAGAAACGGAGAATCGTCTGCTTTCGGGCTGCTTCATAAGCCACCAAAGCCTGCCAATCTAGGCTATTTTCAGTAAAGAACTTCTTAGCCTTAACCTGAAACAAAAACCATTTCAAAACTAGCATAAAGAGGCAGTAGAGCCCGAAGCCCCATATAGGCAATCCCAGAGCCAAAAAAAGCGGAGCTAACAGTAGCAAGATTCCAGTTTGTATGACTGCATACAAGAGATAGGAACGTAGAATCTGAGCCTTGATAAAAGCCCTGACTTCTGCTTCTCTGACCAAGAGAAAAAGAGCATCCGGCTTTTCCAGATAGGTCGCAATCCGTCCAAAAGGCAAGATAAAGAGCGATAAAATAGCCAGACTAGCAATAATGGGTAGGTGATTAGTCGGAAAATGTCGCAAAAGCTGACTGTACTGAACACCTAAAAATCCCATAAAAATCAGCAGAAAGAGCACAAAATGGTCATTAAAAACATAGCGCAGGTATTTCAAACACTGATAACGAAAATCCTGCTTTCGTTTGGCAAATAATTCTTTCATAATGCTGCCTCTTCTGTCAGGGCTAGATAGATGTCATTCAGACTAGCATCCAGCATTTGAAATTGAGCACGCAACTCAGTCAAGCTGCCCTTGGCCCTCACTTGACCCTTGTGCAGAATTACAAAACTATCGCACATCTTCTCAGCAGAGTCTAGGACATGGGTGCTCATCAGAATCGACTTGCCCTTCTTCTTTTCCTCATCCAAGAGCTGGATAAGGTCTGCAATAGCTACCGGATCCAGACCCAGAAAAGGCTCATCCACAATAAAAAGGCTGGGATCAACTACAAAAGCACAGATAATCATCACTTTTTGCTTCATCCCTTTTGAAAAGTGAACAGGGAACCAATCCAGTTTTTCCTTGAGTCGGAACATTTCCAGTAGCTTATCCACGCGCTTAAAAGCTGTCTCCTGCTCAATGTCGTAAGCCATAGCTACCGTCTCAATGTGCTCGCGCAAGGTCAGTTCTTCGTAGAGGCTAGGGGTTTCCGGAATAAAACCGATCTTCTTGCGGTAATCGCTGGGATTGGTCCGCAGCTCCAGTCCATCAATTTGAATCTGCCCCTTATAAGGCGTCAGAAGACCGATAATCTCATTGATAGTCGTGGACTTGCCCGCACCATTGAGACCAATCAGACCAACCAGCTGGCCATTGCCCACTTCAAAGCTGACATCCTTTAAAACCGGGATATTAACATAGCCGCCCGTAAGCTCTTTGATTTCTAACATATTTTCTCCGAATTCTGGTATAATGGTTCTTATATTATAACAAAATCTAGCGAATAGAGGTACCATTTATGGCTGATTGTATTTTTTGTAAAATTATTGCCGGAGAAATCCCTTCTTCTAAAGTCTATGAAGACGAGAAAGTCCTTGCTTTTCTGGATATTTCCCAAGTAACACCAGGTCATACCTTGGTCGTCCCTAAAGAGCATTTCCGAAATGTGCTGGACATGGATGCTGACAGCACCAGTCAGCTCTTCGCTCGCGTACCTGACATTGCTCGAAAGGTCATGAAAGCCACAGGCGCAGCCGGTATGAATATCATCAACAACAACGAAGAAATTGCTGGACAGACTGTCTTTCATACCCATGTGCATTTGGCACCGCGCTACAGTGATGCAGATGACCTCAAGATTACTTTCGCAGCCCACGAACCAGACTTTCCAGCTCTGGCTGAATTAGCTGAGAAGATTGCACAAGCTTAAGGAGGGAATATGAAACTTTCAAATATTTTCCTATTTATCGGTGCCGCAGCAGCCAGCTACAAGCTAGTTGAAAACCGTCAAAAAATCCAAGAAGAAATCATTGAAACAACAGATAGTCTAGACAAAGTAAAGGACAGTCTAGCCAATATCCAACGAAATATTGCCATCATTCAAGAGCAAAAAGAGCAAGTCAAAGACATCACTCAAGATCTTACCTATAAATATAAAGTCCTTGAAAATCAAGCTCAAGTACAGATCCAGCAAGTCAAAGACATCTGGGAAAAGTACGAGTCTTAATAGAGAAAAGATGGATGATAGGGAAACAAAAACTCAAATCCGGCACCGCGTCAAGAACTTCTTGTCATTACCAAAAGAGACCGAGACATTTTGTCCCGGCCTCTTTTTATATTTAACTTTTTACTCTGTAGTCGCATTGACCACTGGCTGACTTTGTGGGGCGTTGACACTGACATCTGCCGCTGGGGCGGAGGAAGCTGCTGGAGCAACTGGAGTCGTATTCGTAGTTCCAACTGTTGTATCTGTCGTCGGATAAGAGTAATTCTCATAGCCATTATTATAAGTTGGCTGGCTATAAGGAGGCACGTAGTTACTATTGCTTTCTGTACTGCTAGTCGCACTGCTGCTATTGCTGCTTCTTAGACTGTTGCCGCCCATAATATCTTCATAGAGAACAGCATTGGTCTTCAGACTCTTAACTGTGTCCAAGCCCAGAGACTTGCGGATTAGATTCTGCATGCTCAGCAAATGCTCTGAAGTCACCAGCTGATAGCTTCCACCGTCAGGCAAGGTCGCATCTTCTCCGCGCAGCTGCTCAGACTTGATGTTCTTAAAGGCATCCTGATAGCCTAGCAGTTGGGGAATGCTTTTTGAATCAAGCGCGATATTGGTCTGCATATTGCTGCTGACAGCTTTTAAAATAGCCTGATAATGGCTGACACTGTTGAGGCTGAGAACTTTTTCAACCACTTTCTTAATTACTTCACGTTGACGCTTTTGGCGGCCATAGTCACCCTCTGGATCCTGATAGCGCATGCGAGCATAGACCAGCGCCTGATCACCATTGATAGTTTGCTTGCCAGGCTCAACCTTAGCAGTATACTCAGGCTCATTATCCTCAATAGAAATTGGGAAGTCAAAGGTATTATTGACCTCAATACCACCTACTGCGTCTACTAGCTGAACCAAGCCCTGCATATTAATCATCACATAGCGGTCGATGTGGATATTCATCAAGCCCTCAATAGTCGAAATGGCTAACTCTGCTCCGCCAGTTGCATAGGCTGCATTCAGCTTAGCTTCAACTGTCTGACCATTTTCATCAATCTGAGTCAGAATATCACGTTCCAAACTCATCATGACTGTTTTCTTAGTCTTTGGATTCACGCTCAGGAGGATCATGGTATCACTGTTCCCGACCCAAGTATCCTCGCGGGATCCGCTCCCTGTATCTACACCCATCAGCAAGATGGTCATGGGCTTAGTCGCAGAAATGACATCTGTCTCATTTCCCAAGCCCTTATAAGTCTTGGACAGTTCATCTGTTGACTGACCATAGATTGTCCAAGCATAAGTCCCGATACCAGCTGTCGTTACGACAAGGAGGCTGAGAAACATCATTATAATCTTTTTAAACATATCTTTTTTAGTCTATCAGTTTACCCATCAGGTAAACATCAAGAAATATCCCTTCTTTTAAATAGGCTCCTCTTTTTTGTAAGCCTTCAATTTCAAATCCTAAATCTTTATAGAGGTGAACCGCTTGTTCATTTCTAACCTGAACGCTCAATTCCAAACGTCTAATAACTTGAGAATCTTCTGCCCAAGTCAGTGCCTCTTCCAGCAATATGCGTCCCAGTCCTTGGTTCCAGAAAGCCTTCTTCACCACGACAAAGACTTGACCAATATGGCGAATTCGCTCATGGAAATCAGCTGTGATGCTGACTAGGCCAGCAATCTCACCATTTAAAAGCGCTAACAGATAAAGCTGATTACTAGAAGCAGCCTGATGCTCAATGAATGAAGCCATCTCCTCTTGATTCATCAAAATTCCAGCTTCATCCAGCGTCATATAATCTGACTCAGACCCAACCTGATTGAGGAAGGCAATCAGCTCAGCAGCATCCGTTTTTTCCGCTTCACGCAAGCATAATTCATATTCAGTCATTCTGCAGTCCCTCAAGTAGCTCTTGGGCTCGCTTTCCTTCGGCTTCAAAAACCAATTCACGCCCATCTTCCTTTTTCAAGAGACTTAATTTGAGATAGTCTTCAGGCAGATTTTCTCCTAGCAGCTCTCCCCATTCAATGACTGTCACACCCTCCCCGAAGAGAAAGTCATCCAAATCAATGGAATCTGGATCGTCTCCGATGCGGTAGACATCCAGATGATAGAGTGGCAAGCGCCCCTCATATTCCCGAACAATGGTATAGGTTGGACTTTTAATCATCTGACTGATATCCAAACCAAGAGCCAGACCCTTAGTAAAGGTTGTCTTCCCTGCTCCTAAATCTCCCGTTAAAACCAGTACGTCCCCTGCCTGAAGCAATTTGCCCAGACGCTGACCCCACTGGATTAATTCTTCCTCATTATGACTAAACATTCTCTTATTATACCAGAAAAAATTTTTTTCTGCTTAATTTTGCAAAAGAAAAATCAGCTAGGAAAAGCTGATTTTTTTATACCAAAAACATATCCTATACAAAGGGTACTAAACTCAAGGAAATCCAGCAATGTTTAGACCTAATTTAAAGCCAGATTTACGAAATTCAAAATAAAGAGAAGATCCAAAATCCAAATCATAGAATGCACATCCTTAGCTTGACCTTTGAAGATTTTGACCAAGGTGTAGGTAATAAATCCAGCTGCTATTCCATGAGTGATAGAATAGGCAAATCCCATAAAAATAGAAGTAAAGAAAGCTGGAATGGCCTCCGCCATATCATCCCAATGGATATTTTTCAGACTGGCCAGCATCATAATCCCAACAATAATCAGAATTGGTGCAGTTGCAGCGTTGGGCACAATGGCTAAAAGCGGGCTAAAGAAGCTTGACACCGCAAAGCAAATAGCTACGACTAAGGCGGTTAGACCTGTTCGGCCGCCAGCTCCGATACCAGCTGCAGACTCCACATAAGTCGTCACGTTAGAGGTTCCAGCAATAGCTCCGATAGAGGTTCCAATGAGGTCCGAATAAAGAGCCTTATCCAAACCTTCTGATTCATGGTTTTCCCCAGAAGTCGCTACAATCCCGACCTTTTCACCAGTACCGATTAAGGTACCAATGGTATCAAAAATATCTGTCAAGGAGAAAGCCAGAATGGCCATACATGTCTGAGGCCAGCGAGCCGAATCTGCTAAGAGGGCACCAAGGCCTTTCGGACCTACTGCCACCCCAAAAATCTGTCCCAATTCACTAACAGCAGTGCCAATGTTATTCTGCCCAAAGTCAATAGCTGACAAATCAACCAAGCCAACCAGAATAGCTACCACTGTCGTAACCAGAATAGATAGGATAACTCCACCCTTGATATTTTTCACGATAAAGAAGATTGTGATGGCCAGACCGACCAAGGCTACAATGACCGCTAGATTGTTAAAATCTACCAGACCGGGAGTTGCTGCTGAATTAGCCGTAATAGCCGCTGCAGCCTTATCTGCTCCCTTGACAGCTACTGTATAATTGCCTGGATCGATTGAAAACTTGAGTAAGCCAGCATTTTTAATACCTACATAGGCCAGAAAGACCCCGATCCCTGCTGAAATAGCTGCGCGCAAGGAGCCTGGAATTGACTCAATAATCATCTTACGCACCTTGGTCAAAGTGATAATGAGCGAAATAATCCCGCAGATAAAGACCATCGCCAAGGCTTCCTGCCAAGTGTAGCCCAAGGCAAAGACGACCGTAAAAGTGAAAAAGGCATTCAACCCCATGCCCGGTGCCTGCGCATAAGGCAGATTGGCAAAGAAAGCCATCATCAAGGTTCCCGCAACAGCCCCGATAATCGTAGCTAGGAAAACACCCTGCTTAGGCATACCTGTCTGAGCCAACATGGCCGGATTGACAAATAAAATATAGGACATGGCAAAGAAAGTCGTCAGACCCGCCAAAACTTCTGTCCGGACATCTGTTCCTTTTTCGGTCAGTTTGAAAAATTTATCCATTTTTCAACAAATCTCCTTTTGAGTAAAATTTCTAATATCTAGTTCAAAAAATAAATAAAAACAGATTTAATTCTGTTTATTTGCGAACGATAATTCAAATTATAATAAAAAACATTCACTTTTTCAAGATGAATGTCTCGCTTTTCTTATTTTTTATTATCTCTCATCAGAAATACCAAACTCATAAATTGCAAAAAGGTAAAACCAAGAATAAATGGCAGACGATCAGGCTGTATAGTTTGCAAGAGCTTCTGTAGAACCAGCTGAGGATGAAGCAATAAATCCCAGCTATTGAGGCGATCGTAACGTCCTATGTAGATAGCCAGACTGGACACAGCCGACAGAGCTGCCGTCAGCAACAAGTCCAAATACCAGTTAAGCTTCCAGCGTTCCTTGATGACATACCAACTCTCCATACCACAGAAAATCCCGAATAAAATACTGGAAACAAAAGCTAAAAAGAGCAGGAAAACACTTGGCTTACTCAGAACATCTGCCACCCAAGTCATATGAATCAAATCAGTAATCATATAGAAAGTGTTGGGGAAGAAAAGCAACCACAAGAGGAAAAGAAGAGGATAAATCCATTTCTGCTTCTTGAATAAAAGCGTCAAGACAGCTGCATCATAGCTGATTAAGGCCAAGGTCATATTCCAGATGAGATAGGTCGGACCGCCATTTAGAGATTGGATATAGATAAAAAAGGCAATCATCAGAAAAAGAGCATGAATCATGATCGGTTTACGCATAAAAAAGCTCCTCCTTGGTGTGTCATAATTGTGACTGATTAGAGCACCATTATAACATAAGTCGTGTTATTTACACTGAATTCTGTTATAATAGTCTGTATTATCACTGAAAAGAGACTCACATGACAAAAAAAGTAATCGCTGTGGACTTGGACGGAACCTTGCTGGACTCTAATAGCAATCTGTCTGATTTCACCAAAGAAACCATCAAAAAAATTTCCCAAAAGGGCCACAAGGTTATTATCACAACAGGCCGGCCCTACCGTATGGCTTTGAAATATTATAAAGAATTAGAGCTCAATACGCCCATGATCAACTTCAATGGATCTCTGACTCACATTCCAGAAAAGAAATGGGATTTTGAAAAATCGCTGACGCTGGATAAATCCTTTCTGCTGGATATGGTTAAGCGCAAGGATGAGATTGAAGCGGATTTCATTGCTGGCGAATACCGCAATAAATTCTATATCACCAATCCCAATGAAGAAATCGCTGATCCCAAGCTCTTTGGCATCGATGCTTTCAAACCAGAAAACCAGTTTCAAGCCAATCTGGTAACGGAGAATCCTAACGCCATTCTCCTGCAGACCCGAGCAGCTGACAAATATGCTCTGGCAGAGGAAATGAATGCTTTTTACCAGCATGAACTTTCTATCAACTCTTGGGGCGGCCCACTCAACATTCTCGAGTGTGCTCCCAAAGGGGTCAACAAAGCCTTTGCCCTTCAGTACCTGCTTAATGTTCTCAATGTAGATCGCAAAAATCTGATTGCCTTTGGTGATGAGCAAAATGATACTGAGATGCTGTCCTTTGCTGGCACTGGCTATGCCATGAAAAATGCTAATGCCGCCCTGCTGCCATACGCCGACCAGCAATTATCTTTGACCAATGACCAAGATGGTGTCGCCCACGAGCTCAACAAACTCTTTTTATAAAAGTAGACAATTAGACAAACTCTGTTCGAGAGTTTGTCTTTTTCTTTTTTGTCTTCTCTCGACCTCAATCATGCTCAAAAACTTTAAAAATCGGAGCTTATCCGCTATGTCAGAATATTAGAGTGAATTCACGCTTAGTTTTGTAAGCGTTTGCCATTTGTTTGAGTTTGTGATATAATTAACATATTCAAAAACTAAATGACAGGAGGAAACTACTTATGAAAGCAGTTGTTGTAAATCCAGAAGGAACTAATGTCCAACTCGTTGAAAATAAAGAAATGCGTCCTCTTGAAACAGGGGAAGCTCTCGTTGATATCGAATACTGTGGTGTCTGCCATACTGATTTGCACGTCGCACATGGTGACTTTGGCAAGGTACCGGGTCGCGTTCTTGGGCATGAAGGTATCGGTATTGTCAAAGAAATCGCTCCAGATGTAAAAAGTCTCACAGTCGGAGACCGCGTCAGTGTCGCTTGGTTCTTTGAAGGCTGCGGCGCTTGTGAATACTGTACAACTGGCCGCGAAACCCTTTGCCGTACAGTAAAAAATGCTGGTTATTCTGTTGACGGTGGGATGGCAGAGCAATGTATTGTAACAGCCGACTATGCTGTCAAAGTTCCAGAAGGACTGGATCCTGCCCAAGCTTCTTCTATCACCTGTGCTGGTGTAACTACCTACAAGGCTATCAAAGAAGCCCAGCTGCAACCAGGCCAATGGACAGTTATCTTTGGAGCAGGTGGATTGGGTAACCTAGCGGTTCAATATGCCAAGAAAGTCTTTAATGCCCATGTTGTCGCTGTTGATATCAACAACGATAAGCTAGCTTTGGCCAAAGAAGTTGGTGCTGATATCGTCATCAACGGCCATGAAGTTGAAGATGTCGCTGCTCTTATCCAAGAAAAAACTGGCGGTGCGCATTCTGCCATAGTAACAGCCGTTTCTAAAGTTGCCTTCAACCAAGCGGTGGACTCTGTTCGTGCTGGCGGTCGGGTAGTTGCCGTTGGATTGCCATCTGAAATGATGGACCTCAGCATTGTCAAAACCGTTTTAGATGGTATCCAAGTCATCGGTTCCCTCGTTGGTACGCGCAAGGACTTGGAAGAAGCCTTCCAGTTTGGTGCTGAAGGATTAGTGGTTCCTGTCGTTCAAAAACGCCCTGTTTCAGATGCTGTGGATGTCTTTGACGAAATGGAAGCGGGTACCATTCAGGGACGTATGGTACTTGACTTCACACACTAATGCTTTAAAGCATGTCAGTCCCAACATTTACAAAACTCTTGGAAACGTATGGTGGACAGACTTGATATTATTTAGAAACTTTTGCCATTATAGAGGGAGACTAAAGACATAAGACGCGACTTTTTGTCTTTGGTCCTCCTTTTTCTTTTTTGATAAATAAACACTTTCTCAAACAAAATTCTCTTCTGTCATTTCAAAAGTCTCTTTCATATTATTTCAATCTTTTTCATATATTAATCTATTGTATTTTCTATTTTCCTAATTTATTAAAACATTTCTATAGCTAAGGTTTGCTTATACTTATATTTATCAGGGTTTCAGCAAATACTGACATTTTTGAAAGAAAAAGTCGTTTTTAGGAACAAACGCTTGCATTTTTCATGAAAACGTTTTATAATAAACTTGCCTTAAAGTTTTCTTAAAACTTAAGTCAAACATTTTATAAGGAGGAATGTCAATAATGAGTATCGGAATCATTATTGCTAGCCACGGTGAATTTGCTGCTGGTATTCATCAATCAGGTTCTATGATTTTCGGTGAGCAGGAAAAAGTACAAGTTGTAACTTTCATGCCCAACGAAGGACCAGATGATCTCTATGCAAAGTTCAATGACGCTGTGGCTTCGTTTGATGCGGACGATGAAGTGTTGGTCTTGGCTGACCTTTGGAGTGGCTCTCCATTCAACCAAGCTAGCCGTGTCATGGGTGAAAATCCAGACCGCAAGTTCGCTATCATTACAGGCTTGAACCTGCCTATGCTGATTCAAGCTTATACAGAAAGGATGATGGATGCCAACGCCGGCGTTGAAGCTGTTGTTGCTAACATCATCAAAGAAGCCAAGGAAGGAGTCAAAGCTCTGCCTGAAGAGCTGAATCCTGCTGCTGAAGAAGCAAATGCTCCTGCTGCAGCTGCTCCAGTTGCCCAAGCAGCAATCCCTGAAGGGACTGTAATCGGTGACGGCAAGCTCAAAATCAACCTTGCCCGGATCGACACACGCTTGCTGCACGGTCAGGTAGCAACAGCTTGGACGCCAGATTCAAAAGCAGATCGTATTATCGTTGCTTCTGACTCAGTAGCTCAAGACGAACTTCGTAAAGAATTGATTAAGCAAGCTGCACCAGGTAATGTCAAAGCCAATGTTGTCCCAATCGACAAATTGATTGCTGTTTCAAAAGACCCTCGCTTTGGCAACACTCATGCCTTGATTCTGTTTGAAACTCCTCAAGACGCCCTTCGTGCTGTTGAAGGCGGTGTGCCAATCAAGACCCTTAATGTCGGTTCTATGGCTCACTCAACTGGTAAAACAATGGTCAACAACGTACTGTCAATGGATAAGGAAGACGTTGCCACTTATGAAAAGCTTCGTGACCTTGGCGTTGAATTTGACGTACGTAAAGTACCAAATGACTCTAAAAAAGATTTGTTTGATTTGATTAAGAAAGCCAACGTGCAGTAAAATCAAACGTTCGCTTTTATAAATTACGAAAGGATTTAGAACATGTCTATTATTTCTATGGTTTTAGTAGTCTTTGTTGCCTTCTTAGCTGGTCTAGAAGGTATCTTGGACCAATTCCAATTCCACCAACCGCTGGTTGCTTGTACCTTGATTGGACTGGTAACTGGTAATTTGGCAGCCGGTGTTATGCTGGGTGGCTCTCTCCAGCTGATCGCTCTTGGCTGGGCTAATATCGGAGCTGCTGTAGCACCTGATGCTGCCCTCGCTTCTGTTGCCGCTGCCATCATCATGGTACTGGGTGGAGACTTCTCAAGCAAAGGAATCGCTGTAGCACAAGGTGTTGCTATTCCACTTGCTGTTGCTGGTCTCTTCTTGACTATGATTGTCCGTACTCTGTCAGTCGGTTTGGTTCACGGTGCAGATGCTGCTGCGAAAAAAGGCGACATCAAAGGCGTTGAACGCGCTCACTTTATCGCTCTCTTCATGCAAGGAGCACGTATTGCTATCCCTGCAGCACTGCTTTTGATGATTCCTGCTGAGTCCGTTAAAGCTGCTCTTGAAGCTATGCCAGCTTGGCTATCAGAAGGTATGCAAATCGGTGGTGGTATGGTCGTAGCCGTTGGTTATGCCATGGTTATCAACATGATGGCAACTCGTGAAGTATGGCCATTCTTCGCTATTGGTTTCGCTTTAGCTGCTGTCAGCGAACTCACTCTGATTGCCCTTGGTGCAATTGGTGTCGCTATCGCTCTCATCTACCTTGCCCTGTCTAAAAAAGGCGGAAATGGTGGTGGCGGAGCAACAGCTTCATCTAACGATCCAATCGGCGACATCCTAGAAGACTACTAAGAAAGGAGACACACTATCATGACAGAATTAAATACTGTAAAACCTGATGAGTCAGGAAAATTGACTCTTTCAAAGGCTGACCGTCAAAAAGTTTGGTGGCGTTCTACTTTCTTGCAAGGTTCTTGGAACTACGAACGTATGCAAAACTTGGGCTGGGCTTATTCACTGATTCCAGCTATTAAGAAACTTTATACTAAAAAAGAAGATCAAGCTGCTGCTCTTGAGCGTCACTTGGAATTCTTCAACACTCACCCGTATGTTGCAGCTCCAATCATCGGAGTTACACTTGCGCTTGAAGAAGAAAAAGCAAATGGTGCAGCAATTGACGATGCGGCTATCCAAGGGGTTAAAATCGGTATGATGGGACCTCTGGCTGGTATCGGAGACCCTGTCTTCTGGTTCACAGTTCGTCCTATCCTTGGTGCACTTGGGGCATCTCTTGCTTTGACTGGAAATATCATTGGTCCACTTATCTTCTTCTTAGCTTGGAATGCTATCCGGATGGCTTTCCTCTGGTACACACAAGAATTGGGCTACAAGGCTGGTTCTGAAATCACTAAGGACATGTCTGGTGGTATCCTTCAAGACATTACCAAAGGTGCTTCAATTCTAGGTATGTTTATCTTGGCTGTTCTGGTTGAGCGCTGGGTATCTATTAAGTTTGTCTTTAACGTTTCATCTGTTAAGCTAGATGATAAAGCATATATCCATTGGGACAAATTGTCTAGTGGCTATAAGGGTATCCAAGAAGCCTTTGCTCAAGTAGGTCAAGGACTATCTCAAACCCCTGAAAAAGTTACAACTTTCCAACAAAACTTGGATTCCTTGATTCCTGGTTTGATGGGACTGCTTCTAACTTTCGCTTGTATGTGGTTGCTTAAGAAGAAAGTATCCCCTATCACTATCATCATCGCCCTCTTTGTAGTTGGTGTGCTAGCTCACGTTGCTGGTTTGATGTAATCAAAAAGAAGGTTTCGGCCTTCTTTTTATTGTGGTATAATAGCTATATTATTTAAAAGGGAGTTACTCTATGGCACAGTCACAAAACAAAACAGTTGAGTTTAATACCACTGGCGTATCCTATCTTGGATTAGGCGGAAAGGTTGGGAAATTTTTAATCGGCGAGACAGCTCTGGAGTTTTACGCTGATGCCAATGTAGAAGATTATATCCAGCTGCCTTGGACTAGCATCACTGCTATCGGTGCTAATGTTTCTGGCAAAAAAGTCAGCCGCCACTTTGAAATCTGGACTGACAAAGGAAAGTTTCTCTTTGCCTCCAAAGACTCTGGTAAGATTCTCAAAATCGCGCGGGAGCATATTGGCAATGACAAGGTCGTTAGATTACCGACTCTGTTGCAAAAAATTGCTGGAATCTTTAAGAAGAAAAAATAGGGTTGAAAAAGTTTCAACCTTATTTTTTATATTTTCGACTAAGACAAAGACTGCTTGTATCAACAAAATGGAGCTAGCACAAAAAATTGGAAAGTGAAACAATCTGAGAATGCACTATTTCAGCCCCTTGAAATGATAGGGTGGGGTAAGCTAACATTATCAATACAAGACCGCATCATTAGATTTTTAAAAAGTATAAACATCAGCTAAATTTTTCTCGAAAGTCCATGTCTTGACACCTTCAACATCACGGACATCTAGTTGTTTAAATCCGTTCTTTTTGTAAAAATGACAGTTGCTTTCTGTATGAGTAATCAAAGTAAGCCGCTGACATTTCTCTTCTTTGGCAAGTAGCTCAAGTCCCTTTGAGATAAAAAGACCACCAACTCCCTGTCCTTGATAATCAGGAAGCACACCCAGTAGTTCAAGATAAAGAGTTGAAACACCCCTTTTCTTAGCTTCTTTACTGCCCTCCCCAAAGACTTTTTGAAAGGCTAAAAGCTGGGGAATATATTGCCACATCCTCCATGCTCCTGCCCGCAAAAAGGAAAGTATACCGACAGGATGGCTACCGAGCTTATGAATAGTAGCGACCGCCATAAGACGCCCGTCCACTTCAGCAAGTAGGCAAATATGATGACGCATCGCCGCCTTAACCATAACTGCATGCAATCTATTTAGAAAATCAATATAAGACCGGCTGCTGCCAAAGAGAGGACGGAATTTTTCTCTGTAGACCTCATGCTCAGTAAAAGCAGCAGTTAAAACCGAGACCGCAGCAGTAAGATCCTTTTCATCTGCTCTTCTAAAACGAATCATGATAGCTACCTCCTCAAATCTTTTCTGCTAATTTTTCTAAAAATGCCTGCCGTTTTTCAGCTGTAGACTGAGAAATATTCCCGAAATTCAACCAACGGCGCTGTCTAGCACCGACAGACTTAAAGGTGTGGCCCAACATGGCTTTCTTGACGACATCACCACAGAAATACTTAAGATAGAAGGTCGGTGCTGCTGAAGTAGTAATAGCCAATACCTCTTTAATATTGGTCAAACGACCAACTAACTGGCGAGTCTTCGTCTCCTCGTAAATCTTATTTTTCAAAAAGACCTTATCTTCAAAGCCCTTGACAATAGCTGGCATATCCGCCCACCAGATAGGAAAAATCATGATAAGGCGGTCACAGGATGCAAGAGCTTCCTGATATTTTAAAACCAGTGGGTCTAGTGCCTGCCCTTTATTAAAAAGCGCTAGCTCTTCCTTGGTATAAACAGGGTTAAAACCATCCTCATAGAGATCAATCAGTTCATAGGTCTGACCTTTCTTCTCCAACAACTCCTGAACCTGCTCTAAAATAGCATGGTTAAAGCTTTTATCATAGGGATGTGCATAAACAATGAGATTTTTAATCATGTTTGTAACCTCCTAGTAAATCATTGAACATTGAGCGATAGACTTCCTCATCAAAAGGCTCCAAACCTTTGGCAATAAAATGGCCATAGCCTGTGATAAAGGTATCCAGCTTGAGCAAGAGAATCTTTTTCTCTTTCTGACTCTCAATAGGCAGCCTATCCAGATAAGCCACCGTCTTGTTCCCGATTTCCAGAAGCTTACCTTTCCGGTAAGCTTCTATCGCCACAGGACTGAAAAAGAGAAAATCCATCATCCGACTGTTGGTCTCATATTCCGATAAAAGAAAAAGTCCTATCTGCCAAATGCAATCCAAAGGATCAGATACTCCGTCAAGATACTGCTCCTCTAAACGTCTAAGCTGGCTCTGGTTTTCCAAAAGACAGACCTGATAGTAAAGATCCTCCTTGTTTTCAAAAGCCTTGTAAAAAGCACCAGTCGTAACCCCCAGCAAAGATGCCAGTTTCCTCAGGGGGATATTCTGATAGCCATATTCTCTGATAAGCTGGCTTGCCTTCTCAATCATACGGTCGCGCGTTGTTTGTTTTACCATAAGAACTCCTTTAGATAACTATGTTACCTTTATCTAAAGATAACATAGTTATCTTTTTCTGTCAAGATTTTTCCTATCCTAGGATTTACATTTTCCGGAAAATCCTGTATAATAGTCGAAACGGATAAGTACTATTGGGCACTTTTCAGAAAGTCTGCGGCGGCTGTGAGCAGATAAGGAGAAAATAGGAAATTCTACCGTTAGTTTAAAAATGAATAATTAAGCAAGTGCACTTTTGTGAAGTTGGATGGAACCGCGGCTCTGCCGCTCCAACAGTTTCATAAAGTGTTTTTTATTTTTGGAGGTACCTATGTTAGATTTAAAACGCATCCGTACGGACTTTGATTCTGTCGCTGAAAAATTGGCTACGAGAGGTGTTGACGCTGCTACCCTTAACCAAATGAAAACCATTGACAAAGAACGTCGGGATTTATTGGTCAAGGTTGAAGAACTCAAGGCAGAGCGCAATACTGTTTCTGCTGAAATTGCCCAAGCTAAACGCAACAAAGAAAATGCAGATGACAAGATTTCTGCCATGCAAAAACTCTCTGCTGAAGTCAAGAACTTAGACGCAACCTTGGCTGAGCTAGACGCTAGGTTGACCGAGTTCACCACCACACTACCTAATATTCCGCACGAAAGTGTTCCTGTCGGAGCAGACGAAGACGAAAACGTTGAAGTCCGTCGCTGGGGTACACCGCGCCAATTTGACTTTGAAGCCAAGGCTCACTGGGATTTGGGTGAAGAACTGGATATCTTAGACTGGGAGCGTGGGGCAAAAGTTACTGGTGCTCGCTTCCTCTTCTACAAGGGCTTAGGAGCAAGACTTGAGCGTGCTATCTACAACTTCATGCTAGACGAGCATGGTAAAGAAGGCTACACAGAAGTCATCACTCCCTACATGGTCAACCATGATTCTATGTTTGGGACTGGGCAGTATCCTAAGTTTAAAGAAGATACGTTTGAGCTAAGCGATACCAACTTCGTTCTGATTCCGACTGCTGAAGTTCCACTGACCAACTATTATCGAGATGAAATTTTAGACGGCAAAGAATTGCCAATCTACTTCACAGCTATGAGTCCGTCATTTCGCTCTGAAGCTGGCTCTGCCGGTCGTGACACGCGCGGTCTCATCCGTCTGCACCAGTTCCACAAGGTTGAAATGGTGAAATTTGCCAAGCCAGAAGAATCTTATCAAGAGCTGGAAAAGATGACTGCCAACGCTGAAAACATCTTGCAAAAGCTAAATTTACCTTACCGCGTTGTAGCACTCTGTACTGGAGATATGGGCTTCTCGGCTTCTAAGACCTACGACTTAGAAGTTTGGATTCCTGCTCAGAATACCTACCGTGAAATCTCTAGTTGCTCTAACACAGAAGATTTCCAAGCTCGTCGAGCTCAAATCCGCTACCGTGACGAAGCAGATGGTAAGGTCAAACTCCTTCATACTCTCAACGGTTCTGGACTGGCTGTCGGACGCACAGTAGCAGCTATCTTAGAAAATTACCAAAACGAAGATGGCTCTGTGACTATCCCAGAGGTTCTGCGTCCGTACATGGGTGGATTAGAAGTTATAGCGCCAAAATAAAAATCAGATTATCCTGATACTTTGCCTGTATCATTAGGTCTAAGTTCAGACTTATTTTGCTAAAATTAAAAAATCCGAGATTAACTCAGAAAAAATCAAAAACTGATTTTCAAAGAGTATCATCTCGGATTTTTTGTTATCTTTCTGGCCCGCAATGAGACTGTATAGTAAAAACAAACATAGAGGACAATTACGAAAGATAGCAGAGCTTCTGCATGACTTAGCCAAATAAGCCAGGTCCAACCTAGATAATCAAGTCCCAGTTTCAGGGCAAAAGCTGTATTGACAAGAGGAAAGGTCAAGGCTGACCAGCTAAGCTGAGGCCCCAGTCGGAAAATGCGGGGTAAAAGACATAAAACCAAGAGATAAAAGGCCTGCGATAAGAGGAGCAGCAAGGCGACAAACCAACCTTCAGCATCAGAACCAGCCAGACGGATATAACTTCCCAACAGGAGCGAGAAAGGTGCACAGTAAATGGCCCACTGTGGCTTTAAAGTATCTGGCATCCTTTGTGACCGCCTAACCTTGTAAAACAAGGGATAGAGAATCAAACTCAGTAGCAGAGCAAAAAACCAAGCCAAATAGCCCAAAAGCAGCTGATGAACTACTCCCTGGGTCAAGCTTGCCATGGCCAATCCAACATAGAGAACCGTCCAGCTCGGGGTCAAAGATAATCCCTCAGCCTTAAGCACATACTTCCATGTAAAGATAGCTATTAGAACAATATGCAGCAACAAGGCCATGTACCAAATTAATTGGCTTATCCAAAGTGAACCAAGCTTGTTCAGGTAAGCAGCTAAGAGCATACTAGCCATTGGATAAGTCGCAAAGCTCGATAAGAAAGGGGCCTTTTGCAAATCTTGCCGATAGTCCGAAAATGACAGTACTAAAGCCAGTGTCAGATAAATCCAAAGTATCAATGCCAGACCATTTAACAAGTGGAAAAAGATAGAATGGTAGTTCAGTAAAAGATTAGCTAAGCCAAATAGGCCAAGAATCAACCCAGATAAGAGAATGGGCGGTCGTTTGCTGTTCACGAAGCAACTCCTTTATAGTAATGTTTTGAAGTCCCTTTTCAATGCCAATCAGACGTTTGTTTGCTATCATTTCTATGAAACTTCTAAAATATGCCGCAGCTGGACTGCACTCGGTGAGACAATGGGAAGAAATGCTCCTTCGTTCCAACGACGGATAAAGCCAGAAGTCGAATTACTCAAATATCCTCTGCCTCCACTAGCCTGCAGCTCCAAGAGCAGACTTTGAGCTACCACATCAACTATATCAATTCGCAGCTGGAAGAGCTCCTTAGGACGTTCAACAAAATAGCCAGGCTGGAGAAGACCTCTATAGAGCTGATCCTGGATTTCAGTCAGAGCAGCCACTTGCTCCTCCCACTCCTCTCTCAAAATAGAGCGGACTGACAGATTGGCTTCGACCTCCTCCAGAGACTTCTCTGCTAGGCCAAGAGCCAAACCAAACTGATAACCTAGAAAAGCTGGGCGATTTTCTGCCAAAAAGGCCTGGGCATCTTGTGAAAGAATCCATTCCTCTTGTAAAAGCACATGATTAAAGGTCAGGGCAGCTGTATTTCCCCCTTGCAAGGAAACAAACTCTAAATCCGCTGAACGGGAGAAATTCTCTGCGTCAGACGGCACAGCCAGAACCAGCGGCTGGCGACTCCCATCTTCGAAACCAGCAACAAATATGCTGAGGAAGCGATCCGCGCGAGCATTGGTTACCCAAGGCAGACGCCCCTTCAGATAAAGCTGCCCATCTTCTTCCACAATAGAGACATTTAACTCTTCTAAGTCCGACAGGAATTTAACAGCATTGGACAGAGCTGTCGCACCTGCATATTCTCCTGACAGGAGCCCTTCCAAATAGTGGTCTATAAAGTAGGGATTAGGAGATTTTAAAATGTTATCAATAAAGGTCCTTTGCCCCCAAGAGATAAAGGAAGCGGTCAAAGAATGGTGAGCCAGCTCCTTGAGCACTTCAATCACATCCGTATCATTGCCACCTCGGCCTCCCAGCTCTTCTGGAACGCCAACCCGAAAGGCTCCTTCAGCGGCGATACGCTCAATCAGTTGGTTACCCGCTGCACAGGATTCTTTATCAATTTGGTCAGCGTGGTCATCCAACCAGTTGATAAACTCTTCTGAAAAAAATGTCATTTGCCACCTCCTCAAAAACTAGGCATAAGGCTGCAATTCCGGATTAATTGGCGTGTTGGCCAGATTATTGGCATAATTGCAGAGGGTCGCAAGGCTAACACCCAGAACTACATCCAGAGCATTCTCATGTGTATAGCCCACTTCTAAGAAGTCTGCCAAGGCTTCATCTCCGACCCGTCCCTTGGTATTGATGACAGCAATGGTAAATTTAGCAAGCGTATCTAACTTCGGATCTGTATCAATCGGAGTACGATTGCGCAGAGCCTCCAAAAGATCATCATTCATTTGAATCTGCTTGATTGAAAAAGCTGTATGACCCGCTACACAGAAAGCACAGCCATTGGTAACTGCAGCCGTAATCTGCACTACTTCACGCTCAGTCGGTGTCAGGCTGTTACGGCGATTGATAGCTCCAACCGTCCGATAAGTTTCCAAAGCCGTTGGTGCATTGGCCAAAAGACCGATAAGATTAGGAATGTAGCCACCGTTATCTTTTTGAACAGTTTCCAGGACTTCTTTTACCTCAACTGGTGCGGACTCAATCGTGTGGATAGTAAATTCTGACATATGAAACCTCATTTCTTTTAATTAGAAACTATCTTAACATAGGACAAGTGGCTTGTATAATATATATTTTATATAAGTCCTATAAAGAGAATATAATGCGATTTTTCAAACTAAAATATATTTCCCTTGTAAGATGGCTCCACATCAATTACAAATAAGAATCCGAAACGAGAAAAAGAAGCCTTCTGGCTTCGATTTTTTAATATTTCCTGAATCGCTGGTAGCGATTTTCCAATAATTGCTCCAAGGGGAGCTGAGACAGACTATCCAACTCCGTTGCGATTTCTTCTTTCACTGCAGCCAGTAATTCATGGTTGTTAAAGCCTCTTTCAGGAATGACCTTATCTACCACTTCCATCTGCAAGAGCTCGTGTGAAGTAATTTTCATCAGCTCTGCCGCTTCCATAGCTCGGCTGCCGTCTTTCCAGAGGATGGAAGCAAAACCTTCCGGACTGAGAACTGCATACATAGAGTTTTCCAGCATCCAGACCTTGTCTGCTACAGCCAAAGCCAAGGCACCACCTGAGCCACCTTCACCAATGATGATGGCAATAATCGGCACTTTGAGATTGCTCATTTCCATCAAATTACGGGCAATAGCTTCCCCTTGGCCACGCTCCTCAGCACCGACACCAGGGTAGGCACCAGCCGTATTGATGAAGGTTACCACAGGGCGGCCAAATTTTTCCGCCTGTTTCATGAGGCGCAGAGCCTTACGGTAGCCTTCCGGATGCGGCTGTCCAAAGTTTCGTCGCAGATTGTCCTGCAAATTGCGGCCCTTTTGAATACCGACCACTGTTACAGGCTGACCGTTTAGCGTCCCAATACCACCAATCACCGCACCGTCATCTCGAAATGAGCGATCTCCATGCAACTCAACGAAGTTGTCAAAAATTCCTTGTGCAAAATCCAGCGCAGTCAAACGAGCCTGATCACGCGCTTCTTTAATAATCCGAGTGATTTTTGTCATGCTTGACCTCCATGGAATGCTAATAAGGTAGCAAGTGTATCTCTCATATCACCACGCTTGACGATGGCATCCACAAAACCATGCTCCATGAGAAATTCAGCCTTTTGAAAATCATCTGGCAGCTTCTCACGAACTGTGGACTCAATAACCCGACGCCCGGCAAACCCAACAAGAGCCTGAGTTTCAGCCAGAATAATATCACCCTCCATAGCAAAAGAGGCTGTGACACCACCAGTTGTTGGATCCGTCAAGACAGTCAGATAGAAGAGTCCTGCTGCAGAGTGACGCTGTACAGCCGCAGAGACCTTAGCCATCTGCATCAAGCTCATAATGCCCTCCTGCATGCGGGCACCGCCAGAAGCCGTAAACAGAACGACTGGCAATTTATGCTCTGTCGCATACTCAAAGAGGCGAGTAATCTTTTCACCCACTACTGTCCCCATAGATGCCATGATAAAGTTTGAATCCATGATTCCAAGAGCCGTTTTATGCCCCTTGATGCTAGCTGTTCCAGTCAGAACCGCCTCATCTAAGCCTGTCTTCTCACGGGTAAGAGCCAATTTCTCCTGATAGTTAGGGAAGTTCAGAGGATCCTTGGTTTCAATTCCAGTGAACATCTCCTCAAAACTATTCTCATCCACGGTTAGGTTTAAGCGCTCATGAGCAGAAATACGGAAATTATAGCCACAGTTAGGGCACACACTATCATTTCCAAGATCTTTTTGGTAAATGGTATGCTTACAACCTGGGCATTTCGAAAAGAGTTCGTCTGGTACCTCAGGCTTTGCTTGAGGCTTTTCCCGACTCGCTCGATTAGGATTGATACGGATATATTTATCCTTCTTTGAAAACAAAGCCATCGTTTACGTCTTCTCCTTTTCAAGATTTTATACTCAGGCACATCAAACAGCAAAAGTCGCCGTCTTTCGAATTTACAGAGCAGCTCTTACATGTCGTATCTATTGTTTCTCTTGATAAGCCGGAAGGAACTTATCCATGAGAAAGGCTGTATCATAATCTCCAGCAATTACATTAGGATCTGAGATTAAGTCCAGTTGGAAGCCGCTGTTGGTCACAACACCGTCAATTTCTAATTCGTAGAGTGCACGTTGCATCTTCATCAGAGCATCAAAGCGATTTTCCCCATGAACAATTATCTTGGCAATCATGCTATCGTAGTAAGGCGGGATGGTGTAGCCAGGATAGACGGCTGAATCCACACGCAGCCCCACTCCACCGCTTGGCAGATAAACATTTGAAATCTTACCAGGACTCGGCGCAAAGTTAAAAGCTGGATTTTCAGCATTGATCCGACACTCAATTGCATGCCCTCGGATTTCAACATCATCCTGACTGAAGGACAGCTCTTGACCGTTTGCAATCTTGATTTGCTCTTTTACAATATCCACACCAGTGACAAACTCGGTCACTGGATGCTCAACCTGCACCCGAGTATTCATCTCCATAAAATAGAATTCACCCTTGGCTTCATCGAGAAGAAACTCAATTGTACCAGCATTTTCATAGCCGACAGACTGAGCAGCCCGAACAGCTGCTTCACCAATCTGCTGACGCAAGGTTTTCCCAATTGCCACAGACGGACTTTCTTCCAGCACTTTCTGATTATTACGCTGCAAAGAGCAATCCCGCTCGCCCAAGTGAACCACATGCCCCTGCTGATCTGCCAGAATCTGCACTTCAATATGGCGCGCTGGATAGATGACTCGCTCCATATACATGGCACCATTACCAAAGGCTGCTTTTGCTTCGCTAGAAGCAGACTCAAAGGCCGCTACTAAATCCTCAGCCTTTTCAACCTTACGAATACCCTTGCCGCCGCCGCCAGCAGAAGCTTTAAGCATAACTGGATAGCCTATCTTTTCAGCGACTTCCAAGGCTTCTTCAGAAGTATGGACTTCTCCATCAGAACCTGGGATAACCGGTACTTTCGCCTTAATCATCTGAGCCCGAGCATTAATCTTGTCCCCCATCAAGTCCATAACAGCACCTGAAGGTCCAATAAACTTAATGCCAACTTCTTCGCACATGGTCGCAAATTTGGAGTTTTCACTCAAAAAACCAAAACCAGGATGAATGGCTTCTGCACCTGTCAGAACAGCAGCAGACAGGACTGCGTTCATATTCAGATAAGAATCTGTGGACTTGGCTGGACCGATACAGACAGCCTCATCAGCCAGTAGGGTATGGAGTGCTTCCTTGTCAGCCGTTGAATAAACAGCTACCGTATCAATTCCCAACTCGCGGGCTGCACGAATAATTCTGACCGCAATTTCCCCACGGTTAGCAATTAAAATTTTACGAAACATGGTGAAAGCTCCTTTTATCTACTGGCCAATCGCAAAGGTCAAAGTACCGCTGGCTGCAAGTTTTCCATCAACTTCTGCTTTCGCCTCTACAACTGCAATGGTTCCGCGGCGCTTGACAAACTTAGCTGTCATAATCAGTTGATCACCTGGTACAACTTGCTTCTTGAACTTAACCTTGTCCATGCCAGCATAAAAGACCAGTTTGCCCTTATTTTCTTCTTTAGACAATTCCAGCACACCGGCAGTTTGAGCCAGAGCTTCCATAATCAAAACACCTGGCATGACAGGGTATTGAGGAAAATGTCCGTTAAAGAATGGCTCATTGACTGTCACATTCTTCAGAGCGACAATCTCATCTTCACTAACTTCCAAAACGCGGTCTACCAAAAGCATCGGATAGCGGTGCGGAAGTGCTTCTTTTATTGCATTGATATCAATCATTTGATGCGTACCAGCCCTTTCCCAAATTCAACCATTTCTTCATTCTCAACTAGAATTTCTGTAACCTGACCATCTTTAGGTGCTGGAACTTCATTCATGACCTTCATTGCTTCAATTATCATTAGGGTTTGACCTTTTTTAACTTGGTCTCCAACAGATACAAACGGCGGCTTGTCTGGACCAGCTGCTAAGTAAGCCACCCCAACCAAAGGACTTTCCACAACATCGCCTTCAGCAGCAGGTGCCGGAGCTGCTGAAACTGCTTCTGGCTCTGCAGGCGGAGCTGCTTGAGGAGTTGGCTCAATCACAGGCGCACTCGCAGCCTGCAAAGGTGCAGCAATTGGAGCAGCACTTGCTGTTGGAACCGCAGCCTGACCTTCATTCTTACTAAAAGTCAGCTCATCGCTCTGATTTTTGTAAGAAAACTCACGCAGACTAGACTGGTCAAACTGTGCCATTAAATCTTTAATTTCGTTGATATTCATAGGTTTTTAAGCCTCCCAGCGTTTAAAGGCAAGAACGGCATTGTGACCGCCAAAGCCAAATGTATTGGAAATCGCATAAGGGATTTCCTGTTCCTTACCTTGACCGTAAATAACGTTGGCTTCAATATAGTCCGGCAGCTCTGTTGTACCAGCTGTTTTTGGCACATAGCTATGACGCATTGCTTCAATCGTTGCAATAGCCTCAACCGCGCCTGCTGCACCGAGCAAGTGTCCTGTAAAGGATTTAGTAGAAGACACCGCTACATCTTTACCAAAGACAGAAACAATGGCTCCGCTTTCGCCTTTTTCGTTAGCAGGGGTTGATGTACCATGAGCATTGACATAAGCTACATCTTTCGGCTCAATTTCAGCTTCTTCAACCGCCTGTTTGATAGCCTTGATAGCTCCCAAACCTTCTGGATGCGGAGAAGTCATATGGTAAGCGTCACAAGTATGACCGTATCCTACCACCTCAGCCAAGATAGTAGCTCCGCGCTTCTCAGCATGTTCCAAACTTTCCAGAACTAACATCCCAGAGCCTTCACCCATGACAAAACCATTACGGTCCTTATCAAACGGAATAGAAGCACGCTTAGGATCTTCTGTCGTAGAAAGAGCAGTCAGAGCTTGGAAACCAGCAATCGCAAATGGCGTAATAGATGCCTCTGAACCACCGACCAGCATCACATCTTGATAACCGAACTTAATTGAGCGGAAAGCTTCACCAATCGCATCGTTTGCTGAGGCACAGGCTGTATTGACCGACTTACAGATACCATTGGCTCCAAAGCGCATCGCCACATTTCCTGCCCCCATATTTGGCAGGGCTTTTGGCAAGGTCAAAGGTTTGATACGTTTAGGACCTTTTTCATGCAAGCGAACAACCTGTTCTTCAATTTCCTGAATCCCGCCGATACCTGAGGCAACGATGACACCAAAGCGATCCTTATCCAGCGTATCTACATCTAAGTGAGCATTATTCACCGCTTCTTGAGAGGCATAAAGCGCATAAAGAGTGTAATTATCATAACGGTTGGTATCCTTTTTGACAAAGTATTTATCAAAAGGGAAATCCTGAATTTCCGCCGCATTGTGAACACTGTATTCACTATGATCAAATTTAGTAATTGGACCGATTCCAATATTGCCTTCTTTTAAATTATTCCAGAATTCTTCTGGAGTATTTCCGATAGGTGAAGTTAAACCGTATCCTGTTACAACAACTCGATTAAGTTTCATATTGAGCTCCTTTATTTAGATGAATCAACTGATTTTCTACTCGTTAATATTCAAAAACTATGACTTACTGCATAGTAAAGCCGCCATCAATCGTGATGACTTGACCCGTCAGATATTCTTGACCCGCCAAGAAGAGAGCAACATCTGCTACTTCTTCCGGAGTACCAAAACGCTTCATCGGAATGAGTGCCAGAGACGCCGCCTTTACTTTTTCTGGAAGTACATCTGTCATATCAGATGCGATAAAGCCAGGGGCAATGCAGTTCACACGGATATTACGCGCTGCCACTTCACGGGCTACTGACTTAGAAAAACCAATCAGACCAGCTTTGGAAGCTGCATAGTTTGCCTGACCGATATTTCCAGCTAAACCAACGACACTCGATAGGTTGATAATAGCACCCTGACGAGCTTTTGTCATCGGTTTCAGGACTGATTGTGTCATATTGAACGTTCCAGTCAAGTTCACTTTCAGCACCTGCTCAAAATCTTCTTCCGTCATTTTCAGCATCAGCTTATCACGGGTAATACCAGCGTTGTTGACCAATACATCCACAGACCCCAGAGCCGCAACAGCTTCTTCCACTATCCGCTGAGCATCCGCAGATTTAGACACATCCCCAATAACAGCTACGACTTTACCAGAATAGCCGGCAAATTCAGCCAAAATATCATCAGAAATCCCGCTTAGTCCGTTTAAGATAACATTGGCTCCGACACTGGCAAATTTATGCGCAATTGCAAGCCCAATCCCACGAGCGGACCCTGTAATTAACACATTCTTGTTTTGTAATTCCATGATGATTCCTCATTATTTTTCTAGAAGAGCATTCAAACTTTCTACATCTTCAACTTGACGTACATCCGCAGATTTATCAATTTTCTTAATAAAACCAGATAGGACTTTGCCAGGACCGATTTCGATAAATTCAGTCACACCAGCTTCCTGCATTTTAGCAATGCTGTCATAAAAGCGCACTGGCTCCATTACCTGACGAGTCAAAAGCTCTTTGACTCTCTCTTTTTCCATCACAGTTGCTTCTGTATTTCCGACTAATGGCCGTACAAAATCTGAAAACTCAACTGTTTCTAATACTTCTGCCAATCGTTGGCTGGCTGGCTTTAAAAGCGCCGTATGGAAAGGTCCGGATACATTGAGCGGGATTAAGCGCTTGACACCGGCATCTTTCAAAAGCTCCACAGCCTTGTCCACCGCTGCAACTTCTCCACCAATAACAATCTGAATAGGCGTATTATAGTTGGCTGGTGAGACTACACCAATAGCGCTTGCTTCTTGACAGACCGCTTCAATGAGAGAAACCTCAGCATTTAAAACTGCGACCATTTTCCCAGAGCCAGCTGGAGCAGCCTCTTCCATGAAGCTACCGCGCTTAGCAACCAAGGCCACTGCAGTCTTAAAATCAAGGGCGCCCGCAGCCACCAAAGCAGAATATTCTCCAAGCGAGAGACCTGCTACCATATCAGGCTCGATTCCCTTATCAGCTAAGAGCCGATAAATAGCTACTGAAGTTGTTAAAATAGCCGGTTGCGTGTAGCGAGTTTGATTGAGCTTTTCTTCATCTTGATCGATCAAAGCTCGGACATCATAGCCTAGAACTTGGCTAGCTTCATCAAAAGTTGACCGCACAAGCTCATACTGATCATAAAGCTCACGCCCCATTCCAAGGTACTGCGCTCCCTGACCGGCAAAGAGAAAGGCTCTTTTAGTCATTTCTAGTTACTCCTGCCCAACGTTTTGCTTCCTGCTGAATCTTCTCAGCAGCACCATAGTAGATATCTTTGAGGATTTCTTCGACTGTTTCTTCCTTACTGATTAAACCAGCAATTTGACCAGACATGACGGAACCATTTTCCACATCTCCGCGAACAACCGCATTGGCCAAAGCACCAGCACCCAGATTTTCAAAAACAGTCAAATCTGGATTTTCTTGCTTGAAGGCTTCTTTTTCTGCCTTTTCGAAATCACGCGTCAGCTTATTCTTGATAGCACGAACCGCATGACCAAAATGCTGGGCAGAGATAGTTGTATCAATATCGCGAGCCTTCAAAATCATATCCTTGTAGTTCTGATGAGCATTGGATTCCTTAGCAACGACAAAGCGAGTTCCGACCTGAACGGCCTCCGCTCCCAGCATAAAGCCAGCCGCAGCCCCAGAACCATCCGCAATACCACCTGCAGCAATAACCGGAATGCTGACTGCTTCTGCAACCTGACGAACCAAGGACATGGTAGTCAATTTTCCGATGTGGCCACCAGCTTCCATACCTTCTGCGATGACTGCATCCGCACCGATTTTTTCCATTCGCTTAGCCAAAGCCACACTTGGCACTACAGGGATAACTGTAATCCCCGCTTCATGGAAACGAGCCATGTGCTTGCTTGGATTACCCGCACCAGTTGTTACTACTTTTACTCCCTCTTCAATGACAAGATCCACAATGTCGTCTGCAAAAGGAGACAGCAGCATGATATTAACACCGAAAGGACGGTCCGTCAAAGACTTGATCTTGTCAATATTAGCCTTTACCACTTCCTTGGGTGCATTTCCGCCACCGATGATACCAAGACCGCCAGCTTTTGAAACCGCGCCAGCCAAGTCACCGTCAGCAACCCAGGCCATCCCGCCTTGAAAAATAGGATAATCAATATTCAATAATTCTGTAATACGTGTTTGCATAATACCTTCCTTTTATCATTGCTTAAGTAATAGCTTGATCTCAAACTATCACATACTGGTGTATTTTCTTTACTTTGACAGTCAAACTATTACCTAAACAAGAGAGAATATCTTTCGATACTCTCAGTTACTTGCTTATTTAGTTTTTTCTTCTACATAAGCAACCAAATCACCAACTGTGTTCAAACCTTCTTCAGTTTCGATTTGGATGTCAAATGCATCTTCAATTTCTGAAATCACTTGGAACAAGTCCAATGAATCTGCTTCAAGATCATCGAAAGTTGACTCAAGAGTAACTTCTGATGGCTCTTTGCCAAGTTCTTCAACGATAATTTCTTGTACTTTTTCAAATACTGCCATGGATAGACTCCTTTAAAAATAAAATATTTTTTATCATGTGTTTCCACTTGATTAACTAAATTGTAACAATAAGCGTGCCCCATGTCAAACCTCCACCAAAACCTGACATCAAAATTGTCTGATTTCCGTTCAGTTTGATCAGTCCTTGCTCCACACACTCAGATAATAAAATCGGGATGCTAGCAGCGCTAGTATTGCCATATTCCATCATATTGGCTGGAAGTTTCTCCCGCGCAACACCAAGCTTCTTAGCCATTTTATCCAAAATACGGATATTGGCCTGATGCAGCAACAGAAAATCCAAATCTTCCGCTGAAAGCTGACTGCTTTCAATGGTTTCTTTGATAGAACGAGCAACATCACGAATAGCAAAGTCGAAAATAGCTCTACCGTCCATTGTCAGATAAGGCTGATTCTCACCCTTTTCAGAAAAAGGTGAAGACAAACCGATTTTTCCGCAGGTCAGACTATCTCCGCGAGATCCGTCTGTAAACTGACTTTCTACCAAAAAATGCTGTTCTGAAGCACTTTCCAACAGGACACCGCCAGCGCCATCTCCAAAGAGAACCGCTGTTGAACGATCCGACCAATCTACCGTCTTAGAGAGCGTCTCACTTCCTATGACTAGACCTTTTTGATAACGGCCTGAAGAAATAAATTTTTCCCCAGTAGACAGGGCGAAGATAAAGCCACTGCAGGCCGCCGTCAGATCAAAGGCAAATGCATTCTTAGCACCGATATTTGCCTGTACTCTCGCAGCAGCTGAAGGCATTAAAGAATCCGGCGTAATGGTGGCAACAATGATAAAGTCCAGGTCCTGAGCAGAAATTCCTGACTTTTGCAGCAAATTCTCTGCTACTTTTGTAGCTAAATCACTGGTCGTTTCATCTGACGATAAATGGCGGTTTTTAATCCCAGTTCGACTTGAAATCCACTCATCACTGGTATCCATAATCTCGGCTAGATCATCATTGCTGACAACCTGACGGGGAGCATAATGAGCCACCTGGCTAATCTTAGCATAGTTCATTATTTCAAATCCTCTAGGAAACTATATAAATTTTGCAGACCCTTTTGCATCACTTGTCTCTCTTCTGGACTCATTCCATCCACTACCTGCATGACCATGCGGTTGTGGAATCGCTTGTGAAGACGATACAAAAGCCGCCCATTCTTTGTCAAATTCAGATGCACCACACGACGATCAACTTCCGACCGACGCCGCTCAATATACCCCTTACGCTCCAGATTATTCAAACTAGTCGTAACAGTTCCTAAAGTAACCATTAATTCTCGTGATATATCACTTGGAGTAGCATTTGGGGTTGTACCGATGACATCTATCGTATGCATTTCCTTAATGGAGACGTCGTTGAAGCGACTGCTTCTTAGGCTCGATTCTTCAATAACCAAGACATTATTGAAAATAGACGTTAAGTAATCATTTACTAACTGAAAATTCAAAACCATACCTCCTTAAGAAAATACTTTGACAATCAAATTTTATCAGATGGAAAAACAATTTGCAAGCTTTTTTGAAAATTAATTTGATTTTCAAATATTTTCGTAAACAACTTGCAAAATAAGCAACTTTGAACCAATACATTATTTACCTGTGAAGTTTGGACGACGCTTCTCAGAGTAAGCCCGAACTCCCTCTTTGAAATCTTCTGTGAAAGCCAGTGATTTCTGCAGTTCCAATTCTAGCTCAGCATACTCAGACCAGCCGCTGAACAGACTCTTCCAAACCATTTCTTTCATGGCTCTGTAAGAATTTAGAGAGCCACGTTTCAGCTTCTTCAGCAACTGTTCAGTTGTTTTTTCCAACTTTTCTGCTTCACAGACTTTATAAAGCAAGCCGTAATCCAGAGCTTTCTCTGCAGTCAGAGCTTCCCCAGTCATAACCAGATGGGTCGCCCGAGTCACGCCGATAGCACGAGCCAGTAAGTAAAGACCACCAGCATCTGGCGCCAGACCAACACCGACAAAGGCCTGAATGAAACGGGATTTTTCAGTGGCAATACAGAAATCTGCTGCAACGACCATATTAGCAGCCGCACCAGCAACAGGGCCATCGACACTCATGATAACTGGCTTAGGAAGACGTTTCATAGCAAAGGAAATATCATTCACCAGTTCGGCAATTTTCACCAAGGATTGGACGTCATCATCACTGACAGCTCTCTGCATTTCAGCCAAATCCCCACCCACTGAAAAAACCTTACCATTCGCATTGATAACTAAAAATTTGACGGACTCATCCTTAGCAGCAAGTTCAATAGCCTCTAAAATTTCCTCACACATAGGAATATTAAAACCATTTGAAACTTCAGGACGATTGAAAGTAATCGTTGCTACCTCATCTGCTACATGATAGAGAATTCCATTAAATGTCATTTCAGCTCCATTCCCGACCCGATTTCAAATCAGCCGTTTTGTTTTATTCTTAAATAATTTGATATTCAAATTATAAACAACTTATATTTTATCATAAAATATAAAAGAAAGGAAATAAAAAATGGGAAAAATTAGATGCTCTTCAAATTTAAAGTGTAAAAGCAATATTATGGATAAAAATAGTATAAAAACAGTGTTTGAATAATTTTCAGAATTTTGTTATAATTTTTAAAATAAGATAGGAGAACCTATGAAAGTTGTAAAATTTGGCGGAAGTTCACTGGCTTCTGCGACTCAATTAGAAAAAGTTTTGAATATTGTCAAATCTGATCCTGAACGTCGATTTGTTGTGGTATCAGCACCAGGAAAACGCCACGATGACGATATCAAAGTAACCGATGCCCTGATTAAATATTACCGAGAATATATTGCAGGAAATGATGTCACACCAAACCAACAGTGGATTATCAATCGCTATGCAGATATGGTGGCAGAACTAGGTTTGAAACCAAAAGTTCTGGAGAAAATTTCCAAAAGCATCACAAGCCTTGCAACTTTGCCAATTGAAGATAATGCATTTCTTTATGATACTTTCCTTGCAGCAGGAGAAAACAACAACGCTAAATTAATTGCAGCATATTTCAGTCAAAATGGCGTTCCAGCTAGCTACGTACATCCAAGAGAAGCAGGACTCGTCGTTTCCAGTGAACCTGGCAATGCAAGAATTCTTCCTTCCAGCTATGATAAGATTGAAGAACTCAACAATTCTGATGAAGTTCTAGTTATTCCTGGTTTCTTTGGTGTAACTCAAGATGGACAAATCTGTACTTTCTCTCGCGGGGGTTCTGATATTACAGGCTCTATCATTGCTGCGGGAGTCAAAGCAGATGTTTATGAGAACTTTACTGATGTTGACGGAATCTTTGCCGCCCATCCTGGCATCGTTCACAAACCACATTCCATTCCTGAGCTAACCTATCGGGAAATGCGTGAGTTGGCCTACGCTGGCTTTACAGTTCTCCATGATGAAGCTCTGCTTCCAGCTTACCGCGGCAAAATCCCGCTGGTTATTAAAAATACCAACAATCCAGAACATCCAGGTACTCAAATTGTCCATAAACACAGCAAGGACCATCTACCAGTCGTTGGAATTGCTGGAGATGCAGGCTTTGTCAGCATTAACATGTCTAAGTACCTGATGAACAGAGAAATTGGCTTTGGTAGACGCGTCCTTCAAATTCTAGAAGATTTGAATATTGGTTGGGAGCACATGCCTACAGGAATCGACGATCTCTCTATTATCTTACGTGAGCGCGAATTAACTCCTATCAAAGAGGAAGAAATCCTTCGCCAGCTTATCCAAAAAGCAGAGGTTGATCATGCAGAAATCGAACACGACCTTTCCATTATCATGATTGTTGGCGAAAAAATGAAGAGTCATATCGGCGTTACAGCCACTGCAACCAAAGCTCTTTCAGAACACAACATCAACATTCAAATGATGTCCCAAGGCTCAAGCGAAGTATCTATCATGTTTGTTGTTGAAAAAAATCAAGAAAAAGCTGCCATTCGTGCTTTATACAGAGCCTTCTTTGAAGTCAATACAGAATCATAAATGCAAACCTCAGAAGCATTTTTATCATACAATCACTCGATAATCGAAAAAGGCAGAAGTTAGTTACATACTAACTTCTGCTTTTTGATTTTACTGCTAAATACCGTTATTTAATTCACAGACTATCTGAAAAACAATAGCTTTTAACACTACCACTCACAATAATAGAATTATCTCCCATTGTAAATAATGCCAAAAAGTACAAAAAAAGAGGTAAACCCTCTTTGAAACTCCGCCAGTAGGACTCGAACCTACGACATCATGATTAACAGTCATGCGCTACTACCAACTGAGCTATGGCGGATAAACGCTAAGCGACTTCCATATCTCACAGGGGGCAACCCCCAACTACTTCCGGCGTTCTAGGGCTTAACTGCTGTGTTCGGCATGGGTACAGGTGTATCTCCTAGGCTATCGTCACTTAACTATTGAATTAACTTCCCTGTCCTCTCAGACAAGCCTTGTCAACTCAAAATTGAATACAATATCAAATCTCACATTTCTCTAAACCATTCGCTGCACTCTGATGAATCTCTTATTCTAGGATAAGTCCTCGAGCGATTAGTATTAGTCCGCTCCATGTGTCACCACACTTCCACTTCTAACCTATCAACCTGATCTTCTCTCAGGGCTCTTACTAACTTGCGTTATGGGAAATCTCATCTTGAGGTGGGTTTCACACTTAGATGCTTTCAGCGTTTATCCCTTCCCTACATAGCTACCCAGCGATGCCTTTGGCAAGACAACTGGTACACCAGCGGTAAGTCCACTCTGGTCCTCTCGTACTAGGAGCAGATCCTCTCAAATTTCCTACGCCCGCGACGGATAGGGACCGAACTGTCTCACGACGTTCTGAACCCAGCTCGCGTGCCGCTTTAATGGGCGAACAGCCCAACCCTTGGGACCGACTACAGCCCCAGGATGCGACGAGCCGACATCGAGGTGCCAAACCTCCCCGTCGATGTGAACTCTTGGGGGAGATAAGCCTGTTATCCCCAGGGTAGCTTTTATCCGTTGAGCGATGGCCCTTCCATACGGAACCACCGGATCACTAAGCCCGACTTTCGTCCCTGCTCGAGTTGTAGCTCTCGCAGTCAAGCTCCCTTATACCTTTACACTCTGCGAATGATTTCCAACCATTCTGAGGGAACCTTTGGGCGCCTCCGTTACCTTTTAGGAGGCGACCGCCCCAGTCAAACTGCCCGTCAGACACTGTCTCCGATAGGGATCACCTATCCGGGTTAGAGTGGCCATAACACAAGGGTAGTATCCCAACAACGTCTCCTTCGAAACTGGCGTCCCGATCTCATAGACTCCTACCTATCCTGTACATGTGGTACAGACACTCAATATCAAACTGCAGTAAAGCTCCATGGGGTCTTTCCGTCCTGTCGCGGGTAACCTGCATCTTCACAGGTACTAAAATTTCACCGAGTCTCTCGTTGAGACAGTGCCCAAATCATTACGCCTTTCGTGCGGGTCGGAACTTACCCGACAAGGAATTTCGCTACCTTAGGACCGTTATAGTTACGGCCGCCGTTTACTGGGGCTTCAATTCATACCTTCGCTTACGCTAAGCACTCCTCTTAACCTTCCAGCACCGGGCAGGCGTCACCCCCTATACATCATCTTACGATTTAGCAGAGAGCTGTGTTTTTGATAAACAGTTGCTTGGGCCTATTCACTGCGGCTGACTTAAAGTCAGCACCCCTTCTCCCGAAGTTACGGGGTCATTTTGCCGAGTTCCTTAACGAGAGTTCTCTCGCTCACCTGAGGCTACTCGCCTCGACTACCTGTGTCGGTTTGCGGTACGGGTAGAGTATGATTAACGCTAGAAGCTTTTCTCGGCAGTGTGACATCACTAACTTCGCTACTAAACTTCGCTCCCCATCACAGCTCAATGTTATAGAACTAAGCATTTGACTCAGTTCACACCTCACTGCTTAGACAGACACTTCCAATCGTCTGCTTTAGTTAGCCTACTGCGTCCCTCCATCACTACATACTCTAGTACAGGAATATCAACCTGTTGTCCATCGGATACACCTTTCGGTCTCTCCTTAGGTCCCGACTAACCCAGGGCGGACGAGCCTTCCCCTGGAAACCTTAGTCTTACGGTGGACAGGATTCTCACCTGTCTTTCGCTACTCATACCGGCATTCTCACTTCTATGCGTTCCAGCGCTCCTCACGGTACACCTTCTCCACACATAGAACGCTCTCCTACCATACCTATAAAGGTATCCACAGCTTCGGTAAATTGTTTTAGCCCCGGTACATTTTCGGCGCAGGGTCACTCGACTAGTGAGCTATTACGCACTCTTTGAATGAATAGCTGCTTCTAAGCTAACATCCTAGTTGTCTGTGCAACCCCACATCCTTTTCCACTTAACAATTATTTTGGGACCTTAGCTGGTGGTCTGGGCTGTTTCCCTTTCGACTACGGATCTTAGCACTCGCAGTCTGACTGCCGACCATAATTCATTGGCATTCGGAGTTTATCTGAGATTGGTAATCCGGGATGGACCCCTCACCCAAACAGTGCTCTACCTCCAAGAATCTTCATGTCGACGCTAGCCCTAAAGCTATTTCGGAGAGAACCAGCTATCTCCAAGTTCGTTTGGAATTTCTCCGCTACCCACAAGTCATCCAAGCACTTTTCAACGTGCCCTGGTTCGGTCCTCCAGTGCGTTTTACCGCACCTTCAACCTGCTCATGGGTAGGTCACATGGTTTCGGGTCTACATCATGATACTAAGGCGCCCTATTCAGACTCGGTTTCCCTACGGCTCCGTCTCTTCAACTTAACCTCGCATCATAACGTAACTCGCCGGTTCATTCTACAAAAGGCACGCTCTCACCCATTAACGGGCTCGAACTTGTTGTAGGCACACGGTTTCAGGTTCTATTTCACTCCCCTCCCGGGGTGCTTTTCACCTTTCCCTCACGGTACTGGTTCACTATCGGTCACTAGGGAGTATTTAGGGTTGGGAGATGGTCCTCCCAGATTCCGACGGGATTTCACGTGTCCCGCCGTACTCAGGATACTGCTAGGTACAGAGTCTATTTAAAATACGAGGCTATTACTCTCTTTGGCTGACTTTCCCAAGTCATTCTTCTATAAATTCTGAGTCCACATTGCAGTCCTACAACCCCGAAGAGTAAACTCTTCGGTTTGCCCTCCTGCCGTTTCGCTCGCCGCTACTAAGGCAATCGCTTTTGCTTTCTCTTCCTGCAGCTACTTAGATGTTTCAGTTCACTGCGTCTTCCTCCTCACATCCTTAACAGATATGGGTAACAGGTAGTACCTGTTGGGTTCCCCCATTCGGAAATCCCTGGATCATCGCTTACTTACAGCTACCCAAGGCATATCGTCGTTTGTCACGTCCTTCTTCGGCTCCTAGTGCCAAGGCATCCACCGTGCGCCCTTA
>CAUSOG010000015.1:0-62321 GCA_963533195.1 uncultured Streptococcus sp. | reverse complement strand
AATCGGGTCTACAATTTGTTTAGACATAGTAAAAATCTCCTTTCTTCTTTGACAATTGGTTTTCAATAAGTATTTATTACCAACAGGTATTCGCTATTAAAATCTACGCTGTAACATCATGAGAATTCATTATACTCTTATTTATAATGTCGTTTTCTATACTCCATCGGACTCACTCCGTAAGTCTTCCGAAATAATTTTGCGAAATAGGCTGCATGTAGGCCGCCTGAATGCTCTGCAACTTCTTGTATTGAGAGATTAGTGTTGATTAGTATTTCTTTAGAGTATTCTAATCGAAGTTCACATAAGCGTTCTTGTGGTGTTTTTCCAGTCACACTCTTATAGACATGCCGAAGATAAGACTCAGAGCCTTTTGCCATAAAAGCTAAATCTTTTAAAGTTAATCTTTGCTGGAAATATTCTTTTAAAATATGATCAATTTCTTCTACCCACTCCTCTTTGCTAACCGGCTTTCCTAGTGGACGGCATCGTTTACATGGTCTATATCCTGCTTCAACTGCCTGCTCTGCTTTTTGAAAAATCGTTACATTTTCTTTTTTGGGAAGACGAGAGGCACAAGAGGGGCGACAGAAAATTCCGGTACTTCTAACAGCATACCAAAAAAACGTGTCATAATCACTGTTATTACTTTTAATAGCCTCCCACTCCCAATCTTCAACCATGTGTCCTAATGCACTCATTTCCTCGCCTCCAGCTTCAGCAGGTAAGCTTTTTTATCAAGTCCGCCAGCATAACCCGTCAGCTCGCCATCGCTTCCAACGATCCGATGACAGGGAATCAAAATAGAAATAGGATTATGCCCAATCGCACCTCCGACTGCTCTGGCCGAACCAATCTTACCATACTCGGCTTGTAATTCTCGTAGAATATCTGAATAGGTAGCCGTCTGACCATAGGGAATCTTCTGCAACACTGCCAGAACCTTGCTTCTGAACTCAGTCACTTGAGGCGCCAGTAGAATCTCATCTGTTGGGGGATTTTCCCCCTTAAAATAAGCATCTAGCCATGCAACAACGCGTTGGCTGACTTCTGTTTCCTCCTGCTGTGCTTGCTCCAAATCATAGCCTGCGCCATAATATTTCTGTCCTTCCAGCCATAGTCCCAACAGGGCAGTTCCGTCCGTCATAATGAGAATACGGCCGATTGGGGATTTGTAATAAGTTTTGTACATTTCTTCTCCTTTTCGATGAAAATCAACTAATAAAGCAAACGCCAAATATAAAAAACTGCATATGAACACCATGTGCCCCACTCTTTTTTTAACTTTAATAGCAATTCCTTAGACGGTTTCTCATCTAGACCAAGTATATAAGATATGCCATTCTGCAATCCAATGTCAGCCATCGGAAAAGCCGATTGTATACGAAAACATCGCATCATCACATAATGAGCCGTCCACGGACCGACACCGTAAAGTTTAAGCAGCTCTTTTTCAATTTGCTCAGCTGTATCTAACTTTTGATAATAACTTCTTGAAATGGTGCCCTGATACAAGAGCTTTGATATTGTTTGTAAATATTCTGCTTTTTTACGAGTCATTTGCAACCCCAATAACTCCTCAGCCACACTATTTGCAACCATCTCAGGCTTTGGATAAAGCCAGTAAGTTTCATGGTTATAGTGAAAAGCTTCGCCATATTTCTTGACAAAACGTTCTTTTAGGGTATAAGCATAAGCAAGATTTACCTGCTGTCCTAAAATTCCCCAAGTAATAGCCTCATAAAAATCTGGGACACCAATCAAACGAAGTCCGTAAAATTTCTGAACCAAAGGAGATAAAATATCATCTTCTTGTGCAAACTGATAAAAGTTATCTAACGACTGATCTAAATCCAACCAATCTCTGACAAAATTGCTAATAACTTTTCTAGCCTCAGCAGAAAAAATAGTCTGATTTTCCGCCTGGATACATATCTCTTGAACTTGCTCATTGTAAAAAATCGTACAAAGATAAAATTCATTTTCAACTTTAAACAAGCGCTTAATTCTGTCATTTGCAACTTGGTACATCACTTCCTTTTCCTCTCTTGATAAGTAGGAAATGATTTGTCCCCAGTCAAAGATAGATGACGTTTCTAAATAGATTATATTTTTAGCTAACATTTCTCCACCTTTCTTTTAGTTATTATACCATCATTTTGGAAGCGGAAATATAACAATCTGGCTTTCTCATCAGAAAAACAAAATCCCCCTATCTTTAGCAGATGGGGGATGACATCGTATTTAACTAGGTGACTTGGAGCTTAGCCACAATCCCATCTGGGTCTGTGACTTCTAGCTCTTGGGAGCTAATCCATCGGGCTGGTGCCTGCAGCTCCAGAGCATTTTCATAAATTGCTACTAGGTCTTCTTTTCCTGGAACTTGCGCCTCAAAATAGGCTAGTCCCATTTGCTTAGGTTGGCGATGATTCAAGTGAGAACCTCCCCATTCATTAACTGCTAAATGGTGATGGTAGTTTCCTGATGCCAGCCAGCTAGCAGAAGGTACAGAAAATTTATCCTCCAAGCTTAGAAGCTTTTGGTAAAAATGACTGGCTGCTCTGCTATTTTTCACAGATAGATGGACATGACCCATACGAGTTCCTTCGGCAATACTAAACGGTTGGACTTCCAGACCTAGTTCATAGATTTCTTGAGCCGCGAGCGCTTCCGTCACTCCGATAATGCGGCCATCTTCTCGAATATCCCAATCAGTCTGAGGCTTGTCCCGATAAAGCTCAATGCCATTGCCTTCTGGATCCTCCAGATAAATGGCTTCACTATAGCCATGGTCCGCTCCTCCAACCATAGGAACTTTATTTTCTGATAAATGCTTCAGGATATCTGCTAAAGCCTGACGGCTTGGAAGCAAGAGTGCCAGATGATAAAGACCGTAAGCCGACTTGACTGACTGCCGGTCACTGGTCGCTAAGAGCCTCACCAGCGCTTGTCCGTCCCTGCCCAAAGCCACCTCTACGTCCTGCTCTTCCAAAAGTTCCAGGCCTAAAACTCGCTGATAAAAATCCTTTTGTCTTGTTAGGTCAGCCACGTAAAGCGCCACCTCTCCTAGATAAATCTTGCTTTCATATTCAAAAGTCATGTTCTTTCTCCTCTCTTTAATTTTAAATGTCAGCAGGTTTCCTGCCTAATCTTTCTTTTTATTTTCTCAAAACAGAGATAGGTTCCTTGATGCGGATGCCTGCCTTTCCATTTGCTTCGAAAGATTATTTTAAATTGTAATTATTTATGTTACATCTATTAGTATAGCACATCTTAATGTAATGTCAACAATTACATCTCAGAAAATTCTTAACAAAAAAAATCTGCTCACTGGGAAACAGATTGTTCTTTTATTTCTTTTTCGGTTGCTGCGACGACCTCGTCAAGGCTGGTCTGAGCCAATTCAGCTTCCATGGCTGCTTGAATAGCTGCTAAGCGGTCATCTAAGACATTGTGAATGTTCTTGCCGATAGGACAGTCTGGATTGGGCTTGTCATGAAAGCTAAAGAGCTGGCCGCTCTTGCCAAGACACTCAACCGCACTATAGACGTCCAACAGGCTAATGTCTTTCAAATCTTTGGCAATCTCTGCTCCTCCAGTCCCACGAGCAACGGTAATCATCCCGGCATTCTTGAGCTGGGACAAGGTCTTGCGGATAATGACCGGGTTGACTCCGACACTGCCAGCAAGGATATCACTTGTCAGTTTTTGTTTTTTTCCCTCCAAAGCCAGTACAATCAGCATATGAGTGGCAATGGTAAAACGGCTAGAAATCTGCATTTTCTCTCCTCCCTCATCATTTTCTCTCACTATTATATCTCAAAAATGGTGTAACTTCAAGAGTTACGACTGGACTTTAAGAAAGCCGCAATATCGTCTACATAGCCTTCTCTCTCACTGATTTCCCGCAGCAGATCATGGTTGTGGGTATGGTGGATCCCATTGACCAAGCTCTCCCGATAAATCTCATAGTAAGGCAAGTGGAGCTCCCGAGCCAATCTCAGCTCCTGCTCCACATCATAGGCCACGCGCCGAAGGTCAACATCAGCCAGACCTGTCTCATCAATCTCTAAAATGGCATACTGAGCTCGCAAGTCCTGACGCAAAGCTGAATCAAGAAAGAATGGCTGACCAATAGAGCCAGGATTGATAATCAGCTGGCCCTGAGTCCCATAACGAAGAAACTGCTGGTGAATATGGCCATAAACAGCAACAGCACAGTCATTGCCCTCGAAAAGGCGGTCGAAATAACTCTGCTCGCCAATATGAATCAGCTCCCGTCCCCAATTCTTATCGGGCAGATGGTGGCTGACCGCAATCTTCAAGCCTTCTACTTCTGTCAAGACCTGTAGAGGAAGTTCTTGCATGCGGTCAATCTCCTCAGGACGGATTTCCTCTAGGACAAAATAGCAGAGCCGGGTCAGGTAGAGATGGCTGGGACGTGTCAAGTCTAACTTTTGATGCAGGGCATGCCAGAGACTGTCTTCCCAATTCCCCCTGACCTGGAGGCTGACGGGCAGCTGCTCCATTCTATCTAAAATATTTCTGCGACCGGTTCCTGGCAGGAGCAAGTCTCCTAAAAACCAATAATCTGTCACTTGTTGGCTTTCCGCATCCGCCAGTACTGCTTCCAAGGCTGTGCTATTCCCATGCACATCTGATAATAAGGCAATTTTTCGTGTCATCGTGTGTCTTTCTCTTTCTTTACAAGGAATATTATATCAAAGTTCAAAAAAACTTCCACCCATCGAGTGAGTGAAAGTTTTGAAATGTTTTTTTAAATTAATCAACAGACTTAAGTGCTTCCAGCATATCCACCCGTCTGAGGCGGTAGTTGACAAAGAAGCCAAGCAAGGTCAGAATAAGAGTCACTGCAGTTAGAGGAAACAGATAGACGGAGAGACTTACTTGAGCATTTAAGCTAATAATGCTAGGCGCAACCTTCTCAATCAAAAAACGATGCAAGAAGAAACCACCTAGAAGCCCAACTGCCATCCCAATCACTGAAAGAATAATGGTCTCTCGATAGATATAGAGAGTCACTTCCTTATTATGGAAGCCCAGAACCTTGATAGTGGACAGCTCGCGAATCCGCTCAGCCACATTGATATTGGTCAGATTGTAGAGAATGACAACTGCTAGAAGAACAGAGATCACCACCAAAATAAGCATCGTATTATTAAGAGAATCAGCTAGAACGTTGAACTGCTTCACCATGCTAGCATTTTGTGAGACACTCTTGACAGACTTGAGGCTCATAAATTTATTGGCCATATTGACAATATTTTTACTGGAAGAATCCTTGAGCTGCACTAGATAAGTATTTTTCTCAGGTTTTTCCCCATAAATCTTCTGATAGTCAGTCGCCTTCATAAAGGCAAAATGCCCAAAATGATTCTCATTGACTGCTGCGAGCTTGACAGGCTTGCCACCCAACTCTATACTACCACCAGGGCTGACTCCAGCTATGCGAGCCAATTTATCCGAAACGACTACACCATCTTTGAGGGTCAGCTCCTGCTGGTTGTTGGGACTTTCCAGAGAAATAAAAGGTTCAAAATTTTCTTTGTCCGTGACCATCAAAGTGACTGTTTCTGTCTCTTTTCTTCCTTTGTATTTCTCTGACAAGGTTTCACTGTGGATTTCCTGATAGGAAGCAATCGAGTCATCCGCCAGCATCTTTTTCAGCTTGTCCTGCTCAGCCTGATTTTCCCCAGGATTGACAGCGACAATCAAGTCATATCGCAGAATCTCTTCAAACTGGCGTTTGGGGATACCACCGATAGAAGATTGGAGCCCTAGGCCAGCAAAGAGCAGGGCAACGGAACCCGCTACGCCAAAGATGGTCATGAGCATTCGCTGCTTATAGCGAAAGATATTGCGAGCTGTGACCTTCTGAGTAAAGCTAAGGCGTCGCCAGATAAAGGACAGTCTTTCCAAAAAGATCTTGGAGCCTTTGACCGGTGGCTTGGGCAAAAGCAAGTGAGCTGCTTCTTCTGTCAACTCCCGTCTTGCCACCAAATAGGCAGGGAGAACACTGGATAAAAGGGAAAGCCCCAGGGCCAGTAAACTATAGGAAATATAAAAATAAGCATGAGGGGTAGAAAGCACCATCCCTCTGGTAATAATAGAAGAAATCACACCTGACAAGAAATAATGTCCCAACAGAATTCCTATGAGGGTACCTAGACTCCCCGCCACCAAACCGTAAAGAGCAAACTTGCGAATGATATCTCGGCTATGATAGCCTAGAGCCTTAAAGACACCTGCATTTGTTCGCTCCTCGTCGACAAAGCGAGTCATGGTGGTAAAGGTCACCATAGCTGCCACCAGATAGAGCACCACCGGGAAGATATTACCAATCGAGGCAATACTATTCATGGAGTTTTTATACATATAATAGCCATTACCACCTGGCAGAGACTTGCGGTCATAGCTATGATAGGCCGGCTCTTTCAAACGACTCAGGTCTGCCTTAGCGTCAGCTAGCTTGTCCTTGCTAGCTGATAAGTCTTTCTCTGCCTGTGCGAGCTCTGCTTTTTTCTGATTGAGCTGGGACTCAGCTTCCTGAATCTGCTGCTGGCTCTTGCTGAGCTGTGCAGGAGGGAGGATAGAGGCGGATTGAGCTGCCGCTAGCTGGCTTTTTTGCTGGTCCAGCTGATTTTGAGCTTGCTCTAATTGCTTTTTCCCTTGGGTCAGCTCACTCTCAGCCTGAGCAATATTATCTTGGCCCTTCTGAATAGTGCTTTTGGCATCTGCCTCTAATCGCTTAAAGCGAGCCACTCCGTTATCTTCCAGGCTCTTGTCTAAAGCTGTCTGGTGCTCCTCCAAACGCTCCTGATAACTTGCTGAAAAAGGAGCCAGCTTTTCTAAATCATGATAGCGCAGGCGGGCAATACTGTAAACATCTGTATCAAAGGCCTTGGGGCTGACTACAGCATAGGCTGATAAAGCACCGCTTCCACTAGTCGCATTGCCCAAATTTCTATCAGACCAGAGCTCTGCCGAGTTGACAAATCCCACGATCTTATAGGTCTTGCTTTTCAGAACTGACCGACTGCCTGCTTTCTCGGTCAGATCAATCTCCTGACCAAGTTTATATTTTCTAGACCAAAAGCTAGCCAGGGCAATTTCTTGCGCATTCTTGGGAAGACGACCGGAGGTCACTTGAAAGTTTGAAATATCCTTAGTATCCGAGAATACTCGTAGGGCCTCCTCGTCTACGGTGACATCTGTCAGATAGCCAAACTCGACATCAGGTCCCTTAATAGCTTCCAGCTCTTTCTGATCTTCCGCATCCAAACCATAGTCCGCCATAACAGCCAAGTCCATGGTTCGTTGCTCTTTCAAATAATCTGTTGCTGTTCTGCGCATATTGGGTGGAGCGACCTTAAGCCCCACGAGAGCTAAAGAGCCCAGCATCATGAGGATTAAAATAGATAGGAAACGTCCTTTAGAGCTAGTGAAGGAGCGCAGAATATCTTTCCAATAAATCTTTCTCTTCATATCAATACTCCAATGTACTTATATCCTGAGGCTCTTCATTGACTGTAACACTCTTGACTCTCGCATCGTGCATGCGGATAACCCGGTCAGCAATGGGAGCCAAGGCAGCATTGTGGGTCACGATAATCACCGTCGCCCCTTGATTGCGGGACATGTCCTGTAAGATTTGCAGCACTTGCTTGCCGGTATTGTAGTCTAGAGCTCCTGTCGGCTCATCGCAGAGCAAAATCTTGGGATTCTTAGCCACAGCCCGAGCGATAGACACCCGCTGCTGCTCCCCTCCTGATAGCTGGGCCGGAAAATTATTGAGGCGATTTTTCAGTCCCACTGCGGTCAGAGCCGCTACTGGATCTTGAGCATCCTTGACAATTTCAGAAGCCAATTCAACATTTTCTTTGGCCGTCAGGTTGGGCACCAGATTGTAAAACTGAAAGACAAAGCCCACGTCATTGCGGCGATAGTCCGTCAGCTGGTGGGAATTGTAGTCAGCAATATTCTGGCCGTCTATCAGGATGTCTCCCTCATCATTGGTATCCATACCGCCAAGGATATTAAGTACCGTAGACTTACCGGCACCAGAAGCACCCAAAATAATGACCAGTTCCCCCTTTTCAATCTCAAAAGAAATATCGTGATTGGCGACTATTTCCGTATCCCCCATCTGATAACGTTTAAAGCTATGTTTCATTTCAATATATGCCATATCGCTTCTCTCCTTTTCAAACCTCATCTCCTTAAATAGACAAGGTGTTGATTCTAAATCACAGATATTATATAATGAGCTTAGATAAAAAGCAATAATCAAAAATCAACAAAGTGTTGATTTAAGCAAAAAGGGAAGAAAAAATGATCCAGAAACGAAAAACTACTACTAAAGAGGACATTAAAGAAGCCTTGATCCAGCTACTATCAGAGGAAAGATTTGATACTATCTCTATCAGTAAGCTCTGCAAACGGGCAGGGATTAATCGCGGCACCTTCTACCTCCACTACCAAGATAAGTATCAGATGGTTGATAGTCTCAAAAGCGAAATTATTTCCCAACTTTCTAGCTATAGTCTTTTTGAAGAAGAAGGCGACTATTCCAAAAGGCTCATGATAGCAAAATTTCATATACTGCGCGCTAATGAACGTCTTATCAATGCCCTGACCAAAAGCCATTATATTGACTTTCGGGAGGCTATTCGGGAGTACATAACCACTATCATTCTAAGTGATAAGCAAAAGGATGCTACCCAGCGTTTTTTAGAGGAGAACTTTCACATCCCTCAGAAATACGCCTTGGAAATCTTCCTATCCAGTGTTGAGGGGATTATTTCTCTTTGGATAGCCGGCGGAGCTCAGGAAGAACCTGAAGAACTCACTGATATAATTTTGACTACTTATAACTATGATTATTTGAGATAAGGGCTCTAGCTTGAAGGATAACCTAGACAAAAGTCGTTTTTTCCACTAAGAAAGGCCGAACTGAATGCTCGGCCTTCTTTTTATATTCCATTAACTTTTCTTTGTTTTCTTCAAAAGGAAGAAGACTCCTGCTAGGATAATCAAGCCTGCAAGGCCCATGATGGTGACTTGCTCACCTGTTGATGGCAGGTCTTTTTTCTTGGCCTTGACGGACTGCTCATTTCGATACTGTACTTGATAAACAGAGAAATGATTGGTCGTGAAGCTGATAGTCTGGTTTTGATTAACCGTTACATCAAATTTCTCAACCTGCTTGCCATTTTCATCCAAAGCATAGACAGCATCCACTGGCAGGTCCTTGCGGACTGGGATTGTCACAAGGGTTGGACTGACCTGATGTACCGGCTGACCATTCGGATCGGTCAAGCGAATGTCATAGGTATCTGTCGGCTGATTCTTGCTTTCCAGTTTTTGCACAGACAGTTGAAGACCGGCCTTGACCAAGTCAGCATTTTTCAAGCGAATGCCCGTTGCAACATCCACCAAGCTGTCATCTTCTACATTGACTTCCGTCCGGCTATCATCAGAACTGCTAGAAGTTGCTGAAGAGGAAGAACTTGACGAGCTTTGAGATGACGAAGAGCTGCTAGAATCTTTGCTGGAGCTGGAAGGAGTAGTTTTTGTTGCTTCCTTGATTTTAGCTTCCATTTCAGCTTCTAGCTCTTTCATTTCCTTAAAGACTTGCGCTGCTCGAGCCCGTGTTTCCTCTGTAACTTTGGCTGAAGAGTCTGACAGAGCTGCATTGGCTGCATCCAGAGCGTTTTGCTCCTCAATAAAGCGAGCTTCCAAGGCCTTCAACTTGTCTTGAACAGAAGTACCAAAGAGGTCCTGATGCTTGGCCGCCATATCGTAGATATGAGATGCTACCCAGTACCAAGAGTCTGGACTGTAGCTAGTTGTGTTGACCTTATAAGCATCGTAAGTATCTGTGATATTACCATTATAAGGCAGGTAAGGTGAGAAGCGCGGGCTTCCTACAGCTAGCCACATAGTGCCTCCGCCCATATTGGCTGGAACGCCGTCTTTGAGCTGGAAGATATGAGCTTCCATAACATTTGGGTTGCCCAACGGATATTTGTAAACAGGATCTGTCGTACCGCGTTGTGGCAGCCCCTTACCATCTAGCTCCATTTGGTCCAGCGGCTTAAACTGAGTGCCCTCAAAGCGGTTGCGCTGCATAGCCATGACATCTGCTACACTAATCTTTCTGTCTGTGGAGTGCATGAGATCAAAGTAAGAGTCATTATAAGACACGGTCGCATTTGGATCTAGACTGGTGATACCTGCCCAGGCACGTGAACGATCTGCCTCTGCCATCGGTGGATTGTAGGACTGAGAAATATGGAATTTCCCGTCAATTTCTTTATAAGAGTTAGCCTGCTTAGCTACATCCTGAACACCTTTTGAGGCAATAACATTTTCTGTATCATCAAAGTCAACACTACCCAAGAAGAAAGTATTAGGAAAGACAGCATACTTGTCATCTGGGAATTTAATGGCAACATATTGGTGGCCAGATAGGATTTCCATATACCAGACACCAGTCTTATCAGCAATGGTGATAATATTCCCCTCTGCTGCTCCCTGCTCTCTGACAATCTGCGCCATCAGCTCCACACCCTGACGAGCTGTCTGAACGTGGGGCAGAACGACAGTTGTCAGGATAGACTCAGCCAAGCCATTTTCTACATAAGGATCCACTTTTTGGATGGCATCATTAGCCTTGGCAGAAACAGTCGCAGAAATCGAAACACCGTACTCATTGAAGCCAACCTCGTCAAAAATACCTTGGGATGGGGTCACATCTGATACCGATGTATACTTGTAGCTTTCTGCCGGCAGGGTCCATTCAAAGCCGTTGGTTTCATCGACCAGCTTGGCACCACTCGCATTGGTCTTTCTCGGATGAACCAGAAAAACCTTATTGTGATTGGGCTCCAAGTCCTCTGTCCGACCGTAAAGCGTCGTGCCATCTGCAGTCAGGTCTTTCCCAACGATAAATCCTGTGCAGGCTTCAACCACTTGGAAAGGAAAGAGAAAAATGGTCGAAAGAGCTAACAAGGAACGAAACAATATTTTTTTCATAAAAATATCTCCTTTGCTTTTTGTAAAAAATTACAAAATTAAATACTATATTCAGTATAGCCTTTTATACTAGGTTTTGCAAGCGATTACAAGTTTTTGTTTTATATATTCCCTGAAAATTATTTAAATTTCTAAATCTGTCTTTTTCTCCTTCAAAACCAGTCGGTAAACTTCTATAAAGGTAGCAACGAGAAAGGCAAATAAGAAACCGACAACGATGTTAATCCGATGCTCTGTTTCGAAGAAAGGAGAGTTCCAAATGAAGTGATTGGCGACTGTTGATACGACGCACCAGAGACCAAAGAGACGGTATTTCTTGTAAGCCGTGGAGAACAGAAGATAAACCCCAACGGTCACCACTGCTGTATAGAGAGTATGCGAAGCCAATCCGCCAGCAATTCGGCCAACTGCTTCTAAGGAACCACTATATTGTCCTCCGAAAGTCACTCTGGATACATAGGCAATATCCTCTATGACTTGAAAGCCAAAACCCGAACTCAGTCCAGCGATTAAGACAGACTGAATATCCTTGCGCCCCAAAATGTAGAGAGCGGCAAAGGCTGTCAGAGACTTGAAAAATTCCTCTGCAAAAGGAGCTGTCAGAGCATTGGTCCAATCATTGAAAACAGCTGGATCCTTGATAAAGTTAGAGTTAATAATATCAATCAAGCTATTGCCTGCAAAGCTTAGCCAGCCAGAGATAAAGGCACCTCCAAAGAGGGCTGTTCCTAGAACGATCATCTCAACCGATAACTTCTTAGCGAGCTTTTTAATCAAGAAATAGAAAGGCAGGAAAAAGGCAGCTAAAACAGCTAAGTTCAGAACCAAGTCGCGGCCAGCTTCTAAGGTGACATCCTTCTCTGCTATGCCCCCAAGCTCAAACTGCAAGCCAATACCAGCTAGGACTAAGTAGATATAGAGAGCAATTCTTCTTGTTTTATTCATGACTGTCTGCTCCTTTTCTATTTTTTCCTTTGACAAGATAAATCACTATTCCAATGACAGTCAGCACAAAGATGCCTCCTGCAATAGCAATATCGTAGTCAAAATCTTCCAGACGAATTGTCTCCTCTGTGTCAGAGTCCTCTGACTCCTCAATCTCTTCTAAAGCACTTGTACCATATTCGGCCACAACCTTATCTTCAGCAATCTTTTGAATTTCCTTAAGACGCTTAAAGACTGAATCCGCTCGCTCCATAGAATCTTTTGTCGCTTTCAGACTGGCTTGTTCTGGCTGTTCAGACAGACTAATCTGCTCCTTGTCATGAGCAGGCTGTTCCTCCATCCATTGGCTTTCCATACGCTCAATTTCACTGCGAATAGAGCCATCTTCAAATAGTTCTGGGTATTTTGCAATCAAATCATTGATGCGGCTAACAGTCCAATACCATGAATTCTCATTGTAGGCTGTACTCATTTCTTGATAAGGCTGAGAGGTATTGCTGATATTGCCATAGTAAGGGAGGTAGGGCGCATTGCGCGGACTTCCCATAGCTAGCCAGAGAATCCCACCTCCAGTAGAGGCAGGTAAATTATCCTTGAGCTGGAAGATGTGAGCCTCCATGACATTAGGATTGGAAATAGGATACTTATAAACTGGGTCTGCTTTGGTTTTATCAGGAATCCCTTTTCCGTCTAGCTCCATCTGATCTTGCGGTTTGAAGTCCGTTCCTTCCAAGCGATTGCGCTGCAAGTTCATCGCATCACGCAGACTAAGCTTGTCGCTGGTTGAGTGCATGAGTTCAAAGTATTCTTCGTCATATTGCACATCTGCATTGGGATCCAGCGCCTTGATACCAGACCAAACCCGAGAGCGGTCAGCCTCTGCCAGCGGCGGATTATAAGATTGGGCTACATGGAAGCTGCCATTGATTTCCTTATAGGTGCCAGCATCCTGGGCTATTTTTTCCAGATCAGCTGATAAGATGGTGTTTTCAGTATCATTTTTATCTACACTGCCTAGGAAAAATGTATTGGGAAAAACAGCGTATTTGTCATCCGGAAACTTGATGGCAGCGTATTGGTGGCCAGAAAGGATTTCCATATACCATACACCCGTCTTGTCAGCAATCGTCACGATATTGCCTTCGGCTGCACCTTTTTCTCTGACAATTTTGGCTAGTAGTTCTACCCCTTCTTTGGCTGTTTTCACATGAGGCAGGACTACAGAAGTTAAAGCTGATTCAGCGATACCGTCCTTAACGTAAGGGTCTACTTTTTGAATATCATCATTAGCACTGGCCGAGACTGTCGCAGATATAGAAACGCCTTCCTCATTAAAACCGGCCTCATCGAAAACTCCCTGCTCTGGTGTCACATCCGGTACCGCCGTATACTTGTAGCTAACAGCTGGCAAATCAAAGCTAAAGCCATTGGTTTCATCTACAAATTTATCACCAGCCTTGTTATACTTGCGCTCCCGTACCACAAAATTCTTGTTGTGGTTGGGCTCCAGGTCCTCTGTTCGACCATAGAGAGTCGAACCATCCGTCGTCAAATCCTTGCCGATAATAAATCCGGTACAGGCTGAGACAGCCTGAAAAGGGAAGAGTGTAAGAAGCATCAAGGCTGGAATAGCCCAACTGAAAAATTTCTTTTTCATCAGTTTCTCCTTTGTATATTAATTGATAAAATATTTATCGCATATTTAGTATACTATTCTCTTACTATGGTTGCAAGCGTTTCCAAAATCTCTTCTACTGCCTAAAATGAATAAATTCCCCTAGGAAAAAATTACTCTAGCTCTATACCTAGTAGCCCCTCCAAACCTCTTGTATAAATTTCCATAGATGTATATCAAGCTGTATAAAAATTTTTTTGTAAAAGAAAAAAGCCAGATAAAATCTGACTTTAAAGACACATGGCTGCGGAGGCACAACCCGCAGCCGCGCAAGTATCGCAGGAAAGAATGGATAGAAGAAAAAGAACGAACTTCTCTCCTATTACCAAACTGGTTGTGCTTCATAGCTTAGATTATTTTACCATCTTCTCTAGACAAGCAATCTTACCATACGCTGACTCGCTTATCTGGAGCCAGATACATGGCATCACCTTCTTTGATTTCTGGATAGGTTTCATAGAAGGCCTCTACATTTTTGAGTTGCTGGTTAACCCGAAGCTCGGAAGGAGCATGGACATCTACCTTCAGGAGAAGTTGGTTAAATTGCAAACTGGCCTTACTTCTCCAGATATTGGCATAGTTTTCAAAGTAATTCTTCAAGTCTGCATCTGGATATTTCTTTTTCACAACTTCGAGAGTAGCTGAAAGTCCTCCAGCATCGGCTACATTTTCTGTTACCGTAAGCTTGCCGTTGACCTTGCCGCCGTAGATTTCAATACCATCCCACTGCTTGGTAACAGCTTCAATTTTCTTGTCAAAAGCTTTCTTATCTGCTTCTGTCCACCAATTGTTCAAATTCCCCTCTTCATCAAAGTTTGCACCGTTTGAGTCGAAGGCGTGAGTAATCTCGTGACCGATAACCATACCGATACCGCCGTAGTTCTTTTCCATCTCTTGGTTAACATCAAAGAATGGATTCTGCAGGATTGCGGCCGGGAAGTTGATACTGTTATTTTCCTGTGAGTAGTAAGCGTTGATATCATAGGAAGGCATCACCCACTCGGTCTTGTCTACTGGCTCAGAGAAGTGCTCAACATCATATTGATTTTTTGCCTGACTCAAAGCAATTGCATTTTCAAAGAAGGATTTCTTGTCGTCCACTTTCAAGGCCTTAGTCACTTCGCGAACTTTTTCAGGATAGCCGATATAAAGTTTCATGGTATCCAGCTTCTTGACTGCTTTCTGCTTGGTTTCTTCTGACAGCCATTCGTTTTTCAGCATACGTTCCCGATAGACTTCCTTGATATCCTTGACCATTTGGGTCACTTCTTGCTTGGCTTCCTCACCGAAATATTTGCGTCCATAGTAAAGACTGAATACATCTGAAAAAGTTCCTGTTGTCAGATCGTATGCTGCATCTTCTTTTGAAGTTGCTTCCTTAGTACCTTGCAAGGATTTTTGGTACTCTGCAAAAATCAGCCGATAATCATCGGTTAGAAAACTAGATGCTGATGCGGCCTGCTTCACAAGCATCCAAGATTTGATCTTACCAAAGTTCTTGTCGTTGACTACCTTGGCAAAATTTTCATAATATTTAGGATTAGGAACGTTGACATCACCAGCTTCCTGGCCTAGATAGTCATTGATCATATCGTGAAACTTAAAGGTATCAGAGTAGGCATTGATTTCTTCAGCTGTCTTAGGATGGTGGAGATTTTTAACCTCCGAAGCTTCTTCATTGCTTTGGGCATACTTGGCCAATTCTCCATCAAATTCTAAGGCTTCTTTGACAATCTTTTCGCTGTCTTTTTCACTGTAGCCCAGCTTTTGCAAGGCTTCTTTGAACGCTTTTTCCAGCGGATCCATCATCCTTTTCTTAGCACCTTCATCTTCATAGTAGCTCTTATCCGGCAGCATCAGACTTGGACTGGACAGATTCACTTGTTTCTGATTGGTATTTTCCATGTTAGAACTAATTTCAAGGGTAAACGGCAGTGCTAGACCACGCTTTTCCCAGTCAACAGCCTTGCTAGCTAGGTCCTTCAGGTCGGACAAGTCTTCAATTTCCTTGAGATAGGACTTGAGAGGGGCTAGGCCATCCTTTTCCCGCTGCTTGAAGTCCGTCGCTTGCTGATAGTATTTGATAAACTCAGGCATGCCTTCAATCGTTGACTCTTCTTTACCAGAGACTAGATTTTTAACATCCGCCTTCATCTTATCCTTGACCTTCTCGTTCAGCTCATAAAAAACACCGTTAGACGGCTGGTCGCTAGGGATTTCTGCCTTTTCCAGCCATTTTTTATTGATGGCTTGATAGTAATTGGTCCTCACTGTGGCATTCTTATCGACCGGTGTCTCCTGAGGGACAAAGGTCTTATAAGCCAAGTAGCCACCGGCAGCCAAGATTAGGCCGGTCACAGTCAACGTAGAAGTTAGAATGATTTTCGTTCTTTTCTTCATGAGTTCCTCCTTGTATATTAAGTAAAATATAATTGACTTTTTTATTTTACTCATTTACTTTAACATATTCTTTTTTCCTCGTCAACAAAAAACTGAAGGTCTGGAAAAATTTGCCGCAAGAGAAGAGAATAAGGTCTTTCAGTCTGCTTTTAAAAGTGATCTGGTCTAGAGTCACACTTAAAAAACTAAAGTTTTCTACCAGCTGTCCTGTTGCTTCCAGCACTTTTCTCTCCCCCTTGCACTTTCTAGTATAACGACCAAACTTCAGATATTTCTCAAGAAATTCTAAAATATTTCTAAAGTTTTTTACCAAAATAAAAAAGACTGGGACAAAAATGCCTCAGTCTAGCTTTATTATGTTCAAAAAATATTGAGGCTGAGACATTTTAAATTGTCTCCCAGACCTTTTAAACCAGAATCTCAAAATAAGTGAGCCAAGTTAAATTTTCAAAAATCAACTTCTGTCCTACCACTATCTACTGAACCTTTTTAGCTAGCATAGTCGCAAAGCGTAGCTGAATTCGATTGCCGTTTTCATCGCGGCGGTGGAGGTGACCAGGATTTTCATTATACTTAACCAACTCCCAGCCTTTATAATAGTCGGCAAGCTCACCTTCCTTAAAAGTAAAGGGAAAGGGCACAGAGCAAGGGAAGTCCTCTGTATCCATAGCACAGACAATGAGATTGTAGCCGCCAAGCGCTGTGTGCTCTTGCATATTGCGGATAATATCCGGAATCCGCTCCGCCTGCAGGAACATAAGGACAACGGTGGAAACAATCAAATCATAAGTCTGAGTCAGACTAGCTGAGTTGATGTCGTAGCTACCCACTGGCAGATCTAAATCCTCCTGCTCCACAATGCTACGTAAGATCTCCAATGCCAGCTCATTCTGATCTACGGCCGTTACTTCAAAGCCCTGCTTGGCCAGAAAAAGAGCATTGCGACCTTGACCACAGCCTAAATCAAGCGCCCGCCCTGGTCGGACTGTTTGCATAGCTTCCAAAACCTCTGAGTGAACGGGATTGCTGCCGTATTTCTTTGGGAAATAATCCTCAGGCCGGCAGTAAAACTCCAAATACCACTCCAAATCATCCGTCAGGGCTTCGACCCGATGCCAAGCTTGGGGATGGGCAAAAGGATTGTCCTGACCAGCCTCAAAGATGTGCTCAGCCAGCTCCTCACCTTCCTCTGACATCTCGATAAACTTAAGTCGTCCCTTGAGAACAGTGATTTTGCCCCAAGTTCCCTCTTTGGTATTGTGCTTTCTCTTTACTGTCTCTGGCATCGTCTCAGCCGTCCACAGCGGCATGCGTTTATAGGCTAGCAATTCTTCTGTCATAAAAAATCCTTTCTCTGAAAGCCAAGCTCCGAATAATCTAACTGTCTTTATCATACTCGAAAAGAACAGACTTGACAAGTGGCAAATTGGTCAGACCTTTTCTGTCTAGTAAAATTCGACAACGAACAATTTAAGATGGCTACTGTAGATGAGAATCACTAAGATAAAACTAAAAAGGGCGACGACTAAAGGAGCTATAATTTTTGTTTTTGCTTTCATCATATATTCCTTTAATTTTTTATTAAATTATAACATAATTTAATAAAATTGCATATCTGCTTAAAATATAACTCAACTATTCTGACTTTAAGAACTAAAAAAGACCGGTCACCCAGTCTTTCATCTTGTATTAAAGTTTTTCATTTGTCTTGCGATGTCTCGGTTTTGCTCGCGGCGTTTGATGGACTCGCGCTTGTCGTAATCGTGCTTCCCTTTGGCTAAGCCCAGGAGCAGCTTCGCATAGCCATCCTTGAGATAGACCTTGAGCGGCACCAGCGTCATACCAGTTCCCTTTGTCTCCTGCTCCAGCTTTTGGATCTGCTTCTTATGCAGCAGCAGCTTTCTGCGACGTTCAGGCTCTTGGTTCCAGATATTGCCCTCTTCATAAGGCGCGATATGGACATTGCTGAGCCAGGCCTCACCGTTCTTGATTTGGGCAAAGCCATCTTTTAGATTGATACGGGCAGCACGGACGCTCTTGATTTCCGTACCGGTCAGCACCATGCCAGCCTCGATGGTATCTACGATGGTGTAGTCGTGTCTGGCCTTTTTATTTTGCGCGACGACCTTTCCTTCTCCCTTTGCCATACTTGGCTCCTTTCTTGACTAGTTCCTTGTAAAATGCCTTCTGGCTCTTACCTTTCTTGGACTTCTTATCTTTCTTATCTCTATAGCCTTTTTCTTTGGAAGGATGGCTGCGCTTGTCATCCTCACGACGTCTCTTTCTGCCCGACTTACCTCTGCCAGTCTTACTGGTCTTTTCTATCAGGTCATATTCACTAGGCAGGTATTCAAAGTCAATCTCGCCCGTGGCCTTATCCGCTCGGAACAGCTTGATGCGAATCTGCTGACCGACCTTGAAGACCACGCCAGACTTTTCTCCTTGCAGGGTCATCGTCCGCTCATTGTAGCTGTAAAACTCTGGCAGGTTAGTAACATGGATCAGGCCTTCAACCGTATTAGGGAGTTCAACGAAGAGTCCAAACTTAACCACGCTTGAAACTACGCCGTCAAATTCTTCCCCAACAAATTCTTCCATGTACTCAGCCTTTTTCATGGCTTCGACTTCACGCTCGGCTTCGATAGCCCGACGCTCTCGGCTGGAAGACTGACTAGCAATCTCTGGAATCACTTGCTCAAAATGCTCTGCTATTTCTTTAGACTGACCATAATCCCGTACCATCCTATGAACCAGAAGATCTGGATAGCGGCGAATCGGACTGGTGAAATGCGTATAAAACTCCGCTGCCAGACCATAGTGGCCGTGATTATGCTCAGAGTAGCGAGCCTGCTGCATGGAGCGCAGAAGCATCATAGACAGGACATCCTCATAAGGCTGGTCTTTGACCGCCTCCATAATATCCTGCAGAGCCTGCTGACTCATAGAGTTAGCCGTCCCGTAAATCCGAATCCCAAAGCTAGAGGCATAGTCGATGAACTTCTGTACCTTCTCTGCCTTTGGCTCCTCGTGGATCCGATAGATGAAGGGCAGATTTAGCTTAGCAAAATGCTCAGCCACCGTCTCATTGGCCACCAACATAAAGGACTCAATCATGCGCTCAGCAATTCCCCGCTGACGCAGGACAATATCCACCGGCCGACCTTCTTTGTTGACCATGATTTTGGCTTCATTGGTGTCAAAGTTAAGCGCACCCCGTTTAAAACGCATGCTTTCCAGGATCTCATGCAAACGCACCATGCTGTCAATACTAGGCACAATGGCCTTGAACTGCTCAGCTTTTTCCTGATTTCCTGCGATGATGTCGTTGACATCGCTATAGGTCATGCGAAAGGTCGTATTGATAACAGTCTGGGTGATAGTATGCTTGACCACGCGACCCTTGGCATCTATCTCCATGATAGCCGACTGGGTCAGACGGTCCACATTGGGATTGAGCGAGCAGATTCCGTTTGATAGGCGCTCTGGCAGCATAGGTACCACGCGGTCGGTCACATAGACAGAGGTCGCTCGATTGAGAGCTTCCTTGTCCAGCTCAGAGCCTTCTTTGACATAGTAGGACACATCTGCGATATGGACGCCAAGCTCAAAGTTGCCATTTTTCAAGCGCTTGATATGGACAGCATCGTCCAAGTCTTTGGCATCCGCTCCATCGATGGTAAAGGTAATCTCTTCACGCAGGTCCAAACGTCCTTCCAAATCACTTTCAGTCGGTGCGTCTGGAACTCGCTCGGCCTCTTCCAAGACCTTTTCTGGAAATTCGGAGACAATGTCCATCGACTCCAGCACTTCCAGTACATCAATGCCTGGATCATTGACATGGCCGACTACATCGACCAGACTGGCCACGAAGAAATCGTGTTTCTTGGTCGGATATTTGTCAATCTCGACCTTGAGTACCTCTGTACCATCCAAAACCAGGGCTGGTTTTTTGACATAAATAGGCTGGCTGATTTTCTGATTTTTCGAGCGGATATAGCCCGCATACTTGGGCTTTTCCTCATCCAGAACCAGCTGGCCAACCGCTGACGTCAGGCTGTGCTCCAAAATATCGATAATCTTAGCCTCAGCTGATGTTCCCTTGATCCGGTCTGCTACCTTGGTAATGACTACTTCCACCGTATCGCCATCAATGGCATGATTGACATCATTACAGCCGACAAAGAGGTCATCCTCTTCTTCATTCAGGGTGACAAAGCCAAAGCCATTCTTGTGGGCATGAAAAACACCCTTGAGCGTCAGACGCTCCTGCTTTCTCTTCTCATAAAGCTCAATCCGCCCCTTGTCATCAAAGCGAATCTGATGCTTTCTTTCCATCTGGGAGATGGTCTTGACCAAGCTACTAAAGGCCTTGGAAGACTCTTTCCCCAAAGCAGCCGCCAGCTCATCTACGCTAGCCTGCTGCCTTTCTTTTAAATATTCAATGATTTCTGATTTCATATTCCTCTTCTCTTGATGAGTTCTTTCTTCATCCTTGCTAAATCTCTTTAAAACTTAAAAAATAGGCCAAGACGAAGTCAGAGCCCATTTTATTTACTAGATAATACTGCTAATACCAATGCAATCAGTAGCCAGAAGAAAATCATGATTCCCGTCATACGCTGCATCACAGCTTCAAAACCTCGTGCCTTAGGACGTTCAAACAAATCGTTGGCACTGGCATCAAAGACGTTGCTGGACTGATTTTTGGTTGGTTGCATGAAAATTGCAATGACAATAATAGCTGATAAAATGACTAAAATGGTTAATAATAGGTTGTACATAAATAAAAACTCCTTAAAATCCTATCTATTTTATCATAAAATCTACTTGGATTCAAGATGTAAAGTAACTTTTCTTTCCTTAGGACAGTACTTTAAGACCTCAATTTTTTCCGGATGCGTTTTCGTATTTTTGCTGGTCAGATAATTCTGACTGCCGCAGCTGGAACATTTTAAATTTATTTTAACGCGCACTAGATATCCTTCTTTTTAAATAAATTTCGAAAACTAAAGAGATTGGCCAGCATACTGACGGCAACCAGCCCTGCTGTGGCATAGAAGACTGAATGATAGCCATAGGCTGCCGCAATGACCGATCCAGACATAGGGCCGACCACCCCGCCCAGATAAAAGAAAATCTGATTATAGCTGAAAATCCTAGAGATTCCAAGTTTGGGTGTTATCTTACTTAGCAAAGCATTGACACCCGGTATCAGCGCCCCTGTTCCTAGGCCAAATAAAAAGCGATAAAAGCCCAACTGAATAGGGGAGCCAGCATTGGCACAGAGCAGATAAATCAGGATTGAATAGAATTGAGCCAGCACTAGAAGCCGGTGATTGCCGATACGGTCTCCTAAACGCCCCAGAATGCTGGAGCTCATCATGCTGGAAAGTCCCATGCTAGAAACGATGAGACCCGAAACAAAGATCAGATTCTCCTTTTGCCCCAACTCTCTGACATAGAGGGCAAGGATAGGGCTGATAGATTGAGCTGCAAACTGGATGACAAAGCTGGTCAGAAAGAGATTAATCAGCATCTTAGGATACCTGAGTTGTCGCAGCAATTCCTTTAAGCCTACCTCTTCTTGTCGGGTCACTGGCACAAAATCCTCCCGAATCAAATAAAAGGTCATCAAGGCTGCCACTAGAAAAAAGCCGCCAATCAGGAGAAAGACATTGCGAATACCGAACATCTCCGCAATCAGACCACCAATAAATGGCCCCATAAGATTACCCGCAACGACACCGGTCGAGAGAGTTCCCAGAGCATAACCCGTTTTTTCCTTGGGAGCCTGACTGGCAATCAGAGCTGTGCTGTTGGGAACATAACCAGCGAAGACACCGTTTAGAAAGCGCAGGAGCAAGAGCCAGAAAATATTGGGTACAAAGGCAATGCTGCCCATCGTGAAAACCATGGCAGTAGCTGCACGTATCATCATAGGCTTGCGGCCATATCGGTCCGCTAGACTTCCCCAGACAGGAGAGAGCAGTGCCGCTGAGATTGCAGAGAGGGAAATCCCTAGCCCAGCGTAATACTCCACCTCATGACCTCTGGCACCTAGCTGCTCTACGAAAAGTGGCATAAAAGGTGTCACCAGAGAAATGCTGGCACCAGTCAGGAAGTTCCCAAACCAAGCGACTTTCAGGTTATGTTTCCAGTTTACTTGTGACGTGATAAATCATCTTCTTTCTAATTTCTGCAAAGCATCGCGAAGCTGCTGTCGAGTTTCCTCAAGCGAACCATTATTATCAATCAGCACGTCCGCCCTCTTTCGTTTTTCTCGGAGAGATAGCTGAGCTGCTATGCGTTTTTCTGCTTCTTCCTGACTGAGAGCGTTTCGATTCATAAGGCGACTGAGCTGAGTTTCCTTCGTCACATCCACCAGCCAGATCTGGTCAAACCAGTCTTCATATTGTAATTCAAACAGCAAGGGAAGATCCATAAAAAAGATATCTTCCATCTCTGCCAGCAAATCTCGCCTGCCAGCCAGTTCCTCGCGGATTATCTGATTTTGTATTTGACTGGACTGGGCTAAGAGTTCGGGATTCCCAAAAATCATAGCTCCCAGCTTGGGCCGATCCAAGCGACCATCTTCCTGTAAGATAGCTGAGCCAAAAGCGGATAAAAGAGCTTGATAAAGCCGTTCCCCCGGCTCTTGCAGCTCATGCACTACCTGATCCGCATCAATGACCTGATAGCCCTGCTGCCTCAAAAACTCTGTCACTGTTGACTTACCCGAGGCAATGCCACCAGTGATACCGATAATTCTTGCCATGGCAGCTACCTCGCTTTCTGGCAGTGAGGACAGAGATGGGTACCGCGCCCACCTAACTTGATTTTCTCAATGGGACTGCCGCATCTAGCGCAGGGTTGACCAGTCTTTCCATAGACCTGCAGAAAATCCTGCATAGTGCCATCCTCACCTAAAGCATTGCGGTAGGTCCGAATGGTCGATCCTCTCTTTTCAATCCCAAGCTGCAAAACTTCTATAATCTGCTCACGTAGCCGCTTCACTTCAGCAGGCTTTAGACTAGCTGCTGGCCTTGCCGGATGAATCCGTGCCCGCCAAAGGGCCTCATCTACATAGATATTGCCCAAACCAACGACCAAGGTCTGCTCTAACAAATAGGGTTTGATGGGTTTCTTGGAACGGCTCAAAGCTGCTGCAAAAGGCGACAAAAGAAAGTCCGCCTCTGTCGGCTCAGGACCAAGCTTTCTGGCAGCAAAATAAGCCTCCAGCTGATCCTTTCTCAAGAGCTCCATGGTCCCAAACTTGCGAACATCCTCATAAACAAGCGTCCCACCATCCGTCATCTCGAAAAAGACATGGGCATGCTTGCGCTCAGGCACCGCATCAGGATAAAAAAGATACTTGCCTTCCATTCGCAGATGGGAAACCAGCACTCCGCCTGTCAGGTAAAAGAGCAAATACTTGCCCCGACGGCCAATCCTTTCAATGGTCTGGCCTGGCAAGTCGTGGACAAAGCTGTCCACTCCCGTACCAATCATCTTAGTATAGCGGACCTGCACCTGATCAATTGTCTTACCAACCACCAGACGCTCCAAACCACGCCGAACCGTTTCCACTTCAGGTAATTCAGGCATAAAGCTCCTTTCTATATTCTATTTATTAGTCAGAAATATACTCTAAAATATCAGCAGGCTGACAATCCAGCGTTTCACAGATAGCCAGTAAGGTCGCAAAGCGAATACCTTTAGCCTTACCTGTTTTCAGAATAGACAAATTTGCTTGTGTAATGCCAATAATTTCCGCCAATTCTTTAGAGGTCAAGCCTTTTTTTTCCAATACTTTATCTAAATTAACTTTGATTTTTCCCATCACACAAAACCATCTACATCTTCTTGAATTGTTTTCCCGTTTTTTATGACAAGATGCAAGACCCCTAAGACAATTACCAAAGCCAGACTATCAATATAGGGCAGAAATATATTATCTACAAACTCTATCCAAGACTGTATAGATTTTTGACCGATAAAAATATCCCATATAATACTACCAATAGGTAAACAAGTAACCAAAATCAACAGATATTTACTAATCTGATAACTTTCGTTCGTAAAAAACTGATGAACTAGCATGCGGTGCAGAAAAGAACGAATCAGACCAAATAGCAAAATCGGAAGCAAACCCAGCCAGATCATTTCATAAGATAACCTTAATAACTCTGCAAGTGGGGTAGCAGTTGATTGCCAGTTATAAATCATCAAGACAATGGCTACAAAACCTCTAGCTAAAAACCAGAAAGCACAAAATATTTGTACCAAACAAGTAATTATGGTTATTACTTGTTTCAAAATTCGCATCTTCATAGCTTACCTCCTTATTGTTTTACGATAATTATCCTTACAATTATTATAAAACAATAATTTAACTAGGTCAAGAAATATTGTAAAGCGATAATTCAATCAAACTATGCAGTATGATATTGTTCTAAATAAATGACATGCTCATAGTAAGCTATCAAAGTCCCATAGCAAAGCTGTCCGAGAAATACTCATCCAGCATCAGGCGGTGTTTATCCGATACATTTTCCAGCTCTGCTATTTCTTCTTTAGAAAAAAAGCCTAAACGTAGAGTTTCCTCATTGTGAAAATTGGAAATATCAACATTCTCCAATGCCTGCAATTCATACAGGAAGACAACCGTCTGAACTTTGTCACCATTAGGATAAGATTCATCAAAATTAGTATAAACATTCAGCAAGCGCTTGACTTCAACAGAAATGCCTGTCTCTTCGTAAAATTCACGCACGGCTGCTTGCAAAGAAGTCTCCCCAAGCTCCATAGCTCCACCAGGAATCGCCCATGTTTTCTTATCGCCTCGCAACTGCAGAAGCACACGACCCTTCTCGTCTGCCAGAATTCCACCAGCAAAATTCAGAATAACCTTATCATGCCCCACCTTAGAGCGAATATAGGAAATATAGTCCATATCAAAATCCTTTCAATTTCTCTGGGAAGGCAGCGTTTTGAAAGAAATAGCGCAGCAACTGAATATGCGTATCCACATCACTAAAAAGCCAAGCATGCCCTTTGTCAGGATAATAGGCCCATTTAGACCTAGCATTTTTCTGCGCCAACATGAAGTGCAAGTCATGAATGGTTTCAGCTTCTTTCCCACCTGAGACAAAGAAAGAAGAATTGGAAAGATTTATATCAACTATAAATCTAATCTCCTTATCCTTCGTCATCAAGAGATAAAATCTCCAAATACATATCCAATCTTTCATTGATATATTTGGCAAATAAATCCTCCATTGCCGATAAACTTCCTTTTGAATGAAAGTCATCAAATGCTTGGTAATAGGACAATCTATCCGTAAATTTTATATCAATCGGTGGATAGACCGCCTTCATCAACTCCAAATTCACCAAGAGCCTACCCGTTCGACCATTGCCGTCAATAAACGGATGGATACTCTCAAAGGCAATATGAAACTGAGCTAGTTTGGTCACCATATTTTCCTGACTTGCAGCATAGTCCACTAGAAGCTTCTCCATCAATGGAGCAATCATATACGGCTGAGCCGGTTCATTGGCTGCTCCCATGATGCGTACCGGGACTCTCCGATAAATGCCTCGGTCATTTTTTTTATCCGCTAATACTAGATAATGAATATCCTTTATCATCTGTTCTGACAAAGGCTGGTTCTCCTCAACAAGCCTTTGAACATACTGAAAAGCCTCCTGATGACCTATTGCCTCCATATGATCTTTTAAAGGCTTTTGGTCAATGGTCAATCCACGCAGGACCAAATCTGTCTCACGCAAGGTCAGAGTATTGCCCTCAATGGCATTTGAGTTATAAGTATATTCGACTGTGAACTCTTCATTCAGCCGCTCCAACTCTCCATCCGTCAAAGGGCGAAGTTTTGATAACTGCTTCATCTTTTCATCAATCAAAGGCAAGAGACTCTCTGCTTTCTTATAACGGCCATCCGCTGGCTTTCTGGCATCTGAGGGAATCCTCCACAAACGCCCTTCTTGGACAGCTCCCGGAATCTTTCCCTGACTGCACAGAGACCGAACCCGACGATCAGAAATCCCCCAGAGATCAGCTGCCTGCCTCACTGTCATATACATGAGCACTCCTCACTTTCTCCCTCTATTATACCATAGTCCGGAACAATATGAGGAATAACGGAATGATGTTTGGAGATTAACGGAAGGATAGCAACTATTAAATAACGTAATATCAACAATTTTCTATCTTGCAACTAGTTTGTAGTAAAAAGAGATAACAAAATGTTATGCTCTCTTTCACTGCTATTTCAAACATAATTTTTCCAAGCTTGCTTAGAAAACCTCAATACTCCTTCTTATTATAGCCAAAGTCCGCTAAGTCCAGCTTCTTGTCCCGCCAGTTTTTCTTGACCTTGACCCAAGTTTCTAGGAAGACCTTATCCCCCAGCATGAGCTCAATATCGCGCCGAGCCATAGATCCGATTTTCTTCAGCATAGAACCGCCTTTACCGATGATAATACCTTTTTGACTATCACGCTCTACCATGATGGTCGCTCGGATATGGACCTTGTCCGTCTCCTCGTCTCGCTTCATACTGTCAACAACCACTGCGACTGAGTGGGGAATTTCCTCCCGTGTCAGCAACAAAACCTTCTCCCGAATCATTTCTGACACCAGAAAGCGCTCTGGATGGTCAGTAATCTGATCTTCTGGGAAATACTGGAAGCCTTCCTCCAAATTCTCACTGAGGATGTCAACCAGACGGGAAACATTATTGCCCTGCAAGGCTGAGATCGGCACGATTTCTTTGAAGTCCATCTGCTGACGGAAATCATCAATTTGCGCTAAAAGCTGATCCGGATGGACTTTATCAATCTTATTAACCACCAAAATAACTGGCACCTTAGCCGCTTTCAGACGCTCGATAATCATGTCATCGCCCTTGCCACGCGGCTCATCAGCCGGCACCATGAAGAGGACGGTATCCACCTCACGCAGGGTGCTATAGGCTGCTTCTACCATGAAGTCTCCTAGAGCCGTCTTAGGTTTGTGGATTCCCGGCGTATCGATAAAGACAATCTGCTCCTTATCCGTTGTATAAATCCCCATAATTTTATTGCGTGTGGTCTGAGCCTTATCGCTCATGATGGCAATTTTTTGCCCCATAACATGATTCAAAAAGGTTGATTTCCCAACATTGGGGCGTCCCAAAATAGCTACAAAACCTGATTTAAAAGTCATTATTTTACCTCTATTATTTCCATTAAAACAGCAGAAAATCGGCAGTCTCCCCCGATTTTCAAATCTTTAAAAAATCCAATCCCAAATCTTGGGAACAAAAATAATCAGTCCGGTCACAACAGCAAAGCCAGACACGACCAGAACAGCTCCCGCTGCCATATCCTTGGCATTCTTGGCCCGCATAGAAAAGTGGTAATCGCTGGCCAGATCCACGACATTTTCAATGGCAGAATTGACAATCTCAAAGGCAATGACCAGAAAAATGCTCAAAAAGAGAAAGAGCCATTCTATCGCGGACAAGTCAAAAATCAGTCCCGCAACTATCACTGCCAAAGCCGAAAGGACATGCTTGCGCAGATTGCGCTCCTCTTTAAAGGCTGTAAAAATACCGGTTAAAGCAAATTCCAAACTCGAGACCACATCTCGATTTTTCCATTTGCGTTTGTTATTTCCTTGTGAGTCCATAAGCAGTTAAAATTTCTTCCTGTAATCCAAACATTTCTGCTTCTTCTTCCGGCGTATAGTGATCATAGCCGTTGATATGCAGAAAACCATGCACTGCCAAAAAGCCCATTTCCCGCTCAAAGCTGTGGCCGTATTCTTCAGCCTGCTCACGCGCCTTGTCCACTGAAATGAACAGCTCACCGATATAGGCGTCAAAATCTTCCAGCATCTCAGCTAGCTCAGGGTGGTCCAGCAAATCCTCCTCGTCAACAGCGATGTCCAGCTCAGGCTTATACTCCAAGCTGATCACATCCGTCGGACGATCCGTATCTCTATATTTCAAGTTGAGTTCATGACTGCGCGCATTGCTGACAAAAGTCACAGCCATTTCCTTCTTTTCCTTGCCCGTTTTCTGGGCCGCAAACTCCAAAATTTCCTGGGTCTGTTTAAGAATCTCTTCCGAAACCTGACCCGTCTCATCTACCATTTCGATATACATATCTTACCCGCTTTGCTAGTATTACCTTATTATATCATATTTTTACTCACTTTAGGGAGCCGAGGGCAGGGTTTTGGAAAATAGCAGAGCAGATTCGTCAGACTCTCACCGCAAAGACAAAAGCAGCTATTTTTATTTTTCCCCCTCCTAAAACTTTGCCTTTCACTACCAGCTATCATTGACAAAAAGAAAAGGCTGGGAAAACCCAACCTTGTCCTACAAGATGCTAATTGCCGGGATCGAACCGGCGACCTCATCCTTACCATGGATGCGCTCTGCCAACTGAGCTAAATCAGCGTACCTATCTAATATATCATGTAGATAGGTGCTTGTCAATATCCTTTCTCATTTTTTTGCAAAATAATCTTCCCTAGTCAGATAGTAATGGACCCGCGTCACAATGCGGCCTTTCTCATGCTTGTCTAGAGATGCGTAAGGCTCTTCGTGGGAATATTTCATACCAGACTTGACCATAACCCGGCCAGATGCTGGATTATCCACATCATGCAGCGCTACAAGTTTGTTCATCCCGATTTCCTCAAAAGCCAGCTTGATTACTGCGCGATTAGCCTCTGTCGTATAACCCTGATTCCAGTATTTTTTATTGATTACATAGCCGATAGCTGCCGTTTTCAAGTCCAGCCTGATCTTATGCAGTTCAATCGTCCCGATGAATTTGCCACTCTCCTTCACTTCTATCCCCCAGCGTCCCAGAGGATTAGCCAGATAAAAGAGTGCGATATTATTGCGTGTTTCATCCAGGCTTTTATTTGTCTCAAAAGTATAGCGAGTATTTTCCTCATCCGAAGCATACTCAAACATCGCCGGGGCATCGTCCAAGGTCACCGGACGCAGAATCAGCCGCTCAGTTTCTAGTCTGGCATGATGAGCCAGTTTGACATAGATATTTTCCATCAGGACCTCCTAGATTTTCTTAACAGAATAGCACAATTCACTGATGAAAGCAAACCACTCTGATTTTTTCTTGATTTTTGAAACGTTTTCCTATACAATAAAAACATCTTAAAAAAGGAGCATATTTTTTATGTTAATCGGTATTCCAAAAGAAATCAAAAACAATGAAAATCGTGTAGCTCTGACACCAGCTGGTGTTCATAGTCTCGTTGGCAAAGGCCATGAAGTTCTGATTGAGACAAATGCCGGTCTGGGATCTGGCTTTGCCGATGCTGACTATGAAAAGCAAGGTGCAAAAATCGTCCCTACTGCTGCAGAAGCTTGGGCAGCTGAGCTGGTGGTCAAGGTCAAAGAACCTCTGGCAGCTGAATATGGCTTCCTCCGTGATGACCTCTTGCTCTTTACCTACCTGCATATGGCTGCCGCTCCTGAGCTAGCAGATGCTATGACTAGTGCTAAGACAACCGGTCTGGCCTACGAAACTGTCCGTGACCAAGATGGACAACTGCCACTCTTGGTACCTATGAGTGAGGTGGCTGGTCGGATGGCGGTCCAAATCGGAGCCCACTTCTTGACTAAGAGAGAAGGCGGATCTGGCGTACTTCTCGGCGGTGTACCGGGCGTCCCTAAAGGAAAAGTCACCATCATCGGTGGCGGTGTCGTGGGAACGCATGCCGCTCGTATCGCACTAGGACTGGGGGCTCAAGTGACTATTCTGGATATCAGCGCTAAGCGTCTGTCTGTCCTAGAAGATGTCTTCGGTCATCAAATCCAGACCCTCATGTCTAATCCTTTCAATATCGAAACTAGTGTTCGAGAGGCAGATGTCGTAATTGGCGCTGTCCTCATTCCAGGTGCGAAGGCTCCGAAACTGGTAACAGACGATATGGTTAAGCAAATGCGTCCAGGCTCTGTCATTGTAGACGTAGCCGTTGACCAGGGCGGTGTCATTGAAACAGCTGACCGTGTGACGACTCACACCGAGCCTGTTTATGAAAAACATGGTGTCCTCCACTATGCCGTTGCGAATATCCCTGGTGCCGTAGCCCGCACTTCTACCATCGCCCTGACCAATGTCACTCTTCCTTATGTGGAGGCTTTGGCAGGGAAAGGCTTCAAGCAAGCCATTGCAGATGACCAAGGCCTGCGCCAAGGTGTCACAACCTACCAAGGTCACATCACCAGCCAACCAGTTGCAGAAGGCCTCAACAAGGACTACACATCTATTGACGAACTCGTTTAGTTGAACATTTCAACTTTAAAATCAATCCCAAAAAAAGAGCAGAAATAAATCTGCTCTTTTCATATATTATTCTGTTTCTTCTACATCTAATTCACTAGCTTTAACAGGAGCTGGTTCATAAGCCCGGATAATCTCCGCCACCACTGGATGACGAACGACATCCTTATCTGAGAAATGCACAAAGTCAATCTGAGAGATATTTTTCAATTTCTCTTGAGCGTCAATGAGGCCAGACTTAACATTGCGAGGCAGGTCGATCTGACTGATGTCTCCATTGACAATCATCTTGGACTGGAAGCCCAGCCGCGTCAGAAACATCTTCATCTGCATGATGGTGGTGTTCTGAGCTTCGTCTAGTATCACAAAGGCATCATCAAGTGTTCGCCCCCGCATATAGGCTAGGGGAGCAATCTCAATAATCTCTCGCTCCATAAGGCGCGTCGTTTGATCCTTACCCAAAATCTGATACAAGGCATCATAGACCGGACGCAGATATGGATCCACCTTTTCCTTAAGGTCACCGGGCAGAAAGCCCAGACTCTCACCAGCTTCTACCGCGGGCCTTGTGAGGATAATTCGCTTGACCTGCCCACGCTTAAGAGCAGTCACGGCCAAGGTCACCGCTAGAAAGGTCTTCCCTGTTCCAGCTGGCCCAATACCAAAGACAATATCATGATTTTTAACACTGTCCACATAGATTTTTTGACCAAGTGTCTTGACGCGAATCGGCTTGCCATAGCTGTCTTTGATGATTTCTTCTTCGTAAAGAGCTACAAACTTATCAATTTCATCATTTTTGACCATGGTAATGGCTGTCACTACATCGGGCGTGCCAATGGTCATGCCACGATTGACCAAGACCAAGAGAGCTTGAATCACCTGGCGAGCCTCCTCACAGGAAGCCTCCGTACCTAAAATCTGCACAATCTCGGTCCGAGCATGGATGGTGACTTTCAATTCCTGCTCCATCAGACGCAGATGTCGTTCATTAGATCCAAAAAGGTGGAATGAGTCATCTGGATGGCTCAGTTTAATTTCTACTGAATGTTCCTGCAAACAAAGAACCTCTCTATTTTAATTTATTGAATGAATTACCTTTATTATATCAAAGCAAGCAGAAAATGACTATCCCTAGCCACTATCCACTTAATGGGCTTGATACTCTTCCCAAATAGCATCGAACTCGCCCAAGTTAAAGGAAAAATTTGCGTGCTCCTCCAGAAAACGACTAACCTCATCAAAATCATCCGTATGCTTGGGAAAGGCCGTATCCTGAAAAGCCAAATCCGCCAAAATAGCCTTTGGCTCCTTGCTCTTAGGATTGCGCTCTGTCATGAGCCAGCTGTAAAAAGATTTTCTCATAGGTTCCTTTCTATAAATTTGTTAAAAAAGTGATTTAGAGAACTTTATTAATACCTTATAAAATCTAGAATAGTTCTCAATATTAACTACAACATGTTTCACAAACTGAAGCATAAAATAGTTTATAGCACAATAAAATAACACAGCTATTAAATAAATCGACCATATTGTAATATGTTCATTTGAATTTTCCTGAAAAATTTTAAAAATTTCATATTTGATTTCAGGAAATAAGACATTCCCTATTCCAACTAGAGCTGATAAAAAACTTAATAAAGACAAGGGCTTTATGATACTTTTTAAAAAACTTTCATGTAGTTCTAGGTCTTTTAATGCTTGGTTTTGATTAAATTCATTTTTTTTACTGTTACTTATCTCTTCGTTAATACTACTTAATAAAATAATTTCTAAGTAATTTAATAGTATCAAAAATTCAGCGGTTACAAAAACTAATAAGTCGCCATTAATTTTAATATGAAAAATATTATAGATAATACTCGCTGGTATCGGAGAAATAAATGTAGCAATTAAAAGTATCGTCATATATATAAACAACGGCGTATTTAAAACATAACCAATAAACTTGTTATTTTTTAACGAAATTTTATTTTCTATCCAAATCAAACTCTTTCTTAACCAATTAATTCTAACTGTAGCTGTATTTATTTCCATTTTATACCAGATTTTATTAAACAAATATTTCAAAGGAAAGTATAATAAGATTGTTGGGTATATAACAAAATATGCTAAAAAAGGAATAAATATATAGCAGCATAGAAATAAAATTACTATTAGAGAAATAATATAAAACAGTATCATAATCAGATAAGAATCCTCACACCAACTCCGTTCCAGTCGGGTCCTGCTTGATTTTACCAGCTTTCATCAGCCCACCAAGAGCTTTTTTAAACTGGCCTTTGGAAATGCCAAAGGTAGCGTTGATGTCGTCTGGAGAAGACTTGTCGTTCAAAGTCATAAAGCCGCCATTGCTCTCCAAGTAGGTCAGAATCATCTGGGCATCGTTTTCCAGCATTTCAAAGGAACGAGGCTTGAGGGAGAGGTTAAGGGTGCGGTCTACTTCACGGAAGCCAATCACCCGCGCGTCCAAGACCTGCCCGAGACGTGGCTCTGCATAGCGCTCGCTTGGATGAATGAAGCCCAGCATATTATTCTCCGGTAGGTAGACAAAGGTGCCAGAAAGCTTGATCCGATAAACGATGGCCGGCCAGTTTTGGTTCTGCATGTTATTATAGGCAGGACGAGCCAAGCGTTGGAAGTCCTCCTGATAAGCCAGTTTGCCCCAGATGCGATCTTTCTTGTCCACATCCAGACGGATATAAAGGCGGTCACCTTTTTTAGGCCAGAGTTCCTTGATTTCAGGCAAGATATCTAATGACACGACGATCTGCTTATCCGGCAGACCGGTATCGACAAAGACGCCTAGATCCTTGCGAACCTCCGTTACTGTTCCCCAGCCAAACTGCTCTTGAGTAGCCGTGACTTCAAGAGTTGTCAGGCGAAGCTTCTGCTTCATATCGCTGTAGGCAAAGCCTTTGACAGACTGCCCCAGCTCATGCACCCCCTCTTCCTTAGATAGAGCGTAAACCTGACCGTCCTTTTGAACAAAGTAAAATCGATCATTTTCATCCGTGATGATACCCACGATGAAGCTGGCAAGATTTGTATTCATATAGACCTATTTTCTACCTTGCTTCTTCAAACCGGGCAAGGATTTTTGATGTTAAAACAACTCAGTCAGCCAAAGCCAACTGAGTTTTGATTCTGATAAAAATGTTAGACTTCTAAAAGTTCTTTTTCTTTATTTGCTGTCATTTCATCGATATGTTTGACAGCATCGTCCGTTACTTTTTGAATATCCTTTTCCAAGGTCTTCAATTCATCCTCGGTGATTTCTTTGGCTTTTTCCTGCTTCTTAGCTTCGTCCATAGCATCGCGGCGGATGTTACGGATGGCAACTTTAGCATTTTCACCAACCTTTTTCACTTCTTTAGCCAAATCACGGCGAGTTTCCTCTGTCAGGGCTGGAATGACCAGACGAATCACAGATCCATCGCTGGCTGGCGTAATGCCAAGATCAGAAGCATTAAGCGCACGCTCAATGTCCTTGATAGAAGACTTGTCAAAAGGTGTCACCAAAAGAACACGCGCTTCTGGAATCGTAATTGAAGCGATTTGGTTGAGCGGAGTTTCTACTCCATAGTACTCCACATGGATGCGGTCCAAAAGGCTTGCATTGGCGCGGCCTGCACGGATGCTACCAAATTCACGAGCCAAACTTTGGTGCGAGTGGGTCATTCTTTCTTTTGCTTTTTCTACAATTGCATTTGCCATGAATTTCTAATCTCCATTCTTATAAATTATTTGATACTGTTGTTCCGATTTGCTCACCGATAACAACGCGTTTGATATTGCCCGGCTCATTCATATTAAAGACAACCAAGTCAATGTCATTGTCCATAGACAGGGTTGAAGCCGTTGAGTCCATAATCCGCAGTCCCTTACTGATGACATCTCGGTGGGTCAGTTCATCAAACTTAACAGCGGTCTTGTCCTTCTTAGGATCGGCATTATAGACACCATCCACGCCATTTTTGGCCATGAGAATCGCATCTGCTTCAATCTCTGCTGATCGCAAGGCAGCGGTTGTATCGGTTGAAAAATAAGGAGATCCAATACCTGCACCGAAAATTACGATACGGCCTTTTTCCAAATGACGAAGGGCTCGACCTCGGATGTAAGGCTCAGCCACCTGCTGCATAGCAATCGCTGTCTGCACGCGCGTATCTACACCTACCTGCTGCAACGAATCCGCCATGACCAGCGCATTCATGACAGTGCCCAACATACCAGTATAGTCGGCCTGCACGCGGTCCATGCCCGCTTCTGCTGCCGGCTCACCCCGCCAAAGGTTTCCACCTCCGATAACCAGAGCAATCTGAACACCCAAATCGTGAACTTCTTTGATTTCTTCCGCCATCTTCTGAACGGTTTGAATATCTATACCAACGCCTTTTTCACCGGCAAGAGCTTCACCCGACAACTTAATCAAAATACGCTTATACTTAGGTTCTACCATTTTTTTACTCCTTATTTTATCTGTACTATTTTACCACATTTTGAGATTTTTATATAGTTAAATCACCGAATTTTTTCTTTTTTCCTTTTTGTAAAATAGCAGAGCAGACTAGCTCATTTCACAAAAAACCAGCCCCATCATTAGATAGGACTGGGAATAAATACTTCAATCATCTTTTACAAAACCTACTCACTGCTTGAGCGACTGTTTCTTTTCACGCTTAGCCAGGATTGGCAGGATGACACCCAGACTGATTAAAACGATCGGCGTCAGGATATTTGTCAAGAGAGAGAATTGCCAGCCAGCTGGATCTTTGGCAAAGTCTACTTTGGGAACCATCCCTAAAATGCAGGCAAAGGCTGTAAAGAGGAAGCACCAAGCTCCGATGGCAAAGCCAACTTTGGGATTTTTGGTAAACTTGTACTCGGCATCCTTGTACTTCTTCCAAGCTTTGTTCAACATCATGTAGGCCAGGAATACCCAGAGATAACGCATGGGCATAACGATGGAGTTGAGATTGGTCATCCATTTGACCAGGCCGTCAATTTCTTTGATTCCAAAGATAGGCAGAATAATCAAGAAGCTAACCAAAATCCCTGTCAGGATGTAACCATTAATGAGGACTCCTTTTGATGTCCGCTTGCGCAGCCAGCTTGGGACAAACTCTTCATCAGCATTATTGAGCATGATTTGCAGAGGCGCGTCAATAGAGAAAGCCAGTGCAGCAATCTGTCCGGCCATATTAGTCAAAGCATAGATGACTACTAGTACATTGCCCACTCCCCAGTAGTTGCCCAGCTTTTGGAAGGCTTGGTAAGCACCGTTTCGCATCAGGTCCTCAGGAATATTGCTGCCATCAAAAAGCATGCCCATAGCTAGAGAACCCAAGATAGCAGAGGCACCAACCATGACAGCCATGACAATCATCCCCTTTGGAAATTCCTTGGCAGGATTGCGTGTTTGATTAACGTAAGGCGAGATTTTCTCAGCCCCGCCGACCGCAAAGACTAAGAGGGAGATAGTCGTGAAATAAGAAAAATCAAAGTTGGGAATATAGGTGCTGAGCTTATCCATATTGGCCGTCGCAAACTGCATATCCGGCTTGATAAAAGGCGCACCAACTGCTAAGAGAACAAATAGGAAGGACATAATCAGCATGGCGCTGCCAGCCAGCCCCCCAATCACCTTGAGCGTGGACAGTCCCTTGGTAGACAAGTAGAGAAAGGCACCGAAAATCAGCAAGCTAAGAATAACGATCCAGTGAATATCAAGACTGCTCAAAAAGTCTCCATTTCCCTGAATAGCCCAGCCTAGAGGAATCAAAACTCCCTGTGGCTTTTGAGCCAGATAAGGAATATGCACCACCCAGTAAGTCCAAGCCGCAAAATAAGCCAGCCGCTTGGTAGAGGTTTTCTCCACCCAATCGCTGACACCGCCTCCGCTCTCCTTGAAAGTCGATCCAAGCTGCCCCACGATGAGGGCATAGGGAATAAAGTAAATAGCTAGGATAAGAATCCAAGAAACAATTACCGAGATTCCTTGCTGGGAGTAGTTATTAACCACATTGCCCAGACCCCAGACCATATTAAAAGCAATCAGAGATACCATCAGCCAGGTTAGCTGGTTCTGATCTTTTTTCATGACACCGTCTCCTTTTGTTATAAAATAAATTGATTCGATATTATTATAACATGTTTCCATGGGTTTGTAACCGCTATCATCAATTTTATTTCAAAAAAAGAACTACCCGAAGGCAGTTCAATTTAATTCTTAAAGTGAGTTTACATCAACCTTGATACCAACACCTTGTGTAGTTGTGATAGTCAGGTTGGTTACGTAAGTACCTTTAGCAGTAGCTGGTTTCGCTTTTTGGATTGTGTCGTTGAAAGCTTTGAAGTTTTCAACCAACTTGTCAGCTTCAAATGAAACTTTACCAATGATAGCTTGTACGTTACCTGCACGGTCTGCACGGTAAGTAATCTTACCACCTTTAGACTCTTCAACTGCTTTAGCAACGTCCATTGTTACAGTACCAGTCTTAGGGTTTGGCATCAAGTTACGAGGTCCAAGGACACGTCCAAGGCGACCTACAAGTGCCATCATGTCAGGTGTAGCGATTACTACGTCAAAGTCCAACCAACCGTCGTTGATTTTTGCAACAAGGTCATCTTCACCAACGAAGTCTGCACCAGCAGCTTTCGCTTCTTCTGCTTTAGCACCACGTGCGAAAACAAGAACGCGTGAAGTTTTACCAGTTCCGTTTGGCAATACCATTGCGCCACGGATTTGTTGGTCAGCTTTTTTAACGTCAATGTTCAAGTTGTAAGCAACTTCTACAGTTGCGTCAAATTTTGCAAAGTTAGTTTCTTTTGCAAGTGCTACAGCTTCTTCTACGCTGTATGCTTTTGTGCTGTCGATTTTTTCAAGCGCAGCACGAAGTTGTTTGCTTTTTTTAGCCATTTTATCTTTCTCCTTGTAAGTGGTTCAATCGATTTTCATCTCCCACGTCACTCGTCAATCTGATCAAGTGTAGTGCGGGCAAATGGGATGAGCGTTATTGATTAGTCAACAACAGTGAATCCCATAGAACGAGCAGTACCTTCAATCATACGCATTGCAGACTCGATGTTTGCAGCGTTCAAATCTGGCATCTTAGTTTCAGCAATTTCTTGTACTTGCGCACGAGTAACTGTTGCAACTTTCGTTTTGTTAGGTGTACCTGATCCTTTTTCAACACCTGCAGCTTTTTTCAAAAGAACAGCAGCTGGTGGTGTTTTAGTGACGAAAGTAAATGATTTATCTTCGTAAACTGAGATAACAACTGGAATAATCATACCAGCTTGATCAGCTGTACGAGCGTTGAACTCTTTTGTGAATCCCATGATGTTGATACCAGCTTGACCAAGAGCAGGTCCAACCGGTGGAGCTGGTGTAGCTTTACCAGCAGGGATTTGCAATTTTACAAGTTTTTCGACTTTTTTAGCCATTTTTAAATCCTCCTTTGTGGTTTTGGCGGTAAATAAAGATTTTTACCTCCCACAAGTATGCTTTTCGCATACCTTTCTATTATACACTAAACTTTCTTAAATGCAAGGAATTTTATCTTCTTTTTTGAATTTTTTGTGGTAAAATAATCTTATGACACTATTAAAGATTGCTTCGATTTTATTTATCTTTTTAACTTTGATTTTAACCACTATTACTGTGCGAGTTTTTCAATTAAGAAAATACGGTTTAAACTTTGCGGACTTGGCTTTTCCGCTTTTTGTTGTGGAATTTTATATCATTTCAGACAAGGCCTACTATCATAGCTTGCTGCCCCAGCTTACCCTAGCTCTCTCAGTTCTCGCTATCGCCATCACCATTTATTTTCTAAAGAAAAAACGGAGTTTCTACTATCCTAAGTTCTTTAAGTTCTTCTGGCGGGCTGGATTTCTTTTGACCTTCTTCATGTACCTAGCCATGGTCATCGGACTCTTTTTGTAACAATGTCAAATAAAACCCATCGGTTATCAGATAGCCGATGGGTTTTTCATATGCGGGACTTACAAGTCATTCTTTTACCGAGAAAAAGGGACCTTCCGATGCTCCCAGTCTTATTCGTGAATCTCCAGAGGCAGGCCATCCGGATCAAAGAAGAAAGCCATCTTACGACCGTCGAAGTCGTCATAGCGCAGCTCGGTATGAGGAATCTCCAAACGGTCAAATTCCTCCAGCGTTTCTTCGACATTTGTCACTCGGAAGGCCAGATGCCGCAGACCTGTATGCTCTGGAGCAGGCAAGGCTGGCCGCTTAGGAGCTTCTTCCTTGATAAAAATTTCCAGAGTTAGGCTCCCCTTGCGGACATTAAAGAGAATATCCTGCTTATCTGGCCGGTGGTGCTCGTCCAGCTGCTCAAAGCCTAGCTTGTCCACATAAAACTCCCTAGTCTTAGCATAATCATGACCAATGATGGCTATATGGTGAATGGTGTCTAGTTTCATACCTTCTTTTCCTTTCCTTGAAATAAGTAGAGAAAATCTGCCGGCTAACTACTGGCAGATTTTTTTCAAATGATTATCTTGCTGGCAGACTAGTGAAATTAGAATTAATTCGTCTGCAAAACTTTTCTTGGCTTGGTTCCTTCGGCTGGTCCGATAACGCCGGCTGCTTCCAGCTCTTCCATGAGGCGAGTAGCCCGATTAAAGCCGACCGAGAGTCGCCGCTGAATCATAGATGCGCTGGCTTTCTGAGTCTCGATAACCAAGGCCTTGGCTTCTTCAAAGAGAGGATCACCTTCATCGTCGCCCCCGCCAGTATCCAAATCACTTTCAGATACTTCACCAGGATCAAAGCTATCGTCATAATCAGCTTCAGCTTGATTCTTGACAAAGGCTACGATTCGCTCCACATCTTCATCCGAGATAAAGGAACCCTGCAAACGAACCGGATGGTTTTCATCAATAGGCTTAAAGAGCATATCCCCACGACCCAAGAGCTTTTCTGCTCCATTTTCATCCAGAATGGTCCGACTGTCTGTCCCACTTGATACAGCAAAGGCAATCCGAGAGGGTACATTGGCCTTGATCAGACCTGAGATAACATCTACTGACGGTCGCTGAGTAGCCAGAATCATGTGAATCCCAGCCGCACGCGCTTTTTGTCCCAGACGGATAATGGCGTCTTCCACTTCCTTGCTGGCCACCATCATAAGGTCAGCAAGCTCGTCCACGATGACGACGATTAAAGGCAGGGGAACCTGCTTGTACTCTGATTGAGTATTGTACTCGGCTACTTTAGCATTGTAGCCGGCAATGTTACGGGCACCGACCTTGGAGAAGAGTTCATAGCGGTTTTCCATCTCGTCTACAACCTTCTGGAGGGCGCGGCTAGCCTTACGTGGATTGGTCACGACTGGGATCAGCAAGTGAGGAATGTCATTATAAACGGACAGTTCCACCATCTTTGGATCCACCATCATAAACTTGACTTCATCCGGTCTGGCCTTCATGAGAATGCTGGCGATAATACCGTTGACAGCCACAGATTTACCAGAGCCAGTAGAACCCGCTACCAAGAGATGGGGCATCTTAGCCAAGTCAAAGGAGCGGACAGAGCCGTTAACGGCTTTACCGAGTGGGATTTCTAGGAGCTTACTAGCATCCGTCTTAGACTGATCCCAAAGTTCTCGGAAAGTCACGGTCGCAACTTCAGAGTTGGGCACTTCAATCCCGACTAGGGATTTTCCAGGAATCGGCGCTTCAATCCGTACATCCTTAGCAGCTAGAGCAAGAGCCAAGTCATCAGCCAGATTGGAAATCCGATTGACCCGAACACCAACAGCTGGCTTGACCTCGTACTTAGTGACGGAAGGTCCGATTTCAGCCCTCTCAACAGCAGCCTTTATCCCAAAACTAGCAAAGGTCTCTTCCAAAATTTTGATATTATCTCGAACAATGCGCTTTTCTCTGGACTGATTCTTAGGCTTGTCGGGCGCAAAGAGGTTGATGGTCGGCAGCTTGTAGTCCAGACTTTCCTTGGCAGTAAAGTCCACTTCAACGTCTACATCTGTCTCCTCCGTCTCTTCTTCGCGACCAAAGTCCAGAGGCTCATGAGGGTCATACTCTCCCACTTCCTCATAGTCTGCCTCGTCAAAGTCCACAGCTGTATCTGACAAGTCCTCGTCATCTAAAATCTCTCCTGTTTCAGGATCGACTTCAGCTTCTTCTTGCTCTACTTCAATGGCTTGCATCGCTGCCTGTGCAGCTTTCTCTTCCTGCTCCAAAAAACGAAGCTGTCGCTTTTCTTCCTGCTTCTCTCTCCAATTTTGAAAAGCAGCCATAGCCTTTTCTGAAATATCATAGATAGACCAAGGGCTCATAAGCAGACCGCCCAAAAGAATGAGCAGCAGGCCGAAGAAATAGGAGCCGATATTTGAAAAAAGGAAAGAGATAGGCGCGTATAAGAGAGAGCCCAGCAGGCCGCCTCCCGCGAAGGAGCTAACCTTAAAGGCTGTCAGATCAGTCAAGACCCTGCCTAGAGTTGTGGATAAGACAGATGCCCCTTCTAGCTTCAACACACTGACAAAATAAGCTTGGAAAATTAACTCCAATCCCAAAAAGAGGCTGATAAATCCTGAAACCGTCCCTTCGTGCTTGTGCAGCCACTTGAAAAAAAAGAGATAGCCAAAGCTGGCCAGAATAGCCAGATAGGCTAAGCTTCCCACCAAGAGGCGAATCATATTATAAATGGTGACCCCAAAGGCGCCCAGCTTTATCGCTGCAAACAAAAGAATAAGAGCCAACACAAAGGTGGCAATCATTCTCTTTATTGCTTTTTGTCTTTCTAATTCTGCTTTTGTCGGCCGGCGAGTTGTCCGGCCTTTTTTCGTGTTTTTCTTAGTTGCCATAACCCTTATTATACCATATTTGAGCCTTAGATGAGAAATCTTTTATCTAGATCAGAAACAAAAAAACTTATTTATCCACGCAAAAAGAACTGGGCTAGCCAGTTCTCATTTCACTATCACAAAATTCTTATTAAGCCTCTGGCATAACCGCCCAAGCAATCAAGTAAGCCAAGACACCTGTACCTGCTGCACAGCAAAAAACAATACAAAGAATACGAACCAAGGTTGGATCTAAATCAAAGTAGTTTGCGATACCAGCACATACACCAGCGATTTTTTTGTTGTTGACATCTCTTGTCAGTCTTTTCTCCATGGAAAACACTCCTTATTATTTTTACACTGTTTATTTTACCATAACATTTCTCTATGCACAAGTTCGCCTGCTATTAAACTCTCTCTTCAGATAAAATTTAATTACATCAAGATGAATTTGTTCACTCTACCATACTTTTAACAAGTCCAAGCAAAACTCTTGCTCTTGTGTTAGAATAAAAGGAAATTCTAATTAATTAACAGTAAAAATATTTCAGGAGGAAGATAATGCGAGCCGGAGTCATTCTTTTCAATCCCCAAACCAAGCAAATACTGCTCATCCACCGCTGGAAAAATGGAGAAGAGTATTTTGTGATACCGGGCGGCGGAGCCGAGTCAGGTGAGACTGCAGTCAAAGCAGCTCAGCGAGAAATTCAGGAAGAGCTAGGTTGGAGCTTGTCTGAAAAGCAACTGCAGCCAGCCTTTACTTTCAGAAATGGCCAACGCTTAGAAATCTATTTTCGTGCCACTATCAGCCATACATCAGCCCCAATGATTCAGGGCGAGGAAGCCCTTCGCAGTCATGCACAGAATCTCTATCAACCTGAATGGCTAGATATAAAAGCAATTCGCAACCTAAACTTACAGCCAGCAGGACTTAAAAATCTGCTCCTGGATTGTCTGACACAGGAGGGTTTGAAAAACTAGCTTAATTGTAGTAAAATATCAGTAGTTTACAATCTAATGCGAGAAAGGTCTTATATGAAAAAAATTCTTCTTATTAGCCTCTTATCAGGACTTGTCTTGGCTGGCTGCTCTGGTAAAGGTAAGAAAGAGGAGACTACTAGCTCCTCCAACTCATCCAGCAGTTCTTCGCTAGTGAGCTCTAGCTCTGACCCAGAGGAAACCAGCAAACTCCGTGAGCAATTCAAGGATGCCATGACCAACGAAAATGCCAATTTTCCGCAGCTATCTACAGAAGTTGCTGAAGATGAAGCGGAAGTCAAGTTGGTAACGACTGAAGGCGATATCCGCATCAAGCTCTTTCCAAAACAAGCCCCACTAGCCGTTGAAAACTTCCTGACCCATGCTAAGGAAGGCTACTATGACGACGTTTTATTCCACCGCGTTATCAATGAATTTATGATTCAGACCGGAGATCCTAAAGGCAACGGCACTGGAGGCGAGTCTATCTGGAAGGGAAAAGACAAGTCTAAAGACTCTGGAAATGGCTTTAAAAATGAATACTCACCTTACCTTTACAACCTTCGAGGCGCCCTATCCATGGCCAATGCAGGCCCTGACACCAATGGCAGTCAGTTCTTTATCAACCAAAGCAAGAAAGATTTGACTAGCCAAATGTCTACAGATTCTTTCCCAGCCAAAATCATCGAAGCCTATAAAAACGGTGGAAATCCTACTTTAGATGGCGGTGCTTATACCGTATTTGGCCAAGTGCTGGAAGGGATGGATGTGGTGGACAAAATCGCTGCCGCAGAAACAGACGATAATGACAAGCCTAAAAAAGATATCAAGATTGAAAAAATCGAGATTATCAAGGACTATGACTTCAGCAAATAAGCTTGCTGCCCAACCAATAAAGGAGAGAAATCAATATGATTATCTGGGGATATAGAGGATATCAGAAAAACGTAGGACAGACCCAAAGCAATATCGAGTGTGCCAACTGCCACAACGTCGCACCTTGGGACATTATTGAAACCGGCCGAAAGTTTACACTCTATTGGATTCCTACCTTTCCTTACGGTAGAAAACATTACCTCACCTGCCCTGTCTGCCAGCACGGCAAACAGATTGAAAAGCAGGAAATCGAGCAGTTTTTGAATTATTAGTAACAGAAAGAGACGATTCTTAATGAATCATCTCTTTTCTTTTTTAAATTTTGTCAAGTCAACTGGTTAAAATCCCAGATTTGATCCATCCAGCCTTTATAGAAATCAGGCTCGTGGCAGACCATGAGAATACTGCCCTTGTATTCTTTCAGCGCCCGTTTGAGTTCCTCCTTGGCATCGACATCCAGGTGGTTGGTCGGCTCGTCCAGCACCAGAACATTATTTTCTCGGTTCATGAGGAGGCAAAGGCGGACCTTGGCCTGCTCTCCACCTGAAAGGACTTGAATCTGGCTCTCGATATGTTTGGAAGTCAGGCCACATCTGGCCAGAGCTGCTCGGACTTCTGCTTGGTTAAGAGCCGGAAAGGCGTTCCAGACTGCTTCCAGCGGTGTCTGACGATTGCCGCCTTCGACTTCCTGCTCGAAATAACCCAGCTCCAGATAGTCCCCGCGCTCGACTTGACCTGCGATAGGCGGGATAATCCCTAGCAAGCTCTTGAGCAGGGTTGTTTTCCCAATCCCATTTGCCCCGATGATAGCCACCTTCTGATTGCGCTCAAAGGTCAGGTTAAGGGGCTGGGTTAGCGGACGGTCGTAACCAATCTGCAAATTCTCAGCCTGAAAGATAAAGCGACCAGGTGTGCGGGCAGGCTTGAAGTCAAAGGTAGGCTTTGGCTTCTCACTTTGTAGCTCAATAATATCCATCTTATCCAGCTTTTTCTGGCGGGACATGGCCATATTACGAGTTGCCACACGGGCTTTATTACGAGCTACAAAGTCTTTGAGGTCCGCAATTTCTTTCTGCTGGCGTTCGTAGGCCGCTTCCAACTGAGATTTTTTCATCTCATAGACCTCTAAGAACTGGTAATAATCACCAGAATAACGAGTCAAGTGCTGATTTTCCACATGGTAGACGATATTGATGACGTCATTCAGGAAAGGAATATCATGCGAGATCAGAACAAAGGCATTTTCATAGTTCTGTAAGTAACGCTTGAGCCAGTCAATATGCTCCGCATCCAGATAGTTGGTTGGCTCGTCCAAGAGCAGGATATCTGGTTTTTCAAGAAGCAGCTTGGCCAAGAGAACCTTGGTCCGCTGTCCACCAGATAGCTCCGTCACATCGCTTTCCATACCGTAGTCCATGACACCTAGTGCCCGTGCGACCTCATCAATCTTGGCATCTAGCGTATAGAAATCTCGGCTCTCCAAGCGATCCTGCAGCTCGCCCACTTCTTCCATCAGGGCATCAACATCGGCCCCTTCCTCAGCCATGCTCATATAGATTTCATTGATACGAGCCTCGGTCTTGAAAAGCTCGTCAAAGGCCGTGCGCAAGACATCACGGACGGACTGACCTTGCTCCAGCACAGCATGCTGATCCAGATAGCCAGCCGTCACATACTTGGACCACTCGACCTTACCTTCGTCTGGCAGCATTTTACCCGTCACAATGCTCATAAAGGTTGACTTCCCCTCGCCATTGGCACCGACTAAGCCGATATGCTCACCCTTGAGCAGGCGGAAGGATACATCCTCAAAAATAGCCCGGTCTCCGAAACCGTGGCTGAGATTTTTTACTTCTAAGATACTCATTTTTTCTCCTCTATCATTGATTGCAGTTCCTTGATTATACCATCAAAAGGGGATTATTTGCAAGACAGAAGAAAAGGAAAAGCGAGCCACTTAAGTCTCGCTTACTTGTTCTCAATTCGCATGATGCGTATGCTTGGTAATCCACTGGGTCAGTTTGATCTTCAGCCAAAAGCCATAAATACCAAAGGTAACAATGGTCAGGAGCCACCACTTAATCCAATTCCCAAAAAGCTGCATAGCAGTACCGTCAAAGTAAAGACGGTGCCCGTCAATAACTGTATGTTTTATCTTCCAATTATACAGAATACACATGCCCCAAGGCGCACAAATTCCCAGTGTAAAAACGGTAATCAGGGTAGCCAAAATCACATGACCGATGTAAGAAAAGAGACCACCATCAAAATAAGACTCTTTGTACATACTATCTCCCTCTTTAAACCAACTCTTTCAGAAACTGAATCAGAGTTTCTGCAGAGCGTTTACCAGCTTCAAGAATGAATTCATCAAAAGTGACATTGGCATCATGACTTGCCGTATCACTCATGGCGCGAATAACCATAAAAGGCAGGCCAATCGAATGTGTAGCTTGGGCAATAGCTGCGCCCTCCATCTCAACAGCCAGGACATCTGGGAAATGCTCCTTAATGCGATCAATCTTATCTTGACCGGCAACAAAGCTGTCACCTGTCGCAATCAAACCTACTCTGGCCTTTTGATGGGTTTTATCCAAAATTTTCTTCATTTCAGCAACTAGATAGCGGCTCGCTTCAAAATAGAGCGGCTGCCGCGCCATCTGACCGTAATCATAGCCAAAGGCCGTTACATCCACATCATGGTAGACCAGACGATCTGCGACCACCACGTCGCCGATAGCCAGACCTTCTGCCACTGCTCCAGCTGAGCCTGTGTTAATCACGGCTGTAACCTTGAAGTCATTGACCAAAACAGCCACACTCATAGCGGACATGACCTTACCAATCCCGCTTTCGACCAACACCACTTCATGGTAGCCGATGGAACCCGTATGATAGACATGTCCCAAACGCAGGTGCTTTTGCGGATTTTTCAAATGCTCCAGCAGAATCTTCAACTCCTCAGGCATGGCTGCGATAATTCCAATTTTCATATAATACCTCAAATCATCTGATGAAAAAGAAGCTTAGACAGGCTAGGCTTCCTTTTAAGTGCAATAGAGCTGGTTTTTAAGGCCACCAAATAATAGCAGCAATCAAACCAATCAAGAGGATAACCACCCAAAGGAGGATCTTATTGAGTTTGGCTTGAAAGAGGCTCCGCTTTTGGTTTTCAATCCGACGGCTCTTAGTCACGGTCGGATCTACCTCAATGTGCAGAGTCTCATCTGTAAACTCCTCTTGGTTTTGAGCAGTCTGATAGCCAAAACGACTCTGATTCTGCTGAGACCGAGCTTCTTCATAACCAAAGCGGTTTTGAGGGCTTTGATAACCAAACTGAGTATCCTGTCGGCTAGACTGCTGCGCGCTAAAGGAGCTTCTGCCAGTTGAAAGAATCTTGGTTTCCTCGTCATCCATGAGAGGCGGCCCCGAAATATCCTCACCGCGGTTGGCCCGCTCAATGATTTCATCTGTTAATAAAGCTTTTCCCATTGATCTACGTTCCTATTTATTCAGATTTTTTTGTTGCCAGTACTGAAGAGCCATGATGGTCTTGGCATCGCAGATGTCACCGTTTTGCAGCAACTGATGTGCCTCCTCCAAACTGACTTCAAAAAGTTCCAATGTTTCATCCTCGTCTTGGGGACGAGGGTTTTCGACCTTTGTCAAATGACTGGCACTGTAGAGCTTGATTTTCTCATTGCAAAAACCGATGGCAGAGTAGAAATCATAGATCAACTCCAGTTGTCCAGTGTAGCCTGTTTCTTCTTCTAATTCTCGGAGGGCAGCCGCTTGGGGATTTGCATTCTCTCCTAGCTCAAGCTTGCCAGCTGGAATCTCGTAAGAAGTCGCTTCAATCGCCTTGCGGTACTGTTTGACTAAAATCATCTTATTTTCCGGAGTGATAGCAATCACAGCCACGGCCCCATTATGAAAAATCAAATCCCGTTGGGCTTGGCCTTTGCCATCTGGCAGCTCTACCTGGTCCTGAACCACTTTAAAAATCGGGCCCTGATAAATTTCTGTACGTTGGACGGTTTTTTCTTCAAATTCCATGACTGAACCTACTTATTTTGAGGGTGATGAGGAAGTCGCTTAGCATAATCTTCCTTGTTAATCTGACGGCCACGTCCCAAAGCGATGGCATCTGCTGGTACGTCCTTGGTAATAGTAGAACCCGCACCTACCAGTGAGTTATCACCCAGCTCAACTGGGGCAATAATGGTCGAGTTAGAACCGACAAAGACATTGTCACCAATGATAGTCTTGTACTTCTTCTGACCATCATAGTTGACCGTAATAGTACCCGCACCAAAGTTGACATTGGCTCCTACTTCAGAGTTTCCAATGTAGGTCAAATGACCAGCCTTGGTATTTTCGCCAATTGACGATCCTTTAACTTCAACAAAGTTTCCGACATGGACATCCTTGGCCAGACTAGAACCCGGACGAATGTGAGCATAAGGCCCGACCGTCACTCCATCCGCAACAATTGACTCCTCAATCATAGAATTGGTGATCACAGTCCGCTCTCCAATGACAGAGTCCACGATATAGGTTCCATTGGTCAGGATAGTCTCTGCCCCAATCTTGGTCTGACCTTTCAGGGTCACATTTGCTTCAACCTGAACCTCAGGCGCAATTTCTACATCCACATCAATGTAGGTCGCATGAGGATTGACAAAGCTGACACCGTTGACCATGTGCTGCTGGTTAATCCGGCGACGCATGACATCCTCAGCAGTCGCCAGGGCCACGCGGTCATTAACCCCCAGACTCTCATCAAAGTCTTTCAGCGTATAAGCACCGACTTTTTCACCATTCTCACGGAAAATACCAATCACATCTGTGATATAGTATTCGCCTTGAGCATTATTGGTATTGATATTTTTGAGGGCCTCAAAGAGACGGGCATTGTCAAAGACATAAGTCCCTGTATTGATTTCCTTGATTTGCTGCTCAAAGTCTGAAGCATCCTTTTGCTCGACAATTTTCAAAACTTCGTCGTGCTGATTGCGTACGATACGGCCGTAGCCGAAAGGATTATCTGCTTCAGCTGTCAGGATAGTCGCAACATTCTTGTGGTTGATATGAAAGTCAATCAGGTTTTTCAGGCTTTCTCCTGTAATCAGGGGAGTATCGCCAGCAATAACCAGTGTCTGACCAGTCAGATTTTCCAAAACAGGCTCTGCCATCATCACCGCATGGCCAGTTCCCAGCTGCTCAGTCTGACGGACGAACTCTGTCTGACCTGCCAAGACTTGCTCGACCAGCTCTGCCTTGTGCCCAACAACTGTCACGGTCTTCTCTGGATCAATAGTATTGACACTGCGAAAAACATGTTCCAGCATGGAAATTCCTGCAACCTTATGCAGAACCTTTGGTAAATCTGACTTCATGCGAGTACCTTTACCCGCAGCCAAAATAATCGCGTAATTTGTCATCAATTATCTCTTTTCTGTAGGATATCACCTTTATTATATCACTAAAAGGTAATTTTTAAAAATTAAAATCAAGATACCAGAGAAAATGCTACAATAAAAGCCTTTTGCACAAAAAAATCAGCCTTTAAACAGCTGATTTTGCTTCTTTTTCTTTGATTTTCTTTGGAAGATGGACTTTAGCCTTGCCATAGTCCTTGAAGACAGCCCGCTGCTTGAAGTAAATCAATTCTCCATCTAAAGCTGTATCTTCGTCCAAATCCATGGTCATATCAATAGAGCGGATGGTCCGAGTCTTAGGGTCAACCACAAAGGCAACCTGACACTTCTCAATATCGATGGTTGTATCATAATGTTCATCATTATAAGCATAGTAGAAGGCATCGATAAGGTCATAGGCCAAATCACCTTCTGCTGTCACCGAAAACTCATAGCCACCGTCCACTTTTTTCTTAGTCAATTCTGACTCATTATCCACCATGACCTGCAGCAAAGCCTTAAAGGAGGACATGCCCGAATAACCATTGATATGTTTCCGGGAGTCGGTGTCATCAATGGTCTCAAAGCCGTCTTTTTCTTCCAAGTACATCCGATCCTCACTGAAATAATGGGTCAGTTCTTGATCATCATAAGTTTCGTAAAGCTTAGCTAAATAAGGTGACTCTGAAACGGTCAATTGCTTAATGGTCTCAGCTTTTCTTTTTTTGTAGCCTTCTAGATAGGTTGACTCAGACAGCCGATCCATGTAGAAACTATCGTGATCAAATTTTTTCAAGGATGCATCCACTACAGCAGACAGCTTAAAGTGGGACTCGATTGCTTCTGCTATGCCTCCAGGTTTAAAGTAGGTATAAAGAAAGGTTCCGCCAATCAGTACAAAGCAGACACAGCCGTAAATGATAAAAAAATGAACCTTCTTCAAAATCAATCCTCCTAGAAGCCTTCTGTCATTTTATAGCTTATATTATAAGCTTTTTTAGAGCTATTTTCAATCTTTTTCAGAAATGGTCTTTGAAAACTGTAGCGGAAGAAAGGCTAATTGTTTTTTCAAACTCTCAAAGTCATTGCCAAATGTATCAACTAGGCAAGTAGCCGCTGCTTTTTGAATACTTAGTATCTCAGCCCTCTTTCTCATTTTCAGCCAACTGCTGGCGAAGCTTGGTAAACCAGTCTAACTGAAAGCGAGCCGAATCAAGCCCAAATTCGAGCGTCTTCATTTCAAAATAACCAATCTGAGAGATACTTTCAGCTAAATCAGCCGCCTGACTGGTCTCTATAAGCTCTGTAGCCAGGTGGCTGTTCTGCTCTAGATAGGCTTTTACCTTTTCCTGCTCCTCTGTATAACGAATCGCGTCTTTGACAGCTTCAAACTCTTGGACTTCAACTTCCAGCCCCTCAATGGTCAAATCCAGCATGTGAAGCTGCTCTTTCTTAGGAATATAACCCATAAAAAGGAATTTTCCCAAGTCCATATTCTTGTTCTTGCTCATGTCGATAGGCGTTTTAAGCCACTCCAAAAACAAGATTCGTCCCGAAGCGGTAATGGCATATTCCTTCTTCATTTTTCCTTTTTCTACATACTCCGAATAAGTCACCGCCCCTTGCTGGGACAGTTTTTTTAAGGCTGCTTGGATACTTCCTAGACTGTCGCTGCACATAGAGCTGAAATTTTGCCGCATCACCTGACGAATTTCATAAACTGTAAAATACTTTATCATGAGTAAGCCTAAAATTAATTTGTCCATTTCTCCTCCATATCACGATTTCTTTATATACCTAATAGTAACATTTCTGCTTCGATTTATCAAGGGCAAACAAAAAGCCTATTCAAAAATAGACTTAAGCTTGATCCAGCGGATAGACCTTGCGAAATTCTTCTAGGACGACACCCGTTTCTTGGGAAAATTCCAAACCGGCTTCCGCAAGACACTCCGTGAAAAATTCCTGATGGACTTGCTGCCAGTAGGCCAAGGATTTATCTCCTTCTCCTTCCTTAAAGGCATGTTCGGCTGAAACCCCATTAAAAGGCATCACAGAGACTTTGGTGATTTCAACGATACAAACTGCCTTATCCTGACTGTCTAAAATGACATCAAAGCTTCCTGCCTGCGGCAAGGGCTCATTTTCAAGCTTATAGAGATCATAGGCTGAAGCCGTCGCTGTCTTCTCACCACGTAGCACTAAGTCGGCAAGCTCATCTGCCAAGGTACCGAAGGCCCAGGCATCAATCTCGTCGCCAATTTCTGGATTGATTTTCTTGTAGGCCTGCCACATTTCTTTTGGGGTCATCATCTCTCCTGTCTTTCTAAAATGATAATTATTGTTTATAAGCATCTTCCTTCAAAACTGGATCTTTATCAAAATCCATAAAGTCATCATGCTCATAATAGTAAAGTAGAGCCTGTAGACACTCTTGATCAGTCGCTTCTGCTTTCTGCTCCATGACTGACAAGAGAACATCCGCAAAATCTTCACCGTAATAAATCAGCTCCAGCTCTTGCTCCCTTACCTGTCTAGGGTAAACATCCCTATTATCCACCACTTTAGGATAATCAGTAAGCAAGTAGCTGTCCTGAAAATTCAGTTCTCCATTTTCCTTAGCATACAAACAGAAATCATCATCTAGCTCTTCCGATTTCACAGCCTCAATGATGTCTTTTAAGAAATAGGTTTGGTTTTTCTTCATTGGTCAAAAGTCCCTTTCCATTCATAAGCCGGATAAACTCCTAGACACTGATAGCCCAAGCTTTCTGCGACTTTTTTGGAGGCTTCATTGTGCGCATCCCAGAGAGGAAAGAGTGAGCGTTTTTGAGCTTCTAAAATCATCTGGGCACCCAAGATTTTGGCCAAGCCCTGCCTTTGGTAGGCTGGCTTGGTAGCAATTTCAATCTCAAGAGCTCCATGATAGACCAATCCTGTCGATACGCCAGCGATGATTTCCTCTCCTGAATAGAGTAAAAAACCAAAGCCACCCGCCGCTTGAAAATGGTCAAAATCGGAAAAATCACCCTGCAAATCCTGAGACCAAGCTTCCTCAGCCAAACGCTCATAACTCATCACATCAATCGGACAGAGGTAGTAGTTTGCAGGTAGCCTGCTCTGCCATTTCTCCAAAGCCTCTGTGTCAAAGGCAACCTTGTCCGCAAAAGCATAGCGAGTAAACTGCTGCAGATCACTCTGACTATCCAGAAACTCTTGCCAGCTGGACTCCTCGGAGATAATGACCTTGTCAGCTAAACTATATTTTTTGCTAAATTCCTGCCACAAATTCGGATCCACCTGACCAGCCGGAAAGATGAAATTTCCTAGTTGGTAAAGGCAGGATGTCTCAGGCGTGTTCATAAAGAACTGCCCTAGACCAGCATCCAAACCGTAAAGTATCATATTTTTGGTCCAGGTTTGGAAAAAAGTATTCTTTACCTTCATTCTTTGTCTTCTTTCAGATGCAGTTCATTGATTTTATTGGTCCAGATATAGCCGTCAAAGCCTTCGGGAATATCTTTTAGACTATGGATATGATCGAAACCTTCTGATAAGTCGCTGCCACCAGCTGTTAGCTCAACCCGTGTATTGACAGCTTCCATTCTTTCCATAAATTTATTTGGCCAACCCCATAAGAATTTGGCATATTTCAAAGGAATGCGCAGCTCTGCATTTTTCATTTCCTCAGGGATATAGCCGGTAAAGCCCAATAATTCATATTGGATAAGAGCATTAAGCATGCGCTTTTTGGACAAGAGCTTGAGACTGCTGCTCTGACTGCGCAACCAATGAACGCCTTCCTCGCTTGCCCCACAAACACTGAGTTTGTTTAACCTTTCGGGCGAGAGCCTTTTTAGTTTCTCCCACAAGACTTTATAGGTTTCTAATTTCCCGTCTTTGACCTCAATCACAAACTCCTTGTCGGGACAAGACTCAAAAACCTCATCTATTGTGGGCATCTGACCGACTCCTCTTCCTCTAAAAGGATAGGTTTTCCCGCCATCAGCCGTATAACCGTAACCGATATCCATCTTTTTGAGTTCAGCCATCGTGTAGTCCTGAATTTCTCCCTTAAGGCCAGTTTTGAATTCCAGAGTTGCATCATGAAAAACTGCTAGTTGCTTGTCTTTGGACAATTTTACATCAAACTCCACTGCATCCGCTCCTAGGTCAAAGGCCGCCTGCATCGAAGAAATGGTGTTCTCAAGATAGGAATGCATAGGCGGGTCAATCATGGCTGCCGTATTGCTGTCCCAGTCCGCTTTAGATTCATCAAAGGTCTGTGCGAGTCCTCGATGGGCTAGGATTTTATATTCCTGCCCCTCTTTATTAGAAAAGAGGCTTGTATTGTTTAACCAGATAAGAAATAGCAGAGCTAGACAAATCATATAAGTCTTTTTGCGTTTTTCCCATTTAAACATTTTATTTCCTTACTTCAAACTCCAGCCGCCGTCGATTTTGATAATCTCGCCCTGCATAGCAGCTGCCTTGTCACTGGCTAGAAAAAGGCTGATGTCTGCCACTTCCTGAGGATCCAGCCAGCGCTTGATAGGTGTTTCCTCAGCAACCCAGTCTGCCAGTCCGCCTGGCTCAAAATCTGCGGCAGTCATAGCTGTCTTGACTGCGCCTGGTGCTAGGCCAAATACTTGGATATTTTTATCCGCATAGTCTAAGGCTATCTGCTTGGTCAGGCCAGCCAGAGCATGCTTAGAGGCTGTATAGGCAGCACCGCCGCCACCAGCCAGAAAGCTAGCAATCGAGCACATGTTAATGATGATACCAGACTTTTTCTCCAGCATTTTCTGTAGGTAAAAGCGGGTGATTTTCATAGTTGCGGTCAGATTGAGCGCAAAAATCTGCTCCCAGTCCTCGTCACTTGTCTCGTGCAGGGGACGATAATCGTCCAAAATACCTGCTGTATTGCAGAGAATATCCACCTCAGGCAAGCTAGTGAAGAGCGGTGTCAAATCCCCTGTCAAATCCATCTTGACAAAACGAAGCTCATTGAGAAAGCCTGGATTTTCATCCTTGTCCACCCCATAAACTCGGTAGCCATTTTCCAAAAAGGTCAGAGCCTGAGCTCGGCCGATGCCAGAGCTAGCTCCCGTCACCAATACTGTCTTAGTCATACACTTCCACCCAATCTGTCGCGAGCACATCACAAGGAGTCGGACTCCACATGGAGAAGCCCTCTCCTTCGCCTGAAACATTGATGAGGAAATAAGGTGTCACTTCAAGGGCTACACCATTCTGCTCAATCGTGTCAAAGAGCTGAACGTAGTTCTCCGCCCCGCCCCAGCCTGTACGCACATATTTTTTCTTGGCTTTAAGACCTGGTAAAATTTCTTCAAATGTCATGGTTTTCTCCTTTTGTTTATTGATAATCATTGACAAATTCCTTGCTAGCCTTCAGCAGTCATAAGTATATTGAACGACTTTTGCTTGACTGTCAAAGCCAGTCTTTTGGTAAAAGGCCAGAGCATCTTCATTATCCTCCAGCTCTGTATCGACAAAAACATCCTGTATCCGATGTTTTTTTGCATAATCTAGCAGTTTATCAATTAAACTTTTGCCAATTCTTTGCCGCTGGAAATTAGTCGTGACGCCCAAATCATAGATAAAGATGCTGGACTTTTTAGTTTGATAGCCCGGCAGAACATAGGCTGTCAGACCTCCAACAATTTTATCTTCTGCCTTTGCGATAAGCACTAAAAGTTGAGGATTTTCCAGCAGATTGGCAAGATAAGAAGAATCTGGAAACTCAGACTCTTCCCAGTCAAAGACTTCTCGAAAAACCTCTAATAAGCCTTGAAATTCTTCTGCACTTTCTACAAAATGAATTTGATAATTGCTAGCTCTTCTGCTGCTTTCTTTTTTCATGGTAAACTGACTACTTCCTTTTCTAGGGATAATGAGTGATTGAGCTTATATGTCTCTTTGTCTGGCTGCGATATTGACTAGACCTTCTTCTCCATCTCGACAAAGAGATGAATATCGCCATTGCTTTCCTGCGGAATGCGCCTCACCACTTCAAAGCCCATGTTGAGGTAGAGCTGCTGGGCTCGGTGATTGAAGTCAGCAACGGATAGCCTTAGGGTTTGTGGTGCAAAATTTTCCATGATAAAGTCCAGAATTTCCTGCAAAAATGCAGCGCCCTGACCTTTTCCGCAATGCTCCGGCTTCATCCCCAAACCAAGCTCCAAAGTTCGCTTTCCTTTTTGCTCCAAGCAGAAAAATCCATAGAGTTCCCCTTCTCTCAGGACTTGATAATAACGGTCCCCACGCGCTTCAGGAGAAACCATTTCTTCATAATCCTCCAGGTCATTTTTCATGTCATAAAAATCATAAGGCGCCTCGTAATGCCAGTCGTTAGCAATTTCCAAAGCATGCTGCTGGGTTAGTAGTTCAATCATCATCTTCTCCTCCTTTCTCTAAAATTCCCAATAAAACCGTTTTTGGTCTGCTTTTTCGCTGCAGCCAAGGCTGCGGTAAAATTCATGGGCTGCGGAGCGGGAAATGCCTGAATTAATCCGAATCCCTGTGTAGCCTGCGGCTTTTCCCTCTTCACGCAAAGCTTGCATCAGCGCTCTGCCATGTCCCTGCCCTTGAAAATCCTGAGCGACGGCCAAAGCCAAGAGATTGAGCAAGGATGGGAAATAGAGACAATCGTAGCTAGCCGCATGAGCGTAGCCTATGACCTGACCGTCTTCTTCAACTACCAAAATCAAATGCTGGTCATTCTCTAGTAACCGTGCCAGCTGCGCTTCCGTTGCTTCCCTATCGAAGTCATAGCCCAGGCACTCAGCATTAAGCCACTGAATGGCTGCGGCATCTCTTAGTTTTACTTTACGAATCATCTGTCACCTCGTTCTATTCTTTATTATAGCAGAAAAGCAGTCTTTTTGACTGCTTTCAATGAACTATTCTCCCATCTGTCCCTTCAACCAAGACTCTGCCTCTTCTAAAGGCTGTTCTGTTTGGACATCGGGCTGAATTGCCTCATTCTCATAAAGCTTGCCCGTGCGATCTAGGATACTCGAGGTAGTCAAGAGCAAAACCGCTCCATCATATAGTTGATAATAATTATTTCCCGTAGTATAGCTTGCCGTTGGCTGACCAAATATTTTAACATTTTCCAGTCCCTTAAAAGCTAAAACAGTCATCTCTCCTGAGCTACCTGTCTTCCCATTGGTAAGGACAGCTATTGGCACTTTCTTTGCTTTCTCATCAGTCTGCTCCAGACCAAGCTGCTTAAGAATATCTGACCGAGAAATCGCGCTCTTGCTTCCATTTTTATAAACAAATTGGAAGAGGTCTTCATCAGGCAAAAGAGAGGACAGGCCCGCAATCATCGGATACATATTCCCGCCGGTATTGTCTCTCAAATCCACAAGAACCGCCTGATAGTCATCCTTTTTAAGAGCTGCTGAAAGTTTCTTGGCATAAGCTTTCGCTGCCTATGCATCACCTGTGAAAGCAGGAACTTTTAAATAGAGAACTCCCTCTCGATTCTGCACTTCAGGCTGGTTTTTGCTTTCTGGACTATTTTCGGGATTATCCTGTGGATTTAAAAAATAAGAATGTTTTCCGCCAGTCTCTTTGGTTAATTTTTCCAAGACAGGATAGGTATCTCGATATGTCTTAGCTGATTCAAGCTTCTCCAAGGCTTTCTTTTTCTCATTTTCCCAATCTTTGTCCGTATAAAGACCGAAATCAAGTTTTTTCACAACCGAGCGGGCGTAGTCCTGCGGACTAGGTGGGAAAAGAAAAATGCCATAGTCTGGACCAAAGTAGGCTAGAAAACCTATTAAAAGAGCAAGCAAAACCAGTACTGTCCCCGAGCAACCTAAAAGGACTTTTTTCATAATCACGCAACCTTTCTAGTGAGGATTTCTGAGCTGATTATAGCAAAATAGAGACAAGTTTTCCATGTCTCTACCTTACATTTATCATCGTCAATCTTACATTTTTGTAAGATTATTTTGTTTAAATCTACAGAGGCTTATTTCCATATCTCACTCTTAGAGAATGCAATCATCAAACCAGACCCAGCTAGAACTGCCAGAATAACAAGGCAGATATTTTTCAGTGGATAGAGCCAATCTTTATTTTCCTCATGCCACCTTGTCTTCCAAAGCCGAACATACTCAGCATGCATATCTTCAGGCTGGTTCATCTGAATATTGATCACAATCGCCAGTAAAATTAGGGCGATAAAAGCAAGGGCAAAGAGCCAGATTTTCTTCTTTTGGCTTAGGTTAAGGTTTTTCATTGTTTTCTACTTCTACTTTCTGTTTAATAGCAATACTCTATCCCTACTTCTCTTTTACAGCGATTTCAGAGTTTCGATAGCCATAGAAGGCATAGATGAGACTTCCCAGCGCTAGGGCAATTCCAAAGGCTTGCCAGGTTTCCTTGGTATATTGGGTCATGAAGGACAGGCAGATGATAATGGATAAAATCGGTGTCAGAGGTACTAGAGGTGTTTTGAATTCTCCAGCTTTGGGCATTCCTTTATCTTTCCGCAATTTCAAGACTGCCACAGCTAATAAAATCAGATAGGCCAAGGTGCAGATATTGAGGAAAGAGGCGATGCTAGCCAAGGGGAAGATACCAGCACAGACAGCTGAGGCAATCCCTACTAAAATCGTTGCATTCTTTGGCACCCGACTGGTCTCTGTCAATTTCTTGAAAGAGCGAGGCAAAAGACCATCACGCGCAATACTGTAAATCATCCGCGACAAAGCATAGGTCATGGAGATGCAGACCGTAATCAGTGTCAAAATAGCGACAACAGAGATATAGTTAGCTGCCCAGCCAAGTCCGACGCTGCGCAGGGCAAAGGCCACCGCATCTGAGACATCCAGCTTGCTATAGTGGACAATCCCAGTCAAGACCAAGGTCACCAAAATATAGAGAATGGTCACAATGCTCAAGGATAAGACAATTCCGCGCGGAACATTCTTTTGGGGCTCTTTGATTTCATCGACCGCCATGGAAATGGACTCAAAGCCTAGAAAAGCAAAGAACATGAGTGATGCCCCAGCCATGATGCCGACTTTGCCGCCATAAATTTCTCCGAAGCCAAATGGTGCAAAGTTAGACCAATTTTCTGGCTTGATGAAGAAAAATCCTGCAATGATAAAGAGTGCCAAGGCTGAGAATTTCAAGACTACCAAGGCTGAGTTGAAGCGCAGGGCTGCCTTTGAGTTCAAAAGGACAACTCCCGTTACAAAGACCAAGACCAGAATGGGCAGCAAGTCCACATAAGTACCTGCTTTGGGATTGAAGGTGCCATTCAGAGCTGCCGGAAGCTGGATACCAAAGCCGCTCAGCAATCCTTTCAGATAAGAGCCCCATCCAGAGGCAACACCTGAGATAGCCGTCATGAACTCCATGATAGTCAACCAACCAGCCAGCCAAGCAGGAAATTCCCCCAGAACCGCATAAATATAACTGTAAGCTCCGCCATTGGCCGGAATCCGTGAGGCAAACTCAGCATAAAAAAGGGCCGAAATACTCACACAAAGCGCTGAAATGACAATCGAGATGGTCAGAGCAGGCCCAGCATATTTGGCTGCCCCAGTCCCTGTGATGGTGAAAATCCCAGTTCCTACCATGGCTCCAATACCAAGCAAAATCAGATCAGGAATTTTCAAATGACGGCGCATGCCCGTTCTGTCCTTACTAGCATCTTTTTTTCTAAATATATTCATCTATTTCTACTCTCCTAATTGCATTAACGTCCTATTTTATCATATTTCCACGCTTTTAGGAATCTTTCTCAGAAATTTTCCAAGAAAAGAAAGGCTGAGAGAAATCTCAGCCTAAGTCTTTAAAATAGATGAAAGGTATATGATGCCTGTCTCTGTTATCACATAGCCACAATTTTGCGATAGCTGCGAGATGTGATGAGAAAGACACCGACATATACTGCAATAAATAGAGCGCAGACACCGAGAGTCACCACTAACATAAGACTTGCGTTAAGCACGCCCAACATCTGTAAAATGAGACTGAGCATGTGATAGGCAAAAGCCAAATGAAGGAAGGCAAAGATTAGGGGCAAGAAGAAGACAGTCTGTACTTGTTTACGAATGGTCTTTCTAGTCTGTTGCTCGTCTAAGCCGACTTTCTGTAGGATGATGAAGCGGTCACGATCTTCGTAGCCTTCGGAAATTTGCTTGTAGTAGATAACCAGTACTGTTCCCATCATGAAGACAATAGAGAGGAAAATCCCTATAAAGAAGACACCACCCAGCATACCCTTAATTTCAAGTATACCAATCACACCAGTTTGACCGTGGACACCTCCGGCACCTTCTGGCAGGGACTGGTTGTAGTCCGCCATTTTCTTTTGATAGATCGTATCCAGCTTAGCCTTTTCATCTTCGGATGCTTCAATATCCAGACTACCATAGAGTACAGGATTAATAGCTTGCTGCTCCATTTGCGGAGCTAAGAGTTGATTAGGATCCTTGGCTACTAGATACAGCCCTTTAGGAATGATGATATTATACTCATCTGGAATCTTGTGAAAGATAAAATCTTCAGACAGGACTTTCTTGATCGTCAAGTTTTGACCAGCCAGCTGCAGAGGCTGCTTATAATCCAGATCCACTCCCTTGTTAAAGACAGCGATCTCATTTTCCTGCAAAGACAGATCCTTTCCTGTCAGCTTTTTATAATCCTCGCTGGAAAACATCAAGATATAGGTATTGGGTGACACAGTCCATTGTCCCTTAGGATAAATATCTAGGCTGTTACCCTCTTTTTTCTTGACCCCCATTGAATAAAACTGATAGGTCTCCTGTTGCTTGACCTTCAGCTGATTCTCTGCTACAAACTCTGTCAAGACCTGATCCAGCTGTTCTTTTTTTGCATTCACACCGCCATTGATAGAGAAATCATGCGGAAACATAAGTTTTTGCATATATTCCGCGCCAGAATAGATGTTCATACCGGCAGAAAAGGTCACTAGAACCATTGTCGATAGGATGGAAATAGTAGCCAGCCCCACTGCATTTTTCTTCATCCGATAAATAAGATTTGAGACGGAAATCATATTATTTGGCTGGTAGTAATACCTTTTGTTCTTTTGCAGAAGCTGCAGAAAGACTGTAATACCAGCGTTAAAGAGCAGGTAGGTTCCTAAAATGACCAAGAGGACTGCTCCAAAAAAGATGAAGATTGCTTCCATAGGATTCCGCACGGTCTGGGCCAGATAGTAGCCGTAGAGCAGAGCTGCCAGACCAATAAAGGTCTGTGTCAGTAAAAACCGGCTCTTCTTCTCTCCGCTAGCCTTTTCCTTAGCCATCTTCAGAGAATCAAAACGCAGAATTCGCCAACCATTAACAAAGACCAAGCCTGCAAAAATAAAGCCATAGAAAATAAAAACAAGAATCAAGACCGGTAGCTGGAATGTCGAAACCAGCACCACCTTGGTCCCCATGAGCTTGAGCAAAAAAGCATAAATCAGCTGGTCAAAGAGAACACCAATAGTCAGCCCCAAGCTTACAGCCACTAGCCCGAAAATCAGAAGCTCAATAAAGGTCATAACAAAGAGATGGCGTTTATTGAGACCTAGCATACCATAAAGCCCCAGTTCCTTGGAGCGATTCTTCATAACAAATTGATTGGCATAAAAGACAATAATTCCAGCTGTGATGTTCACAATAACAACCCCTAGGACCAAAACAAGGACAACAGAGCTGGCACCTGTCATTTTAGATAGATTGGGGTTAAAAGCCAAGGAGTTGAAAATATAAGAAATGGCTACAGCCACACAGGTAGCCAGTGCAAACGGATAATAGAGACGGCGGTTCTTAATCAGATTGGATACCGCCAATTTTGCTGCTAATCGAAACACTAGTCCTTCACCTCACTTGCCATAACTGTCAGAGTATCAGAAATCTCTTGGAACATCTGCCGCTCGGTTTTGTCACCGCGGAAGATTTGATTATAGAGAATCCCATCCTTGATAAAGAGCACCCGCTTGGCGCGGCTAGCCGCTGCCGTTGAATGGGTCACCATGAGAATGGTCTGACCGCGGGCATTGATGTCGTCAAAGACATCCAGCAACGCAGCCGAAGACTTGGAATCCAAGGCTCCCGTCGGCTCATCCGCCAGCAGAATCTCAGGGTCTGTGATGATGGCCCGAGCCACTGCAACCCGCTGCTTCTGACCACCGGAAATCTCATAAGGAAACTTCTCTTGCAGCTTGTTAATCCCCAGCTCATTGCAGGTTGTGACCAGCTTTTGCATCATTTCAGTAATGGGACGGCGAGAGAGGACCAGCGGCAGGAGAATGTTGTCTTTGACCGACAGGGTATCCAACAGATTGAAGTCCTGAAAGACAAAGCCTAATTTCTCCCGGCGGAAGCTGGAAGCCTGGCTGTTTTTGATGGTTGCTGTGTCAGTTCCGTTGAGAAAGACGCGGCCCTCAGTCGGCTTGTCCAACATGGCTAAGATGTTGAGCAGGGTCGATTTCCCAGAGCCTGACTCCCCCATGATGGCGACATATTCGCCCTTTTCTACCGTAAAGTGAATGTCTTTCAAGGCCTCTACTTGGCTGCCCTGAAAGCGGGTTTTATAAATCTTTTTTACGTGTTGTACGTCTAATAATGTCATACTTGAACCTCTTCTTTATTTAACTTGTTACTACTATCATACCGGAAAGACAGACAAGTTTCCATAACCTAATCTTTCATTTTGCCTGCCAATCTTACATTTTTGTCATCTTGTACTCCAAGTCGGATAAAGAGAAAAGTCAACTGACCTTTCTCCTATCCTTGAATACTGGAATCTCTCAGTGACTGTACTGCAGCCAGAAATAATATTGACTGGAAGCGCAGCCTAGGCGAGTCTTCTCAATTTCTTCCTTGGAAATCTTTTGAGCTTTAGGTTTACTTTGGCGATGGTTAAAAAGATTGATTTTCATAGCGGGCCTCCTTCTTGAAGTCTGATTATTAGTTTGGAAGATTCTTATCTTCTTTTTCTTTACACTTATAGGATACCGAATCCCCCGACTAGCTGCCATAAGATAACCTTTCATTTTAGCCTGTAAACTTACATTTTTGTCACTTAGAAAAAATAGTTTTCGATTCTCCTTAAACTGCGTCAATAGTCCTAAATTCAACGATGTATATCGGCTTCTTTCATCAAGCGAATAAAAAAACCGGAATTTGTTTCCGGTTTTCATATTGTATTTCCTAAAGTTCAAGATATAGAAGTTTTCTTACCAGAGGTGGTTTAGACTTCTGTCAATAGTATCTTGAGCAGGCTATTCTTACTGCCCCTCATCCCCAAATTTACCAGTATGAAGGTGGATAATACTGTCATGTCCAGGGAGAATAGGCAATCCTCCGCAATCTTTCCGACTGAACACTTCAAGCAAGCCCGGTGTCAATTGAGAGTTTTTCAACTGCTCAGGGCTAATCTCATGGACAATTTCTGCTCCTCGTCCCGTCTGTACTTTATAGCCAAACAGCGGGTCAATCAAGGTGCCACGGCCGATTGCAACTAAATCTGCAGCCGTATCCTCAATAGCAGCTTCTGCATCTTCCTGACTAAAAACACCACCGATTGTAATCAGTTTGGTTTGCTCATCCATCACTTCCTTAAAATGATCTGCATAGCTCTTGTCTGATCCTGCAGGTTTTGAATCATAGCCAGTCAAAAGCGACAAATGGATGTAGTCTAGTTCGTGCTTGACCAGCTCCTTGACCAAAAGCTTGGCTTCTTCATAAGTATAGCCCACTTGATCTTCATGGATTTCATCTGGGCTAATCCGATAGCCAATAATAAAATCTT
>CAUSOG010000014.1:0-63633 GCA_963533195.1 uncultured Streptococcus sp. | reverse complement strand
GCATCAATAGGCACCTTAAAAGTCTTTTCTCCAAAAAGTTTTCGATAATAATCATTCAAAGAATTGTAAGATTTCATACCTTTCATTCTACCACAAAAAGGGGCATAGAAACAAAAATTCCCTCTTTCATAAGGAAAGAAGGAAATCATCGCTCCCACTGATAACGCTTGAGGTCCACACAGCCATTAGCCTTCAAGTCCACTCCCTCTGCCCAAAGCAAGTGTTTCTGGTCTTCCCAGCCAGGTGCGAGGCGCCCTGCTGCATTGACTACCCGATGGCAAGGATGCTTGCCGCCATAAAGTTCCGACTGACTGAGAATCTTTCCCACCAAGCGGGCATTTTTTGGCCGACCAATCAAACGGGCAACCTGACCATAGGTCGCCACGCTCCCAGAGGGAATGCTATCTACTAATGCTAAAACAGCATCTATGATTTCTTGATTCAAATTGGACATTCTGACCTCCTAATCTTGTTTGCACCTATCTTAAAGAAAGAGATTTTCTTTGTCAAGACAAAAAGGCCAGCAAAGCCAACCTTTCTCATCTATATTTATTTCTGCTTTCCCTTGAAACGCCACTGAAAGCGCAGCTTGTCATAAAAGGGAAATTCGATATTGAGGATGGCTAAGCCCATCAAGGCTCCTCCGATAACATCTGTCGGATAATGCACGCCCAGATAGACTCTGGAGGTCATAACAGTGAAGATATAGACCAGGAGCAAACCTTGTGCCAAGCGCTTGATTTTTTGGTTTTGAATCCGTTGCTGGACAATGATAATCAAGGTCCCAAGAACAATGGCTGTCGCCATGGAATGTCCGCTAGGGAAAGAGTAACCGCCCTCTTCGACCAAATGCGAAAGACTCGGCCGGCTTCTGTGGTAAACGAGTTTAATCAGCTTAATCAAAATCCCATGTAAGACCAGATTTCCCGCTAGCAAGGCAGCTTCTAGCTTCCATTTTTTATAAAGGAAAAACAGGACAAGAGCTGAAACCCAGATGATAATCCCCATCGGGTCAATCACACTGGTCACTAGTTTGAAAAATGTCGTCAAAGCTGCAGGCAAGTCTCCCCGCAGCCATGTCTGAATCGGGGTGTCAAAGCTGGTCAGCTGGTCAGGATAAAACTTGACCATGTAGCCTAGCATGACGAAAAGTAAAAGGGCAAAAGAGCCCTTTGTTAGATAAGATTGTTTATTTTTCATAGCGTTTTAGGACGGGCTGCAAGAGCGTGTAAATCAGCCAAAAGACGACAGCCCAGATCACTCCTTCTAAGATGTTAAAAGGGACAATCATAGTCAGCAGATACTTGGACAGGCCATATGTTTTATAAATATCAAAACCAGCAAATCTCGCAAAGAGAGGAACTGCATAAATGATATTTAAAACGATCATAGTGACAGTTAGACCAAGCGTTGCTACCAGAGAAGCCTTCACATAGTCAGACAAGTTTTTCCTTTTTTTCCATAAGAGTGCAAAAGCAGAAACAAATACAGCTACTGCCAATATATTCATGGGGAGACCGATAAGAGTGTCTATACCATGATTATTCAAAGCTAGCTTTAAGACAGAGCGAATCAAGAGCACTGCCAGAGAGCTTTTGAAATCCAAGACCACCAAAGCCAGTAAAATCGGAATAATTGAAAAATCCAACTTTAAAAAATCGGTTATCAAGGGAATCTCATAAAGCATGAGTAGAAATGATAGAGCAGATAAAACTGCTACAATCGCCAACTTACGAGTATTTGTCATCACAGGTTCCTCCAATTTATAAAAATTAGAGAAGCCGGAAAGGCCACTGAAAAAAGGCTTGTCAGCTAATGATTATTTAGTATAAGGCTCAGCCCTTAAATAAAGATTAAACGGCAAGATTGCTTCACTGCCTCTCGTCTTCTCCCATCCAGACTATACTGTCGGTTGTGGAATCTCACCACATCAGCTTGCGCTCGCGGACTTGATTTGGCATTGAGAAAAAATTTCCAATCCAAAAATTACCGCCGGTCGGGAATCTCACCCTGCCCTGAAGACATCATTATCATAACAAAAAAAGCCTTCCAGAGCAAGCAATTTGATTGATGTAATTAAAAATGTTTCAACCATAGTATTCTATCTATTAGGATAATTAACTGCTTAGATACATTCATTCCACTACTTCAGCTTGTCAGCTTCATACTCATGTACCAAATCTAAGCCAGCAAAATTCTGCTGGCGCAGGGCTTCATAGACAATCATACAGACTGTATTTGAAACATTGAGGCTGCGGACATGCTGGTCGTTCATGGGAATACGCAGAGCCTTTTCTGGATGGCGACGCATAAATTCTTCTGGCAGCCCCTTGTCCTCTCGGCCAAACATAAAATAATGCGAACCTTCTGCTGCAAAGTTTTCCTCAGAATAGACCTTCTCTGCAAACTTAGAAATCAGATAAAGACGGCCGTTCATCTGCTCCATAAAATCGGCTAAACTCTCATAATAAGTGATGTCCAGCTTATCCCAATAGTCCAATCCCGCCCGCTTCATCTTGCGGTCATCAATGGGAAAACCCATGGGTTTGATGATGTGAAGCGGCGAATTAGTCGCAGCGCAAGTACGAGCAATATTGCCGGTATTCTGCGGAATCTGAGGCTCAAAAAGAACGATATGATTTTTCATAATAAGAATATTTTTCCTAGTATTTTTCTTTAGATAAAAAAATAGCCACACTGCCCGGAGTCAAGCTCAGCAAACAGCGTGGTTAAGGCTTCATTAACTTACATCACAACAGGTTTGAGGTAAACCAATGAAGGTACTCATTTAGTATAACACTTTCAGCCTACAAGTCAATAAAAACGGCTCAAAAAATTCTAGTTTTTTTTAAATTTTCATAGGAAGACACCATTTTTGTAAAAAAATATTCGGAATTCTATAAATAACTAGACTATTCTGTATTATATAGATGAAATTTAAATGAAAAAAGAGTATGATAGATACATACTTTGGAGGAATCTAAACTTATGAAAATTATCGTTGTTGGCGGCGGGAAGGTCGGAACGGCCCTCTGTCGCTCTTTAGTGGCTGAAAAACATGATGTTATCCTGATTGAGCAGGATGAGGCTGTTCTCAACCAGATTACCAAACGCTATGATATTATCGGTATTTCTGGCAATGGTGCCAACTTTAAAATCCTAGAACAGGCAGATGTTGGGCACTGTGACATTTTCATCTCTATGACCGAGCATGATGAGGTCAACATGGTTTCAGCGGTCCTAGCCAAGCGGATGGGGGCTAAGGAAACTATCGTCCGAGTGCGCAATCCTGAGTATTCCAACCCTTACTTTAAGGAGAAGAACATCCTGGGCTTCTCGCTAGTGGTCAATCCTGAGCTCCTAACTGCTCGCTATATTGCTAATATCATTGACTTCCCTAATGCTCTATCAGTAGAGCACTTTGCCAATGGTCGGGTGGCACTGATGGAGTTCAAACTCAAGGAAGACAGCAATCTCTGCCAGATGAATATTTCCCAGTTCCGTAAGAAATTTGGAAATATCATTGTCTGCGCTATTGAGAGAAAAGGGCACTTGGAGATCCCTGATGGTGACTTCACTTTGGAGGCCGGAGACAAGATCTATGTAACAGGTAACCGCCTAGACATTGTTCAATTCCACAATATGGTACGCCCTAGAGTGGTTAAGAGCCTGATGATTATCGGGGCAGGCAAGATCGCTTATTACCTGCTCAACATTCTCAAAAACAGTAAAATTGAGCTTAAAATCATTGAATCTAACCGTGAGCGGGCAAACTTTTTCAGTCAGGAATTTCCTGATCTCTATGTAGTCCATGGAGATGGTACTGCCAAGGACATCCTGCTGGAGGAACGCGCCAACAACTTTGATGCTATCGCTACCTTGACTGGTGTGGATGAAGAAAATATCATCACTTCCATGTTCCTTAATAATCTAGGTGTACAGAAAAACATCACCAAGATTAACCGGACTAGTTTGTTGGAAATCATTGATAACCAAGATTTTGCCAGCATCGTGACGCCTAAAGGTATCGCTGTTGATACCATTATGCACTTTATCCGCGGTCGCTACAATGCTCAATTCTCTAACCTGGAAGCTCTGCACCATGTAGCCAATGGCCAAATCGAAACCTTGCAGTTCCAAATCAAAGAAGAAAACAAGATGACTGGTATTCCTCTGTCTCAGCTTCATCTGAAGAAAGATGTCCTGATTGCGGCCATTATCCGTCAAGGCAAAGCCATCTTCCCTACCGGTGATGACAACCTGCAAGTCGGAGATAAGATTATCGTTACCACTCTGCTGCAAAATATCACGCAGATTTATGATCTGTTAGCGAGGTAGGCCCATGAATAGATCTATGATTCGCTACCTGCTGGCAAAATTACTGCTGATTGAGGCGGCACTGCTGATTGTGCCCATTATCGTAGCTCTAATCTACGGTGAGCCTTTAAAGATCTTTCTCTCTATCGGGGCAACCATGGCCATCCTGCTAGTTTTAGGTGGCATAGGCTCTTATTTAAAGCCCAAGGACCTACATATCTACGCCAAGGAAGGTGTCCTGATTGTAGCCCTGTGCTGGATTCTCTGGTCCTTCTTCGGAGCTCTGCCCTTTGTTTTTTCCGGGCAGATTCCAGACGTTATTGATGCTTTCTTTGAGATCAGCTCCGGCTTCACCACCACGGGAGCGACTATCCTTAACGATGTCGGCGTTCTCTCCCATTCTCTGCTCTTCTGGCGCAGCTTTACTCACTTAATCGGAGGGATGGGAGTGCTGGTCTTTGCCTTAGCTATTATGGACAATGCTAAAAATGGCCACTTGGAGGTCATGAAAGCAGAAGTTCCGGGCCCAGTCTTTGGCAAGGTTGTGTCCAAGCTTAAGAGTACGGCCCAGATTCTTTACATCATCTATCTGGCTCTCTTTGCTATCTTTGCGCTGCTTTATTTCCTAGCGGGTATGCCGCTCTTTGACAGCCTCGTCATTGCCATGGGAACTGCTGGTACAGGAGGATTCACCGTATACAATGACGGTATTGCCCACTATAACAGTTCGCTGATTACTTATCTGGTCAGCTTTGGGGTCTTGGCTTTCGGGGTCAACTTTAATCTCTACTATTTCTTGCTGATTCGCAAGTTTAAGGCCTGCTTTGGCGATGAGGAACTTAGGGGCTATCTCTGGATTGTCTTTCTTTCCACTGCCTTGATTGCCTTTAATGTCTTCCACCTCTATCAAAGCTTTGCCAAGAGCGTGGAGATTTCCTTCTTCCAGGTAGCCAATGTCATCACAACAACTGGATTTGGCTATGGCGATACAGTCAAATGGCCGCTTTTTTCTCAGGTTATCCTGCTCCTGCTCATGTGTATCGGGGGCTCAGCTGGATCAACAGCTGGGGGATTTAAGGTCATTCGGGGGATTATCATGTCCCGCATTGCTAAAAATCAGATTCTATCTACCTTATCACCTAATCGCGTCCTGACCTTGCATGTCAATGGTGCGGTCATTGACAAGGATACCCAGCATAAGGTACTGAAATACTTAGCCGTTTATATCTTGATTATTCTAGCTCTCATTTTCATTGTCAGCTTGGATAATAATAACTTTATGACGGTTGTCAGCGGGGTTCTCTCTTGCTTCAACAATATCGGTCCTATGATTGGGACGACAGATAATTTTTCTATCTTTAGTCCTTTTTCTAAACTTCTGCTAGCCTTTGCTATGATTGGTGGTCGCTTAGAAATCTACCCGATTCTCCTGCTCTTCCTGCCTAAGACCTGGTCTAGAAGATAGGAAATATTCGGAGAATATATATAAAAGTCTCACTAGCTAAATCGCTAGTGAGACTTTTTTCTTGTATTATTTCTTCTCAGACTGAAACGGTCTGGTACAGGATCCTCTCCTGGCTGAGACCAGGGATGACATCGGAGAATGCGCGCCAAGCCCATCAAAACTCCTTTAGCACCATGCTTCTGGATAGCTTCTATCATATAGTTAGAGCAGGTTGGCCGAAAGCGGCAAGATGGAGGAAAAGCAGGGGAGATGAAGCGTTGATAAAAGCGGACAGGAGCAATAAGCAGTTTCTTTATCATTTCTTGGTCTTGGTTACAGCCAGTGTATGCAGCTGGCTGACTTCTTTCTTGCTGAGTTTTCGATACTCACCAGGCTTAAGGCCAGTTAGGTCCAAATGACCAAAGCGAGTCCGTGACAGCTTATCCACTTGCAATCCGACCGCCTGGAACATCTTCTTGACCTGATGGTTACGGCCTTCGTGGATGGTCAGCTGAACGATCGAGCGATTTTTCGCCGGATCAACCTTGATAATCTCATAAACCGCTGGCTTGGTTTTGCGCCCCTCTATCTCAATACCGCGAGTCAGAGGACGAAGAACTTCTTTATTGGCCAATCCTTTGACACGGGCTACATAGACCTTATCAATCTCATTGCGGGGATGAATCATCTCGTCGGTAAAATCTCCGTCATTTGTCAGAATGAGAATGCCAGAAGTATCCCAGTCCAAACGACCGACCGGATAAATCCGCTCCTTAACCTGAGGCAAGAGCTCCACGACCGTCTTACGTCCCTTGTCATCACTGACAGAGGAAATGACCCCGCGCGGCTTATTGAGGAGGTAATAAACCTTCTCTTCGTTGTAGATAGGCTGGCCTTCTACTTCCACACGGTCGCCAGACTTGACGTTCGTCGCCAGCTCACGTACCACTTGGCCGTTTATACTGACCTTCCCCTGCCTGATTAGCTCTTCTGCCTTACGGCGGCTGGCTATCCCAGCATGAGCGATGTATTTATTGATTCTCATCGATATCTGTCCTTTCAATAAAGAGCTGACTTTCTTCAGCAACTAGCTCTGTTTCTTCGACAATCGGCAGCTCATCTAGGTGATTGATTCCCATATAGTCTAAGAAATAATCCGTTGTCACATAGAGATTCGGCCGGCCAATGACTTCCTTTTTGCCATCTTCTCGAACCAGTTCAAAAGCTAAGAGTTTGGCCAAAGCACCGCTGGAATTAACCCCGCGGATGTCATCTATTTCAACCCTTGTAATCGGCTGCTTATAAGCAATGATAGACAAGGTCTCGAGGGCCGCCCGCGACAGACTTTGATTGATTGGCGCCCTCGAATAGGCCCGCAGAATCTCAGCAAACTCTGGCTTTGTGACCAGCTTATAAGTCTTTGAGGTTTCCAGCAGGGTCAGGCTGGAGTCCGGATTGGCCTCATATTGCTCAGCTAACTTCTCCAAACTCTGAATAACCCCGGTCGGCGGCAAAGAAAGGATTTCTGCCAATTGATGAACCTTGAGTCCATCTTCTCCCGCCACAAAAAGCAGGGCTTCAATCTCTGCTAACTTACTCATTTCCTCTTCCTACTAAATAAATATTTCCAAAATTTTCTTCCTGAATGACTTGCACTTCATGCACCTTGACCAATTCCAAGGTCGCCAGAAAGAGAGTAATAACTTCATTCATGTCTTTGGTCTCTGCAAAAATCTCCTGCAGAGCCAGACGGCTCTTACCAGCACAGCGCTGGCGCACCACATCCATCATGTCCTCAATCTTGTACTCGTCTCGCACAATGGTTGTATGACTCTTAGAAAACTCCTCTTGCTTCTTGGCGATAACCTTGGAAAAAGCCAAGAACAGATCTATGGTTGACTTGTCATGCAGGAGCTCAGAATCTTCATAAACCAGCTCCAGCTTGGGCTTAGAATAATAAAGCGCTCGGTCATCATGCTGGAGCGACATTTTCTCTCCCAAGAGTTTGAACCTGCGGTATTCCTCAATCTGGCTCAAGAGGTCTTGCTCCAAATCATCTTCCAGCTCAGCATTATCCGCTACCTTAGGCAGAAGCTTGCGGCTCTTAATCAGCATGAGCTGGCTTGCCATGACCATGTACTCGCCCGTCACTTCCAGCTTCATGGCCTGCAAAGTAGCCACATAAGCCAGATACTGCTCAATGACCTCCGTAATGGGCACATCATAAATATCCACCTGATACTTAGATACGAGGTGGAGCAGCAGGTCCAACGGGCCTTCAAAATCTTTTAGTTTGATATCCATTTTTATCTGTATTTTTCTAGTGTAATCATGGTTTTCAAGCCCAAATCTTGGGCAATATCATAGAGGCCAATCCCCTTCTCCCGCTGACGCAAAATAAACTGCTCACGCAGGCTTTGGGCGGATAGACTGGCTTGTCCCTGCTCAATCAAGAAGGCCTCTAGCTGACGGAAGCCCCACTGACGAGAATAGGATTTGCCGTTTTTCTCAAATAAATAGGTCCCTGTCAGATAGTCTTCTAACTCACCCGTCAGGCTCTCAGGAATCTTGATGACCCGCTTCTGACCGGCCTTTTCAATCTTCAAAACCTGAAAGTCAAGATTGACATCAGCCACTCTGACCTGCAAAATCTCGCTAGGCAGCAAGCCCATTTCCAAGATAAGAAGAGCCATCAGCCGCCCCCTGGGAACACTTGATTCCTGCCAAAAAGCAGACAGGTCCAGCAGTTCATTTTCCTGCTCCTTCGATACTGACACTTTGGGCAAGACTAAGCGATGGAACTCCTCAATAAGCTGCTGCTGATAAAGGAAGTAGAGAAATTGATTGACTGCTGAGAGCTTCCGCTTCTGAACAGCTGCCTTAAAATCCTTGATAGAGGCCTGATAAATCCGCAGATTGGTCTCGGTAATCCGGCCATGTACTTCCTCGATAAACTGCTCCAAATCATAAGAATAGGCAATTTTAGAATTTTCTGAGATGTTTTTTTGATTTAAAAACGGTCTAATGTATTCTTTCATTTTTTGCGAATTTCGTACTTTTTACTAAAGCCGTGCAACAAAGAATTGACAGCTTTCAAAATAGACTTTCTAGTAATAATTCCGTAAAAATGCTGATCCTCGCCCACAACCGGTAGGAATGACTCGTCGACCAGCTTATGAAGTACATCTGATACAGTATAATCTGGCCCAACTGTCAAGTCGTCCATTTTAGTCATATGGACGATGTCTGTCATCATGAATTCCTCTTCTGGCAAATCATGGCGCATGCGATAGGACATGATGTCTGTCAGGGAAATCGTGCCAACAAACTTTTTATCTGCCGTTACGACTGGTACACGTGAGTATGTCATCTGGCTCAGCAATAGGATAGCATGATCCACATTATGGGTGTCAATCATAACCGCCAGATTTTCCCCAGGCGTCAAAAAAGTTTCTTCATGTTGCAGCAGATAGTCTTCAAATTCCTTAGCAATCATCGGCTAAACTCCTTGGACAAGCTTGGATAGAGTTCATGATTTCGTGTATAGAAATCAACTTTAAAGCGGTCATCATCAATCTCTACCTTAGCGTAGAGACGTTCGTTGATCAGGCCGCGTGGCTGGCTGATGGAGCCTGGATTCAGAAAGAGCGTTTTGCCCTCCATTCGAGCATCTGGGATATGCAGGTGACCGTAGAGGCAGATGTCTGCATTAACCTCTTGTGCCCACAAATCCAGCTTTTGAAAAGAAAAGTTTATATGGAAGAGATGCCCGTGAGTCTGGGCAATAATGGTCCCCGCCAAATCCGTCACCAAGCGTTCTGGATAGTCGTCGTAAAAGTCCATATTCCCTGCAACAACCTGAATCCCTTGCCATACCTCATCATCAGAAGGAAGCTCAGAGTCTCCGTTATGGAAAATCGCATCTACTTTCCCTATATAATGATTCCTAATTTCTTCTACAATAGCACGGTCGCCATGAGAATCACTCATGACTATAATGGTTTGCTTTGCCATGCTGGAAATACCTCCACTAATTTCTTAACCGCCTGAGCCCGATGAGATTGCGCATTTTTTTCTTCCATCGTCAGCTCGGCAGACGTTTTTCCTGTTTCTCCCACTAAGAACAAAGAATCATAGCCAAAGCCATTTTCTCCTTTTGGCTCATGGGCAATGTAGCCCGGCCAATCCGCTTCAACTACCAGTGACTCCCTGTCAGGACTAGCCACCACTAGGGTCGTATGAAAATGGGCAGAGCGGTCCTTGATATCAAACACCATAGCCAGTTCATGCAGGAGCTTGATGTTGTTTTCATCATCTGTCGCCCCTACTCCAGCGAAGCGAGCCGACCAGACTCCAGGCAAGCCGCCTAAAACATCGACCTGCAGACCTGAGTCGTCAGCTAGCACCATTTTACCGGTCAGCTTACTGATTGTCTCTGCCTTGAGCCGTGCATTTTCCTCAAAGGTGGTTCCCGTCTCTTCGACTTCTGGCAAGTCAGGATAATCATTGAGATTTTCAACCTTATAGCCCAGCTTATCAAAGAGTTTGCGAAACTCTGCTGTCTTTCCTTCGTTGCGAGTCGCAATCAAGATGGTATCTCCGACAACCATCTCGGACTCCTGACCCTGACCAAAAAAGTCGGTCATCTTAACCCCATCCCTGGACAGGAAGAAGACCTTGCGCAGCAAGTCCTTTTCTGTAATTAGAATAGCTCCTTTATGACTGGTCGCCTTAAAATCCCGCTCCTGACGGTCGTTAATCATATTGAGGACAAACTGGATATAGGACATAGGCGAGCCGTATTTGACTACAACTGTGGTAAAGGCGTTGTAGGCTTCATCCAAATCCCGCTCAATCAGCTCACTCAACTCTGCATCTATATGCTCCAAGAGCCTGTAAGGGATGTCATTGAAATGATAGCCAGCCTTGCGAAAGCGGGTCCATTCTCCGATATACCAATTGTTCTCGTCAATGTATTCATAAATTTTATTTGTCATAAGCTTACATGCTCCACATTCACTTTCAGGCCCAGCCAGCTTTCTGCAATCTCCGAAAAGCTCTTGGCATTGGCGGTTGTGTAAAATTGGTGGTTGAGCTCCTGTTTTTCCCGACTGCGATTAATTTCAAAGTAATTGAGCAGGACAGAAATATCCCGTACGCACTCTGCCCCGCTGTCAATCAGCTTCACATTTGGTCCCATCCTATTTTGAATAATAGGCCGGAGCAAGGGATAGTGGGTACAGCCCAAGACAAGTGTATCTACTCGGCCAGCCAGAGGCTGCAGGGTTTCATAGACCACTTTTTTGGTAAGACTGGAATGAAGTTCATTGGACTCTACCAAAGGTACAAACTTAGGACAGGCCAAACTTTCCACCTGCATCTCCGGCGAGAGCGCTTCAATCTTCTGACGATAAATATCAGAAGAAACAGTCATTGGCGTTCCAATAACACCAATCCGGCCACTGGCAGTTGACTTAATAGCTGCACTAGCCCCCGGCAGAATCACGCCCAGTACTGGAATATCCAGCTTTTCCTTCACTTCTTCCCAGACAACAGCAGTCGCTGTATTACAGGCAATGACAATCATCTTAACATCCTTAGTCAGGAGGAAGTTGACCAATTGCCAGGTATAAGCACGAATCTGCTCAGCAGGCCTAGGACCGTAGGGAGCCCGCGCTGAATCTCCGATATAAATGACCTCTTCGTGGGGGAGCTGCCGCATGAGCTCACGGACTACAGTCAAACCGCCCACTCCTGAGTCTAAAAAACCGATTGGTCGATTATCCATAAGGTCTTCTTTCTAAAACAAGGGACTGGAAGCCGATTCCAAATCCCCATTTTTTTATAGATTTTCTCTACTGGTATTAAAAGCCAGCCTCTAGAAAATTATTTTTTCTTTTTGTTCTTAGCAAGCGCCGCTTTCTGCTGGCTGATAATTTGACGGTAGACTTGCTGCACTTTCGCTTCATTTGGCCGTTGACCGCTAGCGCTAAGCAAGGTCCGAACTGCTTCTACATTCAAACGCGGATTTTCTGCAAATTCCTTCTCTACTTGACGACGAAGCAGATACATACCCAAGAGTACGCCTCCAGCAAATGCTGCCATAATCAAGATAATCTCTATAAATACATTCATGTCAAAAACTCCTCTATTTCCATTTTTACATTGCTCTTCATTATATCAAATTTTCTCTATTTTTCAAAATCAAAGCCATACAGTGTCGCAAAATAATCTTCTGGTTTTTCAGCCCGACGAATCATGCGAACATTGCCATCTTGCTCCAAGAGAATTTCGCTGGAGCGGAGCTTGGCATTGTACTGATAGCCCATGGAGAAACCATGCGCACCAGTATCGTGTATCACCAGTGTATCGCCAATTTGACTGACGGGCAGCGGGCGATTAATGGCGAATTTGTCGTTATTCTCACAGAGGCTGCCGACAACATCCACAATCTCTGTCTCACCCTCAGGTCGATCCATATTGGTAATGTGGTGATAAGAACCGTACATGGCCGGACGCAGCAGATTGACCGCAGAGGCGTCCACCCCCAGATAGGTTCGGTAGGTCTGCTTCTTATGGGTAACCTTGGTGACCAGCAGGCCATAAGGTGCCAGCATAAAGCGGCCCAGCTCCGTATAAATCTTGACCTGTCCTAGACCAGCAGGTGTCAGAATAGCTTCATAGGCCTGACGAACTCCTTGACCGATGACCGCAATGTCATTTTCCTCACCTTCAGGCTGATAATTAATGCCGACACCGCCAGATAGATTGATAAAGTCCAGCTCAACTCCTGTCTCAGCCACTACTTCTACAGCCAGCTCAAAAAGCTGACGGGCCAGTTCAGGATAGTAGTCATTGCTGACAGTATTTGAGGCCAAGAGAGCATGAATGCCAAACTTCTCAGCTCCCAACTCCTTGAGCTCTTTGAAAGCTTGAATCAGCTGGTCCTTGGTCATACCAAACTTGGCTTCTTCTGGATTATCCATAATGCTGGTTCCCAGCTCAAAGACACCGCCAGGGTTGTAACGGCAGGAAATGACCTTGGGAATACCAGCAGCCTCCTTTAGAAAAGCTACATCTTCATAGGCATCCAGATTGATAGTCGCTCCAAGGTCACGCGCAAACTGAAATTCCTCAGCCGGTGTGTTATTGGACGAAAACATGATATCCTGTCCAGCAAAGCCCAGCTTTTGGCTCATGAGCAGTTCGACATAGCTGGCACAATCCACTCCACAGCCTTCTTCTTTGAGGATTTTTAAAATAGCAGGATTGGGAGTAGCCTTGACAGCAAAATACTCTTTAAAGTCTGGATTCCAAGAAAAGGCCTCATGCAAGGCACGCGCTCTTTCCCGAATTCCTTTCTCATCATAAAGATGGAAAGGGGTTGGAAACTGAGCCGTAATCTCAGCTAGCTTTTCACGACTGACAAAAGGAGTTTTCATACTATTCTCGCTTTCTATTTGCTGGGTTTATTATACCATAAATCCATAGGAGAAACAAAAAGCACTGGAGCAAACGTCCAATGCTTGAGTTTTATTTAGCTTAGTTATTTGTTTCTTCCAAAAATACGCAGCAAGCTGAGGAAGAGATTAATGAAGTCCAGATACAGATGCAGAGCCAGAGAAATTGCCCAGCCATTCCCTGGATTGCCATTGGTCTGCTCATAAACATAGCGGATTTTCTGATTGTCCCAAGCGATGAGTCCTGAGAAAATAAGGACACCAACGATACTGATGATAAAGTCCAAGCCACTGCTTCTCAAGAAGATATTAAGGAAGCTAGCAGCGATAATACCAATCAAACCGGCCATACAAGCTTTCCCTATTCCAGATAGGTCCTTTTTAGTCACCTTGCCGATGAAGCCCATAGCAAAGAACATAACAGTCGTTGTCAGAAAGGCTAAGAGAACAGTTGACTGAAGATACAGCGCCATGATAATACTCAGGGTAAATCCATTGATGGCTGAATAAGCTAAAAACATAGGCAACGCCGCCGGACTATTGCTCCGAGCAGTTCCAGATGCTACCAACACAAGGATAAACTCAACTGCAATAGCAGCATAGAAAATCCAAGTGGAGCCTGTCAGAACAGAGATAATAATGTCCTGAAAGAAGTTTAGCATCAAGAGGGACACGATTGCTGAGATTCCGATACCGACACCAACGATAGAATAAATCTTAGCATAGAAAGAATTAATATCTGATTGATCTTGAATAATAGAATGATTCATAGTTACTCCTTTTATAATTAAACATTTACGGTTTCAGCATCTTTCGATGAAAGAGCTTGCGATTACCGCCCTTGCGTCTCCAAGGTGCCGTCGTTTCTTTGACGGCCCAATACTTGTCCACCATCGTCACAACAAATGACTCTTTGTAGCGAGGCGGTGCCAAGGTCAGGCCCCACATATGCTTGACGATAATGTCCTCTTCGACTTTATTAAGCTTGGTAATCTTACGAGCATTGCGAACTGCCAGCCTCGGATGAACCCAAGCATGACTCTTCTTAAACTTGGTTACACGCCAGTCATAGTAGAATAAGTCATGAAGCAGGGCACCGCGTGCCGTGCTGCGGGCATTCCAGCCAAATTTTTTGGCAATTCTGTAACTAGTATAACTTACATTGATGGAATGTTCAAGTCTATTGGAATGAATATGATGGGGAATTTCTTTCAGGCGCTGTACACTGGGCTTTTCAATCAAGTGCCCAACATAGGCCATAAATTCCTCGTCCTTTTTGTAAGGCATAGAATCACCTCCCTTGCCAACTATTATATCTCTTTTTCTGATTTTTAGCTTAAATGAAAGATTAAAATACCAGCAGCGACAGCAACATTAAGACTTTCTGCCTGACCCTTCATGGAAATATGGATCAGAAGATCAGCTGCTTCCGTCATTTTGGAACTAATCCCCTGTCCTTCATTGCCCATGACTAGAGCAAAGCTCTCTTTGCTACCCACCTGTCTGTAATCGATAGATGTTGACGACAAAGTCGACGCTAGAATTGGCAGACTGGAAGAACGAGCCAGCCTAATAAAATCAGCCGTTTCTATCCGATACACTGGCAGATGGAAATGGCTCCCCTGCATAGAGCGCAGCGTTTTTAGGTTATAGATATCTGCTGACAAACGAGAGATGAAAACCCCGTCAAAACCAGCTGCATCCGCAGTCCGAATGATGGTGCCGACATTACCTGGATCCTGAATGTCCTCCAAGAAAAGATAGCGTCCACTTAACTCCGATGGTATTTCTTCCCTTTCAAAAGCCACTTCCGCGACAATGCCCTGTGGCGTCTTACTATCAGCCAAATCTGATAAAATCTCTGGACTGACAAAGATTACCTGAGAAAAATCAGCTAATCGCTCTGCGTATTCCGCTAAAGCAAAAATCCGAATCAGCTCTGCCCCACTGCTGACAGCTTCCTCAAATAAATGCCAGCCCTCGATCAAATAAGAATCCTTGCGGTATTTTTTGTGATGAAGTTTTTTAGCTTTTTTTACCACATTATTGGCTTTTGAGGTTATAATATTCATAAGAACATTATACCACAATTTAGCAGACTTGCACTCATACTGAGGGCTTAAATCCCCTCGGTCCGCTCACTAAAGGAGGATGCCATGCAAAAGGTAAAAATGATAGCCCAAGGACGGGTACAAGGGGTTGGATTCCGCTGGGGAGTCTATTCTCTAGCGCTGGAAATCGGTGGTATTACCGGCCGGGTCTGGAACAACGACGACGGTACTGTTGGCATTCTGGCTCAAGCTGATGACCCAGCTCTGATGGCCAAATTTATCCAGGAAATCCGCAAGGGACCGACACCTTTTTCTAAGGTCAGTTATTTGGACGTAACCATGGCTAATTTCGACTCCTATCCTGACTTTAAAATTTCAAATTAGGTCTGCAGAACTATTGTATATTTTGCAAAAAAACAGTAGAATAGATAGGTATTATTTTTTAGAAACAAAGGATATGAACTCGTGAAACATTTCAAACGCTTTTTATTCTCCGGTATGGGACTGGCTACGCTTCTTTTCCTGTCTGGCTGTGTGGGCCGCGACAAGGCTGGCAATCCTTCTGGTCTGATCTGGGACGTGATTGGTCAGCCTATGGCGGATGGCATCCAATTTTTCGCCAAGAATTCAGGCTTGGGTTATGGTCTGGCGATTATCATCGTTACGCTTATCGTGCGGATTATCATTCTTCCGCTGGGAATCTATCAGTCTTGGAAGGCGACGCTTCAGTCTGAAAAGATGAACTACTTTAAGCCGATTTTTGCCCCAATCCAAGAGCGAATCAAAAATGCCGAAACTCAGGAAGAGAAGATGCAGGCTCAGCAAGAACTGATGGCTGCTCAAAAAGAAAATGGACTCAGCATGTTTGGCGGTATAGGCTGTCTGCCTCTGCTCATCCAAATGCCTTTCTTCTCAGCCCTCTTCTTTGCAGCTCAGTATACTCAAGGAGTTGCAGGCAGTTCCTTCCTCTGGATTAAAGACCTGGCCAAAAGCGATTGGGCTTTGACTGCCATTGTCGGTATCCTCTACTATATCCAGTCAGTGCTCTCTCTGCATGGCATTGAAGATGAAACTCAAAGAAACAGCATGAAACAAGCTTCTTATATGAGCCCTATCATGATTGTTGGTTTCTCATTCTTCTCTCCTGCTGCAGTTACTCTCTACTGGGTAGTCGGTGGATTTATCCAAATCATCCAGCAATTTATCATCAACTATATCATTCGACCTCGCCTGAGAAAACAGGTAGCAGAGGAATTTGAAAAAAATCCTCCTAAAGGTTTGAAAAAAGCTAGCCGGGCTAAAGATGTTACTCCAAAAGCTCAGCCGGCTATTGAGCAAAAGAACAAAAAGAAAAAGAACCGCAATGCTGGTAAGCAACGGTCAAGATAAAGAAAAATTCTTCTAGCTAATACTAGAAGAATTTTTTTAATCTCGAGTAAGGATCAGCGTAATCGATACAAAAAACTCAGCAAACAAAGCAATAACTGATGAACGAGGTGACTCTATCACAGTAAAACGGTAAAGCCAATCAAGCCCTTCTTATATGAAACCCAAATCCTGCCCTTGAAAATCCGCACCAGACTTTCTGCCATGGATAGACCAATTCCGTAGCCAGGCTGCTTCTGATTGTGCGATTCATCCTCGCGATAAAAACGGTCAAAGAAACGACTGTAATCAACATTTTTGCCGTCCGCGTAACTATTAGCTACCGTCAAACGGGCTCGTTTCCCCCGCTTAGCCTTGGTCAGAGTGACAAAAATTTGCCCATCTTCGTCACAATACTTGCAGGCATTGTCAATCAGGATACTAACCAATTCATAAAGTTCATCTTCAGTTGCCTTGACATGGATATCTTCCTGCAGCTTGATCTCGTACTTCTTGCCTGCCTTATCGATGACAGACTTGAAGTTCCCAGCCACTTTTTTGACAACTTCTGAGAAATTCACATCTACCAAGGTAACATCTGGCTGCTCTTCCAGACGGGCCAGAACGACCATTTGATTGATTAGATTACTGAGACGCTTGACCTGGTCCTTGGTGCTTTCTGTCCATTCATTTTCGCCAGTCATCAGCTCTTGCAGCTCCGTATTGGCTGAGATGATTGCCAATGGCGTCTTCAGTTCATGTCCCGCATTAGTGATAAAACGTTTTTGGTTTTCATAGTTTTTGATATAGGGACGGATGGCAAAGTTGGAAAATCCAGACACGACTAAGACAAAGAAAATAAAGCTATAGAAACACAACTGGATAGACAGCCAGAAAAAGTCATTGCGGCTTTCGAGATAATTAGTCGAATCTAAGACCACCAGTAAATAGCGCTTGGTCTTGGAATCCTGCGTTATCTGGTAGGAATAAAACTGACTCCCTACTCTAAAAACGCCACTGCTGCGGCTGTCCTTAATCACTTTGTTAGCATAGCTGAGCGCCTGCTCCTTAGATAGATTGGAAAGATGGTCCAAGTTAGAGGAGTAAAGTGTTTTGTCTTCGTTATAGACCACGCTAAAATAGCGGTATTGGTAGATGGTATCAATGGTGATACGGTCGTTTTGCAAGCTCTCTGCCGTTTCTTCTACGCTGGGAAAATCTCCATTATTGGCAGATAGAATATTGAGAACGGCTTGGATTTCTCCGTTGGTCTGCAGAAAGCGAACGGAGTTTAAGACAGCAATCATGGTCAGCAAAATACAGACAATAGCCGCCGAAGCCAGCAGAATGAACCGAATTTTAAGCTTCCGAAACATGGCCATCTCCTTCCAACGGCACCAGAGTGAAACTGCCGCCTTCCTCACCCAAGATAGCAAGATCAGCATGAATAGCCTTCAGCTTCTGACGCAAATAAGAAATATAAATCCAGACGAAGCCTTCGTCCAAATCCTCATCCTCGTCTTTAGACCAAACATGGCGGAAGATTTCCTGAGTGGAAAGACTCTTCTGGGCATTGAGCATAAGAAATTCCATCATTTTAGATTCCTTGCCGGCTAGGCGGATTGAGTTGGAGCTAATGAGCTCATGCTCTCCGACATTGAGGCTCGTTTGGCCAATCTGCAGCAAATTGGGGGTGAACGTCGCTACCCGTCTGGACATAGACCGCAGGCGAGCCAGAAGCTCTTTCAGAGAGAAGGGCTTGGTCAGATAATCATCTGCACCGGCATCCAGCCCTGTGACCTTGTCATCCACCTCTGACATAGCTGTCAGCATGATGACATGGGTAGTATTGCCGGACTGGCGGATTTCTTTTAACGCTTCAATGCCTGTCTTGACCGGCATCATGATATCCAGAATCATCAAATCATAAGCATTTTCCTTGGCCAAGTCCACAGCTTCTTGCCCATCAAAGGCTGTATCAACCTGATATCCTTCATGAGTCATCGCCGTTTCCAAGACACGGGACAGCTGCTGCTCATCTTCAGCTAATAAAATCTTCATCATCTCACTCACTTTCTCGAATCAAATTGCGGATGGTCTGCATGGTCACATCACAGGAAGCCAACTCATCTGCACAGCGTTTCAGCTCGCGGACAATCCGCTTGCTGTCTTTAATCTCATGCTTGTACTTCATCTGGTGTTCTAAGCTGGCCCAAGAGTCCATGGCAATGGTCCGAAGCTGGATTTCTACAAAATAGCGGCCGGGATTTTGACCATGACAATCCTCATAAGGAGTCTCCACCTCTAATATCAAGTGGTAAGAGCGATACCCGTTAGGCTTGGCAGCTCGGATATAGTCCTTTTCCAGAACAATCTCACAGCCCTCCAGCTGACGAAGCACCTCAATAGTCTGATAGATGTCCTCGATAAAACCGCAAACAATCCGAATCCCAATCGCATCACGAATTTCTTTCAGGGCAGACTCTGGCACCCTAGGCAGATTCTTGCGTTGACATTTCTCTTCCATACTGGCTGCCTGCTTGACCCGTGCATTAAAATGCTCAAAAAGCTTCTGCCCTGTTTCCTGCTTGACTCGATCATTAGCCTCTTGAATACGCTGACTAAGATCATCTAAAATCTTTGGCAGATAGCCGCCGTATTTCCCATAAATATCTTGCTCTTGCATACAGTTCTCCTACTTTTCTAGCTTATTCTCATTATAGCATAACCATCTGTCTTTTCTCTATTTTTCCCCTGCTCTTCTTATCTAGCCTACACTCTTTGTCTTAAAAGAAACGAAAAAAGAACCAGTCTTCTAGCCAGTTCCTTTTGGTATTTATTAAACGGTTTTTTCAACCTTGAGAATTTTAACGTCGTAGCTGCCAACCGGTGTTTCGACTGTTGCAGTATCACCTGTTTTCTTACCAATCAAAGCTTGTCCAATCGGGCTTTCATTGGATACCTTGCCTGCGAATGCATCTGCACCAGCAGAACCAACGATAATGTAGACTTCCTCTTCGCTTTCGCCTACTTCTTGAATGGTAACTGTTTTTCCGATAGCTACTTCGTCCTTGGCTACAGCATCACTGTTTACAATCTCAGCGTAACGGATCTTGGTTTCCAGACTAGAAATCTGACCTTCCACAAAAGCCTGTTCGTCCTTTGCAGCTTCGTATTCACTGTTTTCTGACAAATCGCCGTAGGAGCGGGCAATCTTAATACGTTCTACCACTTCTGGACGACGCACCAATTTCAATTCTTCTAATTCTTTTTCTAGTTTTTCCTTTTCCTCTAGGGTCATAGGATAAGTTTTTTCAGCCATTTTTTCTCTTTTCTTTTATTTTCTTTTATTTTAAAACTAAAACAAGAGGCTGAGACAAGTCTGTATCAGTCCCTTTTTTATATAGCAGAACTGAGAAAGCTAGAACTAGCTGAGCTAGCTTTCTCTCGTCTGCAATAACAGCATTTTAATCAGTGCTGCTGGATTGAGTGAGCTTGCTGTTGACATGCTCCTCAACATTTTTAGCGTGTTCCTCATAAGTATTAGCGAAGTAAACAGCGCCTGTTTCAACATTTGCCACAAAGTAGAGGTAGTCCGTCTTACTTGGATTAATGGTAGCTTCCAGAGCTGACATGCTTGGACTATCAACTGGCCCAGGCATCAGCCCTTCTTTTTTATAGACATTGAAAGGCGAGTCGATATTGGTATCAATTTCAGCGTCCTCTTTCAAAGTCGTTTTCTTTCCTAGCTTGCCTTGAGCATAGAGGATAGCAATATTACTCTGAAGCGGCATCGCTTGATTGAGACGGTTATAAAATACGCTGGCAATATCTTTACGGTCTTGGTCTGTCGAACCTTCTTTTTCTACCAGAGAAGCAAGGGTCAGAACTTCATTAACCGTCAGATTCTTCGCTTCGATGGTAGAGTAGTAAGAAGACAGATTGGTATTCATTGCGCCCAACATCTGGTCAATCAAGCTTTCCAGATCCGCATCCTCACCATAGTTATAAGTGGCAGGGAAAAGATAACCTTCTAAGCGGTACTTGACTCCGCTGTCCTTGCTTGGCAATGTGCTCAGCAGCTGTGGATATTTAGCTGCCATCTTGGAAATGAAAGCTTCATCCTGCACCTTAGCTAGGAAATCGTCTTTACTAAAAGGTGTCTTACTAGTCTTCTTAGAAGTTGCAGCTGCATTAACCGTCACGGCCTCTGCAATCTGCTCCAGTGTATATCCTTCAGGAATAGTAACCTTGCCAACAACTGGTGGTTGTGGCGTATCCGTTCCACCTTCCTGAAGCTGCCGAGCAATGGTATCTAGATCCATACTCTTCTGGAGATTGTAATAGCCAGACTGGTAATTGTTAAAGCTTTTAATCTTGGAATATAGACTAAAAACTTGGGCATTTTTAATCAGCCCCTTTTTCTCGAGGATTTCCCCAATTTGCTTAGAGCTTGAGCCTTCTGGTACTTCAACCGTCACATACTCTGTTGCGTTTGCATCAACAGGTTTAAGAGCTGAAGATACATAAGTATAGCCGACAACTCCTGTGACCACAAGTCCCAGCAGGACAATCAGCAGAACAGTTGTCATAATCCTGCGGGCTAATGTATTTTGACGTTTTTTCTTGACCGTGTTGTTGGCTCGATTAGCCCGAGATAGGACCTCATTGGGCTTCTTATCTTCCTCATCCACTCGGCCATAGACCTGAGGGTGAGCCTTTTCATTCTCTGCAACCTTGTAGGAAACGTCTACCGAAGCCGGTCTAGCTTCAAAGTCCTCCGCAGCTGCTGTTTCTTTTGCAGAAGCAGCGTCCGCTTCTGATTGGCTAGTTGAAGAGGGAGTTTGTTCTTCCTTTTCTCCAGCTAAATCTTTCAAAATCTGCTCTTTAAAGCTCAGATTCTTCTCTTTGTCTTGTGATTTTTCAGTCAAAAATTTGACCTCCTTCATCATAATCCCTAACATTATATCTTAAAAGTCAGATAAATGCAATAAGAGTAGGATTTTCTAGCTTATTATTGGTTTTTTTACAGTTTGAGACTAGGATTTTCCCAGACCATATCAAACCAAGTAGCGCCTGCGTAAGTTGATTGTGACAAACCTTCATTTACAAAGGCATGCTTCTCGTAGTAAGCGGTGAGGTAGTCGTGGCAGGTCAGATTGATGCCGTGGCGTTCATCTGCTATAGCAATCTCTTTCATAGCTTCCAGTAGCTTGCGGCCGACCCCCATCCCCTGAGCATCCTTAGAGATAGAAAGACTGGTCAGAGAGATAAAGCCACCGTCCAGATGACCATAATCTTCAATATCCTCTGTAAAGGAAATATCCTTTAAATAACGTTCTGGACGGACAGGTCCCTCCAGATAGCCCAAAATCTTACCGTCCTTTTCTGCCACCAAAAAAGTTGAAGATAGGGTTTGGATATGTGCTGCTAGACTTTCACGGCTAACAGCCTCTTCTGGACTGAAATTTTCCAATTCGATAGCATAAATGGCATCTAAGTCAGCCATTTGAGCTTGACGGATAATCATCACTTCTCCTTAAAATTGGGATTTTCCCACACCATATCAGACCAGATAGCTCCACCATGAGTTGAGTCAGAAATCCCTTCGTGAACGAAACCATTCATCTCATAATAAGGTATCAACTCATCATGACAGGTTAGGCTAATGCCCTGTCGATTTTGCTGAACAGCTGTCTCCTTGAGAGCTGCAAGCAACAAGGTTCCGACCCCCTGCCTCTGAAAATCCGGATGGACGGACAGACTTTGGACGGCAATGAAGCCACCTTCTGGAGGATTAGCACCCACCTTGCTAAAGAGATCATCTGTCAAATATCGCACCTGAACAGCTGGTCCAACAATATAGCCTGCAAGCTGACCATGCAGCACTGCTAGCAAAAAAGTATCTGGAATCTGCTCAATCCTCTCTTTGAGAACTTCTGAACTGGCTGCTTCTGCTGCTGGAAAATTCAGCTGTTCAATTGCAAGAATTTCTTCCCAGTCGCTCAAGTCAGCCTGTCTGATACGAATCGGTGCTTCCATCAAGTTTCCTCCTACTGAACGTTGCTGGTAAGATTGGACAGGAGACGTTCAAAGGAATATTCATAGGTCTGGATGTCCCCAGCTCCCATAAAGACATAAACGGCATTAGTATGGTCAAGAAGTGGAGAAACATTATCTACGTCAATGACCTTGGCCCGCTTCACAATCTTTTCAGCCAAATCTTCAACCTTAACATCGCCATTGTCCACCTCACGCGCAGATCCGTAAATCTGAGCTAAATAGACTGAGTCAGCCTGATTGAGGGCTTCCGCAAATTCGTCCAAGAGAGCAATGGTCCGAGTGAAGGTATGCGGTTGGAAGATTGCCACGATTTCCTTGCTTGGATACTTCTGACGAGCTGCATCCAGAGTTGCGATAATTTCCGTTGGATGGTGAGCAAAGTCATCAATGATAACTGTTTCGTTGACAATTTTCTCTGTAAAGCGGCGCTTAACTCCGCCAAAAGTCTTGAGGTGTTCCCGAACTAGATTCAAATCAAGACCTGCAGTGTACAAGAGGCCGATGACTGCTGTTGCATTCATAATGTTGTGACGGCCAAAGCTTGGAATCTGGAACTCACCCAGTTCCTGACCGCGGAAAGAAACTTTAAATCCTGAACCGCTAGTGGAACGCAAGAGGTCGTGAGCAACAAAGTCATTGCCCTCTTCCTTGAAGCCATAGTAGTAAATAGGAGCCTTGGACGTGATCCGGCGCAGCTGCTCATCTTCTCCATAAATGAAGAGTCCTTTGGTAATCTGCTTAGCATAGTCATTGAAGGCGTTAAAGACATCTTCCAGGCTTGTGAAATAATCCGGATGGTCAAAGTCGATATTGGTAATGATCGAATATTCCGGATGATAAGGCATGAAATGACGCTCGTACTCGTCCGACTCAAAGACAAAGTACTTGGCATTGGCAGAACCGCGGCCTGTACCATCCCCAATCAGATAGCTAGTATCCGTGATATTGGAGAGAACGTGGGAAAGAATCCCCGTTGTAGAGGTTTTCCCATGGGCACCAGCCACTCCCAAGCTGACAAAATCACGCATGAAGCTACCTAAAAACTCATGGTAGCGTTTATAGCTGATGCCGTTTGCGTCTGCATAGGCAATTTCTACATTGTTATCTGGACGAAAGGCATTGCCGGCAATGATTTCGAAGTCTGGTTGGATATTCTTTTCATCAAAAGGCAGGATGGAAATGCCAGCCTGCTCCAGACCGCGCTGAGTGAAATAATATTTATCAACGTCACTGCCCTGAACCTTATGGCCCATCTGATGCAGCATCAAAGCCAAAGCGCTCATACCAGAGCCCTTAATCCCGATAAAATGATAATTTTTCGTCATGATTACTCCTTAAGATACAAGGCCATCAAAGCAGGACAAAACAGGAAAATCTCCGCGGACTGGAATCAGCCCGCAGGGATTTTCTTTATGTACAAGCTTTTAGGCACCACCAAAACACCAAAGAAGCCGGACCAATCAGTAAGTCCCAGCTTCTAGCATCGGTCTTCTTCAACCGATGATGGATGTTATATGCAGATAAATTTTCATTTACATAACCAACCAGCAATTTCCTTTTAAACATCAGAAAATTGCAAGCAGAAAAGGCTCAAGCAAACCAGCTTTAATCGCTGTCCAAGCCTGTCAAGTTCAGCTCTTGAGCCTTGGAATGCTTCAACTGCTCCTCCTTAGCTCTATTCTGATTATAGATCTGACTGGTTTTTAAAAAATCATAATTGTTCTTCTTAGGCTTTTCTTCCGGCTCCTGCGGCTGAGGGCTATACTCAGGCTGAATATCCGCCAAAATATAGTTATCCTGCTGAAGCCTGTCGCCAAACTTCGTAAATTCCCCCGATGTATTCTTTTGAAAAGGGGCAGTTGGCTTCGGTCTTTCCGCATTAGAAGCTGTTGGAAGCTTTCTGCTGCGGACCTTAGTCGGAAGGTCGCTGGTCAGATAAGGAGCTGAACGCTTCTTTTTCAAATCTGCCCGAGCTTCCTCGCGTGCCTGCTCAGCATAACGAATGGCCGGATCTTTCTTATCAATCGGCTTTTTAAAATCCTTGAAAGCAGATTGCTTTTGCAGCGGTCTTCTGATAGCCTGACTAGCAGCGATGGGAGCATGCCTGCTGGAGTCCACAATCGGCATCCATTCCAAATAATTACGGTCTGTATAGTCTCCGGTAATGTTGCTAATGAGATCCAGTTCATCATAAAGATTCATATGCGGCATTTCCGTCAGCATGATTTCATCATCTGACACCAGAGGAAATTGTTTATCAGTCATATCTTTTTCCTTTCAACCCTTCATTATTATAAACTATTCAGGCTATTTTTCAAGCTATTCTGCCGAAATTCCCAGAATTTCTCGAATTTCCTCCACAGATAGACTAGATTTGGCTTCTGCTCCGTCCAGAATAGTCGAAACCAGATTGCGCTTGCTCTCCTGCAGTTCCTGTATCTTCTCCTCAATCGTACCCCGTGTAATCATCCGATAGACTTCGACATTGCGCTCCTGACCGATACGGTGGGCACGGCCGATGGCTTGAGCCTCAACCGCTGGATTCCACCAGAGGTCAACCAGGATGACTGTGTCAGCACCAGTCAGATTGAGACCGACACCTCCGGCCTTGAGGGAGATTAGAAAGGCTGAACGCTGGCCCTCATTGAAGGCAGTAGTCATGTCCTGACGCTCCTTGGCCGGAGTAGAGCCAGTAATCTTAAAGGACTCCATGCCCATCTTGTCCAGCTCACTCTCGATAATATCCAGCATACCACGAAATTGTGAAAATATGAGGACACGACGATTACCATCTTGTATCTGTTCAAGTAATTCCCGCAAACTTTCCAGCTTACCACTCTCGCCCTCATAATCTTCCATAAACAGCTTCGGAGTGTCACAGATCTGGCGGAGGCGCATAAGACCTGACAGAATCTCTATCTTGCTGCGATTGATTTCATCTTCTGTCGCATGGATAATTCTGTCCTGCATCTGCTTGAGCAGAGCCAGATAAATAGTCTTCTGACTATCTGCCAATTCATTGCGATAGGCAACTTCAATCAAATCAGGCAACTCCTGCAGCACATCTTCTTTCTTGCGCCGCATGACAAATGGTTTGATATAACGGGCGACTTTCTCAGCCGGTAGTTTTAAAAATTCCTTTTTACTTGGCAAAAGTCCTGGCATGACAATTTGGAAAATAGACCAAAGTTCTCCCAGATTATTCTCAATCGGCGTCCCAGAAAGGGCATAGGTATGCTCCACTTCAAAATCCCGCAAATACTGGGCAATCTTGGTCTGGTCATTTTTCATGACCTGAGCCTCATCCAAAATCAAATACCGGAAGTGATTGTCCCGGTATTCTTCCACATCTTGCCTGAAAGAAGCATAGCTGGTAATGGTAATCTGATGCTTCTCCGCAATCAGCTCATCACGAACATTTTTCAGACCATAAACCACCGCCACATCCAAATGCGGAGCAAATTTAGCGAACTCATCGCTCCAATTGTAAATCAGGCTGGATGGCGCCAAGATTAAGACTTTCTTAGAGTCATCTATACGCGAACTCAGAAAAGAAATCGTCTGCAGGGTCTTCCCTAGTCCCATATCGTCAGCCAAGATGCCACCGAAGCCATATTTATCAAGCATGGATAGCCACTTGACACCCGTCTCTTGGTAATCCCGAAGGTCAGCCTTGACTTGCAGCTCAGGAAGAGGGAATTCCTCTGGGTGAGTCAGGTCAAAGGCCAGTTGCTGCACATCTTTTGAAAACTGTACCCTATCCTTGCCCTTGAAAAACTCTGCCAGCTGATAAGCCGCCAGACTGCTGGTCTGAATGAAGCCATTTTTAGTCCGCTTACTCCGCAGCTGCTGCAAGGTTCGGCTCATCTCCTTGGTCTCTTCATCGAAAATCAAGACTTGCCCAGACTTACTGATAAAGAAGTCCTGCTCCTTGAAGAGCGAATCAAGCACTGCGTCTATCTCTGACTGCGCAATGCCAGCAAAATCGAAACTAATATCTAAAAGACCACCATTAAGTTGAACTGAAACATCTAGTTTTGCAGAAGCTCCTAGCTCCTGCAATTGATCAGATAACCAAACCTTACCCAATTTTCTAAATGACGGAATAACCTCAGAAAAGAAATGATAAATCTCCTCCGATTTCAAAGGTAACCGTTGACTGACAAAATTGTCAGAAAAACCATTAGATAGCATCGTTTTAAAAATGTCTTGCTCATGATTAAAATCACTAGCATAAGGTAATTTCTCTAGTTCTTCTCTACACCTTATCTTTCTATCCTCAAATTCAAAAAGGAGTGTTAAAACGATTTCCCGATTTTCCGCTATGTCAAAACTAAAGTGAGGCGTAAATTCGTGTATCATTAGTGATTTCGGTGCTTCAACCCGACCAACTTCACTAAACATGGATAAACTACCTGCCAATTTATCTTTCTCAGTCCTATCAAACTGCAAATGCTTTTCCCCGGCTTGACCCATAGGTAAATCTCTTAATTCTTTTATTAAAGTGATTTGTTTATGATTTAATTGGTAAAAGGTATTGCTAGATAAAATATATTGACCATCATATAACATTTTATAATTTTTTTCTGAAACCGCTAATTCAAAGTAATCAGCATTTTCTTCAACCTCAAACTGATAAATCCCAGCATCCTCATGAAAATCCTGAAACATAACTTCTCTGTAACTATGGAAGCCACATTCCAACTGAAATGAAGTGAGATTCATTAACAGATTGACTCCTTCTTCAAATAGACTTGCAGGAAAAAATAAGTTGCGTCCTGTATTTGGAAAAATTAAATTGGATTCTTTTCCTTGGCTATCCTTTACTAGCCCCTGTAAAAAAATGAGAAGTTCCTGACTAGCCTCATCAAATTCTTCAAAGCTAATTGATTCATAATAGCTTTTTCCGATTTGATAATATCCTTTTTTTACCACGGTCCTCAAAAAAGATAAAATATCTCGAATGACATAAGAACGTTCATCTGGAAAACGTGAAATTCTCAGAGTCCAAAGAATATGTCCAAGGTAATCATCTTCTTGACCAAAAGCAGATAATTCGTATCGAACGTCCTCTTTAGATTTTTCAGAAAAGATTTTATCTAGAAATAAACTTCCGAAAGATACTAATTTTTGTGTCTCCTGCTGTGAAGTTTCTTTTTTCTCCATATTTTCCAAAAAAGTCTTACCATCTATATCATTTTTTAGAAAATATTCTAAACCAGCTAAATGAGTACAGTATTTTTTCTTTTTAAAAAAATCGCAAGAACAAAAAATAGCATCATCATTTAGACTATACCGTAAATTTTGTTCATCAATCCGAGCGAATAAAAAAGAATCCTTGGCTTCTAAAATTTCAATTTTTCCAGCTTCGGCTAAGTTTATTCCTTCTGTCCGAATCTTACCAGGAATTAATTTTGCCATAATTACCACCTTACATTTATCTCACCATTATACCATACTTTCGACATAAAAAAAGAAAAGCAAGCTCTTATGCTTACTTTCATTTTTACATATAAACGTATGTTTGTCAAATTGCTGTTTTCCAACTCCTACTTCCGCTTCCTTGCAATCAAGTGAATCGGGGTTCCTTCAAAGACAAAGGCCTTGCGGATGTGATTTTCCAATAAACGCAGGTAAGAGAAGTGCATGAGTTCTTCTTCGTTGACAAAGATGACAAAGGTCGGAGGTCTGGTCGCTACCTGAGTCGCATAGAAAATCTTGAGGCGTTTGCCCTTGTTTAAGCCTCTGTGCTTTGAGATGAATTTTTCACTAAGAACATACCAATTGTAACATACAGTGATATCACTAAAATAAGCTTGAACAAAGACCATAGCATAAGCAAAAAAACAATAGTCTTATCATAAAAATTATGATAAATTCCACTCAAATAGTATCCTTGCGCTTGTATTTCAACTCCACTGAAAAAAATTTGCCAAAACAGAAGAATAAAAGCTAGTATATAAATAGTTGCAAGTATCCAAAAAACTATATTATTCCCTAGATATCTCCTTAATGCCCAAACTACAAGCAGAAATACAGACAAGAAAGTTATTATAAATAATTCAAAATATGACACTTTCTATCTCCTCATAGTACAAATAGAAAGCCCCAATCTTCCAACTCTACTTCCGCTTCCTTGCAATCAAGTGAATTGGGGTTCCTTCAAAGACAAAAGCTTTGCGGATTTGATTTTCTAGGAAACGCAAGTAAGAGAAGTGCATAAGTTCTTCTTCGTTGACAAAGATGACAAAGGTTGGCGGTTTAGTCGCTACCTGAGTCGCATAGAAAATCTTGAGACGTTTGCCTTTGTCAGTCGGTGTCGGATTAATCGCGATAGCATCCATGATGACATCATTGAGCACCGCTGAGGGAATACGAGTATTCTGACTCTGACTGATTTGCTTAATCATGTCCGGCAGCTTATGGAGACGCTGCTTGGTCAGGGCAGAGACAAAGATAATCGGTGCATAAGACAAATACTGGAACTGGTCTCGGATATCTTCTTCCCAGTCTTTCATGGTATGGTTGTCTTTTTCCAGCGTGTCCCACTTATTAACAACGATAACAATACCTTTTCCTGCTTCATGGGCAAAGCCAGCGATTCGCTTGTCGTACTCACGAATTCCTTCTTCGGCATTAAGCACCATCAAAACGACATCTGAGCGGTCAATGGCCCGCATAGCCCGCATGACAGAGTATTTTTCCGTATTTTCATAGACCTTGCCAGACTTGCGCATACCAGCCGTGTCGATCATGGTAAATTCCTGACCTTCACTGTCCGTAAAGACCGTATCAATAGCGTCACGCGTAGTACCAGCCACTGGACTAGCAATGACTCGTTCCTCACCCAAGATAGCATTGATCAAGCTAGACTTGCCGACATTAGGACGGCCAATCAAGCTAAACTTTATCATATCAGGATTTTCAGCTACTTCTTCATTTGGCAGATTTTCAACGATTGCATCAAGAACATCTCCTGTACCAATCCCATGGACTGAGGAAACCGGGAATGGATCACCCAAGCCCAGCGCATAGAAATCAAAAATTTCATTGCGCATTTCGGGATTGTCGACCTTATTGACCGCTAAAATAATCGGCTTATGAGTCTTATAGAGCATGCGAGCCACATACTCGTCCGCATCCGTGATACCTTCCTTGCCAGACACGACAAATACGATAACATCTGCTTCGTCCATGGCGATCTCAGCCTGGTGTTTGATTTGCTCCATAAAAGGCGCATCAACATCGTCAATTCCGCCCGTATCAATAATACTAAACTTACGGTTGAGCCAGTTTGCGGTCGCATAGATTCGGTCGCGTGTCACCCCTTCGACATCTTCCACAATGGAAATCCGCTCACCAGCAATCCGATTGAAGAGCGTTGACTTGCCGACATTGGGACGGCCGACAATGGCAATAGTTGGTAAGGCCATGTTTTTCCTCTTTCATTCTTTAGGACAGAACCAAACTCCGCCCTATTTTTCTAATTTCTTTTCTTTGAACACTTTGGCAATAGCCTGATTAGGCTCCTGACCAAATTGGGCAGCTAGGCGCTGACTCCAGGTTTCCTTAGCTCGCTCGCCTGCATATTCAGTCTGTACGCGGTCATAAGCTTGGATAGTTGAACGATCCTGTTCACGATATTCTTCCTCAAAGACTACTGCTTCATAAGGCAGGCGCGGTTTGACTGCATGGTTCTGATTAGGAGTTCCCAGAGCAATCCCAAAGACCGGATAGGTGTAGTCCGGCAGCTTGAAAAGCTCTGCTATTTGACTAGCAGCATAACGAACCAGTCCAATGATTACCCCTCCGTAGCCTAAACTTTCAGCCGCTAAGAGAGTATTTTGACCTGCTAAAGCAGCATCTACCGAGCTAATCAGGAGATTCTCCGATCCCTCAGGATAAAAGTCTTCCGTATGCATGTGGACGCCCTTTTGAGCACGATTGAGGTCGCCAACAAAAAGCAGGAAAGCCGAAGACTGCCGAATAGCTTCTTGGGGGACCAAGTCAAAGAGGGCTTCTTTTTTCTCTTTGCTTCGCACCACAATGATAGAATAAGACTGGAAATTCTTCCAACTGGACGCAGCCCGCCCAGCATCAATGATGGCACGTAATTCCTTATCCGAAATCTGCTCCTCTGTAAAGCGGCGGACAGACGTGTGAGCATTCATCAAGTTAATTGTTTCATTCATCGGCGATTCTCTCCTTCTAGGCGGACCTCCTGAGCTAGAAACTTAATTCGCTCCATAACTCGCTTGGCCTGCCAAGTCTCATCGCCATTCTTAGAGCTGGCAAAGTGACGCTCCAAATCCGCAAAACTAAAGTTAGAAGTAAAGAAGGTTGGCAGATTTTCCTGCATACGGTGCTGGAGAATGACCTGCAAAATCTCATCGCGCATCCAGGGGCTAGACTGCTCTGCACCAATATCGTCCAAAATCAGCACTTGAGCTGTCTTGACTTGGTCAATCTTCTCCTTGACCAAGCCGGAACTGATCGCATTCTTCACATCCAAAACAAAGCTTGGATAATGTAGCAAAGTCGTTGAAACACTGCGTTTTTCTGACAGATCATGCGCCAGAGCTGCCATCATGTAGCTCTTTCCGACTCCAAAATCCCCGTAGAGATAAACAGCCTTCTGATAATGAGGAAACTCAGCAACAAAGTTGGTCAACAGTTCAAAAGCTTTGTAGCGGCCAACATCATCCAGAGCCACCTGAGCTAGACTAGCCTCCTTGAGACTGGCTGGTAGACTGATAAGATTGAGACGGCTTCTAATGGCCTCCTGTCTCTCCTGCTCAATCAACTCAGGCGTCTCTTCATAGGCAACATCCGCATAGCCTTCATTTTTCACCAAGATTGGCTTATAACCCTTGGCAATATAGGTCTCGTCCCCCAGCAAAAAGCGGTTGCGCTCCGTAATATACTGGTTAAACTTGGAGACACTGCGCTGAATCTCAGCTTGGGTCAGCTTTTCCTGCTGGATAAAGGCTGCCACATCTGGGTCCGCCATGATTTGCTTGACCAGCTCCTGATAGTCAAACTGCCGTACCCTATTCATATGAGGCATATTCTGTCCTATTTTCTCCATTTATTCGCCTCCTCCTTCAAGTTTGGCTAAGAGCCGACGTTTCTGCTCTTCTAGCTCGGCCTGCTTCTCTGCACTCGTTTCGTTTTTATAATCCGGCTGACTCCAGTCAGGTACGTTGCTCTTGGTAGAACCTTGCCCAGATTTAGCTGGACGGTTCTGGGGCTGCTGGTTGCGCTCACGGATTTTCAAGACAGCTTCCTCAGCTGTCGTCACCTTTTGATAAGAAAAATCATTGGCTACCTTGAAGGCATACTTTTCATTGAGATTGGCTGAATCCACCTTATTAAAGGTCAAGAGCAAGATTATGTTGATAACTTCGTCCAAAAGGCCTAATTCAGCTAAATCCAGCAAAAGCTTTCTCTCCGTCCGCGTAATAGCAGCCTGACGAGTTTTTTTGATTTCTGCCAGGAAGACCATTGGCGATGTTCGTTTCGCTTCTTGGATGATAGACAGCTCCTGCTTAGAAAACTGACCTTCTGCCGGCTTCTGAGCTAGCTTTTGCTTCATCCGCTTGGTAGAAATGACCTGAGAAACAGCAGTTTCTCTAGCCAAGACATAGGTCTCATACCAAGTCCACTTTTTCTGCTCAGCAATTGCAAACAATTCTAACAAATCTTCCTTTTCATTGGCAAAGCGAAGATTGTCCTGAGCCATCCGTTGCTTGAAATACTCCAAGTCAAAATCATTGGCCTTTCGTACTGCCCTTGGCTGCTCAGCTTCCATACCAAACACCTGCATAAAAGGCTTGACCATTTTCTCTCCACTAGGATTTTCTGGTCGCAGGGCATCCGCAGCAGCTTCGCCGATTTTCTTTTCTAAGAGCCGGCTGTACACATTATGGCTGAAAAATTCCTCCGCCGTTAAGGTTGGGTGGAGTTGAACCAGATAATGGTCATCTGTTTGATAAAGGTCCACTAGCTTAATCGCCGCTAAACGCTCAAAACTTTCTTCTAAAATATTAAGTCCAAAATCTAAATGATTGAGAATCTGACTGAAGAGGTGCTGTTTTTGCCCATTATCCCCAAAAGACAGCAGATAAAGATAAAGTGTTACTGCTTCTCTCCCCAGAATCGGCAGATAAAGCTTGGTCAAGATAGCAATATCTGGGCTGACTGCATTATTACGCAAGAAAGAAAACTGATGGTTTGGTTTCATTTATTTGTCCTTTTTCTTCTTGGACCCCTTGGTAATCTGCTTGAGCAAGCTTTCAAGTTCCCCCACATCCTTGAAACTCCGGTAAACACTGGCGAAACGAACGTAGGTGATTTCATCCAGCTCGGCCAGTTCATCCATGACTAAGGATCCAATATATTCACTATTGATTTCATTGTCGCTCTGACTGCGGACTTTTTGCTCGATTCGGTTGACAATCTCCTCTATTTCGTCACTAGATACTGGCCGTTTTTGAGCCGAGCGAATAATACCGTTAAAAATCTTATCTCGAGAAAATTGCTCACGTGTCCCGTCCTTTTTGACAACCACTAGGGTTCTCTCTTCGACGCGCTCGTAGGTCGTGAAGCGGTGCTGACATTCCTCACACTCACGGCGGCGGCGGATTGTATTTCCATCTTCTGCCTGTCTGCTATCAACTACACTTGATTTATTCCCACCACATTTCGGACAACGCATACCATTTCCTCCTAGAATCCTAATACTTCATTATAACACGTTTTCAATAATAACAAAAGACAGCGGTTTGAGGTGTAATATTTCACCATTTTACCCTAAATATATGTTTATCAAAAAGAAAAAGAGAGGCAAATCTGTTGCACTCACAGTCTTGCCTCATCTTTTTTGTTTTTATAATGTCACCTGCACTTCTATACCAAAATGGTCACTGACAACAGGTGTTGCTTTCCCGTCAAAAACGACAGCGGATCGCTCAACGTCCATCCCTTGACTAGTGAAAACATAATCAATCTTCAGAGCATGCTTATTATCATCCCAGCCTGCGATAGTCCCTTCTACTGTCGCCTCTCCGCTAGCTTCTTTTGCTGCAGTATGACTATCCTGCAGCTTCAGTGGACTGGCTAAGATGGTCTGGTAGCCTTGCTGGCCAACCGGATTGTTGAAGTCCCCCATCAGGACCAGAGGACTTTCTGCTTTTAGCAGCTCTGCTTCAAGCTTAGCCCATTCCCCCTGAAAGCCTTTGTCCCACCAAGACAGATGGCAGGAGGCAATTGTCAGCAATTGACCTTCTACCTCAGTCTCGGCTAGCAAGACCTTGCGGGTATGGTAATCCGTAGGATCATTAGCCTCTGATACCAGAACTTCTCCAGGAGCCATAGGATTTCTAGATAGGATTGCCACTCCTTCGTTGTAAATATCAAACCCAATATGATTATAGGCCCAGGACCAATGATAGTCCAGCCCTGCTTCAGCCAACTTTTCTACCAGACATAGAGCAAAATTATCTTGATGAATCGCAACCGCTCCTTCAACCGCCTGATAGAAAGGAGCCTGAACAACCTGTTCAGACTCCGTTAATTGATTGACTTCCTGCAGGCAAATGACATCATATTTTTCTTGAAGAATGCGTTCTACAAGCTGATTAAGCTTGGTTTCTTGCTCTTCTTCCATCCAACTATGAGTATTTAATGTCAGGAATTTTGCCATGATTTCTCTTTTCTATATTACAATTCAACCTTAGCAACAACTGTCTTAGCAGATGCTTGACCAAGTTTTTCTACTGTTACAGACTTGATAGCTGCTGCATTGGTGAAGACTACGATTGTTGAAGTTTCACGTCCTGCTTCTTTGATTGCTTCCAAGTCAGCTGTGACTAGAAGATCTCCAGCTGCAACTTTTTGACCTTCAGAAACATGAACTTCGAATGGTTTACCTTCAAGGCTAACAGTTTCCAAACCAATATGTACCAAGACTTCCAGACCGTTATCTGTCACAAGACCGATAGCGTGCTTGCTAGGGAAGACGCTAGTTACTGTACCAGCAACTGGTGAATAAATCTTACCGTTTTCAGGCTCAACTGCAAATCCATCACCCATCATTTTTTGTGAGAAAACTGGATCTTTAACATCTGCTAAGTCAATGACTTGACCGTCCGCAACAGTTTCAACTTCCTCAGTCACACCTTTGTAAGAAACTTCGGCAGCCGCTGATTCTGCTTTTTGGCTAGGAAGTGTCTCAGGAATCACTTCACCAGAATCTAGCAAGTCTTGGATATCAGATTTGAGAACGTCGGCTTTTGGTCCGTAGATAGCTTGAACACCTTGGCCTTTCATAACCAAGCCCATAGCGCCTTCAGCTTTCCACTGTTCTTCTGTTCCAACTTTTTCTGCATCCTTGACAGTCACACGCAGACGAGTCATACATGCATCTACATCAACGATATTAGCACGGCCGCCAAGAAGATTGATAACATTTACCGCTTGAGAAGCTGCAGCAACTTTACCGCCAGTTGACCCTGATGAAGAAGCTTCATCTGAACCTTCTGCTGTTTCATAGTTACCGTTACGTCCTGGAGTTGCATAGTTGAACTTCTTAATCATGAAGTTAGAAATGAAGTACATCACAACACCAAAGACAATCGTTACCCAAATGAAGTTGATGATATCCATACCCAAGCCAGCATTGATTGCCATTGGTGTACGAGTCAAGAATTCGATAGAACCGAATGAGTGTACACGAAGGTTGACGATATCAGCCATAGCAAAGGCGGCACCCTGAACAACTGAGTAAATCAGGTAAAGAGGAGTTGCTACAAACATGAACATGTACTCGATTGGCTCAGTAACCCCTGTCAAGAAGGTTGCCAAAGCAGTCGCAATCATCATACCTTTGTATTTGTGTTTCTTGTCAGCATCCACATTGTGATAGATAGCTGCTGCTACCCCCATAAGGATACCGAATGAACCAATCATCTGACCAACTTTGAAGCGAGCTGGGTGAACAGTCTCAAGTAAGTGTTGGTAAGTAGAAGGATCAGCTGATTTCGTACCAACCAAGTCAGTTACCCAAGCCAACCAAAGTGGATCTTGACCAGCTACAGTTGTTCCCGCACCAGAACCAGTAATAACGTGGTAAACACCACCTAGTTCTGTGTAGTTCATTGGAATAGTCAACATGTGGTGCAAACCAAATGGAAGCAAGAGACGTTCCAAAGTACCAAAGATGAATGGTGCCAAAACTGGCGCAGTATCTTGTGAGTTAGCAATCCAAACACCAAAGCTGTTGATACCTGATTGAACAACTGGCCATACGAATGACAAAATAATTGCTACGATAGCTGAACGCAAGATAACAACGAAAGGTACAAAACGCTTACCATTGAAGAATGACAAGGCATCTGGCAATTTACGGAAGTTATAGTATTTGTTGTAAGCTGTTGCTCCGACAAAACCTGCGATAATTCCGACAAAGACACCCATATTCAGAGCTGGTGACTCCAGAACACTGATGAAATAATCAGAAACCTTAATAGATGCGCCAAACATTGTTTTAACTACAGCTGTTTTATCTGAGAGCATATCGCTGGTAACACCAAACATGACACCAGTAATACGGTTAATCAGGATAAAGGACAGACCTGCAGCAAAGGCACCGCCAGCGCGTTCTTTTGCCCAGCTTCCACCGATAGCCAAAGCAAAGAGGATATGCAGGTTACCAATAACCCCCCAACCAATCTGCTCTAAAACACCGCCGGTAGTGACTAAAACACCTAGATTTGGATTAATCATCGGGATAGACTTACCGATACTAATCATCAGTCCTGCTGCCGGCATAACAGCAACGACCACCATCAAAGCTTTACCGAATTTTTGCCAAAATTCAAAGCTAAAAATGTTCTTGAATGAATCTTTCATCATTCAGACCTCCTTATATTTTTTGCAAACCAGTCCGTTTTTGTGAAATCGTTTGCATTTCGATACATCTATTATAGCACGATTTTTTATTTTGTAAAGGCTTTTATAAAAATATTTTCTCTTTTTTTGCATCCCAAAGGCTAAAATTTCTCTTTACCAGCCATATTCTTGCTATATTTTAACGAAAACGATTGCATAGAAAAACCAAAAAGTCCGCATTATTTCTCCCATCAATACTCTAACAAGCGCAAAAAAACTCCGTCTCCTAAGGAGAACAGAGTTTTGAATTTTTATTCTTGCATGGCATAACCAACACCGCGAACGGTTTTGATATAGCTTGGCTGCCCTTCCACATCAATTTTACTGCGCAGATAACGAATATAAACATCTACAACGTTTGTCTCGGTTGCACTCTCGTACTTCCAGACACGCTCCAGCAGTTGCTCACGGCTCATGACCTTATTGCTGCCCATCAGGGTCACCAGCAGATCGTACTCCCGTCGCGTCAGCGCAATAACTTCCTCACCGCGGTAAACCGTGTGATTTTTAATATCCACTCGCAGATTGCGGTAAGAGGTCGGAATTTTCAAGAGGCTGCAGTGCTGGTCGATAAAGTCGCGCCCGCGGAAAATGATAGAGACACGCTCCACTAAATCACTGATAATGAAAGGCTTGACCACGTAGGAAACAGCAAAATGCTGGATTGCTTCCTGCTGCTCTGCAATCTCTTCGCGACTAGCCAAAACGATAATGACGGACGCTGGCTTAATCAAGCTCAACTGCTTAGCAAAATCGCTGGCAGTCATATCTTGAAGATCATAGTTGAGCAAGAGCAAGTCATAATCCACATCTTTAGCCAGAGCTAGTCCCTCTTGACCAGTCTCAGCTAAATCTACAAGAAAGCCTTCCTTTTGCAGTTCCAAACTCACAAATCGAGCAAGATTTTTTTCATTTTCTACTAGTAAAATTCGCTTTGCCATAGGCCTATCCTATTTTTCGTCGTACCAAGAATAGTGGTAGGTACCTTCTTTGTCTTTACGGTTGTATGTATGAGCGCCAAAGTAATCACGCTGCGCCTGAATCAGATTAGCTGGCAGATTTTCCGCACGGTAGCTATCAAAGTAAGCGATAGCGCTGGAGAAGGTTGGCACCGGTACTCCTGCTTGCACAGCCAAGCTGACAACATCACGGACTGCCTGCTGATACTTAGCCGTAATATCCATGAAGTACTCATCCAGGAGCAGGTTTGCAAGGTCAGCATCACGACCATAAGCATCTGTAATTTTCTGAAGGAAGCGGGCACGGATGATACAGCCAGCACGCCAGATAGAAGCAATCTCTCCGAACGGCAGATTCCAATTATTTTCCTTAGAAGCTACACGCAATTGAGCAAATCCTTGAGCATAAGACATGATTTTTGAGAAGTAAAGAGCCTGGCGGATCTTTTCAATCAACTCTGCCTTGTCTCCTTCAAAGCTGAAAGCAGCTGGTTTTGGCAATACCTTGCTGGCAGCCACACGCTCATCTTTGTAGGTAGAAATGTAACGCGCAAAGACTGACTCAGTAATCAATGGCAGCGGCACACCTAAATCCAGTGAAGATTGACTGGTCCACTTACCAGTTCCCTTATTGCCAGCGGCATCCAAAATGTAGTCAACGATTGGACCATCTTGACCTTCATCGTCCTTACGTGTCAAGATATCCGCTGTAATCTCAATCAGATAGCTGTCTAGCTCGCCTTTGTTCCACTCTGTGAAGATGTCAGCCATTTCACTAGCTGAAAGCCCCAGCAAGTGCTGCATCAGGTCATAACTTTCAGCGATAAGCTGCATATCTCCATATTCAATCCCGTTATGAACCATTTTTACATAGTGACCAGCACCATCAGGACCGATATAGGTCACACACGGTGCACCATCTTCAGGAGCTTTGGCAGTGATTTCTTCCAAGACATCCACCACCAACTCATAAGCTTCTTTTTGACCACCTGGCATGATGGAAGGACCTTCCAATGCGCCCTTTTCACCACCGGAAACACCTGTACCGATGAAGTTGATGCCAGAGTTAGCCAACTCTTCATTACGGCGAATGGTATCCTTGTAGAAAGTATTCCCACCGTCAATCAGGATATCGCCCTTATCCAAGTGAGGAAGCAAGGCCTGAATAGTCGCATCTGTACCAGGACCAGCTTGAACCATCAGCATAATCCGACGTGGCTTTTCGATAGAATTTACAAAAGACTCCACATCATAGCTTGGCACAAAGTTTTTCTCAGGATGAGAGGCAATGACGTCCTCTGTCTTATTTACTGAGCGGTTATAGATGGCAACTGTATAGCCACGAGATTCGATATTTAGGGCAAGGTTACGGCCCATAACAGCCATACCAACAACACCAAAATTTGCTTTAGTCATTATGTTCTCCTATAGTTTGTTTGTCTTATTTTATCATTTTTAAGGCTTAAAAGAAAGTATTAAGTCGGAGAGAGATGAAAGGGGGATGGATAGAAAAACCAAGCTCAGATGAAACTGAACTTGGTTGTGGGGATTATAACAAGGTAAATTCTTTCATAATAGTCTACACATACTCAGCTAGAACGTCGTCTGGCTGAACAGTGTGAATATCACAATAATCCAGATGAGTATATAGGTGATTTAGCTGATAAGCATAACATGCATACTAATAAACTAATTGATTTACAACATTAGGAACTCGTTAGTCTGTTCAAATCTTAACTCAATTCCCCAACACCTGAGAAGAAAGCTGCAATATGTTTTCATGCGGGTTTGAATTGAAAAATTTGTCATGTTAGCTCTTTTATATAATATTAATTATAATAGTAAATTATGAATTTCTGGAATTCTGCTACTGTCTTCTAAAACACTTTTTAGAATAATCATAGCATCTAATCTATCTAACCTACCAATCCTGGTTATATTTTTCAATTTAAATCCAATTAGCTCTGAATTATCAAATTCAGATTCTATATCAATATTCAGATTTGATAGTGAGAACTTTACAATTTGATTAACCGTATCTCTATCTGTGTTTTGTAGTTTATCTAATAAACATCTCAAACATTTTTTTAAATATTTCAGAGTAGCGTCCCTAACTTCGTGTGATATATTCAAATTTGAACTTGTAAATTCAACTTCTTTATCTACATTTTTTCTCAATGTAAGACAATCAAGCCAAAAACCATTGATAGATATTATGTTTTTAGGCAATGCTTCAAAACCATTGTTAATATGTAGTCCATTAATTTGTTCACTACTTAATCCCTCAGCGTTACTTGCCTGCATTAAATTATCTGTAGTATCTTCTGGAATTCCAAGCTTTTCTAAACCTGTAGCAAATCCATCTTTTCTCAATATTTTGCTGTATTCATTATATAAATATTGTTCAGATATCTCTTTAGATTGTTCCTTTATTTCAACCATTTGAACTGAGAATAATTTTCTTTTTCCGTTTTTTCTAATGGTAATATCACAATCTTGGCTCATTATCATATAATATTTACTACCAATTTCTATTACATCACCGAAAGAGATATCTGTACTTTCTGGAACTTTCAACAATTTATCTTGACTATTTAGATTCATTTCAAATTCTTTAAGATTTCTATAGACTTCTATCTGGGAATTTGATAGGGAGGGAAGATGATGTTGCATTGATCTTCTTATTGGATTAATTAGTTCCTTATGATTATTTTCTTTATTAAAAGTATCTGAATAAACTTGTTTAAATTTAGTCAAAAAAGTCTCGTAAATAATACTATCTACATGCTGTCCTTCGTTAATATAATCATAATAAAACAAAACTTGATTCTGATTCAACTGCCAAAGTCTCTCAGTTAACTTACTATATGATTCTTCAAATATATTTTTATATTCACTGATATAATTAGCTTTCTGAGATTTCAATATATTTTCAAAGAAATCTTCTGTTAACTCTTCTGTCTTTTTAACATAATTAAAATGAAGCACCAGTTGCTCAGCAATATCTTCTTGCTCAGCAATCTTTCCGTCTGATTTTAAAACTTTTAATATATATTTTTTAGCACCTTCAAAACTATTTAATTCTTTTGGTGTATCATCATTGCTGTAAATTAAAAGTAGTAAATTCTTTTCTCGAAGTTTGCTGTGTATCAACTTTAAAATATCCACAAAAACATCATTATTCCCTAGTCCAATCACTGGATTTTGAAGTGTCCTATCAAGAAGTATCAAATGTTTGCGAGATTTATCGGTTGCATCAATCTCATCAATAGCTTTTTCAACTTGACTACAGTCAGCACCTATTTTTTTAAAATCAATATTATCAGATTGAAAACATTTATAATGTTCAATTTGATCAAGAGAAGATTTTAATTTTTCGATAAAATCGGCTTCACCAAGCTCATCAATATATTCTGAAATTGTATAATCTCGGAACAAATCATACTGACCTCCAGTTAAATCATCAATTACTTCTGGTAGAAATTTTTCTAATTTATCTTCTTCATTAATATCATTGAAAACATCATCAATTGCAATAATCGTTGACACGCCATAGTCTTTAAATTTATCACTCATCAAATTATACCTCTTCATCTGGGAATGTTATTATAAATTTATATAGATTTCCATATTGGTTCCTTTCATGGTCCAAAGTAATTGTTGCACCAAATTCATTTAGCAATGTAGTTACAATATACAATCCCATACCTCTACCATCATTATCGGGTTTATTCGTTACAAATTCTTCAAATAGATGATTTTCAACAGATTTATCTATTCCAATGCCATTATCAAACACAAATAATTTTCCTAAATCATTATCAAGTTTAAAAGTTAATAGAGAATCACTGATATTCATCTTATCCAGCCAATACGTCGAATTTATAACTAAATTTTCAATGATGATTTTAAAGCTATCACTAATAATTTTTGCTTTAAAATCATTTCCAGTAATTTTAAGATTTACAGTTGTATTTCCGTATGTCAATAACGGAGTATTTTCTAAAATTTCTTCAAGTTTTTCCTTTATTGATTCTACAGAATAGCGCCTTCTTCTAGAGTACGAATTTACATCTAGTAATGAAGCATAACGGACTAAAAATTTATTACTAGAATCTATCCGATTTAGATTCAAAATAGCTTCTTCTTTATTATCATTAAGAACCGAATTTCTGACTTTTGAGGAACTTGATTTTATATTATTAGATAATCGAATAATTTCATGAGATAAAGTCTCCGCTATAATGGTAGCTCCCATAATTGGTGCAAACTCATCTATATGAGTTCCCAGTTCTTCTACTTGTTTTTCTTTTAGGCTAACTGCATTTCGTAAATTTTGGGTTGATTTTTGAAGAGAAATTAATTCATTTTTCTTTTCATTATCATCCATATTGTCAAACTCCTTTATCAGGCGCTCCGCTTTATTCTCAGCTTGAACAATATCATTAGAGCGTTTCCTGAAAGAAATTCCCGCAATTTCTATAATCTGTCCTGAAGGCAGTTCCTTAATATTTTTTCTATTAAAACTAAAAACTTTAGAGAAGTCTCCATCCTTTTTAGCTATCGTCTTATAAATAAGTTCTTTTGCAATGAGAATAAAATTTGTACCAAAGTTATCTAGTACTAATCCCTGCCTATTGGTTAGCTCTTTTAAAAGCTCTAAATTTTGTTCTCCATCTATATTAAAAAAACCAGTCGAAGTATGTTGCTTAAAAACAACACCTTTATTTCTTTGATTATAGTCTGACATCCCTAACCAGTCATTATTTGTACTACCGTAAGGAAAAATCCTAAAATTGTTTCTATATATTTTTACGCCCTTAATTTCTTCTAAAACTTTTCTAAAATTTTTAGAGATAGGACTATTTGCAGATAGGTCAAAAGCATAGATTGATCCTCTAAAATCACCTGGCAAGAAAAATTTCTCTATCAGTTTCGTATCTTTCTGCTCTTCGTCTTTAACTTCTTCAAAATAAGTTAGAAACTTATCAAATTTAACATTAGGCAAAGAAATATTTGCTTGTATCAAGCTTGATAAGTCGATTTTTATTATTTCTTTCTCCCATTTTTTATAATATTCTTTAAATGGAATTAAACTCTCTTTCTCAAGTTCCCAGTTTCTTAAGTCTGAAATTAATTGTTCAACTTTATAATCTATATATTTTTTACTTCTACTTATATTTAGATTTATTAATTTCTCATTTGAATCAAAAGTAAAATCCACTTTTGAAAGAAAATTATTTTCTATATCAGAAATATCATAATTATTACTTGTAAAAATTCTATTATCTAAGTTTATTTTTACATAGAAATTATACTTTTCATCTAAATAAGGATTTAAAAATTCTAAAACGTCTTGTTCAATTTCTTTCTGCGTTTGATTACTTTGCCAAAAATCAATTCCTTTCAGACCCAACACTTCTATTCTTGTTCCGTGATTTTTTTTATGGCTAAAAGTTAACTCATTGAATAGTAAAGTTTGTAATTCTAGTTTAACGTTTTCAATTGATTCGTTGCTCTTACTATAACGTTCCCAATCAATATCGATATGATAATAATAAAAATCATTATCATTCAAGAAATCATCATTTGTATTATAGCCTAAAACAGTTCGTAACTCTTCCGATGAAAAATACTTAGAGAGTTCCAAATCAACCTTAGTATCGACAGAAATAAATTTTCCTAATTGATTCAAGGACAATCGACCAATACCTTTATTACCCTGAGCTTGTCTTTTGAATTTAGGAGAAATTTTTTGATGATTTGATTTAAAAGAAGTAGCTATTTTTAAAAAAGCATTCTCAATAATATATGGAGTCATACCATTACCATCATCTTCAATAATAATGCGTCCCTGACCATGCTCAGATTGATAAAGAGTATCAATTTCAATATTACAATAATTAGCATCAGCATCTGATGAGTTTTTAATTAATTCTAGTAAGGCTATTTTCTCATTATCAATTAAGGCTTCACCCAAATGACTAATAATTCTAGAATCAATAGTTAAATTTACTTCTTTTTTATTCATTAAGTTACCTATTTTCTACTTTTTTTAGGATTAAAACGTGTTCTTGATTCATAGACTCTACAGAATTTCCACCAACATTTGAAACTTTTCTGGGCATTCTTTTTTTGGGAATATTTCTTGTAATCGCTTTTTCTAAAATAAATCCATTAGATTCCAGATATTCTGTTGTAATAGTTGACAGGGGAACCACTCGATTATCTACTCTTCGATCTCCAAGAGTCAAAACTATATACTTTCCTACCTTTAAAACACGAACAAGTTCCGTCATTACATTTAGGTAATCTAGCACAAAATTTTTCACTTTTTTTTGTTTTTTGTCATCAATTCTAGATAAAAAATCATTAAGAACAGAAGATTCAAAATTACTCCTGACTCTTTGATTTCCACCTAAACTATTCGAATCAATACTGGAATAATTTGCAATTAACTGTTTATCAAATTTTCCTAAATCCGACTTATCAATCCAATATAGAGGAAGCATCGAATACTGACCATACGTTACTGTAGTAGAATTATCTCCATACGGTGGTGATGTACAAATTAAATCAACTGTCCCGTCTGTAAATTCAGATAATATTTCTTCAGCTTTTCCTATATAAAGACTTTTTTTATTATACTGAACAAAACTTGGAAGAAAAACATATGATTTCTCAATATTTTTTATAAAATCCTCAATTATATCATTGGACATCGAATCAATATCTTCTTGTGTTTTTACATGTAGTTTAAAAGTAGAGCTACGAGTATTACTATATTTTTTTAAAATATTTATCAGACAAACCCAGTAATACTGTCTTATATTTTTATATCTTTCTTTTTGAATTGCTGCCCTAATTTTACTAAAAGTTTCAATAAAATCTTCTCTATACCACTTATTTATATTATAGAAATCATGAATTTCAAACTCGAATGATTCTTTATATAATAGATTAATAATTCTATTATTAGAAAATTTGATTTGATTTTTACTGACACCTTGTAATTTCACTAAAGTAATTAAATTAGCTAAAGGATTGATATCAATGCCTATTGGAGTTAAATCATTCTTCATTCCTTCAACTAGTGTCACTCCTGAACCATGAAATGGATCTAAAATATTTTGAACTGACTTATCCTCACCCTTAATTATTCTAATTAATTCATTTTGCATATCAGGAACCATAGTAGCTGGATATGAACTAATTTTATGGATTCCTGCAGAAACAACATCTGAAAAATCCCAATAATTTAGTTCTTTTTCATCAATTTTCCTTGCTAACGACATTGCTTCTCCTTTTCTTAATAAAAATATACTTAGTTACTATTATACCAAAAAACACGGCATTACACCGTGTTTCTATATTTATTTCACGAGTTTCTTCATCTCATCAATCCGTGCTACTGTTGCATCATACTTAGCTTGGTAGTCGGCTTGTTTGTCGCGTTCTTTTTGAACGACTTCTGGTTTGGCGTTGGCTACGAAGCGTTCGTTAGAGAGCTTCTTACCAACCATGTCCAGTTCTTTTTGCCATTTAGCAAGTTCCTTGTCGAGACGAGCTAGTTCTTCTTCGACATTGAGGAGGTCTGCCAGTGGCAAGTAGATTTCTGCTCCTGTGATGACGCTTGACATAGCAAGTTCTGGTGCAGGGATGGTTGACGCGATTTCCAAGTGTTCTGGATTTGTGAAGCGTTTGATGTAGTTAACATTATCCTTGAAGAAGGTTTCCAGCGCGCTGTCTGTCGTCTTAATCAAGATGGTAATCGGCTTGCTTGGCGCCACATTGACCTCAGCTCTGCTATTGCGCACCGAACGAATCAGATCCTTGAGGGCTTCCACACCAGCTGCTGCCTCGGCATTTTCAAACTCTGGACGAACCACTGGATAAGCCGCTGTCACAATGGTGCCTTCTGAGATTTGACCAAAGATTTCCTCGGTCACGAAAGGCATGATTGGGTGAAGCAGGCGCAGAATTTGGTCCAGCGTGTAAAGAAGGACAGAACGAGTGATAACTTTCTCGTCTTCGTTGTCGCTATAAAGCACTTCTTTAGTCAGCTCCACATACCAGTCGGCAAATTCATCCCAAATGAAGTTGTAGAGGATGTGACCAGCCACACCAAACTCAAACTTGTCGAAGTTCTCAGTCACCTTGCCAATGGTTTCATTGAGGTTATGAAGAATCCAGCGGTCAGTAACATTACCAGCTTGACTAGCCACCACCTGAGCGACATTCTCACGCGCAGCATCCAGCGTCAAACCTTCATTGTTCATGAGGATATAGCGGGAAATGTTCCAGATTTTGTTGATGAAGTTCCATGAAGCATCCATCTTTTCATAGCTGAAGCGGACGTCTTGGCCAGGGGCAGAGCCGTTTGACAGGAACCAACGCAGGCTATCTGTTCCGTACTTATCAATAACATCCATTGGATCAATCCCATTGCCCAGTGACTTGGACATCTTACGTCCTTGCTCGTCACGAATGAGACCGTGAATCAAGGCATTTTTGAATGGCGACTTGCCAGTAAATTCCAAACCTTGGAAAATCATCCGAGATACCCAGAACGGGATAATATCATAACCAGTCACCAAGGTTGATGTTGGATAATAACGCTTGAAGTCTTCTGAGTCCACATCCGGCCAGCCCATAGTTGAGAAGGGCCAAAGGGCAGAGCTGAACCAAGTATCCAAGACATCTTCGTCCTGAGTCCAACCATCGCCTTCCGGTGCTTCTTCGCCCACATAGATTTCACCTTCAGCATTGTACCAAGCAGGGATTTGGTGACCCCACCAGAGCTGACGAGAGATTACCCAGTCGTGGACATTTTCCATCCATTGGAGGAAGGTATCGTTGAAGCGTGGCGGATAAAATTCTACCTTGTCATCTGTAGCTTGGTTGGCAATGGCATTCTTAGCCAATTGGTCCATCTTAACAAACCACTGGGTAGACAGACGCGGCTCAACCATAACGCCAGTCCGCTCTGAGTGACCAACGCTGTGGACACGTTTTTCGATTTTAACCAGGGCACCGATTTCTTCCAGTTTCTTGACAACAGCTTTGCGAGCTTCAAAGCGGTCTAACCCTGCAAATTCGAAGGCCAAGTCATTCATGGTTCCGTCGTCGTTCATAACGTTAACTTGTGGCAAGTTATGGCGTTGACCAACCAAGAAGTCGTTTGGATCGTGGGCAGGCGTGATTTTCACGACACCCGTACCAAATTCAGGATCTGCGTGTTCGTCCGCAACGATTGGGATTAGTTTATTAGCGATTGGCAGGATAACGTTTTGGCCAATCAAGTCCTTGTATCGTGGGTCTTCTGGATTGACCGCAACCGCAACGTCCCCAAACATAGTCTCTGGACGAGTTGTCGCAACTTCAAGTGCGCGTGAGCCATCTTCCAGCATGTAGTTCATGTGGTAGAAAGCACCTTCCACGTCCTTGTGGATGACTTCTATATCAGACAGAGCAGTGCGAGCTGCTGGGTCCCAGTTGATGATAAACTCACCACGGTAGATCCAGCCTTTCTTGTAAAGCTCTACAAAGACCTTGCGAACAGCTTTTGACAGTCCCTCATCAAGGGTGAATCGCTCACGAGAATAGTCTACAGAGAGACCCATCTTGCCCCATTGTTCCTTGATAGTTGTCGCATATTCGTCTTTCCATTCCCAGACCTTGTCGAGGAATTTTTCACGACCAAGGTCATAGCGGGAAATGCCTTGCTCCCGCAAGCGCTCCTCGACCTTAGCCTGAGTGGCAATCCCCGCGTGGTCCATCCCAGGCAGCCAGAGTGTATCAAAGCCTTGCATGCGTTTCTGACGGATGATAATATCCTGCAAGGTTGTGTCCCAAGCGTGACCCAGGTGGAGTTTCCCAGTTACGTTTGGTGGTGGAATGACGATCGAATAAGGCTTAGCCTTTTGATCGCCTGAGGGCTTGAAAACATTGGCATCAAGCCATTTTTGATAACGACCAGCCTCAACCTCGGCTGGATTGTATTTAGGTGAAAGTTCTTTAGACATGTGTGTCACTCCTTAGTGTATTTAAATTAACAGTTTATGATTTTTTTGCAATTCTGGCATAGAAATGACTCTACCATTTAAGAAATACTTATAGGGCGTCGTATTGACAGTAACAATTCCAATTTCTATACGAATAAACCTGCCAAACTCTACCTCGAATAGTCCCTTATGTGCCTCAATCTCAGTCTTCAGTTTTCGTAGTTTTGAAAACTCTTTATAGATTGAAGTGTTAATGATGCTTTTACATTGCCTCATATTTCTTGCTAAACCATAATTTTTTAAATCGTAAATGTATAAAGTAGAATTATATATAAAGAATAGGTCAATTTCTTCCATTAATTTTTTTGATTTTATTAAATTTTTTATTTCTTTATGTTTTGACTGATTTAAATAATAATTAGTCTTAGCATGAATATCAAATTTTAAAGCTATATCTTTGAGTTCGGGTAATAAACGCTCATCAAAATTTTCTTTAATTAATCGTGTCCATTCTTTTCCATTTTTTTTATGTAAAATATCTGTTCGTAATATTCTGTATGAAAAGTATTTAGCAGATTCTATAAATGAAAAGACTGGAACTACATCGAAATTAGAAAAGTTAATTAAAGGGGAACGAAACATTCTTTTATTTGGCTCACCTACTAAACTTTCAATTTTATTTTTATAAAACTCTCGATTATTAAGAGTTAAATTTTCAATAATCAATTTGGCAGTATCTACTGATATTCCCTGATTTAAAGCTAAATCATTAACAAGTAAGTTCCTTTCAGCAACACTAACATAGTTATTACCCAGCTTGAAAGCTCTCTCATCATCCGTAACACTCAAATATTTTTCTATGATTGAAGGAGATACCTTTTTAACTCTTTGAAGGTATTTCATAATAATATCAATTTTTTTATCTCCAATTACAACTATCTCATCTCTCGTTTCGCTAATATATTTAGAAAATTGTTCAAATATTCGGCGTGGAAATACAATTCCTTCTCCTCTAGTGAATTGAATTTCATCTCTTTCTTGTTCTTTTATAAAAGGCAAAACATCGATATAATTATCTAACTGAATTATTGAAAAAGTTAACCCGAATAAATCAAACATGTCTTGAAAATTTATAGACGAAATTTTCTTGGATTGAGTATCTTCCGATAATTTCATTATTAAAAGTTCATTAACAATCACTTCTAAACATGTTTTTAATTCTCCTAAAAATACTCTGGGATCAAAAAAGATGTATGAGCTTATTCTATTAAACTGTTTAATAAGCAAATCAATACAATCACACTCTTCTTGGATAAAATCTGTATCTAAATATATTGTGATTTTGCTTAACACGCTTGCTAACAAACTCATCTGAATAATCATGTAACTCCTATCATATAACGATAGACTATTCCTTATTTTCGTCATGATTTCTTTTCTAACACAATTGATTAATTGTTTAATCCCACTGTTACTCAATGTAAAAGTTTTTGGTATATCTAACTCTAAAAAATGTAGTTCCTCCAAATTTTGTCCAATAATTTGATTCCCCTTAGTTTGAAGAGAAGGACGTTTGAATTTTGAAAATATATTCGGTAATTCATTTTGGGTATTCTCTGATACACTTGAAGCAAAAGTTGTCACCAAAAATTTAAAAATCTCATTATTTTCATCAAAAACTCCACTAGTATTTAAAAAGTACTCTAGAGTATCTTTATCTAACTCAATAATCTGATTATTCATTTTTCATCTCTCCCACTCACTCCTCAGCAATCCATATATCAGACCGTCACAGCGATTGCCTTGGGCATCTTTACGGTCTCGGATGCGAGCTTCGAGGGTGAAACCAAGCTTCTCTGCGACTCGTTGACTTTGAAAGTTATATCCAAAGCAAGATAATTCAATTTTATGAAGATCCAATTCTTTAAAAGCTAGATCAATCAAGGCACGCGCGGCTTCTGGCACATAGCCTCGCCCCCAATAGTCTGGGTGCAAGGTATAGCCGATTTCTAAGACATCATCTTCGTGCCGATGGTTGAAATCCACAGATCCGATGATCTTATCCGTCCCTTTGACGACAATCCCATACCCCGCTGGGAGATTCTCCTTTTGATTGCGCTCAGGAAGGATATGCTCCAGATAATAAATCTCATCTTCCAAGGTCTTGACGGGCGGAAAGCCTGCAGAGTAGGAGACTTCTGGCAAACTGGCGTAGGCATGGATATCCACAACATCAGCCACGGTGCGGACTCGTAACACGAGCCGTTCTGTTTCGATTCGTTCTGGCAACTCTGCTCTTGTCATTCCTCCCTCGCTTTCTACAAAAAATCGCCCCTGCCATCTACATAACAGGGACGAATGTGTTTATCCGCGGTACCACCCAATTTCGGGCAGATGCCCGCAACTTTTGTCTTCTTTCTCTTTTATGACGTCGTTAACTCGCTTTGCCATACGCTAGTATAACCTACAACTCCTTGCCTAGTCCTAAAAGGAAACAAAAAGACACTTTTATTTCAATTTATTATCTCATCAGCAACCAGTTTTGACACATTTGTGGACTTCTCAGCACCGCCACTTTCTGTAAAATGCTTGACTCAAAACACCTCTGATGAACTTATTCTAACACCTTTCCAGCGAAAAATCAATAATTTCTCTCACCCAAAAGTCCGTCTGGCAGGTCATGAAATCCCTTGCCCGCCTGATAGTTGGCGAATTTCCCTAAAAGGAACTGGTATGCATCGAGACGACTCTCATAGCGAATGGCCGCTTCCTTGGCCCGCTCATCCTGGTCCGCCTCGTAGACCGCCTGACTCTCCTTGAGGGCCATCTCGTTAATCATGACCTGGGTCTTGACCCAAGCTTCAAACTCCTGTAAAAATTCCTGTTCGTAACTCATTTTTCTCACTTTCTAACTGCAAATACTTAGTCCAAATCTCGGTAAAAATCACTGTCAATGTCACGGAAGGGCTGAATGTCCTGTACATACTCCAGCACCCCCTGAAATTCACCGGCCTCATCCCGCACCGCCGCATAGGTCACATGGACAAACTTGCCCCGTGATTCCGACTTGAACCACATCTCAAACTTGTCCCGCTCTCCCTCGCGCAGAGCCTTGAAAATCCGCTGAACCTTATCCAAAAACTTGGGCGGGTGGCAGAGCTCGACATTGCGCCCTATCTGGGACGGCATCCGCTTGAAAATCATCTTGTCCGCTGGCACGCTGTCATTATAATACTGGAAAATATCGTCCTTATTGACAAAGGTAATCTCCATGGGCAGATGGTCCAAAATCAGATTGGCCTCCGCCACCGATAGATAGCCATGACCAAAAGGCTGTTGGGAGTCCCGATTAAAGGCTTGCTCCTTCTTTTCCTTAGGCTTAAAGGAAATAGTGACCTGACCATCCGGCGTGTCAATGACCTGCTCAAATCTGCCATCACTAGTCTGTTCTCTACTGGCTGGCGCTTCGCTTCCTTCATCATCAGCATCCCCAGCTTCCTCCTCCGAGAATGAGTGGCGTGCAGGAATCCATCTCTCTGTTGGTTTGATGATGGCATAGCCGTAAGCATCGCTCTCCTCAGCAATCTTGAGCCAGTCATCCTGATGGAAGGACTCTAGGAGAATCATCAGTAAAATAGACTCTTCCTTGAAAATCATAGCTTCAAACTCAGCAGCAAAAGTCTCAAACTTGTCCTTGACTTCTTCAATCGAAATATCCGGCAACTGCTCTGCAGCAATTTTAGCCTCTTGGAAAAGGTCGCGAATCTGGTCATCTACGCCCCACATGACCTTGGGCGGCGAATCGTGACCGTAGCTCTCCATGATAGGAAACATAAGCTCTTCCTTACGCTGATAGTGGATATCAAACTGCCCCACCAAACCCAGCTGGCGCTGGAGTCCCTTGCGGATTTCAGGTAGAAGCTCCTCATCTTCTGTGCTTTCATAGGTAGATAGGAGTCTTCGAACCCGCATAAGGGCAGCCCGCAGCGCTAGATTTTCCTGCTTAAAGACTTGAACCGGATGGCCTGGATGGTCGGTATCAGCCACCTCCACATCCTGAATGGCACCTTTAAAGAGGTTGGCATGGACATTGCAGAGAGACATGACATCTTCAAAGGTCACTCCCGTATCCGAGTTCATCAGCTCATGCTCCATCAGGCTAATTTCGATAGCGGACACACCAGCAAAATGCTCGTTGAAAAGCTCCTGAACAGATTCTGCCGAAGCTCCATTATGTAGGTCCAGCAAGATTGACTTGAGGACTTCAATGCGTTCAGTAGCCATGCTTAAATCCCCACCACTTCATAGCCGTTTAATTCCAGAGTTTGCTTAATTTTATTAAGATCAATGCCATTCATGGCAGCTCCTTTTTTGATAGAAACTACTCGCCCGACTGTATTGCGCATGACAGGATTGGCCAGAGGCGTAAAGCCCAACTCGACTAAAACATCCAAAACCTCGGGCTGCTTCTCAATCACTTCTGCCACTGGGATAGACAAATCAATCACATTATCCATATCTGCTCCCTCATCGTCATTTTTCTACAATTATACCATAAAAAAGCTGTCAGACCCAAAGCAAAAAAGTGAGAGAGATTACTCCTCTTATGCTTGTTCAAAAGAAATGGAATAGCGAATTAAGATAGACATAATGACAGATTGTTTCAGTTTATTATTTCCTTAGACAACGATAAAAAATAAAGCACATTGCTTCGTCTTTTTTCCCTTTTGTGATAAGCTAAGATTAGTGAATTGAGAGGGTTTTCGTATGTATCTTGCAGACTTAATGGAAAAGAGTGAAGCGGGGCAGTTTATTGTCCTGTCCTATTTACAGCAGCATTCTACATCCAGTTTGAAGGCCGTCATGTCAGAAACAGGATTCTCGAAAGCAACCTTGACCAAGTACATTAGCCTGATTAACGACAAGGCCGGAGACCATCATGCAGCCTTATCCATCCAGCTTCAGGATGAAACGCTCAGTCTGTCCATCGCATCTGATACTAAGGGACGGGACATTCGCAGACTCTTTTTGGGCAATGCTGTCAAATACCAGATTTTAAACTACCTGCTCTATCATCAGCAGTTTTTAGCCCATCAATTAGCTCAGGAGCTGATGATCAGTGAAGCAACACTTGGCCGCCATATATCTGGGCTAAATCAAATTTTATCAGAGTTTGAGCTATCTATCCAAAATGGCCGCTTAAAAGGGCCCGAGCACCAGATCCGCTATTTTTATTTCTGCCTTTTTCGCAAGGTCTGGTCCAGCCAAGATTGGGAAAAGGAACTTCAAAAATCAGAAAGAAGGCAGGAAGTTGCCGTCTTAGAAGAACTCTGCGGAGCCCAACTCTCTCAAGGGCAGCGATTGGACTTGGCTCTTTGGGCACATATCACCCAACAGCGCCTAAGAGTCAATGCCTGTCAATTTCAAATCATTGAGCAGAAAATGCAGGGCTATTTTGAAAACATCTTCTACCAACGCTTGCATCGCCGGACAAATGATTTCTTTGCCGGTCAGCACATCACCCTGAGCCAAGAAGATGGGGAAATGATGATTTTCTTTTCATTTCTGCTTTCCCATCGGATTCTACCCCTGCACACCATGGAGTATATTCTAGGCTTTGGCGGTGAAATTGCCAGTCTGATTACGCAACTGATTCAAGAGATGAAGTCTCAGGACTTGCTAGGGGACTACATTGAAGACCAAGTGACCTACGAACTCAGTCAGCTCTGCGCCCGTGTCTTTCTTTTCCGAGGCTATCTCTTGCAAGACAAATACAAGCACGATCTGGAATTGCGCCATCCTTACTTATGGAGCGAATACGATTATCGACAAGTGGCGGACACTATTTTTAGCAAACTGCCTATTTTTCAACAGGGAACATCTCTGGATAAAAAGGTTTTATGGGAATGGCTCCAGCTGATGGAGTACATTGCTGAAAACGACGGTCAAGTCATCAAGATAGGCATGGACTTGACAGATAGCTTTATCGTTGTTTCCAGGATGATGGCCATTTTAAGGCGGTATTTAGAGTACAATCGCTTTATTACGATTGAATCCTACGACCTTACCAGAAATTATGACCTCATCATCACCAACAATCCTATTCATCAGCCCCAGCAAGTTCCCATCTATTATTTAAAAAATGACTTGGATTTGGAAGATTTGGCACAAATCCGTCACATGATATTTCATTAAGAAACTTGGAGAAATCCAGGTTTCTTTGTGATTTTCACACAATCTCCTCAATTTTTTTAAAAATTTTAAAAAAGTTGATAAAAAAGAAAGCGTTTTATTTTATATACTAGTTACTGTAGAGGAAACAACCTCAAGATTTTTACTAGGAGGACAGTTCATGTCACAAGAAAAATACATCATGGCCATCGACCAAGGAACAACTAGTTCCCGCGCCATCATCTTTAACAAAAAAGGAGAAAAAGTTAGCTCCAGTCAAAAAGAATTTACTCAGATTTTCCCTCAAGCTGGATGGGTTGAGCATAATGCCAATGAAATTTGGAACTCGGTTCAGTCCGTTATCGCAGGTGCCTTCATCGAAAGTGGAGTCAAACCTAACCAAATAGAAGCCATCGGAATCACCAACCAGCGTGAAACAACTGTCGTCTGGGATAAGAACACAGGACTTCCTATCTACAATGCCATCGTTTGGCAGTCTCGTCAGACAGCTCCTTTGGCTGAACAACTGAAAAGCCAAGGTTATGTCGAAAAATTCCATGAAAAGACTGGTTTGATTATTGACGCTTACTTCTCTGCTACTAAGGTTCGCTGGATTTTGGATCATGTAGAGGGAGCGCAAGAAAGAGCTGAAAAGGGCGAATTGCTCTTTGGTACCATCGATACCTGGCTGGTTTGGAAATTAACTGACGGCGCGGCTCATGTGACTGACTACTCAAATGCAGCCCGTACCATGCTCTATAACATCAAGGATCTTAAATGGGATGATGAGATTTTGGAAATCCTTAACATTCCTAAGGCTATGCTTCCAGAAGTTCGTTCCAACTCAGAAATTTATGGTAAGACTGCTCCATTCCATTTCTACGGCGGAGAAGTTCCAATCTCTGGTATGGCTGGTGACCAACAGGCGGCTCTCTTTGGACAGTTAGCTTTTGAGCCTGGCATGGTCAAGAATACTTACGGAACTGGTTCTTTCATCATCATGAATACTGGGGAAGAGATGCAGCTGTCTGAAAATAACCTCTTGACAACCATCGGCTACGGTATCAACGGCAAGGTTTACTATGCTTTGGAAGGTTCTATCTTCATTGCCGGAAGTGCTATCCAGTGGCTGCGCGATGGCCTTCGCATGGTTGAAAATTCACCTGAGTCTGAAAAATATGCCCTTGCTTCTCACAACAACGATGAAGTTTATGTAGTGCCTGCCTTTACAGGACTGGGAGCTCCATATTGGGATCAAAATGCGCGTGGTTCTGTCTTTGGCTTGACACGAGGAACCAGCAAGGAAGACTTTATCAAGGCTACTTTGCAATCCATCGCTTACCAAGTACGCGACATCATTGATACCATGCAGGTGGATGCCAAGACTGCTATTCAAGTCCTCAAAGTCGACGGCGGTGCTGCTATGAACAACTTCCTCATGCAGTTCCAGGCTGACATTTTGGGAATCGATATTGCCCGTGCTAAAAACTTAGAAACAACTGCTCTTGGTGCAGCCTTCTTGGCAGGACTGTCAGTAGGCTACTGGAAAGACTTGGACGAACTCCGCACTCTCAATGAAACTGGAGAACTCTTTGAACCATCTATGAATGAATCCCGCAAGGAACAACTCTACAAAGGATGGAAAAAAGCCGTTAAAGCAACTCAAGTCTTTGCAGAAATCGACGACTAATACTGATTCTTATTTTGATAATAAAATCAGTAGAACCATGAAGCAACTCAGTTAGAAAGTGTGTAATTATGGAATTTTCAAAGAAAACACGTGAATTATCGATTAAAAAAATGCAGGAACGCACCCTAGACCTCCTGATTATTGGTGGTGGGATTACTGGTGCTGGGGTAGCCTTGCAAGCGGCAGCTAGTGGACTGGAGACCGGTCTCATTGAAATGCAGGACTTTGCGGAAGGGACTTCTAGCCGTTCTACCAAACTGGTTCATGGAGGCCTTCGTTACCTCAAGCAATTCGACGTAGAGGTGGTCTCAGATACAGTTTCTGAGCGTGCTGTGGTCCAGCAAATTGCCCCCCATATTCCAAAACCAGATCCTATGCTGCTTCCTGTCTATGAAGAAGACGGCGCTACCTTCAGCCTCTTCCGCCTCAAAGTGGCTATGGACCTTTACGACCTCTTGGCTGGTGTTAACAACACTCCTGCTGCCAACAAGGTCTTGAGCAAGGAAGAAGTGCTAGAACGGGAGCCTGAACTCAAGAAGGAAGGCTTAGTCGGTGGCGGTGTCTATCTTGACTTCCGCAACAACGACGCGCGCCTCGTAATTGAAAATATCAAACGTGCCAACCAAGACGGCGCTCTGATTGCCAACCATGTTAAGGCAGAAGGCTTCCTCTTTGATGAAGCTGGAAAGATTACAGGCGTTGTTGCGCGTGACCTCTTGACGGATGAAGTCTTTGAAATCAAGGCTCGCCTAGTCATCAATACAACTGGACCTTGGAGCGACAAGGTACGCAATCTGTCAAACGACGGTGAGCAATACTCACAAATGCGTCCAACCAAGGGTGTTCACTTGGTGGTTGACTCTAGCAAGATCAAGGTTTCTCAGCCAGTATACTTTGACACAGGCTTGGGAGACGGCCGGATGGTCTTTGTTCTTCCGCGTGAAAATAAAACCTACTTTGGTACGACAGATACTGACTATTCTGGTGACCTAGAGCATCCAAAAGTAACCCAAGAAGATGTGGATTACCTCTTGGGCATTGTCAATAATCGCTTCCCAGAAGCCAACATCACGATTGACGACATCGAAAGCAGCTGGGCAGGTCTGCGTCCTCTGATTGCAGGAAACAGCGCTTCTGACTACAACGGCGGAAACAACGGTACCATTAGCGACGAAAGCTTCAATGCACTGATTGCGACTGTTGAAAGCTATCTAGCCAGAGAAAAATCCCGTGAGGATGTTGAAGCGGCTGTTACGCAACTCGAAAGCAGCACGTCTGAAAAACACTTGGATCCATCTGCCGTGTCCCGCGGTTCCAGCTTAGAACGTGATAACAATGGCCTCTTGACCCTTGCTGGCGGTAAGATTACGGACTATCGTAAGATGGCGGAAGGCGCGATGGAGCGTGTCGTTGAAATCCTCAAAGCAGAATTCGACCGCAGCTTCAAGCTCATCAACTCGAAGACCTACCCTGTTTCAGGCGGAGAGCTCAATCCAGCAAATGTGGATTCCGAAATCGAAGCCTTTGCGCAACTCGGTGTATCACGTGGCTTAGACAGCAAAGAAGCCTTCTATCTTGCAAACCTTTACGGCTCCAATGCTCCTAAGGTCTTTGCCCTCGCACACAGCATCGAGCAAGCACCAGGTCTCAGCTTAGCCGATACCTTGTCACTGCATTACGCTATGCGTAACGAATTAGCACTCAGCCCAGTCGACTTCCTGCTTCGCCGGACAAATCACATGCTCTTTATGCGAGATGGTTTAGACGCTATTGTTGAGCCTGTCCTGGATGAAATGGGACGATTCTACGACTGGACAGAAGCAGAAAAAGCAGCTTATCGAAACGATGTTCAAGCCGCCCTTGCAAATAACGATTTAGAAGAATTAAAAAAATAGAATATACGAGAAGAGGCGGTAGGCAAAACGACTGTCTGCCTCCCCTTCTTTTAAATGGAGTAACATAAATGATGAAAGAAATATTTGGCGAATTTTTAGGAACACTGCTCTTGCTCCTTCTGGGAAATGGAGTGGTCGCTGGTGTGGTTCTTCCCAAAACCAAGAGTCACAATTCAGGTTGGATTGTGATTACCATGGGATGGGGGATTGCCGTTGCCATCGCTGCTTTTGTATCCGGCAACCTTGGACCAGCCCATCTGAATCCTGCCCTAACTATCGGAGTAGCTCTGAAAGGTGATTTGCCTTGGGCATCTGTTCTTCCTTACATCCTTGCTCAGTTTGCAGGCGCTATGGTTGGACAGTTCCTTGTCTTCCTACAGTTCAAACCTCACTATCTCGCTGAAGAAAATCCAGCTAATGTTTTGGGTACATTCAGCACAGGCCCAGCTATCAAAGATACCTTCTCTAACCTGATTAGCGAGATCCTTGGAACTTTTGTTCTTGTACTGACTATCTTCGCTCTAGGACTTTATAAGCTACAAGCAGGCATTGGCACTTTTGCAGTCGGAACATTGATTGTCGGAATTGGTCTCTCACTTGGTGGAACAACTGGCTATGCCCTCAACCCAGCTCGTGACTTAGGACCTCGCATCATGCACAGTCTCCTTCCGATTCCAAATAAAGGAAATGGCGATTGGAGCTATGCTTGGATTCCAGTTGTCGGACCAATTATTGGTGCTGTCCTTGCAGTCCTAGTCTTCGGTTTATTCTAATATAACTGATTGCTATTTGAGAACACTTGACGAGTGTTCTCTTTTTTTTGACTAATAGATTAGGAGGAGACTAACCTTCCGAACTTACTCTTCTGATAAAAACCATTGTAATTTTGACAAAAGAAAAGGCTTAGCTCTGTATTACAAGAAAACTAAGTCCTTTTTAGAATGATTTTATCAACTCCAGCGAGCCGTTTCTAATTAACTCGAACGAGAGTTTTCCCTCTTGGACAATTTCACCACTGCCTCGGTCCGAGCGGTATGCGGAAACATATCGACCGACTGGATATAGTGAACATCGTAGACCTGACAGAGCTTGACCAAATCGCGAGCCAGAGTTGAGACATTGCAGGAAACGTAGACCATCTTCTCAGGTGCATAACGAACAATCGTCTCCAGCAGCTTATCGTCCAGACCTGTTCGCGGCGGATCGACAATCAAGGCATCCGCCCGATAACCTTCAGCGTACCAGCGAGGAATAATCTCCTCTGCCGTCCCAGCCTCATAGAGTGTGTTATCAAATCCCATTTGTTTCGCATTACGCTTGGCGTCTTCAATGGCCTCAGGGATGATGTCCATGCCACGTAGAGACTTGACCCTTTTAGCAAAGGCAAAGCCAATGGTCCCCACTCCGCAATAAGCATCAATCAAATGGTCTTCTGTTGTCACATCCAGCGCCTTAATTGCCTCCCCATAGAGCACTTCTGTCTGTTCAGGGTTGAGCTGATAGAAAGCTCGAGGCGACAGGGAGAACTCATAGTCCAACACTCCTTCTTGGATAGCCTCCTCACCCCAGATAATCTCTGTCTTATCCCCATAAATCTCACTAGACTTGCTTGTATGATAATTGACCGCCACTGTCTCCAGCTCTGGAAATTCAGCCACTAGGTCTTGAACGACTGGAGAAAAGTCCAGCTTACGCCCCGTCACAAAAATCATCTGCACCTGACCCGTCTTTCTGGCTCTGCGAATCATAACGGTACGCACTCCAGCAGTCTTCCTTTCATCATAGATAGGAAGACTATACTTGCCTAAAAGCCTAGCCACCTTATTTATGATCTTTTGTGTTACCTTGTCCTGAACCAGACAGTTTTTCAGTGAGACCAGATAGTGGGAATTCTGGGCATAGAGCCCCGCCTTAACCTTATCCTTAAATTTTCGAGTCTGAAACTGCAGTTTAGCCCGATAATAGAGCGGTTCCTGCATACCAATGGTCGGCCGAATCTCGTAGTTCTCATAACCAGCTGGCGCAAATTTTTTCAAGGCCTGACGCAGCAAATCTTCCTTAAACTCCAACTGCTTATCATAGTGGAGGTGCATGATTTGACAGCCTCCGCAGCTATCATAAATCTCACAAGGCGCTTCCACCCGAAATTTCGACCGCTTGTTGATGGTCAAGAGCTTGGCCTCGATAAAATTACGCTGAACCCTGGTCACCTGACAGTAGACTTCCTCACCCTTCAAAGCCCCTGGCACAAAGACCAGCGTTTTCTTATAAAATCCAATCCCTTCCCCATTAATCCCCATTTTCTTAATTTTCAAAGGGATTCTTTGCTTCACTTTCACATTCATGATTCTATTATACCACGCTGCCTCGCATTAGTTGAGAATATGGTACAATAAAAGTATGAAAGCAGAAAAAATATCTCTTACACTATCCCATTTCCCTGGGCAAATACGAACTTATCTAGAGGGAGCCAACTTTTACGATAGCTCCTCACATTCTGCAGCCAGCGTTTTCTATGCCGATACGGGTTATTATTTGAAAATCGACCAAAAAGGCCAGCTAGCCCAAGAAGCCACACTTGCCAAATGGTTTGAGAAGCGAGGACTCGGTGTGCCTATCATTCACTACCAAACAACAGATAAAGACTACCTGCTGACTAAAGAAGCCGAGGGCAAGGACGCCCTAGCCTTTCTCCAACAGTCAGAAGAACTTTGCCAAACGATGGCTACCGCACTCAAAAGACTTCACAGCATCCAACCCCAGCATTTCCCAATCCAGCATCGCCTCCAACGCTATAAAGGGAAAGCAGAGGAAAATTATCGGAAAGGCTGCTTTTATCAAAAAGCCTTACTGCCTCAGTTTCACATCCAAAGCCGTGAAGAAGCATATCAGCTTATCCAAGAACAGGGACACCTACTGACGGCGGACACCTTGATTCATGGAGATGCCTGCTTGCCTAATTTCATTCTGAAAGACGCTTCAACCTTCTCCTGCTTTATTGACCTTGGCCTCGCCGGCCTTAGCGACCGCCACATTGACCTTTACTGGACCATCTGGTCTCTTACTTATAATTTATCTAAACCTAAATATGCAGAGCTCTTTCTTGACTACTATGGCAGGAAGGATGTTGATGCAGACAAACTGCGCTTGATTGCTGCCTTTGAAGCATTTGGCTAAAAGAAAGGACTTTACCAAAATCCCCTATGAAAATCACAAAAATCGAAAAGAAAAAAAGACTCTACCTCTTGGAATTGGACGACAGTGAAAAGCTTTATATCACAGAAGACACCATCGTTCGCTTCATGCTGTCTAAAGGGATGGAGGTCACAGAGGAGGAGCTAAAAGAAATTCAAGACTATGCCCAATTTTCCTACGGAAAAAATCTAGCTCTCTACCATCTCTCCTTCAAGCAAAGAACTGCCAAGGAAGTTAAAGACTACTTAACACAGCACGACATCCAACCAGAAATCATCAGCCAGGTCTTGGACAATCTAAAAAAGGAACATTGGATTAATGATAGAAAATATGCCAATTCTTTTATCCAATCCAACCTTCTCACTGGTGATAAAGGCGCTTTTGTTCTCAAACAAAAACTCAGTCAAAAAGGGATTTCAAGTACTATCATAGAAGAGGAATTGAACCAGTTTGATTTCACTGAACTAACAGACAAGGTTGCCGAAAAATTGCTCAAAAAACACCAAGGAAAACTGCCCTGCAAGGCCTTACAAGATAAAATCCTTCAATCCTTGATAAACAAAGGTTTTTCCTATAGCCAAGCCAAAACCGCCTATCAGCATTTGGAAATCGAAGAAGACCAAGAAAACCAGCAAGAGCTGCTCTATAAAGAGCTAGACAAGCAATACCGCAAGTACTCAAAAAAGTATGACGGTTATGACTTAAAACAGCGACTGACCCAAACTCTAGCCCGCAAAGGCTATGATTTCTCCGACATCGCCAGCGCTCTGAGAGAATATCTTTAAGATTTTCTATGAAAACTTATGCATTTCTATGAAAATATGTTACAATAAAGAAGATAAACTTATAAATTGTAGAAAGTTGGTAAGTTATGAAACTTCCAAAAGAAGGCGACTTTATTACAATTCAAAGTTATAAGCATGATGGGAATCTTCACCGCACCTGGCGAGATACCATGGTACTAAAGACAACAGAAAACGCCATTATTGGCGTTAATGACCACACACTGGTAACAGAAAGTGATGGCCGACGTTGGGTAACTCGTGAACCAGCCATTGTCTATTTTCATAAAAAATACTGGTTTAATATCATTGCCATGATTCGAGACAATGGAACTTCATACTACTGCAACCTAGCCAGTCCTTACTATCTGGATAATGAAGCTCTAAAATACATTGACTATGATTTAGACGTCAAAGTCTTTGCTGATGGTGAAAAACGCCTCTTGGATGTAGAAGAATATGAACGCCACAAAAAACAGATGCACTATTCTGATGATTTGGATTTCATTCTCAAAGAAAATGTCAAAATCCTAGTTGATTGGATTAACAACGGAAGAGGTCCATTTTCAGATGCTTATGTCAATATTTGGTACAAACGTTATGTTGAACTAAAGAATCGATAAAGTTGTCAAAGAGCGCAAGCTCTTTTTCTTTTGTCTAATTCGGCCTCACCAGAGGTCAAATTCTTGCAATCTCAAGCATTTTCGGGTATCATATAAGAAAATCCAGACTGTAAGAAAGGAGTCTCCCATGGCATTTACAAATACTCTCGGCCGATATGCCAGCTTTGGCATCATGACGAGCCTCCCTGAAGAAATTGTCGACTCATTCTGGTATATCATTGATAACAATCTCAAAGGTGTCTTTGAACTTCGCCCAGTCCTCAAGTTCGAAATCATCAATCGCCAAGGAAGAGTATCTCTACGATTCTCACAAAAGAACTTCAACACCATTATTTCATTTGATTTAAACTATCAATTTGACCCTTTCTTTCCTAGAAAAGTCTACATCGTTGATAACAAGGGCAAAGAAACCATTATGCTATCTGACGAATACTCCCTGATGTAGTAAATCAAACTAAACACATATAAAAACCTCTGAAAGCAACTATTTACTGCTATCAGAGGTTTTTGTTTTTAATATTAGTCATCTCAAATGAAAAGTATATTATAGCAGTAAGATACATACAAAACTCCCGAAACACTAGTCTTTAAAAAAATCTAAACCCGATTAAATAATCAAATCCCTTGCTTTCAAATAGGATTATATAAAGAAACAAGACCAGTAGTTCTAAAAGATTGTATTGCTTATTAAATCCGACTATAACTAAGGATTCTTAATAACAGCAGATGTTAGCTAAGTCATAGATACTGAACACACAGTTTTCTTGAAACACAAAAAAGATAGATTAGTATATCCATCTTCTATGTTATCTAGTCGGGAAGACAGGATTCGAACCTGCGACACCTTGGTCCCAAACCAAGTACTCTACCAAGCTGAGCTACTTCCCGAACTTAAGTTATTACTTAATGCACCCTAGAGGAGTCGAACCTCTAACCGCCTGATTCGTAGTCAGGTACTCTATCCAGTTGAGCTAAGGGTGCTCACTATTCATATTAAATTAATTATAGCAAAACTTAAGAAAAAATCAAATAATTTAATGCACCCTAGAGGAGTCGAACCTCTAACCGCCTGATTCGTAGTCAGGTACTCTATCCAGTTGAGCTAAGGGTGCTCATCTTCTTCTACTGCCTCTTCCAAGTCTATGCCGAGGACCGGAATCGAACCGGTACGATCGTTACCAATCGCAGGATTTTAAGTCCTGTGCGTCTGCCAGTTCCGCCACCCCGGCCTCTCTAAGCGAACGACGGGATTCGAACCCGCGACCCCCACCTTGGCAAGGTGGTGTTCTACCACTGAACTACGTTCGCACTGTTTTCTTCTATCTAAAAATGCCGGCTACATGACTTGAACACGCGACCCTCTGATTACAAATCAGATGCTCTACCAACTGAGCTAAGCCGGCTCATTATTATCTTATATGCGGGTTAAGGGACTTGAACCCCCACGCCCTAAAGCGCCAGATCCTAAATCTGGTGCGTCTGCCAATTCCGCCAAACCCGCTCTTATGACCCGTACTGGGCTCGAACCAGTGACCCTTTGATTAAAAGTCAAATGCTCTACCAACTGAGCTAACGAGTCTCTTACTTTTATTGAAATCTTCTCGACTTCAACGGTCCCGACGGGAATCGAACCCGCGATCTTCGCCGTGACAGGGCGACGTGAT
>CAUSOG010000013.1:0-67626 GCA_963533195.1 uncultured Streptococcus sp. | reverse complement strand
ACACGATTTGAGAACCTATGGGTTTTGTGTTGCACTATATTTTACAATTTATCATATGGTCTTTTAAGACTAAAGAAAAAAGAGGGCTTCCTTTGAAAAATATTGGAAAAAATTATATAATGTAAAAGTATGGTCTAGCTTTGGAATTTTTTTTGAGCAGACTATAGATAACTAGATTGGCAACAGTCATGTTAGAGATATACATTAGATTAGAAATATATAATATAAAAGGAGTTTTTTTATGCAAGTTATTAAACGAAGCGGTGAGGTTGTAGAATTTGACCCAGATAAAATTTATCAAGCAGTTTTAAAGGCAGCTCAGACTGTTTATGTGTTGACAGATGATTTGCGTCAGAATTTAGCGCAGGTTACAAAGAAAGTTGTTCTGGATTTGGAAGAAGCGAAGGTTGAACGTGCGACGATTAGCATGATCCAATCCATGGTTGAAAACCGCCTCTTGGGTGCAGGTTATATTACCATTGCCGAGCATTATATTTCCTATCGCCTGCAACGCGATTTAGAACGCAATGGATATGGAGATCATATTGCTGTACATCTGCACTTTGAGCAAGTGAGATAAAATCAGAAAGGCCCAATAGGGCTTTTTTTGCTCTTGCGGTAGAGAGTATCACTTTAGCATTCACCCGCTTAAATCCTAGAAATATGTTAAAATAGTTAAAGATATAAAATTTTAACAATGATATTCGTTGAAAGGATAAATTATGGCAACGATTCAATGGTTTCCGGGGCATATGTCTAAGGCACGGAGACAGGTACAGGAAAATATTAAGTTTGTTGATTTTGTGACGATATTGGTTGATGCGAGACTTCCTTTATCTAGTCAGAATCCTATGCTGACTAAGATTGTGGGCAATAAACCTAAGCTTCTGATTTTAAACAAGGCTGATTTGGCAGACCCTGTTCGGATTAAGGAATGGCAGAGCTATTTTGAAAGTCAGGGAATTCCGACTTTATCTATTAATTCCAAAGAGCAATCTGCTGTTAAAAAAGTAACAGATGCAGCTAAAAAGCTTATGGCTGACAAATTGGCACGACAGAAAGAAAGAGGAATTCGCATCGAAACCCTGCGGACCATGATTATCGGTATTCCAAATGCTGGAAAATCAACCCTCATGAATCGCTTAGCTGGTAAGAAAATCGCTGTTGTAGGGAATAAGCCAGGTGTGACCAAAGGTCAGCAATGGCTCAAGTCAAATAAAGACTTGGAAATCTTAGATACACCTGGGATTCTCTGGCCTAAGTTTGAAGATGAGACGGTTGCTCTCAAGCTTGCTCTGACTGGAGCTATTAAGGATAATCTGCTGCCTATGGATGAGGTGACGATTTTTGGCCTCAATTATTTTAAGGAGCATTATCCTGAGGAGCTGATAGCACGCTTCAAGCAGCTGGACCTAAGTCAGGAAGCGCCTGACATGATTATGGATATGACTCAAAAACTCGGCTTCCGCGATGACTATGACCGTTTTTACAGCCTTTTTGTCAAAGATGTCCGCGATGGCAAGCTAGGCCGTTATTGCTTGGACACGGTTGGAGAACTAGATGGCAACGATTAAAGAAATCCAGCAACGTTTAGAGTTAGTGACTGATTTGGCTGATCCTTTTCTGGCAGAAGCAGCGAATGACCAGCGCAGTGGAGTTCAAAAGGCGATTGAAAAGCGTAAAAGAGCTATTCAAGCAGAGTTAGATGAAGATTTGCGTCTGGAGCAGATGTTACGGTATGAAAAAGAGCTTTATCAAGCAGGCTACCAGGCAATCGCTGGGATTGATGAGGTCGGCCGCGGTCCTCTAGCTGGACCAGTTGTCGCTGCAGCTGTTATCTTACCTCCAGGATGTAAGATTAAGGGGCTCAACGACAGCAAGAAGATTCCCAAGAAAAAGCACCAAGAAATCTATCAAGCAGTCATGGATAAAGCTTTGGCAGTCGGTATTGGCCTGATGGACAACGAGATTATTGACCAAGTCAATATCTACGAAGCGACCAAGCTTGCTATGAAAGAGGCTTTGTCTAAATTGAGTCTCAAGCCAGATTATCTGCTGATTGATGCCATGAAACTGGATGTTGAGATTCCGCAAGAGTCCATCATTAAGGGTGATGCTAACTCTCTGTCTATCGCAGCGGCAAGTATTGTTGCTAAGGTTACTCGGGATAAGCTGATGGCAGACTACGACAAGGAATTTCCTGGCTATGATTTTGCGAAAAATGCTGGTTATGGGACCAAAAGTCATTTGCAAGGATTGGAAAGAAACGGCGTAACTCCTATTCATCGCAAGACATTTGAACCCGTAAAATCAATGTGTGAATAAACATAAAAAGGAGGATGACATGCAAAGCGAATACGAAAAAATGATTGCTGGAGAGATTTACCGACCACAAGACGAAGATTTAAGAAAAATTAGAGCCCGATCCAAAGAATTTCAATATCGTTTTAACCAAGAGCAAGACAGCGACAAGAGAAGTGCTATTATCAAAGAATGGTTTGGCAGCACAGGGGAGAATCTTGCTATGAAGCCTGATTTGGTCTGTGATTATGGAATCAATATTCATCTAGGGGAGAATTTTTATTCTAACTGGAATCTGACTATGTTGGACGTTTGCCCGATTCACATCGGAGATAATGCTTTGCTTGGTCCAAATTGCCAGCTTCTGACACCTCTTCATCCGCTTGATCCAGTTGAAAGAAATTCCGGTATTGAGTACGGAGCACCAATCACTATTGGTGATAATTTCTGGGCTGGCGGAGGTGTGACGATTCTACCAGGCGTGACATTAGGGGATAATGTGGTTGTCGGAGCAGGAGCGGTTGTGACCAAGTCTTTTGGTGACAATGTAGTCTTGGCTGGTAATCCAGCACGAATTATTAAGGAAATCCCTGCTCATAAAGAATAAAAAATGTGTTAAAGGCAAATAGTCAAGGAGACCAGCTATTGACAACATCAAATTCAATAAAATCGTAAAGAAAGAACTGTATTGCAGTTCTTTTTTTGAACTTTTTACGAATAAGAAAGTGAGGTGAAAAAATGAATAATTTTGAGATTTATAAAATGAAAAAAGCTGGCTTGACTAATCATCAGGTTTTAAATGTTTTGAGATACGCTGAGAATAGAGATAGCAAGCTTTCTCTCCGAGATAAGGCTGTCGTATCTGAGTGCCGTAATCCTGCTCTCTTTATAGAGAAATACAAGAGGCTTGATTTACCAGCTTTGAAGGAAGAATTTGAACTTTTTCCGTCCTTTTCTATCTTGGATGATATTTACCCTTGGGATTTATGCGAGATTTATGATGCCCCGACCTTGTTATTTTATCAGGGAAATCTAAATCTACTAGAATTGCCCAAGGCAGCAGTGGTTGGTAGTCGAGACAGCAGCAAGCAAGGAAATGCCTCCGTACAAAAGATTGTCAAGGAGCTAAACAATGAATTGGTTATCGTCAGTGGGCTGGCTCGTGGGATTGATACAGCGGCTCATATGGCTGCCCTGCAAAATGGGGGGCAGACAATTGCTGTCATTGGTACTGGATTAGACGTCTTTTATCCTAAGGCAAATAAAAAACTACAGTCTTACATTGGCAAAAATCATTTATTGCTGACAGAGTATGGTCCAGGTGAACAGCCTTTGAAGTTTCATTTTCCAGAGCGCAATCGTATCATCGCTGGTCTCTGTCGAGGCGTCATCGTGGCAGAAGCTAAGATGCGCTCAGGCAGCCTGATTACCTGTGAGCGAGCGATGGAAGAAGGCCGGGATGTCTTTGCTATTCCGGGGTCTATTTTAGATGGGAAATCTGACGGCTGCCATCATTTGATCCAAGAGGGTGCAAAGTGCATCACATCAGGCTCTGACGTCCTTTCTGAGTTTGACTTTTAAAACAAGTTTTCCTATAAGAAAAGTTAGCAGTTGACATCTATCAAAAAATAGTTTAAACTCTATGAGATTTATTTCTTATAGAAGGTGTCTAAATTGGTTACAAAAACAAAGAAGAAGTCTACGACCAAGAAAAATCTTGTCATCGTAGAGTCGCCTGCTAAGGCAAAAACAATAGAAAAATATCTGGGACGAAACTACAAGGTTCTGGCCAGTGTCGGGCATATTCGTGACCTGAAAAAGTCTACTATGTCCATTGATTTTGAGAACAACTATGAGCCGCAGTACATCAATATTCGTGGTAAAGGTCCGTTGATTAATGACTTGAAAAAAGAAGCAAAGAAAGCTAAACAAGTCTTTCTGGCAAGTGACCCGGACCGCGAAGGAGAAGCTATTTCTTGGCATCTGGCTCACATTCTGAATCTGGATGAGAAAGAGAAAAACCGTGTCGTCTTTAATGAAATCACCAAAGATGCAGTCAAGAACGCTTTTAAAGAGCCGCGTCAGATTGATATGGATCTGGTCGATGCCCAGCAGGCTCGACGAGTTTTGGACCGCTTGGTTGGTTATTCCATTTCTCCTATTCTCTGGAAGAAAGTCAAAAAGGGCCTATCAGCTGGCCGGGTGCAGTCTGTTGCGCTTAAGCTGATTATCGACCGGGAAAATGAAATCAACGCCTTCAAACCAGAAGAATACTGGACAATTGACGGAACCTTCAAGAAGGGAACTCGTCAGTTTCAGGCCAGCTTCTATGGTATGAATGATAAAAAGATGAAGCTGACCAACAACGATGAGGTCAAAGAAGTTCTGTCTCACCTCAAGGGTGATGACTTTACAGTCGACAGTGTCGAAAAGAAAGAGCGTCGACGCAATGCTCCGCTGCCCTACACGACTTCCTCTATGCAGCAGGATGCCGCTAATAAGATTAATTTCCGGACTCGTAAGACCATGATGGTGGCTCAGCAGCTCTATGAGGGGATTAATATCGGTTCTGGCGTACAAGGTCTTATTACGTATATGCGTACCGACTCGACTCGTATCAGTCCAGTAGCGCAAAATGAAGCAGCAAGCTTTATCACGGATAAATTTGGCGCTAAATATTCGAAACATGGCAGTAAGGCCAAGAACGCTTCTGGCGCTCAAGATGCCCACGAGGCCATTCGTCCTTCCAGCGTTTTCAATACTCCAGAAAGTATCGCAAAGTATCTGGATAAGGATCAACTTAAGCTCTATACGCTGATTTGGAACCGCTTTGTTGCCAGCCAAATGACTGCAGCAGTCTTTGATACTATGAATGTTAAGCTGGGGCAAAATGGTGTCCAATTTGCTGCCAACGGCAGTCAGGTCAAGTTTGATGGCTATCTGGCTATTTATAACGACTCTGACAAGAATAAAATGCTGCCAGATATGGAAAAGGGCGATACCGTCAAACGTGTCAATACCAATCCAGAACAGCACTTTACGCAGCCACCTGCTCGTTATTCTGAAGCGACTCTCATCAAAACTTTGGAAGAAAATGGTGTTGGTCGTCCGTCTACCTATGCACCGACCATTGAAACTATTCAGAAACGATATTACGTTAAGCTGGTTTCCAAGCGCTTTGAGCCAACGGAACTAGGAGAGATTGTCAATTCTCTGATTGTCGAATTCTTCCCAGGCATCGTAAATGTGAAATTCACAGCAGAAATGGAAGCTAAACTAGATGATGTAGAAGTTGGCAAAGAGCAATGGCAGAAAGTTATTGACGAGTTTTATCAACCTTTTGAAAAGGAAGTGGCTAAAGCCGAAACTGAAATGGAGAAAATCCAAATCAAAGATGAGCCAGCTGGTTTTAACTGCGAGGTCTGCGGAAGTCCTATGGTTATCAAGTTGGGGAGATTTGGAAAATTCTACGCCTGCAGCAATTTCCCAGACTGTCGTCACACTCAGGCTATTGTCAAGGAAATCGGTGTGACCTGCCCGCAGTGTCAGAAAGGTCAAGTTATTGAGCGTAAGACTAAGCGAAATCGCATTTTCTATGGCTGTGATCGTTATCCTGACTGTGATTTCACATCTTGGGATAAGCCGGTCGGTCGGAACTGTCCAAAATGTGACCATTATCTGATCGAAAAGAAAGTCCGTGGTGGCGGCAAGCAAGTGGTCTGCAGCAATGGCGATTACGAAGAAGAAAAAGTGAAATAACATTTTTACATAATTTATATTACGTAAAATATCTTTCTGAAGAAGAGGTGAAGTTTTATGACAGATAAATTTGCAGAATTTCTAAAAATCGCGTCTCAACTGAATAAGATGGGAATTGTTCCACTTCTGATGGGTTCTCTAGGTCTGGAGCAAGTTACTGGACAAGACTGGCAGGCGCGTGATATTGATATTCATGTTCATGGTGATGAGCGTGGCTGGGAAGCACCAGACGAAGAACGTATTTACGATATGGACAAGATTGAGCCTATGATGGAGCGCTTGGGCTATCGCTTAGTCGATCTGCACGAGCATGAATTTCAAAAAGAAGATCTGTCTATTGAGTTTGGAGCCATGGAAACCTTGGAGGCATTTTCAGGTGTGCCAATAACGGAGCTATCTCGAAGAGAAGTAGAGGGTGTTGAATTTCTATTGCCAACTGCAGAGCAATTTTTAGCTATCTACCGTGCTTCTTCTCAAGATTCTTACCGAAATGAAAATAACAATCATAAGGATTTTGCTAAGATTGCTTATTTGGAAAAAATGACAAAATGATAGACATTCAGGAATTCTCCTGTCTGTCTTTTTTACTATCTTTTTGTTATAATGGTCAGAGTGAAAATCTAGAAATATCCAAGGGAGAGTATCATGTCATCATCCTATATCAATGTTATCGGTGCTGGTCTGGCTGGCAGTGAAGCAGCTTACCAGATTGCCAAGCGTGGCATCCCAGTCAAACTCTATGAAATGCGGGGTGTTAAGTCAACACCTCAGCACAAAACTGCAGACTTTGCAGAGCTGGTCTGCTCTAACTCTCTGCGAGGAGATGCGCTGACCAATGCAGTCGGTCTGCTCAAGGAAGAAATGCGACGATTGGACTCGGTTATTTTAAAATCTGCAGAAGCGACTCGGGTGCCAGCAGGTGGTGCTCTAGCGGTTGATAGAGAAGGTTTTTCTCAGATGGTAACGGAGCTAGTGACCAATCATCCATTGATTGAGGTCATTCGTGAAGAAATCACCGAAATTCCGGAGGATGCCATCACAGTTATTGCGACAGGGCCCTTGACCAGCGATGCTTTGGCGGAAAAAATTCACTCGCTCAATGGAGGAGACGGTTTTTATTTCTACGACGCAGCAGCGCCAATTATTGATGTTAATACCATTGATATGACCAAGGTCTATCTCAAATCCCGCTATGATAAGGGCGAAGCTGCCTATCTCAATGCACCTATGACTAAGCAAGAATTCATGGATTTCCATGATGCATTGGTCAATGCTGAGGAAGCACCGCTCAATTCCTTTGAGAAGGAAAAATACTTTGAAGGCTGTATGCCAATTGAAGTCATGGCTAAGCGAGGGATTAAAACTATGCTTTATGGACCGATGAAGCCAGTTGGTTTGGAATATCCAGATGACTATCAAGGCCCTCGAGATGGTGAATATAAGACGCCATACGCTGTGGTTCAGCTTCGTCAGGATAATGCAGCAGGCAGTCTTTACAACATCGTTGGCTTCCAAACTCATCTCAAGTGGGGCGAGCAAAAGCAGGTCTTTCAGATGATTCCTGGTCTTGAGAATGCAGAATTTGTCCGTTATGGTGTTATGCATCGAAACTCCTATATGGACTCTCCAAATCTGCTTGAACAGACTTTCCGCTCTAAGAAACAGCCAAATCTTTTCTTTGCAGGTCAAATGACTGGAGTTGAAGGGTACGTAGAGTCAGCAGCTTCAGGTCTAGTTGCTGGTATCAATGCTGCTCGACTCTTCAAAGGAGAAGAAGCACTTGTTTTTCCAGAAACAACAGCTATTGGAAGTCTGCCTCATTATGTTACTCATGCTGACAGCAAGCATTTCCAACCTATGAATGTCAATTTTGGCATTATCAAAGAGCTGGACGGCCCTCGAATTCGTGACAAGAAAGAACGCTATGAGAAAATTGCTGAGCGAGCCTTGCAGGATTTACAGCCTTATTTGGATAAATAATCTATTTTCTATCATTATCTAATAAAAATCATCAAAAAGTTAGGAAATCCCTAACTTTTTTGCTTAATTTGTGATATAATAAATAAAAATTTTGAAAATAGAAAGTTTTCTGAAAATGAATAAATCCTATTTTTACCTTGAAATGAAAACACATGAGTTAGTTGTTCCTTATACCAAGCAGAAACGCCGTGTCCGCGTATTACTTCCAAAGAACTATAGTCAGGATACAAACAAGACCTATCCGGTCGTTTATTTTCATGACGGACAAAATGTTCTTTATAGCAAGGAATCTTTCAGCGGCCATTCGTGGAAGGTTATTCCGACAATCAAGCGTAATCCAGATATTGAAAAAATGATTGTCGTGGCTATTGATAACGATGGTCAACAGCGGATGAATGAATACGCAGCTTGGAAGTTCCAAGAGTCCAATATTCCCGGCATTCAGTTTGGCGGCAAGGGAACAGAGTATGCGGAGTTTGTCATGGAAGTTGTCAAGCCTTTTATTGATCAGCATTATCGGACCAAGTCGGATCGACTGCATACGGCTATGATTGGCTCTTCTCTTGGGGGAAATATCAGCCAGTTTATCGGTGTTGAATACCAAGATCAGATTGGCTGTCTGGGCATCTTTTCATCAGCTAATTGGCTGCATCAGGAAGCTTTTGACCGTTATATTGAGAGAAAAACACTCCAAGCAGACCAGCGAGTTTTCATTTATGTTGGGACAGAAGAGGCTGATGATACAGATAAGACATTAATGGCTGGCAACATCAAGCAGGCCTATATTGATTCATCGCTCAGCTATTTCCGGCAGTTACTTGTATCTGGGGTAGATTTGTCCAATATTCAGATTAAGATCCAGTCTGGAGCTATTCACAATGAAATCGCTTGGGCGGAGCACTTGCCGGACTGTTTCCGTTTTATCGGCGAAAAATGGTAAGCTAGTCAAACAGTGAGAAAGAGGTAGAAACTATGCATGTAGAATTTTTAAGTCATTGGAGCGGCAATCTAGGCCGAGAAATGTATATCAATCGCTATGGCCATGCTGGACTCCCAATTATAGTCTTTGCATCATCAGGCGGCAGCCACAATGAGTATGCTGACTTTGGCATGATTGAAGCCTGCGCTGGCTTTATTGAGGCCGGTAAGGTCCAGTTTTTCACTCTCAGCAGTGTTGATAGTGAGAGTTGGTTGGCGGACTGGAAGCATCCTCACGATCGAGCAGAAATGCATCGTGCATATGAGCGTTATGTCATCGAGGAAGCTATTCCTTTCGTTAAGCATAAGACAGGCTGGTTTGACCCTATGATGACGACAGGTTGCTCCATGGGAGCTTATCATGCTGTTAATTTCTTCCTGCAGCATCCAGATGTTTTCAATAAAGTGATTGCCCTCAGTGGTGTCTATGATGCACGTTTCTTTGTCGGTGACAATTTGAATGACGAAGTCATTTATCAAAACTCGCCAGCTGACTATATCTGGAACCAAAATGATGGCTGGTTTATTGACCGCTATCGACAGGCGGATATTATCGTTTGTACTGGCTTGGGCGACTGGGAGCAGGATGGCCTTCCTTCCTTCTACACGCTGAAAGAGGCTTTTGAGCATAAGAATATTCCAGCTTGGTTTGCTGAATGGGGCCATGATGTTTCCCACGACTGGATTTGGTGGCGTAAGCAAATGCCTTATTTCCTCAATGAACTCAATCTTTAAAGGAGGTTTCCTATGAATTATATCGTTATTTCTCCCTACTATCCGCAAAATTTTCAGCAGTTTACTGTAGAGCTGGCTAATAAAGGAATCACTGTTCTGGGAATCGGTCAGGAGCCTTATGACCAGCTAGACCAGCCTTTGAAGGATTCATTGACTGAATATTTCAGAGTAGAAAATCTTGAAAATCTTGACGAAGTTAAAAGAGCTGTGGCCTTTCTTTTCTACAAGCATGGGCCTATCGATCGGATTGAGTCTCATAATGAATACTGGCTGGAACTGGACGCTGAGTTGCGTGAACAATTCAATGTCTTTGGAGCAAAACCAAAAGACTTGAAAAAGACCAAGTTCAAATCAGAGATGAAAAAACTCTTTAAAAAAGCAGGCGTTCCAGTCGTACCTGGTCAGATTGTCAACACAGAAGCGGGTGCTGATTTGGCTGTCAAGAAACTTGGTCTGCCTTTGATTGCCAAGCCTGATAATGGAGTGGGAGCAGCTGCGACCTTTAAATTGGAAACAGCAGAAGATGTCGAACGATTCAAGCAAGAATGGGATCATCAGACAGCTTATTTCTTTGAAAAGTTTGTCCAGTCTGGCGAAATCTGTACTTTTGATGGTTTGGTAGATAAGGACGGCCAGATTGTCTTTGCAACCACCTTTGACTATGCGCATACACCGCTGGATTTGATGCTGTATAAGATGGACAATTCCTACTACGTTCTCAAGGATATGGATCCGAAGCTGCGTACTTATGGAGAAGCGATTGTCAAAATCTTCGGCATGAAAGAACGCTTTTTCCATATTGAGTTCTTCCGTGAGGGTGATGATTATGTAGCCATTGAGTACAATAACCGTCCAGCCGGTGGCTTTACCATTGATGTCTATAATTTCGCTCACTCAATCGATCTTTACCGAGGCTATGCAGCGATTGTAGCAGGAGAGCCTTTCCCAGCTGCCCACATGGAGCCCCTGTTCTGTCTGGCAACCTCGCGTCGTGCATCAACGAACTATGCTTACCCTGAGGTTGACTTGCTGGAGAAATACAGAGATAACTTCAAGGTTAAAAAAGACATGCCAGCCGCATTTGCGGAGTTGCAAGGTGACTACCTCTATATGCTGACAACACCAAGCCGCGAGCAGATGGAGCAGATGATTGAAGATTTTGCTAAACAGGCAGACTAATCAAAAACATGCTCTGCTATTATTTTCGTATAACAGTTTCAAAATAGTAAAAACTACTCTAGCACAAAAAGTTTGTGAAATTTCTATTTTGGTGTCGGAAACCAGTTTATCCAATGGATTGACTGGTTTTTCTTTGTGAAATATAAGTGAGCAAAAGTTTTGACAGTGCTTACAGCTTTAGATAGAATTAAATAGAAGAATTATGCTTAGAAAGGCAAAAAAATGGCAACTTTAGATAAAGATCTTTTGTTAGAGATGTTCCGTAAGATGGAAGAAATCCGTCGTATGGACTTAAAAATTGCTCAACTTGTAAAAAAAGGAAAGGTTCCAGGAATGACTCACTTCTCAGTGGGTGAGGAAGCAGCCAATGTCGGTGCTATGCTGGCCTTAAATGAGGATGATTTGCTGACTTCAAACCATCGGGGACACGGTCAAGCTATCGCCAAAGGAATCAACCTCAACGAAATGATGGCGGAAATCCTAGGGAAATACACCGGGACCTGTAAAGGAAAAGGCGGCTCTATGCACATTGCTGACTTAGATGCAGGAAACCTTGGTGCCAATGGTATCGTAGGTGGTGGCATGGGAATTGCTGTCGGAGCAGCTCTGACCCAGCAAATGCAGAAGACAGGCAAGATTGTTGTCTGCTTCTTTGGAGACGGGGCTACCAACGAAGGTGTCTTCCACGAAGCAGTCAACATGGCTTCTATTTGGAATCTACCAGTTATTTTCTATTGTATCAATAACGGCTATGGTATTTCTGCTGACATCAAGAAAATGACCAATGTAGAGCACATCCACGAGCGCAGTGCAGCTTATGGCATTCCAGGAATGTTCATCGAAGATGGCAATAATGTTCTGGATGTCTATGAAGGCTTCCAAAAAGCTGTGGAGCATGTTCGCAGTGGTAAAGGACCTGTCTTAATTGAGAGTGTGACCTATCGTTGGTTGGGACACTCGTCTTCTGACCCAGGTAAATACCGTACTCGTGAAGAAGTGGAAGAATGGAAGAAGAAGGATCCAATCGAAAATCTTCGTAAATACTTGCTGGAAAACAAGATTGCAAGCGAGGAAGAGCTGGAATCTATCCAAGCTGGAGTCAAAGAAGCAGTAGAAGCATCTGTGAAGTTCGCAGAAGAAAGCCCGTTCCCGCCGCTTGAATCTGCCTTTGAAGATATTTACGCAGACTAAAGAGAGGAGAAAAAGAAAATGGAAACTAAAACTATGTCTTTCCGTGACACCATTATCCTCGCTATGTCTGAGGAAATGCGTCGCGATGAAAATGTACTCTTGATGGGAGAAGATGTCGGAGTCTTTGGTGGAGATTTCGGAACATCTGTTGGTATGCTGGAAGAGTTCGGGCCAGAGCGTGTACGTGACTGTCCGATTTCAGAAGCAGCTATTTCTGGAGCAGCAGCTGGAGCAGCTATGACAGGGCTTCGTCCAATTGTAGACATGACCTTTATGGACTTCTCTGTAATCGCCATGGATGCTATTGTTAACCAAGCCGCTAAAACGCGCTATATGTTTGGCGGAAAAGGCCAAGTGCCAATGACTGTCCGCTGTGCAGCAGGTAATGGAGTTGGCTCTGCCGCTCAGCACTCGCAGTCTTTGGAATCTTGGTTTACCCACATTCCAGGTCTTAAGGTAGTCGCTCCAGGAACTCCGGCAGATATGAAAGGCCTTCTCAAAGCTTCTATCCGAGACAACAACCCAGTCATTATTCTGGAATACAAGTCTGAATTTAACCAAAAAGGCGAAGTGCCACTGGATCCTGAATATGTCATTCCCCTTGGAGTAGGTGAAATCAAAAAAGAAGGTACCGATGTAACAGTTGTTACCTACGGAAAAATGCTTCGCCGTGTCATGCAGGCAGCTGAAGAATTGACAGAAGAAGGTATCTCTGTAGAAGTGATTGACCCACGTACATTGGTGCCGCTTGATAAAGATATTATCATCAATTCTGTTAAGAAGACTGGCAAGGTTGTTCTGGTTAATGATGCCCACAAAACAAGTGGCTATATCGGAGAGATTTCAGCGATTATTTCTGAGTCTGAAGCATTTGACTATCTAGATGCTCCAATCCGCCGTTGTGCAGGTGAAGACGTACCAATGCCTTATGCGCAGAACTTAGAAAATGCAATGATTCCAACTGTTGAAAGCATCAAAGACGCTATCCGGAAGACATATCATAAAGAATAAGGTATAATAAAGAAAAGGCTTTCTCATGAATTATATTACATAAATTATTTTATGTAATATAATCTTGTGTAGAGGGTCAAAGTAGCTAAAATTTTACTAATTGCAGACAATCGTTATAGCGACTTAGTAAGTCTACAAGGTTGATCGCTGATAGCGGCAACCCTAGTAACTTGAGATAGGTTTGTATCCAAGTTCCTTGTAGAGTTGAACACGGGCTAAAAGCTCGGAAAAAAGATAAATCTTCTTGGCTTCATCGAATCCAGCGTTGATTTCCTATTTTTCAGTCGCTTTTTACGCCCTTAGTATCATGTAATTGAATTCGGACGGAGGACTGCGAAAAAAAGATAGATTTCCTTGTGTTCATCGAACACAGCGTCAATCTCCTATTTTTTCATTGTCCTCTGCGTCCTTAATATCTTATAATAGAATTGGAGAGGTCATGGCTGATGACAAGCTAAGAGCGACTCCTGCAGCTAGAAAGTTAGCGGATGATTTGGGAATTAACCTCTATGATGTTTCTGGCTCAGGCGCAAACGGTCGTGTCCACAAAGAAGACGTGGAAACTTATAAAGATACAAATGTGGTGCGCATTTCACCACTGGCAAAACGAATTGCTCAAGAACACAATATTGCTTGGCAAGAGATCCAAGGAACTGGCCATCGTGGCAAGATTATGAAGAAGGATGTACTTGCTTTCTTGCCTGAGAATGTTGAGAGCGACACAATCAAATCTCCTGCTCAAATTGAAAAAGTGGAAGAAGTGCCTGATAATGTCACTCCTTATGGTGAAATTGAGCGTATTCCAATGACGCCGATGCGGAAGGTCATTGCTCAGCGGATGGTAGAATCTTACCTGACGGCGCCAACATTCACCCTCAACTATGATGTTGATATGACAGAAATGCTAGCCTTGCGTAAAAAAGTGCTGGATCCAATCATGGAAGCCACTGGCAAGAAAGTAACTGTCACAGACCTGCTTTCGCTGGCTGTTGTGAAGACTTTGATGAAACATCCTTATCTCAATTCGACCTTGACAGAGGATGGCAAGACCATTATCACACACAACTATGTCAACCTTTCAATGGCAGTCGGTATGGATAATGGCTTGATGACACCAGTTGTCTATAATGCAGAAAAAATGAGCCTATCAGAGCTTGTGGTAGCCTTTAAAGATGTAATCGGACGTACTTTGGAAGGCAAGTTAGCTCCGAGCGAGCTGCAAAACTCAACTTTCACAATCAGTAACTTAGGTATGTTTGGCGTTCAGTCCTTTGGTCCTATCATCAACCAGCCAAATTCTGCTATCTTGGGTGTAAGCTCAACAGTAGAAAAACCTGTCGTTGTTAATGGCGAAATTGTTATCCGTCCAATTATGAGTCTTGGCTTGACCATTGACCACCGTGTAGTTGACGGAATGGCTGGAGCTAAGTTTATGAAGGACTTGAAGGCTTTGATTGAAGACCCAATTTCAATGTTGGTATAAGATTTTCTTTGCTAGTTTAAAAAGTAAAGAAACGAAATACTCAGCAAGTGAAAAATTAAATTAGAAAAGGAAAGAAAAATGGCTTTAGAAGTAATTATGCCAAAAGCCGGCGTGGATATGACCGAAGGGCAAATTGTCCAATGGAATAAGAAAGTCGGCGAATTTGTCAAAGAAGGGGAAATCCTTCTGGAAATCATGACTGACAAGGTCAGCATGGAATTGGAAGCCGAAGAAGATGGCTATCTGATTGCTATTCTCAAAGGTGACGGAGAAACTGTTCCAGTAACGGAAGTCATCGGTTACTTGGGAGAAGAAGGAGAAAACATCCCAACCGCTGGCGGCTCTGCTCCTGCGGAAGCACCAGCTCCTACAACAGCGGCAGTAAGTACAGATGATGATAAGAGTGATGATGCTTACGATATCGTTGTTATCGGTGGCGGACCTGCAGGTTATGTAGCGGCTATCAAAGCAGCCCAGCTGGGTGGCAAGATTGCCTTGGTTGAGAAGTCTGAGCTCGGCGGAACCTGCCTGAACCGTGGCTGTATCCCTACTAAGACTTACCTGCACAATGCTGAAATCATTGAAAGCCTTGGCCACGCTGCTAACCGCGGTATCATCATCGAAAATCCAAGCTTCTCAGTGGACATGGACAAGGTTTTGGAAACCAAAAACAAGGTTGTCAATATACTCGTTGGCGGTGTTGCTGGCCTTCTTCGCAGCTATGGCGTAGATGTTCATAAGGGAATTGGCACCATTACTAAAGACAAGAATGTTCTTGTAAACGGCAGCGAGCTGCTAGAAACGAAGAAGATTATCTTGGCTGGTGGTTCAAAAGTCAGCAAGATCAATGTTCCTGGTATGGAATCATCTCTTGTTATGACCAGCGATGATATTCTGGAAATGAACGAATTACCAGAAAATCTGGTAATTATCGGCGGTGGTGTTGTCGGTATTGAGCTTGGACAAGCCTTCATGACTTTTGGTAGCAAGGTAACGGTCATTGAAATGATGGACCGTATCGTACCCGCTATGGATGCTGAAGTCTCTAAAAACCTTCGCCTCATCTTGGAGCGCAAGGGTATGAAAATTCTGACTGAAACTAAGTTGGAAGAAATCATCGAAGAAAATGGTAAACTTCGTATCAAGGTTGAAGGAAAAGAAGATATTCTAACAGATAAGGCTCTGCTTTCTATCGGACGCGTGCCAGACCTAGAAGGCATTGGTGAGGTTGAGTTCGAACTGGATCGCGGCCGTATCAAGGTCAATGAGTACATGGAAACTTCTGTTCCAGGTATTTACGCACCAGGTGATATCAATGGTACTAAGATGCTGGCTCATGCAGCCTTCCGTATGGGTGAAGTTGCTGCTGAAAATGCGCTGAAAGGCAATCACCATGTTGCTAAACTCAATCTGACACCTGCGGCTATTTACACCCTGCCAGAAGTAGCAGCAGTTGGTTTGACAGAAGATCAAGCTCGTGAGAAATACGATGTAGCGATTGGTAAGTTTAACTTCGCTGCTAACGGCCGTGCTATCGCTTCAGACGCAGCTCAAGGCTTCGTTAAAGTCATTGCTGACAAAAAGTATGGTGAAGTGCTCGGTGTTCATATCATCGGTCCTGCGGCTGCAGAATTGATCAACGAAGCATCAACCATCATCGAAATGGAAATCACCGTAGAAGAAATGCTTAAGACCATTCACGGTCATCCAACCTTCTCAGAAGTCATGTACGAAGCTTTTGCAGATGTACTGGGCTTGGCAGTTCACTCACCTAAGAAAAAATAATTTAAAAGATAGATTAGACTGGGCATAAATCATTGTTCCAGTCTCTATCGTATAAAGAGGTAGCTTATGAAATACATTGTTAACTACTCAAATGACACAGCTTTTAATATTGCTCTGGAAGAATATGCTTTCAAACACCTCTTAGATGAGGATGAAATTTTCCTGCTCTGGATTAACCAACCTTCTATCATCGTAGGGCGCCACCAAAACACTATCGAAGAAATCAACCGTGATTATGTTCGTGAGCATGGCATTGAAGTTGTGCGTCGTATCAGTGGCGGAGGAGCTGTTTATCATGATCTAAACAACCTTAACTACACCATTATCTCTAAGGAAAGTGAAGATAGAGCTTTTGACTTCAAGAGTTTTTCTACGCCGGTTATCAACACTCTAGCAGAACTTGGAGTAAAGGCTGAATTCACTGGCCGTAATGACCTGGAAATTGACGGTAAGAAGTTCTGTGGCAATGCGCAGGCCTATATCAATGGCCGTATCATGCACCATGGTTGCCTGCTCTTTGATGTTGATCTGTCAGTCTTGGCCAATGCACTTAAGGTTTCTAAAGACAAGTTCGAATCAAAAGGGGTTAAATCTGTTCGTGCACGCGTGACAAATATTGTCAATGAATTGCCAGAAAAAATTACTGTCGAAGAATTCCGTGACCTGCTTCTGGACTATATGAAGAAAGAGTATCCAGAAATGACAGAATATGTCTTCTCTGAGAAAGAACTGGAAGAAATCAAGCAAATCAGAGATAGCAAGTTTGGAACTTGGGACTGGAACTACGGTAAATCACCTGAATACAACGTGCGCCGTGGTACCAAGTTTACCAGTGGTAAGGTAGAAATCTTTGCCAATGTTGTTGAATCCAAGATTCAGGATATTAAAATCTATGGAGACTTCTTTGGTATTGAGGATGTAGCAGCAGTGGAAGATGTGCTTCGCGGTGTTAAATACGAACGCGAAGATGTCCTGAAAGCTCTTGAAACGATTGATATTAGCCGCTACTTTGCTGGAATCAGCAGAGAAGATATTGCCGAAGCTATCGTCGGTTAAAATCTGATATAAAGAAAACCAAGCTCTCGAAGAGTTTGGTTTTTCATGTAAAGAGTTTATTTCAAATCAACAACATTCTTACGTTTCCTTAACCGGCGAGTTTTCTCTAGGCTTTATCTGCTAGATATGATAAAATGATAGGGAATCAGAGAAAGGGGTGTCTTGATGCAGAAAGTCCCAGTAGAAAGCCTTGGTCTGTTTGAGCAGTTGGACCGTACAGTTGTAGCTTTTCTGAAGAAAAAACCATCTCCTAATCCAGACAATTTTTATGTTAGCATATCTGCAGAAGATTATGAGAAAAAGAAAGAAGAATTTGAAAAATCTGGCTATCAAGCTGTGGAATTGCCGCTTGGCATGGCATTAGATAATGTTATTCAGCAACCTTCTTTCCAAAACCTAGTCATTGGTGGGCTCTACATGGTAGATATCTTCGTTCCCAAGGAAGATCTGCTGCCCTTAAAGGATCTTGTTGACAGCTTTTGCATCATGTTTGCAGCAGCTAATAATCGAATAGAGAATATCAAGGCTTACGATCTGATGAAGAGTAAGACAGTTTACTTTATAGGAAAACTCTTTACGGATAATCCTCAGCCAGGCGATGAAGTTAGCTTTGAAGGGCTAAATAGAGAGACAGCAGAAGGCTCCTACGAAGCGGTCAAATGCTTCCTAACTAGAGAAAGTGCTGAAAAGTACAACACCAAAAATCGACCAGTCACAGCAGCGAATCTGGAGCATCTCAAGCACTTCTGGGGCAAACCGCTGATTGTTGAACCCCATCGTAATTATTGGATTGAGTTTTTATAAAAGAAAGAGCGAAGCATCTAAAATAGATTTTTCGCTCTTTTGTTGTTATTCTTATGTTTTGCATATTTTAAATTATGTAACATTATAATTTATCCAAAGCATTCTTTTGCTCGTCATTGACAATATGGGTGTAGAGGTCCGTTACCTGAGTGCTAGCATGCCCTAGCTGATGACTGACGAGAACTTGAGATTTGGTTGCATCGTATAAACGTGTAGCAAGCGTGTGGCGGAGTTTGTGAGGAGTCACTCGCACCTTGAAGCCCTCAGAATACTTAGCCACCATTTTTTCAACACTGGAAGCATCGATTCGATTAGGAGTGCCGCGGTATTCAGTCAAAAAGAAGGCTGTATCAGTCTTTTCGGCTTTGTATCGCTTGCTTCGAATACTCAGGTACTCCTCTAAATAGGACTTGGCAAAAGCAGCAACATTGACAGAGTCCCTTTTCCCACCTTTTCTTGTCACTTCAATGACCATCATCTTTAGATTGATGTCTTTCAGGTCTAGATTAACAGCTTCAGACAGACGAACACCAGAGGCAAGCAGCAAGGCAATGATGGCTAAATCTCGTTCCTTGTTCTTGTTAAAAGAAGACAGGGCGCGATTAGAGAGCTTCTTAGGGTACTCCCTATCAATATACTGGAGGAATTCTTCTGTCTCATCTCCTAAAAAGAGCTTCTGCTTAATATTCTCTGCACGAGCAGCCAGAGTTTCCTTTTTCTTCTTAGTAGCAACCTTTTTCATCACATTTCGATAGAAGTAGGGCTCACCCTGCTCGTTTTCAACTTCCTCAGTCAAATATTTGTAAAGGCTTGACAAAGCCGAAAGAGTTCGATTGATGGTTGTCTGGGAAACACCGTTTTGCGTCGTATTAGCATTTAGAAGCGGCCGCTCGCGCAGATAAAGAATAAAGGCTTCCATGTCTTTCTTGGTCATGTTTTCCAAGACCGAGAGAGGAATCTCAGCAATATGCGAAGCATCCGTTATACCAGATTCTAGTACCCAGTTAAAAAAGCGATCATATTCTTTGAGATATTCGTATAGGGTTGTAAAACTATAAGGCACCGCCAGCTTAGACTGGTAATATTCCAAAATGTACCAGGGCATAGTGGCTTTGAGTTTATCAATTCTTTCTAATAACAGTTCACGTCTCATCACATTTCTCCGTTTTTTCTATAACAGTAGTATAGCATATCTAGATATATTTTTCAAGAAAATTATAGTTTTTCGGAAAGATGATAGAGTAATCGAAATGGATTTATTTTCTTATATTTATGTTATAATATCATTGTGCTTTATTAAATAATATTATATAGTTTAGGAGTAAAACAAATGACGAACTCACAAATAAATAAATGGTTCAACGATATCAGTTCTTTCATCATTGGATATTATGATGAAACGGGAAGTAATTTTACAATTAATAATGAAATTAAAGAAGAATTACAAAATTTAATTGAAATCTGGGACAATGACAATAGAATTTTATATAGAGGCTTCCCTTCTAGATCTGTAAACACAAATTTTTGGAAATATATTTTTACTGTTGGTGAAAAAGGTGCGTACTTTAGGAATAAAGCAAATATTGATGTATCTAAAAAATCTACTAATTATTTTTCCAATCAAACAGATTCTTCTCAAAAAAATTACGAAGACTTACTTTCTGAACTTCAAAGTGAAATTATTCCAAAATATAAGCACAAAGAAATGTTAGGCACTAAAGAATTAAACTTATATAATGAATTTGAGAAATATAGAAAAAATAATGAACTAGATTATACGTTGATGTATTATCTAATTCTTACATGGCTTCATAATATCGGTAAGGCAACCGGTTTAAAGAACGATAGTCCTTTTATTTCGACAACTACTTCTTTAGATGTTGCGCTTGAATTCCAAGATAAGGAATCTGACTCAAAATATGTTTTAGTTATTTTGCTAGTTGAAAATAAAATCAGTGATTATTTTGATACTAACAACTTAAATAAAATATTAAAACAATTAGGTATAAATTGGCATGAAAATATTAATAAAGAGATTATGTTTAAGGACTCGATATTTCCACATTCAATATTGGGTATAATAGAAAAAAAGAAAAATGAAACAAAGCTAATATTGAATCCAAATTTAATAAAATTTTTAAAAGAATCGAAGTGTTGTTATAAAACTAAAGCATCAACCTTGCTAAAGAAAGGAATTCCTATTGATGATAAGAACTTTAATGAAGGTTTAGAATCACTAGGTTATAAAAAAATGACCGAGCAATTGCCTTCTAAAACTGAAAGAACAATTTTTGATGAAGATGGCAAGAAATACGATGTATCTCCTGTAAATCCGCTTAATTCTGTACCCAAACCCTAAATTTTTAAGTTCCAGTTTTAGTGTATTTTCTATTGTCAAAATCAATCTTCCCCTTCGGATATACAAAAAATTATTTTGCAGTTCAATATTTATTAACTACCTCTTTTTACGTAAATTCACATAAACAAAAATCCTTTAATCAAATCAACTACCTGTTCATTTTGCGGCAAGGAAGAATGGTGAGCATCCTTTCCTACGATGACGACCTCTCTGTGTGAAGCAATCTTTCCTTCGTAAATCAAGCTCCCGGCCTCTACACTGCTTTTATGGACAACTCCGTCACCATCTCGGAAAAAGATTCCCAAAATTGATAAATGCTGCAGCTTCTTAGGCAGTTTTTCCTGATTGGCTACAAAGTCATCTAGCATCGCAACTCGTTGATTGAGATTTTTCTTGTTTAGATTGTAGGGACTGCCAATAGTCAGGAGCTTTTTCATCTCTAACCCAGAATGGTTTGCCAGATATTGCTGCAGGAATACTGTATAAACTAGACCTCCGTTAGAATGCCCCAGCGCCTTAAAGCTGTTAAAAGAATACTTCTCTCGCAAGGCAGTCAAGACAACGTCAAACATTGCCGCCTGCTGCTTGATGTTTTCATAACCATCGCGATTATTTTGAAAGCCAACCACAAAAATAGGATTTCTGTCCTTGCGCTTCAAATGCCCTCGGTAAGTCAGGTGTCCGTCATTCCAGACTTTAATACGGACCAGACTATGACGCGGATGTTGATTGCGATTGAGTTTTTTAACCATTCGATTAAAACGATTCTCAGTCGCCGAACTACCTGGAATCATGATAATAGGACTCATTTTGACCTTGCTGGCAGGTAGATGAGAAATAGGGTGGGAAGGCAGCTTATTCAATAATTTTTGAAAGGTTTTAGCAAGTCGATGAATCAATTGAGTCAAAAAAGGCCTCATTCTAGTCTCCATATCTGTATCTGATCTTTCCAAAAACAAGCCACATAACGGATTTATGTAGCTTGTTATTTTCTCTTTGAAAGAAATATGCTAAATTACTTTATTTCTTAATTACATTATTTAACTTAAATTGCTTTCTATCTGAAACATTTTTTCTTTAGGTTTATCTTCCCCTAATAATTGATTATTAAAAAAATTAGCCATTGGAAGAAAAAAGTCCAAATCTAAATGCTTTCCATTAACGACTGGTATTTTTAACTCAATATTTCCAATTTTAATAGAAGAGTTTTTTCCTTGAAGGGCTTTTATAGTTACTATTTCATCTAAATTAATTTCTGGTATATTCTTAATAGTTGAAAATACCATTGATTGACGAACTATGTCGTAAACATTTACTTTACGCATACTCTTTAGAAGATGAGTTCGAGCATTATAAGCGTATCCTGAAACAAGTAAAGCAGTAAAAAATTCAAATGGATTCTCTTGGTAACCTTTTTCTAATACATCAATTGCTGCTTCAACAGCTAATTTTGAATGATAAAGTTGCCATCCTAACGCATCTGAATAACCTGCGTTCCCTGCAAATTCGTTTTTTATTTGAGCTATTTCCTTTTTTACTCGTTGAATATAGTCTTCGCTATTTTTCATATAAGCAGAAATAGCTCGTTTGTTACCAAAGTTTCCTGCTCTTCTAAATCCGTAGCGTCTAACTTTTAGAGAAGTTTCTGCATTATCATTATTTTCTTGATATATCACTGAAAAATCTGTAAAAACACTTAACGAACTATTTATATCAATTAAACTATAAAGCTTTTCAGTAGGGACTAATAATCCAAAAGAAGCTAAAGTAAGGTCTTGAAACCATTTCTCATTTTGGTAACCAGCTTGTACAGCAATTGAATTCCAGTAATGAACATCACGATGCGTATGTCCACTAATTAACCAATATCTGTTATCTGGCTCAGGCTTATAAATACTAGGATAAGGTGTTTCTTCTTTTGGGAATAAAGCAAGAGTCTGCCACCAAGAATCTATTGCGTTTTCAGCGAGTGAATCCATCGGCCAGTGTGTTACTATGAATAGTGATTCATTTTTATTTAATCTAGTAATTCTCTTATTTGCAAAATCACACCACTCTTTATTAAGTTTTTTAAGCGTTTCTATATCGAAATTTTTAACTTGAGTGCAATCTGGTACGCGGTTTTCTATGTCTTTGATTGTTGCAGTTAATAACCAATTTGAATCATTTTCGTCAATGTATTCAAATAAGTCATAAACATTTGCTATGCGATTAAGGTCTAGGACTGTATAATTTAAATTAGTGAAGCCAGTATCTCCGATAAAAACCAAATTACCTATTTTGTACTCTCTACCAGTAAGGAGAAGGCGACAGAATTTATTTCTCTCTGTTGCCATTGAAGCTTGCTCAATACATTCAATCCACGTTCTTTTTTTATCTGAATAAGTCCAATAATCGTGATTTCCTAAAACTACAAAAGATGTAATCTGAGCTTTTTCGAGAATTTGTATAAAATCAAGCGTCTCAAAGAAATCGTCAAAAAAGTCTCCAGCTAAAACAAAAATATTTCCTTCTCTATTTGAATATAGTAAATCAATAAAAAATTTTATATTTTGTTTAATTTTATTTTTAGAATATTGATAATCTCCACTTTTCAATACTTCTTCCATATATTTGAAATGAGCAATAGGATCATTCTCTAATTTTATTAATTTCTGTTTTACATACCCTGGAAGTGCTTTTTTATCAAAATGTAAATCACTCAATACATAAATATTAGGTTTTTCGTTCATAATAATCTCCTAAATTTATAAAACTAAATCCTAACTAAGTTAATAAAGAAATTCTTCTCCTACTTCCGCTTCTTCTTGTTTTTCTTCATTTGCTTGGCCATTTTGTTCATGCTGCGACGCATTAGAAATTCTCCAGCCTTCCCTTTGAGGCCGCCACCAAACATTTGGCTCATATCCGGCATGCCGGATCCTCCTAAGCCTGACATATCTGGTATACCGCCTTGGCCCATCATGCCTTCAAGAGCTGACATGTCGGGCATTCCTCCGCCACCAGGCATGTTCTTAGGCATATTGTTTGGATTGAGCCCCATTTGCTTCATCATCTTGCTCATATCGCCTGACAGAACGCCCTGCATCATCTGCTTAGCTTGATTGAAGTCTTTGATAAATTTATTGACATCGACAAAGCTGTTACCTGAACCATTGGCAATCCGACGACGACGGCTAGGGCTCAGCAAGTCAGGATTTTCCCGCTCAGCTGGTGTCATAGAGGATACAATGGCACGCTTGCGGGCAATTTCTTTCTCGTCCACTTTGATATTCTTGAGGGCAGGATTATTGGCCATACCTGGAATCAGCTTGAGCAAATCCTCCATAGGCCCCATGCCTTGTACCTGATCCAACTGATCAATAAAATCATTGAAATCAAAGGTGTTTTCCCGCATCTTTTCAGCCATTTCAAGCGATTTTTTCTCATCGTATTCCTGAGAGGCTTTTTCGATTAGAGTCAGCATGTCCCCCATGCCCAGAATCCGGCTGGACATGCGGTCTGGGTGGAAGGTTTCGATATCAGTAATCTTTTCACCGGTACCAGTAAATTTAATGGGCTTACCAGTAATCTGACGGACAGACAAGGCTGCACCGCCACGGGTATCACCATCAATCTTGGTCAGGATAACCCCGGTCACTTCCAATTGGCTGTTAAATTCTCGAGCGACATTAGCCGCTTCCTGACCAATCATAGCATCGACAACCAAGAGGATTTCATTCGGATTAGCCAGCGCTTTGACATCTGACAGCTCCTGCATGAGCTTTTCGTCAATCTGAAGGCGACCAGCCGTATCAATCAGGACATAGTCATTGTGGTTGGCTTTCGCTTGCTCCAAACCTTGACGGACAATCTCAACAGCTGGAACTTCCGTACCTAAAGCAAAAACAGGTACATCAATTTGCTGTCCAAGTGTTTTCAGCTGATCAATAGCCGCCGGACGGTAAATATCCGCTGCAATCATGAGTGGACGAGCATTTTCTTCTTTCTTGAGCTTATTAGCAAGCTTTCCGGCAAAGGTGGTCTTACCAGCCCCTTGCAGACCAACCATCATGATAATAGTTGGAATCTTTGGTGACTTGATAATCTCAGCAGTATCAGAACCCAGAATAGTTGTCAGCTCTTCGTCAACAATCTTGATAATCTGTTGCGCTGGATTGAGGGTGTCGATAACATCATGGCCGATAGCCCGCTCACGTACTTTCTTGATAAAGTCTTTGACAACCGGCAGAGCAACATCGGCTTCCAAAAGGGCCAAACGAATCTCTTTGGTTGCTTCCTGAACGTCACTCTCTGAGATTTTTCCTTTTCTGCGCAGATTTTTAAAGACGTTCTGCAAACGTTCTGTTAAACTTTCAAATGCCATTTTTTATTTCTCCTAGTTTCTATTTCAATCAATTCAGTGGAAATTTTCCAAAACGAGTTAAACAAGCGTATTCTTCAGCAGAGACTTCTTTCATAATCTCATTTGGGTAGCCCCAGCAGCTGAAGCCTTCTTGCATTGCCTTAGAAAGATCGTCAGGGGAGATGAGTTGTACCCTAGCAGGAAAAGGTTCTTCCGACTCCAACAACCAGCAAGGCATTCCTTTGTAGATAACTTGTTTAGCCATGGTCACTCTCGGTTGTCAATACCAGACAGAATCCCAATCTGCTCCTGCAGATAGCTGTCGTCAGGGTATTTCTCTGTAATCTGGTCAAATATCTGGCTTCTAACAATGTAGTCCGAGTACATGTGCAGCTTTTTCTCATAGTCTTCCAGAATCTTCTCCGTCCGCTTGATATTATCATAAACAGCCTGACGGCTAACACCAAACTCCTCAGCAATCTCAGCCAGACTATAGTCGTCCGCATAGTAGAGCTCAATATAGTTCATCTGCTTGTCAGTCAAAAGCGCCGCATAAAACTCAAAAAGAGCATTCATTCGGTTTGTTTTTTCAATTTCCATAAGAAACATTATACCAGAAAAGCATGATAAACTCTAGTCTGACAAGGGAAATATACACTGGAAATATGAGATTGCAAAACTTCAATCAGCTTTTTCTTCTGTGTAAAAGACAAGTAAAAAACTCTTAGTGATAACCAAGAGTTTTGCAATAATTAATTGTTTTCCAAATAAAATTCAAAACGATCGCCAACATACTGACTTTTTACATATTCAAAAGCTGTACCGTCATCAAAGTAAGAAATCTGAGTCAGTCCTAATATAGCATGGCCGCGGGGAATATCGAGGTAATTGGCGATTTTTTCCTTAGCCAGCCGAGCATAAATCGTCTGCTGGGACTTGCCGATTTTATAACCATGTTCCTGCAAGGTCTGGAAGAAATGACTAGTCACCTCTTCTTTTTTGAAATTCTTAATGAACTTCTCAGGAATTGAAGCTACCTCGTAAACCACTGGCAAATCGTCAGCGTAGCGAACCCGCTCCATCCGAATGACATTTTCTGTCTTATGGATGCCTAGCTTCTCCACTTCCTGCTCACTCGGCAGAGTGCGTCGATAAGAAATGAGCTGACTGGATGGCGTTTTGCCTTGTGCCTTCATGATTTCCGTGAAGCTGGTGGTGCCGCGCATTTTCTCCTGAACACGTGTACTGGCAACGAAGGTGCCACTACCGACTCGACGCTCTAGCACTCCCTCATCAACCAAGAGTGTGATGGCCTGACGCAGGGTCATACGGCTGACCTTAAAGGTTTCGGCTAGATCTCGCTCACTGGGCAGCCGTTCCCCAATCTCCCAAACGGCATCGTCGATGTCTTTCTTAATCTGATCATGAATTTTGATATATGCGGGCAACATGTTGACTCTTCTTTCTTATTTGGTACCTTCCTTTATTTTAGTACCAAATACTTCAAATGTCAAACTAAATGATAGAGATCAGCTCTCAAATGCTTGCTTTTCTCACGATTATAGCAGTTTAGCCAAATAAAGACTCATACTCGTTTTTTCATCACTCTTGCTCCTTATTACCTTGGAAAAATTCCTTTTTTGTGATAAAATGAGGGGAAAAGATTACTTCTTTTAAGAAAGGGAATAGATGACAACTAGAACTGAATTGCAAGATGTCGAAAAGATCATCGTGCTTGATTACGGCAGCCAGTACAACCAGCTGATTTCACGCCGCATTCGTGAAATCGGTGTTTTTTCTGAGCTCAAGAGCCACAAGATTACTGCAGACGAGGTCCGTGCTATCCAGCCTGTCGGGATTATCCTTTCCGGTGGTCCGAATTCTGTATATGAAGACGGCTCCTTTGATATTGATCCGGAAATTTTTGAGTTGGGAATCCCGATTTTGGGGATCTGCTATGGTATGCAGCTTTTGACTCACAAGCTAGGCGGCAAGGTTGTCCCTGCTGGTCATGCTGGAAATCGTGAATACGGTCAGTCAAATCTGTCACATACTGCTAATTCCAGCCTTTTCAACGGTACGCCTGAAAGCCAGTTAGTTCTTATGAGCCACGGAGATGCAGTAACAGAAATTCCCGCTGACTTTGTCCGTACTGGTACTTCTGCTGACTGTCCTTTTGCAGCTATTGAAAATCCAGCTAAGAAAATCTACGGCATTCAGTTCCACCCTGAGGTTCGTCATTCAGAATTTGGTTATGATATCCTGCGCAACTTTGCTCTTAATATTTGTGGAGCCAAAGGCGACTGGTCTATGGATAACTTCATTGACATGGAAATTCAAAAAATCCGCCAAACCGTTGGTGACAAGAAGGTGCTGTTGGGACTTTCTGGTGGTGTTGACTCTTCTGTCGTCGGTGTTCTCTTGCAGAAAGCAATCGGCAATCAACTAATCTGTATCTTTGTGGATCATGGTCTTTTGCGTAAAGGCGAAGCAGATCAGGTCATGGATATGCTGGGCGGCAAATTTGGCTTGAATATCATTAAGGCTGACGCAGCTAAACGTTTCCTTGATAAACTAGCTGGTGTCTCAGATCCAGAGCAAAAACGTAAAATCATCGGAAACGAGTTTGTCTATGTCTTTGACGACGAAGCCAGCAAACTGAAAGATGTGAAATTCTTGGCTCAAGGAACGCTCTATACAGACGTTATCGAATCTGGCACCGATACTGCTCAGACTATCAAGTCTCACCATAACGTTGGTGGTCTGCCGGAAGACATGCAGTTTGAGCTGATTGAGCCGTTGAACACACTTTATAAGGACGAAGTTCGTGCTTTGGGTACAGAGCTTGGTATGCCTGATGAAATTGTCTGGCGCCAACCATTCCCAGGACCAGGACTTGCTATTCGCGTTATGGGAGAAATCACTGAGGAAAAATTAGAAACTGTCCGCGAATCTGACGCAATTCTCCGTGAAGAAATCGCCAAAGCTGGTCTTGACCGCGACATCTGGCAATACTTTACTGTTAATACTGGAGTCCGATCTGTTGGTGTCATGGGTGACGGCCGGACTTACGACTACACAATTGCAATTCGTGCTATCACTTCTATTGATGGTATGACAGCTGACTTTGCCAAACTTCCTTGGGATGTTCTGCAAAAAATCTCTGTTCGTATCGTCAACGAAGTAGACCATGTCAACCGAATCGTCTATGATATCACCAGCAAACCACCTGCAACTGTAGAGTGGGAGTAACAAACAAATCTTATTTTAAATGATAACTGTAGATACAAACAAGGCTAGAACTAAAATGTTCTAGCCTTGTTTTACATAGTCTTGGAATTAACCACCAAACAATCCTTTAAAGAAATTGACAATGGCATTCCAGATATTAGAAAAGAAATTACCACCTTCTTGAAGGAGCCCATTTGCATCAAAGTTGAGGTTAATATTGTTAAAGGTATCCCCAGCCTTTGAAACAATGCTGTCTTTCAAGTCACTAAGTGTCTTTGTAAAGTCAGAATCTGTAATGACTCCACTGTTTGAAAGATTGATAGCGAAATTCACGATGAGGTTAATTTGGTCACTGGTCACTGACTGAGTCAGACCGTAGTTTTTCAAGGTTTCTTCAACAATCTTACGAACATCATCTGCTGTTAGATTGCTGTTGTTCTTCTTAGCATTGGCGATAGCCGCTTTGATATCAGCCAGAGCTACGTTAAGCTTGTCCGCATCATAGCCTTCCTTACCTGTATTTTCAGCATTGATACCAGAAAGGGCAGCCAGTTCTTCCTGCGCTAGGTTTTTATTTTCCTGAGGAATGGTCGCGCCATTATCCTCAAGAGAGTAGTAAATCCCTGCCAAAGCACTCTCACCTGTTACCGGAATCGGTGCCGCAACGGTAATCTGCGCGTGCTGAACACCTAGAGTAACAGCCGCGTTGCGATACATATCTTCAGTAACCTTGGTGATGTTTTGCGGAGTGACAATTTTGACCTCTAATGGCTTATTGCCGCCTAACTTCTGGATTTTTACAGAAGAATAAAGCTGCAGGCTAGGGTCATTAGCAATGTCCATGATTTTTGAGTAGACTTCTGGAGTCATGGTCTTAAGTGGCTTGCTATCGCTAGATGAATTGTAACCCAACATCTGCAAGGTCTGCTGTTTTTGGCTCTCATCTAAGGAGTAACCCAGCACATACTCAGGCTGTACGTATGTCTCATCAATGACTTTCTGAACATTTGAATCGGCAGCTGCGGTTGATACAGTAAACAGAGTAGCCAGCAAGGCTCCTGCTGTCATTAAAGTTTTTTTGAATTTCATATTTTTTCCTCTTTTCCTCCCGCTATAGTTTCCCAAATTCTATAGCTTTTTATAGAGCAAACTTCTTTCTGAGTGCCTCGAATTTCTGTTTCTTGAGCTTGTAATTTTCGCTCCTTTTGATATTCAGAGTGCTTCAGTTGGGTTGCTGCAATGATGGAGTTATTATTATCTCATCCATTGAGGGCTTGAGATAATAGATACATTTTACAACATTTCTCAAAGAAGTTCAAAGAAAAAACAGTTACTGAATTTACTAGCTAGTAACTGCTCTTTTCTACTTTTTCCAAAGAAAGTCTATCAGTAACTCGTCTACTTCTGGATTCTCATGCAATTGGCTATGCTGAGCCAACTGACCTGTGATTTTCTTTTCCTGATAAGATTTAGCATTCTCAACTAGGAGATATTTGAGGCTTCGAGAAGAAATATTGAGGACAGAACCGTCAGATTCATTTTTAAAATCACCGTAAATGTTCAAAACATCTACCTGCTCTTGCGGGTAAACTTCTCGTAACCCCAGTAGATTTTGATAAGTCTGGCTCATAGCACTAGGCTGACCAGTTTGGTCGTCTAGAATTGTCAAATCTTCAGGCAAGTCCTTTCCTTCCAGACCGTTAACATGGTTGGCAATATTGATCTGCTTTTGCAACTGAGGAAGATTTTCATCCTGACCGTTTTCCAGCATATAAAAGAGGATGGACATATTCCCCATCGAATGGCCTACCAGATTCATCTTATCAAAACCATAAGTCTCTTGTAACTTACGAATCACAGCCGCTGCATATTTGCCATCTTGAGCATAGTCGGAATTGCGGTTATCTTCGTAGTTTACCTTAATAATGGGATTGATAGCACCTTCCGGTATCTTTCCTAATAAGCTTACTTGCCCGTTTTTACTGACATTTGCCGTGATAATTGTCTGAGTAACTCCAGCTTTTTTGGCAGCCTCTGTCATATGATTTTCAGCATTAGAGCTGGATCCAAAACCATGGAAAAACAAGGTTGGCGTTGTTGACTGCACATAGTATTTTGTATTGAGGCTAGTGGCTTCTTTGTGGTTGTAAAAAGCTATTAGACCGGCAATTGTCACTAAAACCAGAATGAGGAGCTTAAAACTGAGTTTCTTGTTCATTTTTCATTCCTTTTTATGATAGATGTACAAAATTATATCATGTATCCATCGTGGTTACAAATATCCGGATTATTACTTCACCATCAAAAAAGAGGCTGGGACAAAAGTCCTAGCCTCTCAATTGTCTTTGGATTGTCGAGCAAGACGCAGTGGTTGAGTGGGCTCTACTACGCTGATTTCATCAGCTTTTACAGCCCTACTCAACTGTGCGGAGGTGGGACGACGAAATCGAATTCTAACGAATTACCGATTTCTGTCCCACTCTCTAAAACCATTTTAAGAGGCGCATGATGTGCATGTTCATCTTGACCTGACGGGAATAATAATAATTACCGCCGTTGATATAGAGTTCTGGACCGTGGAAAATTGAAATCAGGTTATAGTAGCCGTAGGTCTTACCAGTTACATTTCCTAAGCTTGGTGCTACTACATCTTTGGAATATTTCTTAGCCAGCTCCAGCGTATTTTCACCACCGTTTTTAGCGACGTAGTCAATATAGGCCTGACCGAAATTATAGGCTTGTACTGCTGTCCAAACATCTACCTTTTTCTCGCTGGCTAACTCTAGGTTATCAGATAAGGTCTGAACTCCCTGGCGAATACTTTCTTTGTTGTCCGTGATAGCATTGGTCTGACCAGTCGCGCTTTCACTGGACTGCATGACATCAGTATCTTTCCCCTTGGTTTCTGTATAAATCATGGCCAGTACCAATTCTTCATTGGCCGCTGTGTCCTGCTCATCAAGCACTTCTCTGACCAAAGTCTGATACTTCATGACCTGCTTGACATCATGATGAACCTGATAAATCTTGTAGCCAGCAAAGAGCACGAAAAGGACTAAAATCAGTCTTCTTAAAAATTTAAACATTATTTATTTTGGATATCCTCGATGTTCTTAATCAAAATAGAATAGGTCCCGTTGTCGTTCTGGATAAATTCTACAGACTCTGCGTCCTGATAGATATTATTGGGAACGATGAGCTCAATTCCATTTGAAAGGGAGAGTTTCTGATTTTCGAACTTTTTCTTTTGGCGGCTGCTGTCAATCTCATCAAACTTGACTGGCTCAGGAATGGCTGCCTTAACTTGATCAATAAAGGTAAGTCGAGCAGTCAGATTGCTGTCAAAAAAATCATCGGCCAACTTCTCAGGCGACAGTTCGTCATTTTCTTCCAAATTTTTGAAAATACTGGATTTGACCTTGGACTGGAACTGAAAATCATCTTTGTTAAAACTTTCGGCAACTTTTTGAGCAGTCTTCTCAAGTGCTTTGATTGATTTCTTAGCTGAGATTGTCGGATTAACCTGCAAGAGATTGTCTGACATATAATTGAGAAAGGCACCGTTATACTTGATGCGCTTTTCAATCAGATGGTACTTGCGAGATTTGAGATTGATGACCAAAGCCTCGTCCGCACCCGTACCAAAGCCAGGCAGATTGTTCTGCGTCAGCTTGATAGGATTGTCCATCTCACCATCTAAGTGGGTCAGAGTTTCCCGCAGAGCAATCCGCAGAAAAGCAAAGTGCTCCACACCCTCTTTATCAAACTGGACAAAAATCAAATCATTGATTTTCTGATTTTCACTGACAGAAAACTCCTCCTGCCAGAGCTTGGCAACTGTCACTGATGTTTCCAGTAGGTCGTCTGAAAGATGGGCTAAAAAGACATTTTCGGGATCGAAAACACCTGTTTTAGCATCGTCAGAATAGACCCGCTCGATTTTTTTGCGCAGGTATTCTTCAATCTTGGGAGTAATGTTGAGAAACTTATCCGCCAGGAACAGTTCGGTATCAGCTGGGCTGAATTGATGAATAATCGCTTTTTTAACGTAAATATCCATCTTAGTTCAAGCCCTCATAGAGTGGAAAAGCGTCCGTCAATTCGCGAACTTCTGCCCGCACCTGATTCAGCACCGCTTCGTTTTCAGCGTTTTCCAGAGCCTTGATAATAAGCTCGGCCACCTTGATACTTTCTGTTACACCAAAGCCTCGAGCTGCAATAGCTGCTGTACCGATACGAATTCCGCTAGTCTTAAATGGTGACAAAGTCTCGTAAGGGATGGAGTTTTTATTAAGGGTAATATTGACTTCATCCAAGAGATTTTGTGCTACTTTTCCATTTTCTACAACCTTAGTAACATCCACCAAGAAAAGGTGATTTTCAGTACCGTCAGAAATCACACGGAATTTGTCATGCTGACGGAAGACTTGGGCCATGGCTTGGGCATTATCCAAAATCTGCTGAGCATAAATCTTGAAAGCTGGGTCAAGCACTTCTTTAAAGGCAACTGCTTTGGCTGCAATGACATGCTCCAATGGTCCACCCTGAATGCCTGGGAAGATAGCTGAGTTAATTTTCTTAGCTAGGTCTTCATCATTTGTCAAAATCAAGCCGCCGCGAGGACCACGCAAGGTCTTGTGGGTTGTCGTGGTTGTGATATCTGCATAAGGCACAGGGCTAGGATGGAGACCTGCAGCAACCAAGCCAGCAATGTGAGCCATATCTACCATAAGCTTGGCACCTACCGAATCAGCGATTTCACGGAATTTTGAGAAGTCAATGATATGAGAGTAGGCTGAAGCCCCTGCCACAATCAGCTTAGGCTGTACTTCTTTGGCTTGCTGGAGGATGGCATCAAAGTCCAGCAATTCTGTTTCTGGATCTACGCTATAAGATACAAAATTATAGGTTTGACCAGAGAAGCTGACTGATGCACCATGAGTCAAGTGGCCGCCGGCAGACAAATCCATGCCCATAACTGTATCACCTGGCTCAATCAAAGCCATATAAGCTGCACAATTAGCCTGACTGCCTGAGTGAGGCTGAACATTAGCAAACTTGGCACCAAAAATTTCCTTGGCGCGTTCAATTGCCAGACTCTCAATCACATCCACTACATCTGTCCCACCATAGTAACGGCGACCTGGATAACCTTCGGCATATTTATTGGTCAAAATAGAACCTTGAGCAGCCATGACAGCTTTAGAAACGACATTTTCTGAAGCAATCAGCTCAATATTATGCTGCTGACGTTCTTCTTCTTTAGCAACAGCTTCCCAAATCTCTGGGTCGAATGCTTTGTAGTCTTCTTGGTCAAAAATCATAAGGTGTCTCCCTTCTTTTGCGAAAATAGGACCTTAGGTCCTAAAAGTTAAAATGTTATATCATTTACTTGGGCGAGAAGATCCTCGCGAGTAATCGCTCCCTGGCGTAGAATAAGTGCCTTTTCTCCAGACAAGTCCAGAATAGTTGAATCCAGACCTGTCAAGGATGCATCATCTTCTACTCCCGAGACCTCCTCTTGAAAATCCATCATAATCTGCTGGAAAGAAGTTCCACTAGCTTTTCCAGAAAGATTGGCGGATGGACCAATCAAGGGACCGTACTTGCGAATCAAGTCCAAGGTGACCGGATGCTTAGGAATCCGAAAGCCCACAGTTTCCATACCTGAGTTTATCCAAGTCGGCACTCGGTCATTGGCTTGGAGGATAATAGTCAAAGGCCCAGGCAGAAAGGCTTGATAGAGTTGCTCCAGATAACTGGGCTGATTCTTGGAAAAGGCATAAATTTCTTCCAAGTTAGCCACATTGAGATTAAGAGCCTTGGCACGAGACCTTCGTTTTAATTCGTAGACTCGTTCCACCGCCTCTTGATTCAAAGCCTGGGCAAAGAGGCCATAAACAGTTTCTGTAGGCAGGACGGCCGCTCCTCCCGCTGCCAGAGTCTTTTCTATCTTATCCATTGTCCATCGCCACCATTCTATCTTTGCCAAATTGATCTTTCAGGACTCGGATCCGTTTTTGAGGGAAGGACTGTTTCAGTAACTCCCTGACTCCATCTCCTTGCTTGTATCCAATTTCCAGATAGATTTTTCCTTTTTCTGTCAGATAGTCTCCTGCCTGCTCTGCTATTTTCCGATAGACGGCATAGCCATCTTCCTCCGCAAAGAGGGCCATGTGAGGTTCTGAGGTCAGAACGTTAAGTCCAACTTCGTCCTTATTCGCTTCTGAAATATAGGGCGGGTTAGAGACGATGATGTCAAAGCTCCCACTGATTGCTTCAAAGCAGTCAGATTGAACAAAAGTTGGATTAAGTCCGCAATTCTGAGCATTTTCGGCAGCCAAGGAAAGAGCGTCTTTCGAAAGATCTGAAGCAGTAATCTGCCAGTCTGGGCGGCTATTTGCCAATGCAAGAGCAATGGCTCCACTACCCGTCCCTATATCCAAGACAGACAGAGAACTTTCAGGATTTTCTAATAAAATCAGCTCCACCAGCTCCTCCGTCTCAGGCCTAGGAATTAGAACCCGCTCATCAACCTTGAGAGTCAGACCGTGAAAGTCACTGCTGCCAATGATATACTGAGCTGGCATGTGGGCAAGCAGCTGCTCTTGAATTGCTTTTAGCTGGTCACGATCTTCTTGGCTGACTTTTGTCCGAAGCTTAAGAACAAAGTCGGTAAAGGAAAGCTTATTGAGAGCTCTATAAACGAAAGACAGGCTTTCTGCTTCTTCTCCCGCTGCTACCAGCTCCTGCTCTAGCTCCGCCAAATATTGAGCCAACATCATTATTTATTCAGCTCTTCTAGTTTTTGCGTTTGGTCATAGAGAACCAGAGCGTCAACGACTTCATCCAGTTTGCCAGCTAAAATCGTGTCCAGCTTTTGCAAGGTCAAGCCAATACGGTGATCTGTCACCCGGTTTTGTGGGAAATTATAGGTACGAATCCGCTCTGAGCGATCGCCTGTACCAATCGTGGACTTGCGCTCTGCATCTTGCTCATCTTGAGCGATTTGAGCAAAGTGGTCTGCTACGCGAGCTCGGATGATTTTCATAGCCTTATCCCGGTTCTTCTGCTGGGTACGCTCTTCCTGCATTTCGACCTTGATATTGGTTGGCAGATGGACGATACGAACTGCTGTCGCAACCTTATTGACGTTCTGTCCACCAGCACCTGAGGCGTGGTAAATGTCTACCCGCAGGTCTTTAGGATCAATGTCGTATTCTACTTCTTCGATTTCTGGCATAACCAAGACAGTTGCCGTCGAGGTGTGAACGCGACCTTGGCTTTCGGTTACAGGAACCCGCTGTACGCGGTGAGCGCCAGATTCATACTTGAGTTTCGAGTAGACTGACTGGCCTGATACCATAGCGACCACTTCCTTGATTCCACCTACACCATTGTAAGAAGCTTCCATAACTTCGAAGCGCCAACCTTGGCTTTCAGAATATTTTTGATACATCTGCAAGAGGTCTCCTGCAAACAATTGCGCCTCATCTCCTCCCGCTGCACCCCGGATTTCAAGGATAATATTCTTATCATCGTTTGGATCTTTTGGTAAAAGGAGGATTTTTAGTTTTTCTTCGTATTCTTCTTTTTCAGCCTTGGCATCCTTGAGTTCCTGCTTAGCCATTTCCTCCAAGTCCGCATCACCAGAGGCGTCTTTAATCATTTCTTCAGCGTCTGTGATGTTTTGCAGGACTTTCTTATACTCTCGATAAGCCGTCACTGTATCGCGGGTGCTGGCTTCTTCCTTAGAAAGCTCCATAAATCGCTTGGTATCGCTGACTACATCAGGGTCACTTAGGAGTTCACCAAGCTCTTCGTAGCGATCTTCAACTGCTTGTAACTGTTCGTAGATGTTCATAGATTTTTCATCATCTCCTTTTTTCTATCGTTGGATTACTTAATGTCGGGATTAAAATAGTGCTTGCGGCAGACCGAAATATAAGTCTCATGGCCACCAATTTTGATCTGCTCACCATCATAAACCGGCTTTCCGTTATCAGTCCGTAAAACCATGGTGGCTTTACGAGAGCAATATTGGCAAATCGTTTTAATTTCCTCAATCTTGTCAGCTAAAAGCAAGAGGTGTTTGGAGCCTTCAAAAAGTTCATTGCGAAAATCATTTTTCAGACCAAAAGCCATAACCGGAACATCCAGCTCATCCACCACTCTAGCCAAATCATAGACATGATGGCGTTTCAAGAACTGAGCCTCATCAATCAAAACGCAATAAGGCTTCTCAGGCAGCTGCTGGATATAGCCAAAAATATCCGTCTGGTCTTCAATAGCTATAGCATTCCGCTTCATGCCGATGCGACTAGAAACAACACCAAAGCCGTCGCGAGTGTCAACAGCCGAGGTCATGATAACCACGCTCTTGCCTTGTTCTTCATAATTGTGGGCGACTTTTAAAATCTCAATGGTCTTGCCCGAATTCATCGTGCCATATTTGTAGTATAACTGAGCCATAATTTAAATCTTTGCTAATTCACTATCTCCATTTTTACTTCACATTATTTTACCATAATTCACTACTCTTTAAAACCTCATTTATGATAAAATAATGATAAAGAAATAGAGGAGGCAGAAAATATGCCATTTGTTAGAATTGATTTATTTGAAGGTCGTACTCTGGAGCAGAAAAAAGCTCTTGCCAAGGAAATAACTGAAGCTGTTGTCAGAAATACTGGCGCACCTCAGTCTGCTGTACATGTCATCATTAACGACATGCCAGAAGGAACCTACTTCCCACAAGGTCAAATGCGAGAAAAATAAAAAAGAAAAGCCAGTAGTTTATGGAGATATAAACTACTGGCTTTTTTCTATGAATGACTCCTACTGTTATCTCTTTTATTTTCAAATTCTTTAATTAATTTTTGATACCAATAAAAACTATCTTTTCGAATCCGCTCTAGACTACCACCTTCTTCCTCATCACGGTCTACATAAACAAATCCATAACGCTTGCCATAGCCGTTGAGCCATGAAAGTAAATCTGTGAAAGACCATGTACAATAGCCGATGACTTGGCAACCATCTTCTATGGCGTCTTGTACAGCTGTAATATGATTATCAAGATATTCAATTCGATATGGGTCGTGGATCTTTCTATCTTCTGTTAAGGTGTCATACTCTCCTAGCCCATTTTCAGTTATCATAATCGGGATGTCATATCTACTGGTAATCCGCCGTAAAGCTATCCGCAAACCAATTGGATCTATTTCCCACTCCCAGCTAGTACGCTCTAAGTGTTCATTTGGCACATGCTTAAACTGGTCCGGCTCTCCAGCTTCAGCATTCGGAACATTAGCAGCAAAAGTATGAGATTGGTAATAGTTGACACCAACGAAATCTGGACGACCAGCTTTTAAAATCTCTAAATCTCCTTCTCGGATATCTAATTCTATTCCGAATTGATTTTTCAGATAAGCTAAGGCTGTCTTTGGATAACGGCCCAATAGATAAGCATCCATCCAGTACCAAACATTAACATCCAAGGATTTCTCCATAGCTAGAACATTCTCTGGATGATTATCTAGAGCATAAAGGACAGGAAAAGCAAAGCTTGGACCGATTTGACCTTTTATTTTTAAATCATGGAATCGTTTGATAATCGTAGCATTAGCCAAGTTGACAATGTGATTCACCTGGTGCATTAACTGAATATTTTTGATTCCTGGTGGAAAACGACCATCCCGATAACCTAGTCCAACAAAGACATTTTGCTCATTGAGTCCAATCCAATATTTCACTCGATCTCCAAAGTTTTTGAAGAGAACCTCTGAATAATATAGGAAATCGTCGATTATCTTTCTGGATTCCCAACCGCCGTACTCATCTTGCAGTACTTGAGGCAAATCCCAGTGATAGATCGTGATAATGGGTTCGATATTATATTTGAGAAGTTCATCAATCAGATTTGAATAAAACTCAATCCCTTTCTGGTTAACCTCTCCTCGTCCCTCAGGCAAAATACGGGTCCATGCTATAGAAAATCGATAAGCTTTTAGGCCCATTTCGGCCATCAGTTCAACATCTTCTTTATAGTGATGGTAATGGTCCACTGCCACGTCGCCTGTAGTGTTTTTAAAGGTCCTATTAGGCTGGCGAACAAAGATGTCCCAGATAGACAGACTCTTACCATCTTCATCCCAAGCTCCTTCAACTTGATAGGCTGCTGAAGCCGATCCCCAGAGAAAGTCTCTGGAAAATTTTGTCACATCAATCAAGCTGCTGCACCTCCTTTAGCTTCTAGAGCTTCCATTTCAGCTTCTTGCTTAACCAATTGCTCTTCGTATTTTTTGAAGAATGGATAGTAGATTAACATAGCTGGTAAAATCAAGATATAGTCCCAAACAAAGTTTTGCCAACGAAGGGTGGTCAGATAGTTACTAAAGCCCATTGGCAACTGAGCACTGACAACAATCCAAGCTGGAATGATAAAGCCTGTTTTGTAAGCAAAATAAGTCAAGATCATCATAATAGGTACATTGAGTACATAAGGGATACAAAGAATTGGGTTGAACATAATTGGCATACCAAATGTTACTGGCTCGTTGATACCAAACCACCCAGGAATGAGCGAAATCTTTGATACGGCACTGATTTGTTTAGATTTTGATCGTAAGCCCATCAGAACCAGAGCCCAGGTATTCCCTGTACCACCAACTAAAGCCATGGAAGTGTAGAGTAAGACTGGGAAGAATTGCATTGGCTGACCGTTCGCATGAAGAGCAGCATTGGTTGTTGCCGCTTGAATCCCAAGCGGAGAAATGATTGGAATAATGATGAGGGTGCCATGAATACCGAAGCACCAAAGAATCAGCGCTAACATACAAAGCATCACAATACCTGGAACAGATGATACAGCGCCAAGCGGTGCACGCAAGAGAGCCATAAAACCAGACGGAACATTATAAGCTCCTGCTGTCAAGGCTCCAATTCCAACATTCAGCAAGAGGAAGAGAGTGATGGAGAAGAATACCGGCAGAATAGAGCCAAAACTATCTTGCAGGAACTGCGGCACAACATCTGGCATCTTTATTTTAATATCTTTTTCATAACAGAATTTTTCAATCTGTACGACTACAAAGACAATAAAGAAGCTGATAAACATACCTTGTGAGCCAAGGTAGTCTAATTGCAGGCCGGAGAATTCTTCAGTATCAACAAAAGCTCCTGCCACAAGCATGAAAGTAACTGCTGTATCAACAGCTGCCATAATAGGGGATTTTAATTTCAAATTCTTAGCATAATGATAAGCAAAGAAGATAGCAACCCAGATAGAAATAAAATCCATTGAATAACGGAAAGGCAAGGTCAATGTATTATACACTGCATCCCCTGTTTTGAACCAACCTAGAGCAGTTTCATTTCCAATTGCAGCTAAGACTTGAAATAAGGAACCTACGGTAATCAATCCCAAGAGAGAGCCCAATCCAGCTTGTAAAGACTGTATAAACACATTGTTGGCCAGTTTATAACCAATTTCCTGAAGTTTGGTCATGAATTTACTGTTAAAGAATTTTTCCATCAGAAAAACCTCCTTAAGATATTGCTTTAATTAATTGAAAGATATTCTTACAATCTCCCATTGCATAATCCATAGCTGGAATGGTGGCAACAGGTTTTGAAACTGTCTCTTTGACCGAATCAAGTTTATAAGAAACCTGAGGACCTAATAAAATTACGTCATAATCCTGAGCATAATCTTGATAGTCCATCAATCCGACCGCTTTTATATCGAGGTCAATACCTTGGTCATTTGCATATTGCTCCATTTTTTTCATCAGGATACTCGTGGACATACCCGCTGCACATATTAATAAGATTTTCATTGTCTTTCTCCTTCTCTATTGGAATACAGCTCAATCATCTCGGTGATAAGGTCAATGGCCAAGAGACTCGTCATAAAATGATCTTGTGCATGAACAAGCAATATACTCAACTGATGACCGTTTCCTTGTGCTTCTTCCTGCAATAAATCTGTTTGGGAATGATGGGCCTTTAAAATTACACTATTTGCCTCATCCATTAATTCCTTAGCTGCATCAAATTCTGCTAGTTTTGCTTTTTTTAGTGCTTCAAAAGCTAAGGATCGGGCTGCACCAGAATTGGCAATTAAGGACATGGCAATAATCTCCGCTGAACTATTCCATTCTTCCATACAAACTCCTCCTTTCAATTTGACTTCTTACCCAAAGTTTACTATAGCTCTATTCTACTGTCAAAAGCGTTTATATTGTCTTAATATACAGTTTTCTAGCTTAGTGTATCCATTTTCAAATGTCATTCATACTCAATTTATTATAAAAAATTTAAAGTAACACTTTCTTGCGTTCTTTACCTCTAGTACTCTGCTATTTTTAAATAGTTCCTTTAATATATTTTAGAACCTATCGTAAAATTAGTGTATAAAAATTAATCGTTTTTTATGATAATGTATAACACAAAGCTAAAGAGTATAAAATTCATTAAAATCCGTCTCTTTTTCCTCAGGGGGTTACTTTCCTCAGGGGCTTATTATATACTTAATTTATGAAGATTATTAGAGAACTCCAAGTCACTTCAGATGAATTTTATGACTTCTTGGAAAGCGAGTTTCTGAATCAAATCAATCAAACTGACAATCAAACAAAAAAGATAGATAGGTTAAAGAAAGGACTTCGTTACTCAAAATTGTCAGACAATGTCTATACCAAGACTGATTATGAGATTCTGGACTATCGTCGCCATGAAACCTACGTCATTCAAATCTCGTCCCACAGTGAAAAAACGATTACTTCCTACAAGACCAAGCCTTGCTCAAAGGGGCTTGAGGTTACGCTAGAACAAGAACAAAATAAATTGACAAAAAATTCAAAAAGCAAGCTCATTAAGTGGATGGGAGAGCTTCTCTACTTTGGCCGCCTTTCGGAAAATCTTTATAAGATTCAAGGGGAAATTGAGAAGGCTAGAAAAGCGAAAACTCAGTAAAAACAAATCTGATCCATACCTTCTTTTCTGCACCCAGATTTTTTATGACTCGCAGATATTCAGATAGTTCAAGGAGTAGATTATGAAACAAGGCATCACACCTCAATATTGGAAACAAGAAAACAGCGGTCGCTATTTCACTAAAGAAACTAAAATATTCAGCCCTCTGCCTATTTTGACCGACACTTTACGGGCTCATCCAATAGCAAGAAATGATAGACAACTAGCTTTCCCTGCCATTCATTTCACAGAAGGGATTTCCCGAGAAGTTGGTCAAGAGGTCATGCAGTCCTTTTCACTTCCCTATCCATCCAATCCTGAAGCACACATCGTAAAGGTTGCTCAAAACGGTATTTTCGTTTATGCCTTATCCCAGCGTGGCTTATTTTATGGGGCAATTTCGATTATCCAAATGTTGCAGGATGGCTACTTGCCTTATGGCTTGGCCTACGACGAACCTGTCTGTTCCGAGCGTGGCCTCAAGGTATTTTTACCGTCTCGTAAGAATATGGATTTCTTCAAGCAATTTGTGGATATGCTTGCTTTCTTCAAGTACAATATCCTCATGATTGAAATCGGCGGTGCTATGGAATATAAAAAACACCCTGAAATTAATCAAGAGTGGATTAAATATTGTGCTGATATGGCTGAATACTCTGGCAAGACCAAAGAAATCCAAGACTATACCTTCCCTTGGTACAAGAATGCCATTCACATGGAGAATGGTGACGGGGAGTTTCTAAGTCAAAATGATGTGAAAGATCTGGTCCTCTACTGCAAGGAACGATTTTTTGAGGTGATTCCTGAAGTGCCATCCCTCGGTCACTGCGATTATTTGATGCTTGGCCACCCAGAAATTGCAGAAATCCCTGAAGATCCTTATCCAGACACTTACTGCCCATCAAATCCTGCCTCTTATGAACTCCTCTTTGATGTTCTGGATGAAATCATTGAGGTCTTTGAACCAGAAGTCATCAATATCGGGCATGATGAATACTATTCAATTGCCATGTGTGAGCGCTGCAAAGGAAAGGCTGGAGCAGACATCTTTGCAGAGGACGTTATCAAAATTTATGACTATCTCAAGCAGAAAAATGTCCGAACCATGATTTGGGGAGACAAGTTACTGAAAAATGCTATCGTTCCTGATGCAGGGCCTTTTGGTGGAGCCGAAATCGTCATGTACACTCCCCAGTTCAAAAAAGATACAGGCAAAAAAGTTGGCATCATGCCAGCAACTTGGCAGGCTATTCACCAGATTCCCAAAGATGTCGAAATTCTCCATTGGCTCTGGAGTTTGGATGAAAAATTGGAAGATGAAGTTTTAGAAGAAGGATTTACCATCCGTTATGGTAATTTTGAAGGCTATCTCTTTCCACATTGGGCTGAGCACTTGAAGAAGGGGAGCAAGGGAGCTATCATCTCCAACTGGAGCACCTTGAATGAGGTAATCCTGCAGAGAAATGTCATTTTCTTCGGATTGGCCTATGCTTACGAGATGTTTTGGAATCATGACTATCGCGATGAAGACTATGCGACTATCCGTGATAAAACCTTATCTTATCTCTTCCATTACCACTATCCTGACCTACAGAACCACACGCGCAGTCTTGAAGCACTGGCGCATCCCAGCTGGATTGAAATCGGCTATGCTACTGACTATTTTGTGGAATACCAATGGTTTGTGGACGGTGTCTTCCCTGAAATGGAAACCTATCAAATCGGAAATATCCTACTAACCTATACTGATCAAACCATGTTCACTGTTCCCATTATATTTGGAGAAAACATTGGCAAAACAAGTGTTGACTGGGATCGGTCTACCAATACCAACCCTTTACCTGGTGAACCTATCTATAAAGTAGATGAGCAATTATTTGAAGTCTCTCTTAGCACCAAACCTTATCAAAAAGAGCAGCAAACTTTCTTCGCATTTCCTATTCAAAACCCTTATCCTGAAAAGGAATTGAAGAATGTAGAAGTTCAAACAGAAGCTGACAAAGATTGTCAAATTTTTGTTGATCAAATTGCCTATTATCACTAAACTTGAGGCTTAGTTCAAGCTATCAGGTAGAAAGAGCGAAGTTTATGAGGAATCAGAATCATCCAATTCAAAAAGAACATCAAATTTCTAGACATCAGGTTATTGGACATACTGATTGCTTATCCTATTTGAAACGAAGGGAGGTGGGAGAGTGAGTGAAAAGAAAACATTTCTGAAACAATTCTTACGTCTCAGTCTACCGTTTTCTCTTCAATTTCTACTGGCTAGCGCTGTCAATCTAGCTGATGTTGTCATGATTGGACAGCTAGGGGAAAAACAAATCGCAGCTGCTGGTGCTGCCAACCAGATTTTCTTTCTCTTGACTATTGTACAGTTTGGTATCGGTAGCGGAGCTTCTGTCTTCATGGCCCAATACTGGGGAGCCCAGCGAATTGCTGATATGAGAAAAACCTTGGGATTAGTCTATATGCTGAGCGGGCTCATCTCCGCTTCCTTTACTTTAGTCGCTTTACTTTTTCCCAAGCAACTGATTGGTTTTTATATCCATGATACCGAAGCTATTCAGTTGGGCGCCCAGTACCTATCCATCGTCTCCTGGACCTACCTGATGACAGCTATCACAACCTCATTAGCCACCATGTGTCGTTGTAGTAACGAAGTTTTCTTACCAACTCTTGCAAGTCTCCTATCCATGGCGACCAATATCATTGGCAATGCCGTCCTTATTTTTGGACTGATTGGATTTCCTAAACTTGGACTGGTTGGTGCTGCTATTGCTACCTTTATAGCTCGATTGCTGGAGCTTTGCTGGTTAGTATTTGGTGTCTATCGAACAAGGATGGCTGGAGCAGCTAGCATAACTGAACTCTTTGCCTTTCATAAAGACTTTGTTTATCAATTTTTGAAAAAAACCTTACCAGTCTTCTTCAATGAAGGCGCATGGTCGCTCGGAACATCAATTGGCTTGGCTATTATCGGATTATTAGGTACTGAAATGGTGGCCTCCACCCAGATTGCTAGCGCCATTGCCCAAATTGGATTTGTCTTCGTACGCGGTGCGGGAAATGCCGTAGCTGTTATGCTAGGCAATGCCATCGGAGAGAATCAAGCAGAAAAAGCCTTACAGGATGCCAAGCGCTTCTTACTTTTATTACCTCTCATCGGGCTCATCGTCAGCATCCTACTCATCTGGGCCATGCCCTTAGCCCTGAAACTCTACAACTTAAGCAATCAGACAGAGCAGCTAACCATCCTGATGATTCAGTTAAATGCCCTGTTGTTTATCCCAAAAGCTTTTAGTGTTGTTTTAATCGTCGGGATTTTACGTAGCGGAGGCGACACCAACTATGCCTGCCTGCTAGATATTTTACCTGTTTGGCTCTTCAGCATTCCACTTGGCTATGCTCTGGTTAGTCTGCAGGCTCCCATTTGGCTAATCTTTCTTGTGATAAATGGCGAAGATATTCTCAAACCAATCTGGGGCATCCCTCGTGTTTTCTCAGGAAAATGGCTGCATAATCTTGTGCACGAGTGCATGTAAAAAAGCATCTAAATCACAACATTACCACAGAAATCGGAAGTGCAAATCCCGACTAAAAAGGGTAATGAGAGTTAGGTGCTTTTTTATTGGTTTGCTACTCTAACATACAATTTTATAACTTGCGCAGCATCTGAATTAAAATACTAATCTCTGCGTCATCTATAAGAATCTTAAAACTTCGCTCCACTGTTCGGATGATTTTCCTAACATGCTTATAGTCATCAGGGAATTTTTCGATAACACCAGCAATTTCTCTACTGCCCTTCTTCAGGCATTCTCCTGAAAGGGTTCTCTCCACCAGACATGCAATATGGACAAACAAACCTATTGTTTGTTCCTCTGTCAGCTGATAATAAAAATCAAATTCATCTAAAATAGCAGGAAGAATCTTTTTAATCTTAGCTAAGGAAGTATAGACAAATTGCTCTTCTAAAAATTGGTAAACTTTCTCATAATCATAGCTATTGACAGAGTTCGGTATAAACATCAATAATTTATCTAGGTGCTCCTTGGGTTGCTCAAAAACATCTTTAATGGAAATAAAAGGGATACCCATAATTTGAGGGTCGAAAGTTCCAACAAAAGCATGAACTTGATAGGTCTTTCTTAAGGCCATCACTTCCTCAATCAACATCTCCTTATTGGCAACTGACAAAGCAATGACACGGTAACCCAACTTTGAATACTGATCAAGATAGTGCTTTAGCTGAAGAGAACCACCCTCGCTAGTATAACAGAGTGTAATGATGATTTTTTCCTGGTCCCTATTTTTATACAGCTGATTCATTTCCATATGAAAAGCGTGAAAGACACTGTCAATATCATTTTCTATCAAACAACGCCGTGCAATCCCCATGCCAATCATAGTAATGGGAATTTCAAATTCTCTGATTTTAATCAGAGTTTCTTCTCGAATTTTATCCAGCATTTCTTTAATTGATCCCATATCATAGAGGACGATAACACCTAAACCTTGGTCTAGTCCCTCAATTCGCTCTTTTAATTTGCGATAGCTTTCCTCTAGAGATTCTTCTAATAGAATATCAAAGCCATACACTTGGTTATTTTTAGTCAGCATCTTGGTTGACTCAGCCAAGGACTTGGCAACCCCTTTACCGTGCAGGACGTATAGCAAGATAGGTCGTAGACTATCTTGTTTCTTTTCGGATTCAATAATAAACATGGTTAGGATGACGATTTCATCAATTGGAACAGCTAGTTGAAATCTTGTTTCTAGTTGCCTGGCAAATTTAGAACATTGTGCATACTCTATTGGATAATCCCGAATCACTTTCACAATAGCATCATTATCCAACTGCCGATTCAACGAGCCTTTCTGCTTAATCATCGCATTGACATGAAGACTGATGCCGTAATATGCCGTCGAATTAAGCTCTATATTGAGTTCTTTTTGAACAGATAGAACAAATGCTTGTACCAACTGAATCACTTCAGCAGAGACAATCGTCTCAAGCTGATTAAGATTTTCTAACTCATCTTCTTTCTCGACAAAAGGTTTGTATTCAATATAGCTTTGAATATAGTTTCTCACTGCCTCAAAAACATCATCCTGCTCAATGCCTCTTTCTGATAACTGAGTATATTCTGATTTAATTTTGTTATATAAATCATCCGATTCTTGCTCTGGAAAATCCAGCAATCCCAACTCCTTATCATAAATCAGCACCTTACGTTTGCCAATCAATTCATCGATTTTAACTACATTATGACTACCTAAATGCCGAATTCCTTGATAAGGAATGGGTAAATCGTCATTACAAAGTGTTAAATCTTTTAGCTCCGACCTCAGACTTCTTACAAAAGCATTGGCACAAGCAGTTCGAACTGCATATTCTAATTCTTTTATATTGCTAATATTCGCTGATAGGATGAAGGAATGAATGACATCACGCGGTACTTGAATATCATGCGCAGAATTCTTTGATTCGATAGCTAAAAAGTAATTTAGTAACTCTAGCTTTTCACTAATCGGTCGATTCGGATAAGAAGGCAGCTGGATTACAACAGGAAGTTTATTGGATAAATGTTCAGATAGCTTAGCGCTACTTCCGATAATTACCAAACCTTTCTTCTGACGTCTCTTTTGTTCCCCTTCTCTGTGATTCAGCCAGGAAATCAATCTATTTTGATCCGCCGAAGATAAAACTTGTATGTTATCTATAAATAAAATTCCTTCTGCTACTTTCTCAAATACAGACTTCGTTGCCTCTGAGCCAAATAACAACTTCAGCAAATCATCCAGAACATCAATATAGTCTAAGCAGTTAATTTTTTCAAACAACTGAGGTTTACTAATCGCTTGATTTTGAATGGCAAACTCCATCATTTTATTAACGAAGTGAGTTCTACCAGCACCAATCTCGGATAAAATGAGTACTGGAAGGGCATAATTTGGGTATAAAATAGCTGCCTGCGCTAACTGGATGGCTGTTCGCAAGCTGCCATTTTCACCTATAATGCTTGGAAAATCCAAAGGATTTTCTACAAATACCTCTTTTAACTTGTATTGAACTGGCCGTGTATTTCCTTTAACGAGTATCCCTTCTTTTACCAATTGATTCAAAATAGTGCTCACATTTGAGCGTTGCATTCCTAAAGCAGCAGCAATTACTTTTGTTTCAAGACCTTGCTTATTATTCTTTAGTAATTCTTGCTCTAGATATTCTAAGACTAGTGTTTTGGCAACCTTCATATTCTACCTCACTGATATTTTTCTCCCATTATCGTCATTCAATTTATCTTGTACTGCAGCTTTATTCACCAACTTAGAGCCTTAGAACTTACTCCCTATCATCCTATCATTTCCTTATCTAAACATTATAAATTGAAGCAAGAGAATGATAGAATACATAAAAGCCAACTGTTAATGAGTGATATAAACAGCTGGCCTTTTTCTTTATCATTTAGGAATGAAATTCATTATTCATTCTTTTATCAGAAAACCAAGTCGTAAGGAGACTCCAACTTGTCCGCTAGACTGGCTAGAAACTCCGCTGCAGGCTGACCATCTACGACTTGATGGTCAAAAGTCAGGCTGAGTGGAAGGAATTTCTGCTCATAGACCTGTCCTTGGCTGTCAAGAGCCAGCGCCGTTTGCAGGGCACCAACTCCTAAAATGGCCACTTCTGGAGTATTTAGGATAGGAGTGAAATACTCAATTCCTGCTCCCCCGAGATTAGTAATACTGAAGGTTGAACCTGAGTAAAGAGCTGGATCCAAAGTTCCTTTACGAGCTTGATTGGCTTCCGTTTTGATAGCTAAGCCCAAGTCAGCCAGCGTTAGCTTATCCACGTGACGAATGACTGGCACCACTAGACCATCACTAAGTGCCGTCGCAATACCGATATGAATATCTTCTACTTCCTGATATTGACCATTGAAATACCAAGCATTGAGCTGAGGGTGATCTTTCAACGCCTTGGCAACAGCCTTTGTAAGCAGGGTTGTGATGCTGATTTCGCCATTTTCTAGTGGTGAAGTGACCTTATCCTTCATATCCTGCCTAAAGGCTATCAGCCGACTGATATCCACCTTACGATGCAAGGTCACCTGAGCAGATGTCTGGAGACTATTCATCATCCGCTCTGCAATAGTCTTGCGCATACCTGTCAATCCTGCACCATAGTCAACTTGACCAGCATGCTGAAGGACTGCTGAGCTACTTTCAGGTGTTTGGTTTGGAAGCGCCTCTGGTTTATAATTTTCCACATCTCGTCGGGTAATACGGCCATTGCCTCCCGTTCCTGAAATCATGGAAATATCATATCCTTTTTCCTTAGCAATCTTGCGAGCCAGCGGAGTGATGAAAATACGTCCTTTTTCATTTTTTCCGACAGTGTTGGAACTTGCTGCCACAGTTTTTTCAGCTAATTCAGGCGCTGCATCAGCTGAGGCTTTCTCGTCTTCAGACTTCTTAGCTGGGACTTCTGCTGCTTCCATACCTGGAAGAGTTTCTCCCGCTTCACCAATCCATGCAATTACTTTCTTGCAAGGGACAGTATCGCCTGACTGACTGATAATTTTTAAAATCACTCCTGCGCTTGGCGCCTCTACATCGCTGGTCAATTTTTCAGAACTGATTTCCAAGACAGGCTGACCAGCAGCTACGGTGTCGCCTTCCTTGACCAGCCAGTTATTTATCAGACCTTCGGTCATTGTTAAGCCTAGCTTAGGCATTACAATTTCTGTAGCCATACTTGCCTCCCTTCTATCTCTTCAGATCGTCAATCAATTCTGCAGCAACAGTCAAAACCTTATCAGCATTAGGGATATAGAGCTGTTCCAAATTCACCGCAAATGGTACCGGCACATTTGGCGCGCAGACGCATTTCACTGGACCGTCCAGATAGTCAAAGCATTTGTCTGTCACTGCTGCTGCGATATCCGTCGCTGTGTTATTGTGAGGGTTTGATTCATCAACGATAATCAGCCGTCCGGTTTTCTTGACTGATTCAAAGACAGCCTCCTCATCCCAAGGAGCTACCGTTCTCAAGTCAATCACTTCAACCGAAACACCATCTTTTTCCAAGCGATCCGCTACTTCATAAGCTACATAGAGCATTTTACCAATAGTGACGATAGTAAGATCAGTTCCCTCACGGCGGACAGCAGCCTTTCCAATTGGAACTGTATAATATTCTTCTGGTACCTCTCCCTTGATACCATAGAGAGTCTTATCTTCTGAATAAATCACGATATTGTCGTCTTCAATGGAAGCCAACAGTAACCCTTTAGCATCATACGGAGTTGCTGGAACAACTACCTTTATGCCAGGTATAGATCCAAAGAGACCGTAATATGAACCCGAGTGCTGAGCTGCAGCCGAAGCTCCTGCCCCATGCATGGTCCGCATTGTCATCGGAACCTTGGCCTTACCGCCAAACATATAGCGCATTTTTGAGCCTTGCCCCAGAATGGCGTCAAAGCAGAAACCGATAAAGTCATTGAACATCAGCTCCGGTACTGGCCGCAAGCCAGTCAGAGCCATTCCAACAGAAGCTGACACGTATCCGTGCTCAGAAATCGGAGTATCAATCACCCGCTCTCGGCCGTATTTTGGCATGAGTCCCTTGGTTACACCCATTACACCGCCCCAAGCATCTTCGTTTTCTTCTTCCAAGTGCTTGATTGTTACACCGCCAGCAATATCTTCTCCCAGAAGGATTACGGTGTCATCTTTTGCCATTGCCTGATCCAGCGCTTCATTGATTGCTTTCATAAATAACAGTTGTCTAGCCATTTGATCAACCTCCTTCTATCAATCAGCAAATACATCTTCCAGCAGAGACTCGGAACGAGGAATCGGACTGTCTTGAGCAAATTTGATAGCTTCTTCCACATCCTTTCGAGACTCCTCTAATATGGCATCAAGTTCCTCTTCAGTCAAGAGGCCATGCTCGATAGCGTAGTCACGGAAGACGTCCAGAGCATCCACATCAGCCCAGTCTTTTTCTTCACCTTCCAAAGCCTTATACTTCTGCTCATCCCCTTCAAAGTGACCATGATCGCGATATGTTACAGCCTCAATCAAGGTAGGACCTTCACCTCTACGAGCCCGCTCTACAGCTTCCTTGGCTACTTGGTAGACAGCGAATAAATCCTTACCATTAACCCGAACGCCGGGCATATTATAAGCAGCCGCTCTCTCAGCAATGGTGCCAGACGCTGAAGAATACCATTGCGGTGTCGATTCTGCAAAGAAGTTGTTTTCATTGACAAAGATAACTGGCAGTTTCCAAATTGATGCCATATTGAGACATTCGTGGAAATTCCCTTCATTGGCCGCACCGTCACCGAAGAAGCAGACAGCTACACTGTCGGTTTTCAAGTACTTGTTGCGCATTGCTGCACCGGTAGCTAGACCAAAGCCTCCACCAACCATACCATTGGCACCGAGGATTCCCTTGTCCAAGTCAGCGATGTGCATAGATCCGCCTTTTCCTTTTCCAAGTCCAGTCTCCTTACCAAAAATTTCTGCCATCATTCCCTTTAAGTCACCGCCCTTAGCAACACAATGACCGTGTCCCCGGTGAGTACTGGTAATATAGTCCTGGTCTGTCAGATTGGCACAGACGCCCGTAGCAATCGCTTCCTCTCCTGCATAAAGGTGAACAAAGCCAGGAATCTGTCCTGCAGCAAAGAAACGCCGGGTATTTTCCTCAAAATTACGGATATCCCACATGGTTTTATACATGGTCTTGGCTTTTTCTTTGGAAATTTGCTCCACCTCAACTTCGGTAGCATCATGGACTTTTAAATCGACTAGCTCTGATACAGCACTTTGGTTTCTTGTTTTGCTCAACTGTTGTGGTAAATCTTTATAATTTGACATATTTTTACCTCCTCATTAATCGTCCTGAACGATTCTTTTAGCGACCTCTTGTATTAGTTCTGATGTGGTAGGATGAGCAAAAACTGTTTCAAGAACTTGATCCAGCGTTGCTTCAGCCTGCCTCAGCAAAATCAAATTCTGCAGAAGATCTGTACCGTTCGGACCGACGATGACTGCACCTAGTAGAAGATGATATTTCTTTTCTGAAATTAACTTGACATAGCCCTCTGTCTCACCTATAGCGATAGCCCGCCCATTATAAGAGAAAGGCATCTGCTCGACCAGAACATCATAGCCCGCCTGCTCAGCCTCTTCCTTGCTGAGACCAAAAGAAGCCACTTCAGGATTGGTGTAGAGTGAACGGGGAACACCGAGCGGATCAACTGCTTCTTCAGCCCTCCGGCAGATAGCTCTTACAGCCTTTATTCCTTCTGCACTAGCTACGTGAGCCAGCATATAAGATTCCAAGAGATCACCGATAGCATAAACATGCTCTTTGGATGTTTCGTAGTATTGATCTACCTTGACAAAATTCCGTTCTGTCAAGGCTAATCCCATATCCTTTGCTAGCTCTAGATTTGGTTTGCGGCCAGTAGCGACCAAAAGATGGTCGAAAGCAACCTGCTCGTTCTCAAGTAAGACAGAATTAGCAGTTACTTCCTTTATCCGCGCTCCCTGATAAATCATCACCCCCATTTTCTTTAGTTTCTTTTGAATCACATGTCGAGCTTCAGCTTCTTCGGTCAAAAGAATTTCCGGCGCAACCTCAATAACAGTGACAGCGACACCCAGAGGAGCCATAGCGAAAGCTAGCTCAATTGCGATAACGCCACCTCCGATAATGACTAACTTCTCAGGAAGCTCCCTCAAGTCAAAAAACGTATCAGTCGTTAGATAGTCAACCTGTTCCAATCCCTTGATAGGAGGCACAAAAGGATAACTGCCAGTAGCCAAAATCACATCTTTGCCACTAATTTCTTTACCATTGACGGAGAAAGTTCGGTCTTTGACAAACTTGGCCTGCCCTTGGATATATTCAATACCTAAAGACTTAAAGCTAGCATGAATTCCAGATTGCAAACTGGCAACAACCTGATTCTTTCGGTCTACCAATTTCTCAAAATCAATCCTTTCAAGCTTGCTCTCAATGCCATAACGCCTAGCCTCCTCCATTGTCAGCAACCAATGACCGTGCTGGAGATAAGCCTTAGACGGTATACATCCCACATTCAGGCAGGTTCCGCCGATAGACTTCTTTTCTACTACGGCCACCTTCTTGCCCAAACGAGCTGCTTCTTCAGCAGCCACATAACCACCCGGTCCAGCACCGATAATCAAAACATCATAAACAGACAAAACACTCCTCCTTTCATAAAATGCAAAGGGTGCTCCAACAATCAAAATGATTGCTGTCGGTTATAGATACAAAAAGCATCTCATTATTTTACGTATACCTAAGACTCATTTCAAAATCTCAGGATAGAGTCTGCTCAGAAACCATGAACCCCCTTTCTTTGTTTTTCTTTGTATATACATAGTAAGCGCTTACTTTTAGAAGAAACTTATACCAAATAATTAAAATCCAGTTGCCTATCCTTCAAACTGACTTGAACTGTCATTTCAGTTGTTTCCTTATTTTCGACCAAATAACGAGCCAAAGGCGTTTCTAGATAGCGCATAATGCTTCTTTGAATAGGACGAGCACCAAACTCTGGTTGGTAGCCTTTCTGGGCTAAAAAAGCATAAACTCCTTCGCTCAGATGAAGCTGAATCTTCTGATGTTTCAACCTTTCCTGAAGTTGCTGGACCATAATTTTTACGATATTGATCATATCTTCTGCCCTTAGAGGGTTGAAAATAACCGTATCGTCAATCCGATTTAAAAACTCTGGCCTAAAGCTATGTTGCAGGAAGGACAGAACTTCTTCCTGCGTTTCAGCAGTCAGACCCTGTTCATTTTTGAGACTTTCCAAAATCTGCTGGGAGCCAATATTGCTTGTCATAATCAAAATAGTATTTTTAAAGTCAATAGTACGGCCTTTTGAGTCTGTCAAGCGTCCTTCGTCCAAGACTTGCAGCAGAGTATTGAATACATCCGGATGGGCTTTCTCAATCTCATCCAGCAAGACAATCGAATACAGCCTCCTACGAACAGCTTCTGTCAGCTGTCCTCCCTCTTCAAATCCTACGTAGCCTGGCGGCGGACCAACTAAACGAGCCACGGCATGTTTTTCCATGTATTCAGACATATCCAGCCGAACCATTTCTAGCTCATTGCCAAACAGCCGCTCAGCAAGGGCTTTTGCCAAAGCAGTCTTCCCGACTCCAGTCGGCCCTAGAAAGAGGAATGAACCAATAGGACGCTTTGGATTTTGAATTCCAGCTCTCGAGCGTAAAATGGCCTCCGAAACCTTTTGAACAGCTTGGTCTTGTCCTACAATTCTCTGGCGCAGGAGCTTGTCTAGATTTAGCAGGTGTTCGCGCTCATTGTCCATGATTCCCTGCACTTTGATTCCTGTTATACGCTCTACGATACTGGCTATATCTTCACGACTGACGTCTACCTGCTCAGTTTGCGCTTGACCTAGCTGGATTTTCTTGACAGCACAAGCCTCATCAATCAAGTCCAGTGCCTTATCAGGCAAATAACGATCTGACAGATAACGAATTGAAAGACTTATTGCCGCCTGCAAGGCTTCGTCCGTCAGCCTAACTCCGTGAAAGTCCTGATAATTCTCTCGCAGTCCTTGCAGAATTGTCAATGCCTTATCTTGATCAGGCTCCTCAATGCGAATCCGCTGGAAACGCCCCTCCAAAGCTTGATCTAGCTCGAAGCTCTCTCGATAGGCAGCAAAAGTCGTTGTGCCGATGATAGTAATCTGTCCTTGAGCCAAGAGCGGCTTTAAAAGATTGCCTGCATCAAGAGAGCCCTCTGTCCGACCTGCTGTCACGATTTGGTGGATATCCTCAATATAAAGAATAATCTTCCCCTTAGCAGCCAGCACCTCATCCAAAACAGCCTTGAAGCGCTCTTCAAACTCTCCTCTATATTTAGTCCCGGCAATCAGTCCGCCTAGATTTAACTTAAAAACTTCCTTGCCCAGCAAATGTTCTGGAACATCATCAGCAAGCAGTCTGCCAACAAATCCCTCCATTACTTTGGATTTTCCAACACCTGGAAAGCCTATGAGAATGGCATTGCTCTTTTCTTTTCTGGAAAGGACACGGATAATATCATTGATTTCCTCTTGGCAGCCTATCACCTTCCTACCGGTCTGATCTGCCAGCCACTGATTAAAGTTAATTGCATATTTGCTCAGGGCTTGATAGCGACTCTCCTGACTGGAAGAGACAGCTCGTTTGCCTTGGCGAACCTTATTCAACTTTTTCGCAACTAGCTCCTTATCAATCCCTGCCTGATTCAAAAAGACAGTTATCGGATTTCGCTGCTGACGAAATAGACTGAGAATCAGGTGTTCTACTGTTACTACCTCGTCCCTCAGTTCCGCCCTCTCAGCCTCCGCATCATCCAAAAGATTCTTGAGACGCTGGCTATACTGACGTCCAAATCGGTTCTTGTCCGTATGTGAAAATACAGGAATCTTGGCTAGTTCCTGATTGATGACGCTGATAAATTCATTAATATCAAGGTCCAAACCGGTATAGAATTCCAAGGCAAAAGCCTGAGGCTGGGTCAGCACTGTCCAAACATGCGGAATGTCCACTTGATAATTGTGTTTTTGAATAGCTAATTCCTTTGCAGCATTTAGTACTTCTTGCAAAAGATGGGTATAGTGTTCGGTCATATAGTTCCCTCGCTTTTCTTCTGAAAACCAAAGACAACTGCAAACAATATTTTAAAATTTAACCTATTTAAACAAAAACTTAACTCAATAATCTTATGTCTATTATATCATTTTCACAATCAATATACTAGAAAATATGTAAGCGTTTTACCGTTTTAATCTAATTTTAATAAAAGTTTGTGAAAAAAATAACACTGACTTATCCTAAAAGGGCAAGTCAGTGCTCTTTAAGTTATGATAGTTTTAGCCAAACGATTAAGTCGCCACTGAAAGAGAATGCCGCTCGTCACCAAGCTGGCAATGAGGCCAATCCAATATCCGTAAGGGCCTAAGCTGGTAAAACGATCTAAGAAGAGTCCCAGGGGCAGAGAAACTCCCCAATAAGCAATCAACCCCAAGTAAAATGGCACCTGAGTATCCTTGTATCCCCGAAGAATGCCCTGCAAAGGAGCCGCAAAAGTATCTGCCAACTGGAAAAAGAGGCTGTAGGTCAGAAAAACGGATGTCATATGGATAAACTCGGTATCCGAACCATAGAGAGCAGCCACTCGGTCACGTAAGATATAGAGAAAGAGAAAGGTAAATCCAGAAAATCCCAAGGCCGTTAGCCGCCCAAGTTTACAGAATTTCTTAACATCATCAGGACGGTTGGCTCCAATTTCATAAGAAACGATGATGGACATTGAGGTTGAAATACTCATAGGAAAGGCATACATTAAGTTTGAAAAATTCATGGCCGCCTGATGGCTGGCAATGATTAGTGACGAAAACTTAGCCATGACCAGGCCAACAACCGAGAAAATCACGACTTCAGCAAAAACCGTTCCTCCGATAGGCAGTCCAAGTCGAATGCCTTCAATTAAGCCCTTTTTATCTAGCGGTCGAATCTTCCATAGCTCATAGGATCGGATTTTTGGATGTTTGACTGCTACTAACAAAGATATGAGAAGCAAAACCCAATAAGCCAAAGAAGTCCCAAGTCCAGCTCCAGCTCCGCCCATTTCCGGAAATCCAAATGCTCCGTAGATTAGGGCATAATTGAAAGAGCCATTCAAGGGCAAAAGTAAGAGCATGAGATACATGGAAAGCTTGGTCAACCCTAGAGCATCAAACAGAGAACGGATGGTGCTAAAGAGCAAAAGAGGAATAATGCCGAGCGCCAGATACCAAAGATAGTTCTTAGCCACTTCTTCTACCAGAGGCTCTAAGCCAAGATAAGCCAAAACCAGAGGAGCGCCCACAAATACCAAGGCAAATAAAATTAGCGATAGCCCCAAAGAAAGATAAATAAACTGATAAAAATCAGAAGCAATCTTTTCTTTTTTCCCCTGTCCTAAATGGTGCCCGATTATGGGTACCAAGGCAGACACAATCCCTATCAGCAGGTCGAAAAATGGAATCCAAAGACTAGTTGCCATGGAAACACCAGCCAGATGCAGAGTGTCATAATGGCCAGTCATGGTCGTATCGACAAATGAAGCTGAAAAATTGGCCAGTTGGTAGATCAAAATTGGCAAAAAAATAGAAATAAAGAGCCGCATCCGCTGCTGTAAATTATGAGTTTGGTGCATAGAAATCCCTCAAAAACTTTTTCTACCCAAGTAAAATCAATGAGCTTAAATTTTAGAATATCAACTATCTTTACTATACTATAAGCCAGACAGATAGTCAAAAGGAAAAGGAAGTCATATATCTGCCTCAGTAAAGACAACCTGCCCCTTCTCAAATCCAGCAATTCGCGCCAAAGAAAGGACTCGATAACCAGCAGTTTCCAAAAGTTGACGGCCATCCTGAAAGGATTTTTCAATGACAATGCCAACCGCTTCAACCTGTGCTCCCGCCTGCTCAATAATGGTAATTAAGCCCTTGGCTGCCTGACCATTAGCCAAAAAATCGTCAATAATCAGCACTTTATCGTCAGAGGTGAGAAATTTCCCAGCAATCGAAACGGTCGAAGTCACTTGCTTGGTAAAAGAATAAACTTCAGCCGTCAAAATCCCTTCTGTCATAGTGATGTTTTTGGCCTTTTTAGCGAAAATCATTGGTAGCCCCAGCGCCTCTGCTACGTAGACCGCCGGAGCAATACCAGAAGCCTCAATAGTCACTACCTTGGTGATTCCAGTATCCTTTACCGCCTCCGCAAAAACTTGGCCAATTTCTTTCATCAATGAAAAATCGACTTGATGGGTCAGAAAAGAGTCAACTTTCAAGATATTTTCACCTAACACTTGTCCATCTCTGAGAATCCGTTCTTCTAATTTTTTCATTTACCCTCCTTTTCAAAAACCATCCTGACTCTAGCAGAAAAACACGGCTATCCGTGCTTTTCCTTTACTCTTTTTCATTTTTATTCTTGGTCTTGTCTTCTTCTCCAGCATGATTGACTGCTTTCTTGAATTCTGAAAACATTTTACCGATAGATTGCCCCAGTTCGGGCAGGCGTTTTGGTCCGAAAATGAGTAGAGCTCCCAGAACAATAATGATTACCCCAGGTACTCCGATGTCTTTTAAAAGTCCCATTAATTTCTCCTCGTTGATTTTCTTTGATAAATGATGCGACTGATTAGGATGCTGACTTCATAGAGCAAAATCAAAGGCACTGTCATAGACAGATCGCTGATAAAGTCGGCCGGTGTCAGGACAACAGCTAAAACCAGCAAAATGAAGTAAGCGTATCGTCTATATTTTACCAAAAATTTCGGATTGAGCAAACCGATAGAAGTCAGAAAGGACGCGAGAACCGGCAGCTCAAAAAGGCAAGCAATCGGAATAGTGGTATGAAAGACGAAACTAAGATAATTCTGCGCTGTCAGCCGAGTCTCAAAGAGACCCTCACCCAGCGACAGCAAAACCTGCAAAATAGCCGGAGTCACAAAGTAAAAGCCGAAAGCCAGCCCCAAAACAAAACAGATAAAAGTAGCTGGAATATAGGCAAAAACTGCCCGTGCTTCATTGGCTCGCAGAGCTGGCCGTACAAACTCCCAGACCTGATAAACCAAAAATGGCAAGGTCAGGGAAAAAGCGACCAGACTAGCCAGACTGATATAAATCCAAAGGATATCATCCGGACCTAGCACCAGCAGTTTCTGCTCAAAATTACTGGTCAGCCATCGGTAAATATCGGCTGAAAAGAGCAAGCTAACCAGAAAAATTACGAAGAAGCAAGCCAATACTGCTAGAAAACGCCGTCTGAACTCCGTCAAATGCTCAATAATAGTCTGCTCTTTTTTATCCATGCCGCTGCTCGCTTTTCTGATTTTTAAAGCTAACATAGACCACCAGCAGTATAAAGAGCGCCTGACTAACTACCACTTCTAGGCTTGGATAAATCCCCATCCAGTCGACAGTCACAAAGCCATTGATTAGATGAGTCGGTAGGATATTGGTCAGCTGAAGGGCATGGATGCTGACACCCAGCATTTTAAAGGCCAAGGCATAGATGAGCCAGGTCAGCCAGAAGAAAATGCTGTGTGGCTTGAGAAGGCCAGACGCCTTGCTCATGATAAAGGCCAGCAAAACCAAGACCAGAACAGCCAAGCCGATCCCCAAAAGAAAATCAGTCATAGTGATGCGCGGCAGAATTCCTGCATAAAAGAGGATGGTCTCAGCCCCTTCACGGAAAACTGCCAAAAAGCTAAGTGCAAACATTGAAAGAAAACTGCCTGTGGCTGTTACAGCCTTCATTTGGCTTTCCATAAAGTCATTCCATTTCTCAATAGATGCCTTGCTGTGCAGCCAGATACCAACTAATATCATCATGGCGACAGCGAAAATTCCCACTGCACCTTCAATAATTTCACGATTGGATCCGGAAGCAACTGCCGGAAAAAGAAACTGCAACAAAGCCGCAATCACAGCACTGGCTAGAACCCCACTCGCTGCTCCTGCATAAACCCATTTGAGTCCTTTTTTCATCTTAGAGGCTTTCAGAGTCGTTATCAAAGCCATGACAATCAAGAGCGCTTCTACACCCTCACGTAGCAAAATCAGCATAGCATCAAAGAAATGATAAGAAGCTGTTGTGTCAATCTGGGACAGCTCACTAATCAAGGATTCTAGCTGCTTTTGATACTTCTCTTCGCCACCCTTGACCATAATAACAGGTGTCTGACTCTCAACCTTGGTATAAAGCGAAGGATTATTGACGCTGACATCTCCTTCTATCGTTGGCCAAATTGTGATGAACTCTTTCATCTTGGCAGCAGCCTTTTTATCCTCTCCACTTTGGAAGAGACTCAAAGCCTCTTCTAGCAGCTTAATTCCATCTTTCAGCGTCAGATTGCCAGCAGCTTCTTGGACTTTCTCACCTTTGACAAAATTATCAATGGCGGTTTTCAAATCATCAAAAGAAGACTGAATCATGTCAAAGTCAGTAGGCTCCGTCTCAATGGCACTGCGCAGAAATGAAATGGCTGTTTCTACCTTGCCGTAATGGGCTGTGCTGTTGTCTCGCACCACGCTTTCATTGGTAGTCCAGGTGCTATTCATCTTTTTGTATGCTTCTCGAGTCGCTTCTAGATCCTTAGCGCTAATAGCCTTTTGTAGATTTTCAAATTTTGGCTCTAGCTTACTGAGAAGCTTCTTTTTCTCGGCCTCTAAGTCGACTGGATTCTGCTCTTTCTCAAAATTCAAGAGGGCCGAAGAGATCTGTGTCAGCTTCTCCTCCGTCACCTGACCCGATAAGTCTAGCGCCTTGCTTACCTCTTGTCCCGCTTCAGAGTCATGATTAGCCACCCTTTCAAAGTCAGTCTTGATTTCTCCGATTAGCTGCTTGGCTTTTCCCTGATCCTTCTGCTTGACTGCAGTGCTGGCATCAGTAATTTTGACGAATAGACTGCTGTAGCTCTCGTCCGCCAAAACCGGCTTAGCCAAAAAGAGCAGCAAGAGCCCCAAGATAAGTAAGCTTTTATTCAAATAATTTTTGACCAAGGTATTCTCCTTTTTTCACTCCGCCAAAGCAAGCAAACAAACCACTACCGATATGTGTGACGTATTCATTCATCTTATCTTGAGCGCCTAGATTAGTTAGAACTTTGACGAAGCTGTCTGGATCTTTCTGGAAGGAAAGAAAGAGCAAGCCTGTGTCGAACTGACCAGTACTTTCATCAATCCCATCCGAGTACGAGTAAGACCGGCGGTATATGGGCTTATCAACCTCCTTGGCCAGACGGACATGTGAATCCTCTGGCAGCAAGTCTAAGTCAACCTCGTCAAATTCGTCTTTCTTGCCGAAAGGCGCTCCGCTTTCCTTATAGCGGCCAAAAGTATTTTCCTGCTCCTGCAGATTGGTCCGGTCCCAGGTCTCAAGGAACATCTGGATTCGGCGGACAGCCATGTAAGAGCCGCCCTGCATCCAGTCCTTGCTATCGCACCAAATGACCTTATCGAAGTCTTTTTCCTTGGTTACATTGGCTGTGCCGTCCTTAAATCCAAAGAGATTACGAGGCGTTGACATCCGGTCTCCGATAGCTGCAAAGCCTGACTGACTCCACTTCATGGTGATGGCATTTCTGCCCTTGCGGACCAGATTGCGGACCGCATGAAAGGCTACCTGCTCATCATCTGCGCAGGCCTGAATGACAATATCGCCACCTGTATATTTTTCTTTGAGCTGCTCCTTTGGAAAAGGAGGTAAATCTCGAAAGGCCTTCGGTCGTTTGTCTGACAAGCCCATTTTTTTCAGAAAAGAGGCCGAGACCCCAAAGGTCAAGGTCAGTCGATAAGGGTTGAGACCGACAGTTTCTCCAGTGTCCGTTGGCGGCAAAAGAGCATTTGAATTATCTTTTTTAACCAATTCTCCATCTACCAGCTTCTCGCTATAGGCTGTCCAGTCCTTGAAGAGCTGGATAATGCTCTCCTTATCTGTCGTATGCAAATCCAACACAACAAAGTAGATATTCTTCTGCATGGGAGTTGTGATACCCGCCTGATGGTCTCCATAGAAGCTGATTTCTTCCTCACCGTCAGCGAATTTCTTATCTTCCTTCGCCTGATTAGCGAAAAAAGCAGATGCACCAGAGACACCCAGTGCAAGACCAGCGCCTCCAATCCCTGCTTTTTTAAGAAATTCACGACGATCCATCTTTTTATTAAACCATTTTTCGTCGTTTGTCATAAGCTTACTTCCCGTCTAGAATGACTCCCATTTGTGAAAGAGGCTCACCCAGTTTTGTTACAGCTTCTGCCAGCTCCTTGGTGTCTTCTTTTGTCAATTCTGTATAGAGTTTGTAGTTTTCAGAGTCGGTCATGTGCTTGTCTAAGAGACTATTGACGTTTTTAAACTCAAGTTCCAAGGTCTTGACAAGCTTCTCGTCCTTGTCCTGAATCAATGGCTTGAAGAGCTCAAAAATCTTTTCTGCCCCTTCAATATTCGCTCGGAAATCATAGAGATCTGTATGGGAGAATACTTCTTCCTCACCTGTAATCTTGCTGGTCGCTACTTCATTGAGCAAGTCAACAGCACCTGTCAGCATCATATCTGGCGTCACTTCAACTGTTGCGATTTTAGCTTTTAGCTCCTTAATATCGTTGACCAGCTGATCGGCATAGCTTTCCGTTCCCTTGGTCGTATTTTGCTCCCACATGATTTTTTCAATGCGGTGGAAACCAGACCAGCCTTCTTCGGTCTTGTTTTCGTCCACATAGTCAACCAGGCGGAAGTCAATTTTAACATCTGATTCACCAAAGCTCTCAGCAATCGGCTCCGAGCGCTCGTAGGCCATCCGGATAAGCGGATATTGCTTTTTAGCCTCATCAAGCTTGCCTTCTTTAAGGGTGTCACGAAACTTCTCCGTATCTGTCAGGAGCTGATCGATTTGTCCTTGGACAAAAGATTTGTAATCCGCTGTCGCCTTGTCCAATTCTTTCTGATTGACAGCCGTTTGGCTGCTAGATGTTTGACTGCTTGAACCAGTCTTGTTTGTAGAATTGTTGGCTGCACAGCCAGTCAGTAAAATTGCCGTTGAAAATAGGACGATGCCAAGTTTTTTCATGGTGACTCCTTTATTTTCTCTCTGATATGAGATTATTTCCTGTAAATTATACCAGTTTTTCTCTCATATTTCAAGAAATTGTCTGACAATTTAATCAAAAACTATATATTAAGACCATTAAAGCAGCTCTTCTTTGATTTTTCCGATTTCCGTCTTTTTCAGCACTAAGTAAATCGTATCACCCAGATAGAGGCGAGTGCTGCCATTGACCGTTTGAGTCTTTCCCTTGTAGACATTCATGGTAATCAAGACCCCCTCAGGCAAGTTTAGCTCATGCACCTGCCGACCAGCGATCTTTTCAGAAACAGGGATTTCAATTAAAGTAGTATCTCCCTGGTCCTCGATACTGTCTGGCAACATTTTTTCCAGCATGGCTTCATAGACTGGCGCTCCTTTTAGCAGATCCATGATAATGTAAGTAGTCAGAGTGACCAGTCCCAGCGGCATGAGATTACGGATGTCGCCGACCATCTCTGTGACCAGAATAATAGCTGTCAGTGGAGCCTTGGAAATGGCGCCAAAGTAGCCACTCATGCCCAGAATAATGAAAATCGGAAATTGCTCCTGAGAAATCAAACCTAGCTGCAGACAGACCGCCCCCATTGCTCCGCCAAGCAGTGAACCCAGAGCAAGGATAGGGAGGAAAATACCACCTGACAGCCCGCTTCCGTAACTCAGCATGCTCCAGACAAATCTTATAGCAAAAAACAAGAGCAAGGTTTCCACAGTGTAATGACCAGCAGTCAAAGATAAAATCAACTGATTGCCCCCGCCCAGCAAGTGAGGCAAGAAATAACCAATTGGAAGAATCAAGAAAAAAGCCAGAATAGGATAATAGGCTTCTGAAATCCTAAACAAGCGACCCAAAAACTGATAAACCAGCTGAATGTTCAAAATGACTTTTTCATAAATATAGCCTGACAAGCCCAGCAACAAACCCATGACCAGATAGATCCAATACTGCTCCAGCCTCATGACCGGGATATTATCTGGCATGTCCAGCACTGGCGTCAGTCCAAACATGGAGAGTGAGACAAAGTTAGCAACTAGACTGGCTGCCAGCGTAGAAACCCAGAAAAAGCGTGAAAAATGACGGTAAACTTCTTCTACTACGAAAAGCAGTCCTGCGATTGGTGCATTAAAAGCTGCTGCTAAGCCTGCTGCTGCACCGCTAGCAATGAGCGCTCTCTCCTCAGCAGCACTCAAATTCAGAAATTTAGAGACGCCTTTGCCGCTCATAGCGCCTAGCTGAATACTTGGTCCTTCTCGACCCAACATCAGACCGCTAGAAATGGCTAAAATCCCCAATACAAACTTCTTCCAGAGAACACTCCACCAAGAAAGTGACATCAGGCCTTTCAGCTCTGCTTCAACCTGCGGAATCCCTGACCCCTTAATGTTTTTCTCCGACTTTACCCATCGAGCGTTGAGAAAGACGATGAAAGCATAAAAGAACACCAAGGCCAGTAACCAAAGCAAAGACTGCTGACTCCTATGGTAGACATCCTGCACTAAATGAAAGATTTTTTCAATCAGAAAGCGGAAAATCCCGACTACCAGTCCAGCAAAAATCCCAACTAAGACACCTCGCAAAACCTGGGAAATAATCGAATGAGTTGTGAAATTAAATTCTCTCTTGATATCGTCCTCTTGCGAGATAGACTCTTTTGCCATTCCCAATCTCCTCTAAATTGTTACTTTACCACTATTCTAGCACAAAGCAGGCCTGATAAACAGATGAAATATAAATTTCTTCTTTCACTTTTCTTTTTACAGGCTCTACAAAAAAGTCTGGAAATTATTCCAGACTCATTTTCTTATTTTGCTTTCAAAGCTGCTTGAGTAATGTAGTTGTATGGTTTGTTGAAGTGTGGCAGGAAGAAGAGATCCAGCAAGGCCAATCTATCAATTGTAACCTTTTCCTGAATGGCCAATGAGAACATGTGAATGCCCATAGACATATCTTCTCTAGAAACCATCTGAGCTCCAAGAACTACACGTGTATCTTTATCATAGACAATCTTAATTGTAACATCATGATGCTCAACCTTTTCAAGGAAGGTTGGTTTTTGAGTGTCTTTAAACTCAACCACAGCTGGGCTGTAACCAAAGCGTTTAGCTTTTTCTTCTGTCAGACCAGTTGAAACCATCTTCAGACCAAAGATTTCGATACCGTTAGAACCTTGAACACCATTAGACTCCAATTCATGACCGCAAGCATTATGAGCTGCTACGATACCAGAGCGTAGGGCGTTAGAAGCCAAAGCAATGTAATTTGTGTCATTGATAGAGTTATCGTAAACAGTCGCACAATCACCAATTGCATAAACATCTTTGATGCTAGTTTCTTGCTTCTTATCTACCAAGAAAGCACCATTGCGGAATGTTTCCAACTTGCCAGCACCAAGACCAGTGTTTGGACGGAAGCCAACTGCCAAGACAACCATATCTACATCATAGCTAGCCTTATCTGTTACAATGCGTTCTACTTTGCTTTCACCCTCAATAGCCTGAACAGTTTGACCGAAGGCTAATTGAACACCGTTGTCTTCAAGGTTTTGGCGCATCATATCAGACAAGTCGTGGTCATAGTAACCTGCCAAGCAAGTATCCACAACATCAATCAGAATCACTTCTTTACCAAGGCGTTTGAAGGCTTCTGCCAACTCAACCCCAATGTAACCAGCACCTACTACTGCCACACGTTCGATATGTTTGCTCTTGTCTTGCAATTTTTCAATAACATCTGCAGCATTTTGATACAATTTTACGAATTGCAGATTTTCTAAGGTTGACTTAAATTCGCGGCTGTTAGGATCCAGCTCAGCACCTTTAATCGGAGGCAGAATTGGCTGAGAACCTGTTGCTAAAATCAATTTGTCATAAGACTCTACATGCTCTTTGCCATCAACAATAGCTATAACTTTTTTCGCATCATAATCAATTGACTCAACTGGTGAATTCATATAAACTTTTGCGCCTTTTGCTTCAAAAGATTCTTTGTCTGCATAAAAAAGTCCATCTGGCTTGCTGATTTGCTGTCCAATCCAAAGGGCCATTCCGCATGCCAAGAATGAAATGTTTGAGTTTTGGTCAAAAATAACTACTTCATTTTCTGCACCATAATTATCCAACATTGTATTAATACACGCTGTACCTGCGTGGTTTGCACCAACTACAACGATTTTACTCATAAGAATAGTCCTACCTTAATTTATAATTTACTAGACCAGTATATCATCTCCTGTGAGCGTTTACAAGAAATTTGCTCGAAATTTTCAAAAATTCTTAGACTACCTAAAAAGCTGTATCACTGCAGTCTAAATGCTTAAGAAAAACTACTTTTTCCAAAGTTTTATTTTCTGAAAATATAACAAATTTAAGATTGTGAAACCGGTATCTTTTTGATATAATAAGGTCAGAGAGGTTAATTTTAGAAAGGTTGTGATAATGTGGACTTCGCTTCTCGCTCGCTTCATTTGATGGGGAGTACAATTTGTCTCTCTATATATCATGAGCGAGCGGAAATACTCTTAGATGAGGCGGTTCAACTGCTTCATGTCTATAAAAATCGCTTCAGTGCCAATGATGAAGACTCTGAACTTATGACTATCAACCATTTGGCAGGAATGAAAAGTGTCTCTGTTCATCCAGAGCTTTTTGAGCTGATTGAGCTGGGAAAATATCACAGCCTAGCAGAAGGCAGCCACTTAAATATCACGATTGGCCCTCTAGTCCAAACCTGGCGGATAGGATTTTCAGACGCTCATCTCCCAAGTACGGAGGAGATTCAGCAAACTCTGAGCTTAACCGACCCAAATTTGCTTGAGCTGAACCCAGAAGACCATAGTGTCTTTTTGGCTAAGAAAGGCATGAAGCTGGATTTAGGCGCCTTGGCTAAAGGCTATATCGCTGATAAAATTAAGGACTATTTGCTGAGTCAGGGAGTGACTTCTGCTCTTATCAATCTCGGTGGTAATGTTCTGACGATTGGGAAAAATGCAGTCAGCCAGCGTGCTTGGCGAATTGGCATCCAAAATCCCAAGCAGCCTCGCGGCAAGCACTCAGCTATCTTAGCTGTCACCAATCAGTCAGTGGTCACATCAGGAATCTACGAGCGAACCCTTACAGTCGAAGGCCGGAACTACCATCACATTCTAGATCGCAAAACTGGCTATCCTATTGAGAATCAATTGGCTAGTCTGACCATTGTTTCAGACAAGTCGGTAGATGGCGAAATCTGGACGACTCGACTATTTGGCGAAAGTCCGACATCAATTCTGTCTCAGATTGAACAGCAAACAGGGATTGAAGCCTTGATAATCACCCAGGATAGTCAGCTCTTCTGTAGCTCAGGCCTTTTAGAGCGTATAATTCCTACTTCTTAAATTTCAAAAGTGATAACTTTGCTGCCACACTAAGCGGTAACTCTATCGCTCTAGCTTTTATAAACATGCCCATTTAAAAACGCCCTCTCTTTCTTCTAGGTTTTACTTGCCTAAAGAAAAATAAATACTCACATGAGGGCTCTGTATCTTAATTTCAGAAAGGAAATTTTATGTTAAAACTTATTGCAATTGTTGGAACAAATTCTAACCGTTCTACAAACCGGCAACTTCTTCAATATATGTCTAAGCACTTCGCTGACAAGGCTGAAATCAAGCTGGTTGAGATTAAAGATATCCCAATGTTTAATAAACCTGCTGACAGAAACGTGCCTGAATTGGTATCAGAAATTGCCGAAAAAATCGATGCTGCGGATGGCGTACTTATCGGCACACCTGAATACGACCATTCTATCCCAGCTGTGCTCATGAATGCTCTGGCTTGGCTTTCTTACGGAATTTATCCACTGCTGAACAAGCCGGTCATGATCACTGGTGCTTCTTATGGTACACTTGGCTCCTCTCGGGCCCAATTGCAGCTCCGTCAAATTTTGAACGCTCCAGAAATCAAGGCAACTGTTCTTCCAGATGAGTTCTTGCTTTCACATTCTCTTCAAGCTTTTGATCAAAGCGGAGACTTGGTAGATCTTGACGTTGTCAAAAAATTGGATGCTATCTTTGATGACTTCCGTATCTTTGTCAAAATCACTGAAAAATTGCGCAACGCACAAGAATTGCTTCGCAAAGATGCTGAAGAATTTAACTGGGAAAAATTGTAAGATAGGAGACTGAAAGAATGAAATTTGTTGGAATTGTAGGATCAAACTACGAACAATCATATAACCGAAAATTATTGGAATTCATCCGCCGTCAGTTCAAAATTAAATTTGAATTGGAAGTCTTAGAAATCGATGAAGTCCCAATGTTTAACCAAGATGAAAAATGGGATGAAAGCTTCCAATTGCGGTATTTGTATAACAAAATCACACGTGCAGATGGTGTCATCATCGCAACTCCTGAGCACAATCATACTATCAGCGCTCCTTTGAAGAGTGTCTTAGAATGGCTCTCTTACGAGGTTCATCCTTTCGAAAACAAGCCGGTCATGATTGTCGGTGCTTCTTACTACGACCAAGGAACATCTCGCGCTCAAGTTCACCTGCGTAAAATCCTAGATGCTCCTGGCGTCAATGCTTACACCCTTCCAGGAAATGAGTTCTTGCTGGGCAAAGCCAAGGAAGCTTTTGACAATGATGGTAATATCACCAATGAAGGAACTGTGAATTTCCTTGAAACATGCTTAGATAACTTTATCAAATATGTAGAGGTCGTTTCAAAATTGAAAAAACCAAAACCAATTGAACCTGAAGA